>NZ_JBHTCF010000010.1:0-306448 GCF_042665355.1 Streptomyces monticola | reverse complement strand
CATCCGCGGCGGCGACGGCAACCAGGAGGGCGGCGTCGGCCTCAACGGCCGCTTCGGCAAGAACACCAAGATCAAGAACGTCTGGATCGAGCACGCCAACGTCGGCGCCTGGGTCGGCCGCGACTACAGCAACATCCCGGAGCTCTGGGGGCCGGGCGACGGCCTGGAGTTCAGCGGCATGCGCATCCGCAACACCTATGCGGACGGCGTCAACTTCTCCAACGGCACCCGCAATTCGAGCGTACTGAACTCCTCGTTCCGTAACACCGGGGACGACGCGCTCGCCGTGTGGGCCAATAAGTACGTCAAGGATCCCGCGACGGACATCGGCCACGACAACACGTTCCGTGACAACACGATCCAGCTGCCCTGGCGCGCCAACGGCGTTGCGGTGTACGGCGGTTACGGCAACTCGATCGAGAACAACCTGATCTCCGACACCATGAACTACCCCGGCATCATGCTCGCCACCGACCACGACCCGCTGCCGTTCTCCGGGCAGACGGTGATCGCCAACAACGGTCTGTACCGCACGGGTGGGGCGTTCTGGAACGAGGACCAGGAGTTCGGCGCCATCACGCTGTTCGCGCAGGGTCAGAACATCCCAGGTGTCACGATCAGCGACACCGACATCCATGACTCGACGTACGACGGCATCCAGTTCAAGACCGGCGGCGGTGCCATGCCGGACGTGAAGATCACGAACGTGAAGATCTCCAAGTCCAACAACGGCTCCGGCATCCTCGCCATGGGCGGAGCACGCGGCAGCGCGACGCTCACCAACGTCACGATCAGCGACTCCCGCGACGGCGACATCCTCGTCGAGCCCGGCTCGCAGTTCGTCATCAACAAGAGCGGCCTGAAGGCTTCCGCGACCCCGCTGAAGTCCCGTACACGCGACTAAGGGCTCCGCGGGAAGCCCCGGACTTCCCTGATGCCGCTCAGCCGCCTCCGACCCGGGCCCCACCGGACCCGGCCGGCATGCCGTTCGCCCCCTTCCTGACGGGGGTGGGCGGCATGTCCATGGAGTCGGGCAGGGTGCTGATGCGCCAGGCAGGTCAAGTGGACCACGTCTCCAGACCCCGGCACGGCGGCTACGCTGACACCTGACACTGATGTGAGGGGCAGGGCAAGGCCGTTGTGGCGCAGGCCTTGAAGTCACAGAGCCGGGGAGGGGTGGCCGGGTGCGTATCGGAGCGCTCGCGGCGCGGGCCGGAGTCAGTGTCCGGTCCCTGCGCTACTACGAGGAGCAGAAGCTGCTGGTGAGCACCCGCAGCCCCAGCGGTCAGCGGCACTTCGCGGACGACGACATCGCGCGGGTCGTCCTGATCCAGCGGCTGTACGCCGCGGGACTGTCCAGCCGTACGATCGCCGATCTGCTGCCCTGCGTGGACGCGCCCGGCGCGGAGAGCGCCGACGCCGCACTGGAACGGATGGCCCAGGAGCGCGAGCGGCTCTCCGAGCACATCACCGACCTCGTCCGCACCCGTGAGGCGCTGGACGCGGTCATGGCGACGGCGCGCACCTGCCGCGAGGGCCCGCGGCGCTGAACGCTGAGCGCTCAGCTGGACTCCCGGTGCGTCAGCTGTTCGGATCCCGGAAGCGGCCGAAGGCCTTGGTGAGGGCGTTCAAGGGCGAGCCGGTCCCCTTGGTCGCCCCCGACGCGGGCAGCTGGGGTGTGCCGTTGCCGCGGGTCGCCTCGGCCAGCGCGGCCTGTGCCTCCTCGGCCGCCTCCCGGTACAGGTCACGGGAGTTGGTCATGGCGTCGAGCGCCTCGGCGTACTTGGCGACCATGTCCTGGGCGTGGGCCAGCTCTTCGTCCGGGGTGAGCAGGTGCCAGCCCTGGCGCAGCCGTGTCAGGGCCTGCTCGGCGTCGGCCGGCAGCGTCCTGGGCAGGACGTCCAACTCCTGGATCCTGTCGAGGAGTTCGGTCGGCTCCGAGCCGTCGAGGAAGACACTGCGCACCGTGAAACGTTCCGCCTCGTAGCCCTGCTGCGGCGGAGCGGTGGGCAGGACGACGGCGCCTCCGCGCGGCAGCCGCAGCTTCATCTCCCGCTTCAGCGCGAAGTCGGCGATCTGCGCCTGTTCCGGTGTGGCCCGGTGCTCGATCACGCGGTGGCGCAGGCTCGGCGGCAGAAAGTCCGAGACCGGCTGCTGCCCCTTCGCGTCGGGGGTCATCGCCTCGTGCACCACGATGTGGAGGTGCCAGCTGTTCCGGGTGCAGTCCCGCAGCCGGTGACGCAGCTCGTCGTCGTCCTTCGGCAGCTGGTTCGTGGTCCGAAGGCGCACGTCCGCCGCCGTGTCGTGGTCCCAGGGGACCCGGTCGCTGTCGGGCCAGAACATGGTGGCGGGGGAGGGCCAGCGCGCGTCCCAGGCCCGTTCCGCCTCGGCGGCGACGACCCAGGTGACGCCCTCGCCTTCCTTGCGGCGGGACTCGGGGTCGTACGTGGTCAGCTGTGCGCGCACCGTGACGTCGTCGGCCACCCGCCAGCGGGCCTCGAAGAGGCGGCGGGCCGACGGACCGGGATCGGCGGACTCGTCCCGGGGGTGCAGCACGGTGGAGCGGGCCGCCTCGACGGGGTCGAGGTCCAGGAACCCGTCGAGCACCCCGGCCGCCTTGAGGGCGATCAGGTTGCGCCGGACGTCCTGCTCGGGCTCGGGCCCGAGGTGGCGCCCGCGCCCCAGCCACGCGGTGTCGGGTACGGGGGTCGAGGAGGTGCGCTTCTTAGTCATGTATTCGTTCTGTGGGTGATCGGGGCCCGACCAGTATGGGCCGTGAAGCCGTCCGACAGAAGCAGTACCCCTCTTCGGCCGGACGACGCCAGGGGCGAGGCGCTCGCCCGGCCCGCCTCACTTGGGGTGCAGGGCCTTCCACACCACGTCCATGACCAGGGCGGTCAGCTCGTCCATCGCCGCGGACGACAGCGGCAGGAAGTCCACGACGACCTGTGCCGGGATCGGCCCGGACGGCGGTGAGTGCGGCAGGATCGTGCCGACGAAGAGCTGGCCCGGCAGCGCCTCCGAGCGGAACACCAGATGGTGCTCGACGTTGTCGATGTTGATCCGGCCCGCCTCGCCGCGCAGCAGGTCGGTGTACATCTGCACGGCGGCCTCGGCCGATGCCCGGTCGCCCCCCTTGACCTGGGTGAGCATCATCGGCAGCGCGGCCTCGGCGCCCGCGCCCTTGCCGATGCTCACCACGAAGATGCCGTGGTCGACGAAGAGCCCGGAGCCCGAGCCCTTGACGCCCGGCGCACGCAGGACGTGGCTCTCTTTGACGGCCCAGCCGACTTTCTCCCCGGCAAGGCGTGACACCACGTTCATGCGCACGGCCAGCATTTCGGCTTCGTGCAGCGCGAGCTGTCGCATCTTGAGGAAGCCGTGCGTGGCCTGCGCGAGGACCTCGCCGAGGATTCCCTTGACGGCGTGGTCGAGATCGGCCCACTCCGCCTTGCTCGCTCCCGTCGCGAGCCGGTGGATCTGGGTGAGGGCCTGCTCCCAGCGGCCTGCCGTGGTCGCGCACGCTTCCATGAACGCCGCACTCTCCGTGGCAAGCGCCGACTTCTTCGGCAGCTTCGCGATCCGCTGCAGCACTTCGTTCAGGAGCGCCCCGGTGTCCGCCTTGGCCGAGACGCGCAGCAACCGGTTCGCCAGTGCCGCGATACGCCTGCGGTCGTCGGAGTTGAGCCCGCCGTGCAGCAGCAGCCGCTTGCGCGCGGCCACCAGATCGTCCGCGGTTCCTGACCGTACGGCCTCTTCGAACGCGTTGAGCGCCTTGCCCAGTTCGGGGTTGGCGCGGCCCTTGGCGTAGATCCGTTCCCATCCGCGGTTGCGGGTCGGCGCAGGCAGGGACTCCTTGCCGACGGCCCGTTTGACGGCACGCAGGTCGGTCTCGATGGCCTCCATGGCGCCGGCCACCGCCTTGGGCGCAGCGCCCGCGGCGTGCACCGCGGTGCGCAGTTCCGCCGCGGCCTCCTCCGCCACGCCCAGGAGCGAGTCGGACCTGACCAGCGCGCCGGTCTTGGCGTCCATGAACCTGTTCAGGCCGCGCATGACGTCGGCGTCGTGCAGGAAGGCCCGCCACACGCTCCGGCTCGGGCCGAGCGCGAGCAGAAGGTGCGAGCCCCCGCCGTACATCGCTTTGACCAGCGCCAGGCCCGCGCTCTCCCACAGACCGGCCGACGCCTTGCCCGCCACCGTCAGGGCCCCGGGCTCTCGGCGGCGGCCTCCGCGGAGCCTGCGGTCAGCGGGTCGGCCTCGCCGGACACGAGGCCCGTGCCGAGACCGGCGGCCCCGAGCAGGAGCCCGCCCGCGCCCGGGACGACCGACGCGGCCAGGCCGAGGAACTGCCCGACGACGCCCCAGGCGTTCGGCGGGACGGAGAGCAGCTGGGTGCGGTCGAGCACCGCGCGGTAGTCGTCGTCGGCCCGCTCGTGCGAGGACAGTTCGTCGGCGAGCCCGCACGCCGAGGTGACGAAGTCCAGAGTGACGGCGGCGGCGCCGCCCGCGAAGCCGACGGCGCTGGTGAGCAGCAGCATGGTGGCGGCGAAGAGCAGCGCCTTGGTCAGCTCGTGCTGCCGGCTGTAGCGGTACGCCTCCTTGACCGCTCTGCACTGCAGCGCCGGTTCGGCCCAGCCGAGCACCTCGGCCCTGGCCTGCTCGATGACCGCCGGGTAGCGCCAGGGCCCGGCCTGTTCCGGGTCGCCGAAGAACTGTCCGATGCGCTGCTCCGCCGGATGCCCGGCCGGCGCCCCGCCCGGCAGTGGCGAGCGGGCCCTGGCCGGGGACGCCTCGATCCGATGGTTCACCCGGCGCCCGGCGTTCCAGGCCGTTTCCAGTTCCTCGCGCAGCCGGTCGGCGAGCGTACGGGCGCCCGCGTCCGGGGACAGGCCGCGCACCCAGTACAGGACCGGTGATCTGCGCCCGGCGGCCATGACGGTGCGGGTGTAGTGGATGCGGGCCGCCCGCCACTGGGGGTTGTCGGGCGCCTCGGCGGCCGCCATCGCCAGGAGGGTGTCGTCGGTCGCGTACTTCAGCTGATGGGCGAGCTCCGCTTCGGCCGCGGCCTTCTCCACCGCTCTCTCGGCCGGCCGCAGCAGGCGCAGCTCCTGGCGTACGGCCTCTTCGGCGCCCGGCTTGAACAGGGCGGGCCGGGGCAGCCGCAGGGTCTCGCGGCCGAACGCCTTGTCGCTCACGCCGAGCAGATGGCGCTCCGCCTCGATCCGTATCTGGGTCTCGCTCAGCGCGATCCGGCGCCGCACGATGGCGCGCGCCTCGTCCTCGATACGCCGCAGCCAGCCCTGGACGGCATGGTCGAGGTCCCGCATCCGCCCGATCCAGACACCGCGCACCTGGTCCATGGCGATATCGGCCGCGGTGAGTTCCCGGCCCGCGGCGACTTCGGGCCGTGGGCGAAGCGCGGTGTTGGAGATGTCGAGCAGCGCCGGCCAGCCGCCCACTTGGTAGTGCGCCTCCAGAACGGTCTGTTGGGCGGTCTGGTCCATGGTGAGCAGAAAGCCGGGCTGTCCGGGGACGTCCGGCCGCCCGAGCGCCTCGACCCCGGTGCGGCGGTAGCGGCCCTTCTCGTACTGGACCCGCACCCCGAAGCCTGTGGGCCGGGCGGGCGGGAGGCGGGACGGGGCGGTGCGGCGGTCCCGGCGGGGCGCGACGACCTGCTGCCGTACGGGGACCTCCCCGCGCTCGGGCGCGGCCCCGCCCGTGGGTTCCGCGTCAGCCATGGAGGTCCTCCGCCGGGGCAGCCGTACGGCCGTCGGCATGGCCGGGGAAGTGCGGATAGAGCGGCGTCAGATCCGGGGGATCCGCGCACAGTCTGGCCTGCCGCAGATCGCCCTCCAGACGCAGCAGGCGGGCCCGCGCCAGGGCGGCCTCCAGTTCGGCCGCGCGCATCTGCTCGGTGTGTTCGTCGCAGCCGGTGCAGTCACCGAGCGAGGTCTCCACCGTGACCCCGGGGGTCGGCAGGATGACGGTGTCGGGCGGCATCCGGCTCGCCGCGTCGGCCGCCTGCTCACCGGCCTCGCCGAGGCTGCGCCTGATGTCCCCGACGAGCCGGGCGAGCGTGGACTCGCCGAGCGGCGTGAGCGGCACCGCCAGATCACCGCCGTTCATCGCCACCACATGCGGCTCGAACATGCCCACGCTCAGCTGCGGCGCCGCCTGCATCAGGAGCGCGAGCTGCTCGGACGGGGGCAGCGCCTGGAAGAGCACATAGCGGTAGTAGTCGCGATGGTCCTCCAGGTGGGCCTGCAGCGTCTCGGCGCGCTCGCGCCCGTCGCAGACGTTCTCCAGGCCGTACTTCATCTCCAGCTTGTCGGCGACGGTGGCCTCGTCCTGTTTCAACTCGGCGTCCTTGAGCGCCTGTTGCGCCTCCAGCTGACCCCCTCCCGCGGCCGCTTTGCCCTCCCAGCGCAGAAACGCCTCACGCAGCCGGTCGGCGCGCACGGCAAGGCCGGCGTCGTCGACGTCGTAGAGCCGGCCGTCCTTGACGCGGGGGTACCAGAAGGTGCCCCAGTCGAAGGGGCCGTAGCCCGGCTGCGACTTGATCAGAGCGGCGAGCCCCGCGTCCTCCTTCTCCTGGTCGCTCAGCTCGCCCAGACTCGTCAGGCTCGCCGCGGAACTGCCCGTCTGCGGCATGCCGTCCTGGACGGCACGGGCGTCGTCGACGGTCAGGACCGAGGCCGGCTTTCCCGCGATACCGGTCAGGGCGGAGATGAGGCCGGGCGGCAGCTTGCGCTGGAGCAGCTTCCAGTAGAGCCAGCGCTGGCCGCTCTGCCGGACAGCCGGGTCGACGCTTTTGTGCGCGCCGATCCTCTTGAGCGCGGGATCCATCCGCCCCTTGGCGAGAGCGTCGGCGGCCTGCGCGACCGAGGCGAGTGCGTCGAGCAGCGCCTGCTTCTCCGCACTGGCGGGCTCGGGTGGCGGCACCTGGAGGGGCGGCTTGCGCTCCCGCTCCAACTCCGCGTTCTTGGCCTGCTCGGTGGCCTGCTTGACGAGTTCGTCGTACGCGAACTTGTAACTCGTCAGCAGCCGCAGCGCCTCGAAGCCGGGGGCGAGCGCCGGGTCGAGCAGCGCCTGGCGCAGGGCGGTCTCGTTCTTGCGGATGAACAGCGGACTGAAGGCCCGTACCGTCACGGGGTTGGGCACGAGGACGACCATGCGGACACGGTCGGCGCGGAAGGCCGTCCTGATGGTGTAGTGCGCGAGCACCTCGTGGAAGTCGAGCGTGAGGGTGCGGCACTCGTTGGGATTGCGGATCGTCCTGGTGACCTGGCTGGTGCTGCCCTGTTCGCGGGTCTCGGTGATCCGCGTGACCCGGCGGCTGCGGACGCGTGTCGACGCCTTGTAAGTGGCCTCCTGCAGATGCTGGTTGGTGGTCCGCACGGTCTCCTGCAGGCTGCTGGCACTGGTCAGGCTGCCGTTGACGCCGACCGAGATCGAGGCGACACCGGTGCTGTACGAGGCGTCCAGATTGGCGCCGACCTGGGCCTGGAAGTCGTTCTTGCTGACCGTCTCGGAGAAGACGTCGTCGGTGTCCCGGGTGGTGGAGGTGTAGTCGAACTGCTGCTCCGTCTCGGTCTCGGTGGACTGTTCGAGAGCCTTGGAACGGTGCTCCCAGCTCGACACGTTGAGCAGGGTCTCCTCGCCGGGCGCGAGCGCGATGGTGGACAGGAGGCTGCCCTTGGTGAGGCCGTCGAGCGACCAGCTCTGCCGCCAGGGCAGATAGACCGCGACGCTCAGCGCCTGCGGCTTGGGCGGCGCCGTCGGATCGTCGTCGGCGGCCGTCTCCTGCTGTGCACCGGGCAGCGGGGTGCCGCCGGGCGGCGGGGACGAGCCGGTGGTGACGGCGTCGGCCGTGCCGGTGGCGGGGCCGATGGTGGTGGCGCCGGACTGGCCGCCGGACTCCACGCCCTGGGGCTTCTTCTCGCCGCCGGACTGTCCGCCGGACTTGGCGCCACCCGTCTTCCCCGCACTGGTGCCCTGACTGTCGTGGCGCATCGACGCCAGGGTGCGGACGCCTCCTTCAATGAAGCCGTTCGGTGCGCCGCCGTTGGCCGCGCTGCCACCGGCGGCAGCGGAATCCGCCCCCGCCGAGGGCTGCAGTTCGACACGCTCGCCGCCCGCCACGGCCTGCACCGGACGGCCGCTGCGCAGCAGGGTGACGGCCTCACGGGACAGCTCGACCGGAACGGCGGTGCCGCCCGTGCCCGGCACCAGCTGGTGGCCGAGGAAGGCGGCGATGTCGGTGACGGTGAACCGGTTGGTGGCGGGCACCGCCGCGGCCCGGTCCGGCATCAGCTGTACGAGGCGCTGCGCACCGTCGGCGATCACGGTCGGCTCGCCGCGGACCAGGGCAGCTACCTGATCCTCCATCAGTTCAGCGCCCTGCCAGGTCCGTTCGGCGATGGCGCGGTCCAACGCGGCCTCCGGCAGCGCGACCTTCTGGATCTCGGCACGGAGCGTGACCGTCTCAGGGGCGCCGGGGCTGCCGTCCTCCGTGAGTTTCCGGGCAAGGAGCGTCACCTCCTGCCCGGTGAACAGCCGCTCGACGCGGTCGGGTTGGAGGGCGGCCGCGTACTGCGCGCCGGCGGCGGTCAGGACACCGCTCTCGACCGCCTTGCGGATCGCGTCGAAGGTGTCGAAGACGACCTGGCGGGTCCTGGCCTTGGCGATGACGGCCGGATGGCCGGGATAGTTGCCGTTGAGGAGCATCTCCAGCGGTACGCCGCCGAGGTGTCCGATGAGATCGCGCCCGGCGGGGACCTCGATGGTGTCCTCGAGGGTGAGGACGACGGGCACCGACCGCATCCGCCCCCCGGCCCGTACCTGGTGGTAGAGGAGCACGAACTGCCCGAAGTCGAACTGCCGCAGAGCGGCGGAGACCGGGAGCGTGTGCCCGCAGCGCCCCTCGGACGTGCTGGCGGGAGCGGTGCCGGGGACCGCGGTGCCGGGGGAGGAGGCCCCGGCGGGCGCGGCCGGTGGCGGTGCGGCGCCGCCCGGTATGCGGTGCGTCCCGTCGAGGCGTGCCGCGTCCTCTTCCGCCGGGACCTGCCGGCCCGCGCACCGGCAGACGACCGTGTAGCGCACGGTGTCGCCGGGCCGAAGTCCGGTCAGGACCGCACGGAAGTACTGGGCAAGGCCCCCCGGGCCGTTGCGCAGCCAGCGGGCCCTGACCGTGCGCAACTCGCCCTCGCCCGCCCGGTAGCGCACCTCGACCTGGTTGGCGGCATCCGGCGGGGAGACGGCGGCCGTCAGGACGAGGGCGCCGTCGGGCCCGGGGCCCGGACCGTCGTACTCCACGCACAGGCCGTCGTGTTCTGCCCTCAACGGTCATCCTCCGGCTCGGTCTGGAACTCGAGCCGAACCAGCGCGGAGGGGTCCTTCAGCCGTACGGCGAAACGCTCGAAGACGCGGAACAGGTGGGTGCCGTCGGCGTTGGCCTGCAGATATCCGGTCACCGCCGCGAGGCCCGCGACGAAGTCCACGGTGCTGGCCCGCGAGGAGAGCACGAGGCCGGTCATCTCCGGCACACGTGCGGTGGGGCAGAAGCCCCGGGTGACCAGCGGGGTGATGCGGTCGGCCGGTGTGACCAGGCTGGTGCGCAGGGGCCGGAACGCGTCGGCGAAGACACGGTGGTCGAGGACCATGCCGAAAGGCCGGGCATGCCCCGCGGCCTCAAGGAGCGCGGTGGCCTCCGCGACGGCGGCGAAGGTCGCCTCGCCGTACCGCGGTTGCTTGGTGGCCGGATCCAGCTCGGTCGGGAACACCTTGATGGTGTGCTGGGCCGCGGCGACGAGTCCGGCACCGGCTGTCTTGCCGCGAATGATCTGCACCCCCGCGGGCAGCCGCTCCGCCCCGTCCCACACCAGGGTGTCGAGACCGAGCGCCAGCAGGTTGGCCGCCCGGGTGACCAGCGTCAGCGCCGTCGACAGGCCGTTTCCCTCGGCCACTTGGGACTGTGAGAGAGCAAATCTGACCTGCACCTCGGCGATATTGGTCTTGTCCTCCTCGGGGATCGACATCGACTCCCGGTCGATGATCTCCGCCGCGACGGTGGTGGCCCAGGGGTCGTTCAGCGGCCCGTACATGGTGAGGAGCCGGGGGTAGACCTTGGTCAGTCCCATCTCCTCGTGCACTGTCCTGTCCAGCGTGTCCCACTCGGCCTGGGTCCAGGCCGGCAACTTGTCCCTGCCGTGCTCCATCGGTGCTCCCCTCGCCGGCAGACCGCGGGTGCGCAGTCGCCCCCTTCCGGCGGCCGGGCATTGGTTAGTGAGTATGCCGAAGAGCCGGAAATCGGGAACCGGCCGAGCAGGCCATAAATGTATTTCCGCAAAGGCGCCTCAGGACGCGAAAGGAAACGCGTGCATGGACGTGGGGCGCAAGTAATTCATTGATGACTCGTGAGGAATTTCGCGCCTCATGTGGTGGCGTGCCGGGCCAGGCGGGCATCCAGGGAGTGGGCGCCGGCGCCGACGGCGAGCAGGAAGAGGCTTCCGCACAGCTGGGCCAGGTCGGTACGGGACTCGTGGGCGAAGTCCCACCAGCCCGACTCGCCCTCGAACAGCGGGGCGTCGCCCCACAGGATCGGCAGTTTGGTGATGGCCAGAGCGCCGATCATGTTGACCACCATGGGCACGGCGGCGAGCCGGGTCAGCAGTCCGGCCAGGATCAGCACACCGCAGCCGATCTCGAAGACCCCGTCCAGCGGCGCGAAGAATCCGGGTGCGGGAATGCCCGCCTTGTCGAAGCGGCCGGTGCCCAGGTCGTCGGGGTAGAGAAATTTCTGGATGCCCTCGGAGAGAAAGACGGCCCCGACGTAGAGGCGGATCAGGACCGTCGCCCCCGATGCGTGTGTGTGCAGGAGCCGGGCCCGCCAATCGCTGGTCTCGGTCATGTGCGGCTTCTTCCGCCGGGGGATCGGTGCCGGTCACCGATATCGTCGGCCGCCATGGCCGTACCGGGAACGCGACATCGGGCCGTTGCCGCGTACGCGTGACCCGGCCACGGCGAGGTACGACCGCTGCCGTATCCGCAGGGCCGGATCAATGCCCCGGCGGTGATGGGGAGTTGACGGATAAGGCGACCGGTGGACACCACCCGTATGGGCCCGTGTGGCTCCGGTGGGCGGGGGCAGCGGTCAACGATGGGAATCTTCAGGGATGTTGAACGTGTCATGGAGCGATGGGGCGCCGTCTTGTGGGCCCGGTTGTGGCCTCCCCGGCACAGACAGGCGGAGGTCGTGGCCATACTCCGCCGACGGTGCGACGACACGGCCCTGATCCTCGACCGCGAGCGGGTCCTGGTGCCCAATGCGTTCGTCATCGAGCTGCCACCCGCCGTGCATGAGCAACTCACCGCCGAGGAGCGGCAGTTGCGACGTCAGCTGTCCGTGCAACTGCGCCGGCACGCGGCTGAGCGGGGATATGTCTTCGCCGGTCCGGTGGCCGTCGACCTCCGGCCCAGCCGGGAGAAGGCGGTGGGGCGTTTCCGTATTCACTCCCGCATCGCACCGGCCGTGAGGCGCTGAGCGCTCCGCGGGCGCCCCACCGGACTTCCCCCAAGCCGCTTGACGGTCTCCTCGTCGGCGGAGGAGCGGCGGCCTGGCGGAGGGGTCCTGATCGCGACCACGCGGGCGGCTGGGCCCGGAAGGCCCGTGTCCGGCGTGTCAGGACTGTCGAAGTCCGGAGCCCTGACCATCGAGGTCCGCAGTCCTGACGGGGGAAGTCCGCATCTTGGGCGGCAGCTGCCGCGCGGTGTTCGCCGTACTCACCCTGCTCAAGGGAGGCGGCCGGACGTCCCGCGCGCCGTCCACGGCTCCTCGCCGCGGGCGCAGTTCCTACGGTTCGTTGCCGCGGGCGCGGAGTTCGTCGTTGATGCGCTTGGCCTCTTCCAGCTGGTCTTCGAGGATGACGATGCGGCACGCGGCCTCGATCTGGGTGCCCTGGTCGACCAGTTCACGGGCCCGGGCGGCGATGCGCAGCTGGTAGCGGGAGTAGCGGCGGTGGCCGCCTTCGGAACGCAGCGGGGTGATCAGATGGTTCTCGCCCAGGGTGCGCAGGAACGCGGGCGTGGTGCCGAGCATTTCGGCGGCGCGGCCCATGGTGTAGGCGGGGTAGTCGTCGTCATCGAGACTGGCGGCGGAACGGGGACTGCTAGGGGTCATAGCACCTCTTCTTTCGGGGACGCATCGAGGGGCCCGGGTGCCTTGCGGCACCCGGGCCCCGAGCTTTCAACACCATCTACCGGCTTACTGCGCCGGCCTTCTTATTCCGCCGGTCCGCCTGGGAGGGCGGAGGAGCGGGGATCGCGGATGCGTGACCGGGGACCACCTTCCGTTCTGGGGCCTGCGGTACCCGAGCGGTGCTCTTCCTCGCCCGGGCGATCCTGATGGCGTGGGCTCCTTACCTCGTTGTATCTGTCGGACCTACTGCTGACTTGCCGTACTGCTCGCGGCCCCTGGGGCCGCCCGGCCCGGCAGCCAGTGAGGGGACCCACCGTTTCCGGCCCCGCCACTCCACTGCCGTTCCGCTACTTCCGGTACTGCTCGCACGGCAGTTCGTCTCTGCCGTGCCGTCTTCGACTTCTTGGCTACGAGAGAAAGGCTAACCCTGGAGCACGCGAAAGTCTACTGCCGCCATGACAGATATTCTTCCGTGCCGAACGTGGGGACTCTGCCCTGTGCCCATACGGAAGAGCGGCCTTCGCGGGCCGGTGGGCCCCTAGGCCAGATGCAGTGCCGTGACGCCGGCGAGGACGAGATCGAACCCGGTGAGGAACTGCCCGCGGTCGTCGTGATCGCGCATCTGGTCCGCGACGGCCCGCGTGAACGGATAGTCGTCGGGGTCGAGTTCTTGCCATGCCGTCGATACGGCGTCGAGGAACTCGGTGCGGTTCGCCTCGGATCCCAGGGCCAGAGTGCGGGCGCTCTCGGTGTTCGCGGTGTTCTGGCCGGCGGCGCCGAGGATGTAGTGCAGGCCTACCGGGAGAGCGGCGGGGCCCTCCACACCTACGTGGCGCTCCGCAAGCCGCGGGACTGGTTCGCCGGTATCGATTTCACGGATCCCGCCACGGCCGCCGCGCGGATCGCGCGGGAATTCGAGGGCTGGGCGCCCGAGCTCACCGTACTCATCACCGGGGGCGACACCGCACCGGTCCTGCGCCCCCTCAACACGCTGCCCGCCGGGCACCGGTGGGACCGCGTGCCGGGAGTGACCCTGCTCGGTGACGCCGCCCACCTCATGATCCCGTCCTGCGAAGGCGCCAACCTGGCGATGTACGACGGCGCCGAACTCGGCAAGGGCAAGGCGCCAACCTGGCGATGTACGACGGCGCCGAACTCGGCAAGGGCATCGCCGCACACCCTGAGGACATCGAGGCCGCGCTCACGGGATACGGGCAGCCCTGTTCCCCCGCAGCGCCGCCGAAGCCGGCCGTCTTGACGAGCTCATGTACGGCGACAGCACCCCCCCGGTGCCTGATCGCCATGTTCACCGGGGGCGAGCAGCCCCGATGAGCCACTCGCCCCGGGAACTGGGATGCTCGGTCATCGTCCGGTGCCGGTGCCGGTGCCGGTGCCGCGGTTCGGTCCGGACTCCGGCGGTGGCTCGCTTCGGTCACCAGACCTTGGGGCGCCTCTTGTCCTTCAGCGCGTGTGTCAACGCGAAGTCCTGTTTGCGTGCGAAGTCGCCGTACTGAAGCGGGCGACCGTCTTCATCCACCTTGGCCACGCAGAACACCTCATTGCGCAATGTGGCGGTCAGCGGGGGTTCCGCCGCTTCGACCAGATCCGCGAGCTGTGCGTAACCAGGGTCGGTCGCGGCCCTGAAACGAATGCGTTCCACGAGTTTGTCGCGGGCCTCGGCGCCCGAGAAACAGGGCCGTGTCGCCCCCATCACTTTCCCGCCGTCCCCGGTCCGTGGATCGAACGCGGTCCACATCCAGGCCCATAACTCCATCGTGGCCCCCTTCTGGGCGATGAGGCTGCTCGGTCGGTGCGGGCAGGCGCGCGCCTCCCACGGAGTTGATGACGCCATGCCAATGGATTCCGGTTCCTCCGCGATGCGCGCGCGAAGGCAGGTGCGCGGCACCAGGTGGATTTGCATGTGCGATGCCTTCCGCACCGCTTCGGACGCGCGCTCTCACCTGGCCGTCACAGGTCGATGTGTGATCTTCACGAGCGTGGTCCCTGCATGTCCTGATACTTCCTGGGATGGACGGATCAAATGGCGTGGTTGTCTCAAGTGGGTTGATTTGACCGTGGTTTGCAAAGCGCAACCATGCTGTGGCTACACTCCCTGCGCATGAGTAACGGGAAGAGGCGCCTCCGCACGTGGTCCCCGAAGGCGGGCAGACGACGCACTACAGGTGGATCAGGTGATCCGGTCACCTGATGGCGGCGCGACACAAGCACAAGCGCGCACCACGCGCACACTGGCTCTTGCTGGCCTTTTCCCTGTCGCTGGTTGCGGCGGTCCTCGTCTTCCACGGCTGGACCACCCACGAAATCGACTCCGCGAAAACACGGCTGACGTGCAGTGAACCCGTACCCGACGGCGTGGACACCGAGGCCCCGG
Organism: Streptomyces monticola; assembly: GCF_042665355.1. Taxonomy (NCBI): domain Bacteria; kingdom Bacillati; phylum Actinomycetota; class Actinomycetes; order Kitasatosporales; family Streptomycetaceae; genus Streptomyces; species Streptomyces monticola. The sequence goes on along the minus strand of NZ_JBHTCF010000010.1, from coordinate 291,860 downwards.
TGCTGCGGCAGGTGCGCGGCGACTCCGCGGTGTCGTCGTCGGTGCCCGCCGGCACGGTCGCGCTGACCTTCAACGGAGGCCCCGACCCGACCTGGACGCCGAGAATCCTGGACGCGCTGCGCCGGGCCGACGCCCACGCCACCTTTTTCCTGCGCGGCGCGGACGCGGCCAAGCACCCCGGGCTCGTACGGCAGATCCGCGACGCGGGCCACGAGATCGGCTCCGGGACCTATACCGGTGCGGCGATGGACCGCGCCTCGAAGCAGCGCGCGGGCCTCGAACTCTCGCTGACCCAGGCGGCGCTGGCCGGATCCGCGAGCCTGGACACCCATCTGCTCCGGATGCCCCAGACGACCTCGGTGGACACCCTGTGCGGCGACCAGTGGCCGGCGGTGCAGCGGGCCTCGGCCGCCGGATACACGGTCGTCGCGGCGTCCCCGTGGAACAAGCCCACGGACAGCGGCGTGCTGCGTCAGTACGAACAGGACGCGCGCGGTCTCGGCCAGGTCCGAGCACTCCTGAAGAACCGGGACGTCGAGAGCTTCACCACGGTGACCGGGGCCACCGGCCTGCCGCCGGCCGAGGGTCCCGTGTCGACACCGGAGCAGCTGCGCGGCCAGGCGCTCGTCCAGTCCGTCCGGGCGGGCGACTGGTTCCTCTCCGTCATGAACTGGCTGCTCGTCATCGCCGGCGGGCTCGGCGTACTGCGCCTGCTCCTGCTGGTCTTCTTCGCCCGGGTGCACGTACGGCGCCTGGAGCGGTTCCGGCCGGGCTCGCCGTGGCTGCGGCAGGTCCGTGATCCGGTCACGGTGCTCGTCCCCGCGTACAACGAGGAGAAGGGCATCGAGTCGACGCTGCGCTCGCTGCTCGCGTCCACCCACCGGCAGCTGCAGATCGTGGTGATCGACGACGGCTCGACGGACCGTACGGCCGATGTCGCCGAAGCCGTCCGTGACCCGCGGGTCACGGTCGTACGGCAGGCCAACGCGGGCAAGGCGGAGGCCCTCAACACCGGTCTGGCGCACGCCCGTCACCACATCGTGGTGATGGTCGACGCCGACACCGTCCTGGAAGCGGACGCGATCCGGCGTCTCATCCAGCCGCTCGCCCACCCCGCCGTCGGCGCGGTCAGCGGCAACACCAAGGTCGGCAACCGGCGCGGTCTGCTCGGCCGTTGGCAGCATCTGGAGTACTGCTTCGGCTTCAACCTCGACCGCCGTATGTTCGAGGTCCTGGAGTGCATGATCACGGTGCCGGGTGCGATCGGTGCGTTCCGGCGCGACGCCGCCCTCGGCGTCGGCGGCGTCAGCACGGACACCCTCGCCGAGGACACCGACCTGACCATGGCCCTGTGGCGGGCCGGCTGGCGGGTGGTCTACGAGGAGACCGCGGTGGCGTGGACGGAAGTGCCCACCTCGCTGCGGCAGTTGTGGCGCCAGCGCTACCGCTGGTGCTTCGGCACCCTGCAGGCCGCCCGCAAACACCGGCAGGCCGCGCGGGAGTTCGGCCCGGCCGGCCGGTTCGCGCGCCGCGGGATCAGCTATCTCCTGGTGTTCCAGGTGGCGCTGCCCCTGCTGGCGCCGGTCATCGACGTCTACGCGCTGTACGGCGCGCTCTTCCAGGACCGCACGGAGGCACTCGCCGTGTGGGGCGCCTTCCTGGGCCTGCAGATGATCTGCGCGGCGTACGCGCTCAAGCTCGACGGCGAGCGTCTGAGGGCGCTGTGGGTGATGCCGTTCCAGCTGTTCGTCTACCGGCAGCTGATGTATCTGGTGGTGATCCAGTCGGTGGTGGCCGCGCTGTGCGGAACCCGTCTGAAGTGGCAGCGGATGAACCGTGCCGGCACGGCGGCGCAGCAGATCAGCGCCCGGCCGCGGCAGCGGAGTCTGGAGTCGAGATGACCGAGTGGACGCGAGCGGGAGCCCGGGGCGACGAGGCTACCGACCTGCCAGGACAACCGGATCAGTACGGCCTGCCGGATCAGCGCGACCGGCCGGATCGGCACGGGCAATCCAGACAGTCCAGACAGTCCGGGCAGTCCGGGCAGCCCGGACAGGGGGCGGAGCCGCCGCGCGTGATCTCCGGCCGGATCGTCGACGGGCCGGGCGCCGGGCCGCCGGGCGGCGGGCCTTTCGCCGGTCCATACGATCCGCACTTCGCTGCGGCGCCCGAGTACGCCTGGCCCCACCCCGCCGACGCCACCGCCGATCCCGGTCCGTACGCGCCGCTGCTGGTACGAGAGCCCGCCGCGGCCCCGCCCGGCGGTGTCGGCGACGCCATCGGAGACGGCACCGCCGGCGGCTACGGCAGCAGCGAGCGCGCACCCAAACCGCCGCGCAGCCGCCGCCGCAAGCTCGCCCTGCTCGCCCTCTTCCTGGTCCTGGCGCTGGCCGCGACCGGAGTGAGCGGCTACGTCTGGGCCGACTCCACCCTCAACAAGGGCATCGAACTCGGCGACCTCCACGACCGCCCGGCACCGGGCAAGGGCACCACGTACCTCATCGTCGGTTCCGACAGCCGGGAGGGCATGTCGGCACAGGACAGGAAGCGGCTGCACACCGGTGGTTCGGCCGACGCAGGCCGGCGCACCGACTCGATGATGCTGCTGCACACCGGCGCGCACGGGACCACGATGGTGAGCCTGCCACGCGACGCCTGGGTGACCGTGCCCGCCTATGTCCGCCCCGACACCGGTGTCCACTACCCGGCGAAGAAGAACAAGCTCAACGCGGCCTTCTCGCTGGGCGGCGCACCCCTCCTGGTCCGTGCCGTCGAGGCCGGCACGGGGCTGCGCATCGACCACTACGCGGAGATCGGCTTCAGCGGCTTCGTGGGGATCGTCGACGCGGTCGGCGGGGTGCCGATGTGCCTGGACCACGCGGTGCACGACCCCAAGTCGGGACTGAACCTGGCGAAGGGCTGCCACACCCTCGACGGACGCCGGGCCCTGGCCTTCGTACGCCAGCGCCACCAGGAGAAGGAGGGCGACCTCGGCCGGACGAAGAACCAGCAGAAGTTCCTCGCCGCCCTCGCCAGGAAGGCGGCCTCGCCCGAGGTCGTCGGCAGCCCCGGCACGGCCTTCTCGGCGGCCTCCGCCGGTCTCGGCGCGCTCACCGTCGACAACGGCACGGCGCCGCAGGACCTGTACACACTGTTCGACGCGATGCGCGGCGGCGGTTCGGTGACCCGCCTGAACATGCCGGTGACGGGCCGCGGCCTCGCGACCCCGGCCGGATCCGCGGTGGAGGTGGACTGGCGGAAGGCGCGCGACGTGTTCGAGCGGCTCAAGGCGGACCAGCCGGTCCGGACCACCCGCTGACGGCCCGCCGGAGGCCGGGGTTCGCGGCAGCCCCCAGTGCAGCGGCCGGTCAACCGGCGTTCGTGCCACGCCGGTTGCGACGGCGTACCAGCGCGGCGGCCACTCCCAGGACGGCCACCCCCGCGCCCGCTCCCACCAGCGGCCAGACCGCGCCCCCGGATTCACCGCGGGCCGCCGTCACATGAGAGGCAGGGGCAGGGGCAGGGCGTGGTGCGGGCGGATTCAGCGAGCCGACCGGCTTGACGTGCCGTGCGGCGTCGAACCCCCAGTCCAGCAGGGCCCTCGCCTCCTCATACACGGCGAAGCCGTCGCCCCACTGCGGGTTCATCACCGACACCACCAGGGTGCGGCCGCCCTGCCGCGCGGCGGCGATCAATGTGTGACCCGCCCTGCTGGTGTAGCCGTTCTTGACACCGATGAGTCCCGGGTACGGTGCGACGCCGTCGGCGCCCGTCAGGAGCCGGTTGGTGTTCTGGATGTCGTACGACCAGCCGTCCGCCGGGAACTTGGCGGTGGCCGTCTTGGCGTACCGGGAGAACTCCGGGTGGGCGACACCCGTACGGCCGAAGACCGCCAGGTCGTACGCGGAGGAGACCTGGCCGGGCGCGTCGTAGCCGTCGGGGGAGACCACCCGGGTGTCACGCGCTCCCAGGGCGCGGGCCTTGGCCTGCATCCGTGCGGCGGTGTGCCGCCACCCGCCGTTCATCCCGGCGAGGACGCGCACCGCGTCGTTGCCCGAACTGAGGAACACGCCACGCCAGAGATCCGCCGCCCGGTAGGTGCGGCCCGGAATGACGCCGACCAGGCTGCTGCCCTCGCCCACTCCGGCGAGCTCGGCCTCGGTCACTTTGTGGCGCACGGTGCCCGGAAGGCCGGGCAGCGCGGTGAGTGCGAACAGTGTCTTGAGGGTGCTGGCCGGGGGCAGCTTGCGGTGTGCGTTCTTGGCGGCGAGCACCGCACCGCTGCGGGCGTCGGCCACCAGCCAGGACAGGGCCGACACCTCGGTGGGCAGCGCGGGCGCTCCCGCAGCGGGGCGGACCTGTACTCCCTTGCGGTGCAGCAGTGAGGAGTCGGCGGACACGGGGCGCGGGGGCTTCGGCCCGGTGTGCCGGGCAGCCGCGGCCGGTGCCGGGCCGAGCAGCAGCGCACCGGCCGCGCATGCGATGACGGAGGCCAGAACGGAGCGGGCCGCTGATCTGATGGGCATTCAGGCACCATAAAAAGCCCGGAAGTTGCACCGGACCGCGGCGTGCCGGGCCGGGGGAGTGCGGCACCCGGATGCCGTACCCTGCCCGGCCCACCCGCGCGCCGCAGGCCGCCCGCGCTGCCCTGGGGGCTGCCGTTGAGGCCTGCTCAGGTGTGCGCCACGTAGACCGTGTTGGTCGACGTGCCGCCCTGCAGCGGGTTGTCGAAGGCGACGACGTGGGCTTCCGACGTGCTGAAGGCGTGCGCGAGGCGAGCGGAGAACTCGTCGTCCGGCGGGTCGTTCGACCACAGCGCGAAGACACCGCCGGGGTGGAGCTGGGCGGCGAGGGCCCGCAGGCCGGCCGGCTGGTAGAGCGCCGCGTGCCGGGGATGAAGGACGTGCTGGGGCGAGTGGTCGACGTCCAGGAGCACCGCGTGGAAGCGGCGGTCGGGACGGTCGGGATCGAGGCCCTGGCCGGCGTCGGCCAGGGCGAAGAAGTCGCCCTGGACCAGACGGCAGCGGGGGTCGTCGGCCAGGCCAGCGCCCAGGGGCACAAGGCCGCGCCGGTGCCAGTCGATGACTTCGGCGAGGGCGTCGATGACCACGAGGGAGCGCACGCGCGTATCGTCCAGGGCCGCGCGGGCGGTGTAGCCCAGGCCGAGTCCGCCCACCGCGACATCCAGGTCGGTGCCCGAGAGGCCCTCCAGGCCGAGCCGGGCGAGTGCGACCTCGCCCGCCGTGAAGAGGCTGGACATCAGGAACTCGTCCCCGAGTTTCACCTCGTGCACGTCCTGGCCGGTCACCGGATCCCGGCGACGGCGCAGACTGATGTCCCCCATCGGCGTGGGGCGCCAGTCGATTTCCTCGAAGCGCATGCTCATCGGTTCACCCTCATCGGCCTTCGTTCGTCTTTCCGGCGCGCTGTCCGCTGCCGCTCCACCTCTTGCCGTGAGGTCAGGCGTCGATGATGACGGGGATGACGAGGGGCCTGCGGCGGTGGGTGCGGAAGGCCCAGTTCGCCACGGCACGGGCGATGAGCTGTTCCAGCTGGTGGGGGTCCCCGACCCCTTCCTGTGCCGCGTGCGCAAGGGTCTTCTCGATCAGCGGGATCACCGGTTCGAAGGTCGACTCGTCGTGGACGAAGCCGCGGGCCAGGAAGTCGGGGGGCTCGGTCAGGGCGCCGGTGTCGGCGTCGACGAGGGCCACGACGGTGACGACGCCCTCCTCGGCGAGGGTGCGGCGGTCCTTGAGGGATGCCTCGGTGGCACCGCCGACCTCCATGCCCTCCACGTAGACGTTGCCGGCCGGAACCTTGCCGGTGATGGACGCCCGGCCGTCGACGAGGTCGACGACGACACCGTCCTCGGCGATCACCACACGCTTGGGGTCGACCCCGGTACGGATGGCCAGATCGGCGTTGGCCCGCATGTGCTTCCACTCGCCGTGCACGGGCATGACGTTGCGCGGCTTGACGATGTTGTAGCAGTAGACGAGTTCACCGGCGCTGGCGTGCCCGGAGACATGCACCTTGGCGTTGCCCTTGTGCACGACGGTGGCGCCCCAGCGGGTCAGACCGTTGATCACCCGGTAGATGGCGTTCTCGTTGCCGGGAATGAGCGAACTGGCCAGCAGCACGGTGTCGCCCTCGCCGATACGGATCATGTGGTCGCGGTTGGCCATCCGGGACAGCGCGGCCATCGGCTCGCCCTGGGATCCGGTGCACACCAGGGCGATCTGGTTCGCGGGCAGCTTCTCGAGTTCCTTCGCGGCGACCACCAGGCCGGGCGGGACCTGCAGATAGCCCAGTTCGCGGGCGATGCCCATGTTCCGCACCATCGAACGGCCCACGAAGGCGACCTTGCGGCCGTGCTGGTGGGCGGCGTCCAGGATTTGCTGGATGCGGTGCACATGGCTGGCGAAGCTGGAGACGATCACGCGGCGCGGTGCGGTCCGCATGACCTGGTCGATGGCCGGGGTCAGCTCGCGCTCGGAGGTGGTGAAACCCGGGACCTCCGCGTTGGTGGAGTCGGTCAGGAAGAGATCGACGCCCTCCTCGCCGAGCCGGGCGAAAGCGCGCAGGTCGGTGATCCGGTCGTCCAGGGGGAACTGGTCCATCTTGAAGTCACCGGTGTGCAGGACCATGCCGGCCCCGGTGCGGATCGCCACCGCGAGACTGTCCGGGATGGAGTGGTTGACGGCCACGAACTCACAGCCGAAAGGCCCGAATTCACGCCGGTCGCCCTCGCGTACGCGGACCGTGCGCGGCGTGATGCGGTGCTCTTTGAGTTTGGCCTCGAGGAACGCGAGCGTCAGCTTCGAGCCGACCACAGGGATGTCCTGCCGCTCCCGCAGCAGATACGGCACCGCCCCGATGTGGTCCTCGTGACCATGCGTCAGCACCAGTGCGACGACATCGTCCAGACGGTCCCTGATCCAGGTGAAGTCCGGCAGGATCACGTCCACGCCCGGCTGATGCTCCTCGGGGAAGAGCACGCCGCAGTCGACGACCAGAAGCTTTCCGCCGTACTCGAAGACGGTCATATTGCGGCCGATCTCGCCCAGACCGCCCAGGGCGACCACCCTCAACCCTCCCTCGGGCAGTGGCCGTGCGGGTTTCAGCTCGGGATGGGGATGACTCATACCCCGACGCTACCGGAGAGAGCGCCGGGTTGATCCACACGAGCTGCCGTACCCGACGTGTGGCGCGGACGAGGAGCCACGTGGCGGTGTTCCGGCCATTCTCCGGCCGGGCGCCTCCGGGCCGCAGGGTCGCGGGTTCTTCCAAGACCGGACCGTGGCGGTGGGGCAGTGTTCGGTGCGGTAGCGGGGGGGGCTGCCCCGCTGTGTCACCGGCAGGTACGTCCTGTCGGGTGCCTACGACCAAAGGGGTGGGAATGTCCAGACCGAAGTTCGGTGTCCGAAGACGCCTGGTCTCGATCGCAGCGGTGCTGGCCACCGCGGGGGGAGCGCTCTTGGCGGCTCCGTCGACCGCGGCCGCCGCGCTGCCGCCGCATCCGATCGACGACCCGGTCATCTACTGGAACGACGTGCTGCTGCAGCTCATCCGCCGCGAGGGGGGTTCGCCGGTGCGGATGGCCAGGTCGGCGGCCATGCTGAACGCGGCGATGTACGACGCGGAGAGTTCGTACCGCCTCACCTGGAAGGGCGGGGTGACGTCCGAGGCGTATCTCTCCGTCAAGAAGTACGCGGGCTGGTCCGAGGGCCCGGACGAGGAAGAGCGGGTCCTGGGGCGCACGGCGTACAACGTGCTGCTCAAGCTGTACGGCCCCAGGCAGACGCAGTTCCTGGACGCGAAGTTCCGGGAGCGGTTCGGCACCGAGCCGACCGACGGTGATCTCCTCGACTACACCATCGTCGGCCCGATGGTCGACCAGATCATGAAAGCCCGGGAGAACGACGGCTCCACCAATAGCGAGGCGTACTCCTCCGACGGGGTGCCGGGAGCCTGGCGCCACACCAGCTATCCCGATATGGCGGACCCGGACTGCGACGAGGACAGCGACGCGGTGGAGCCCAACTGGGGGCTGGTGAAACCGTTCGCGCTGGCCTCCGGCAGCCAGTTCAGGCCGCCCACTCCGGGCACGTACGGAACGTACGAGAAGCTGCTGGAGAGCGAGGAGTACAAGCGGCAGGTCGAGGCGGTCCGCAAGCTGGGCGCCGACCGGCCGACCGCCGCCACCCCCGAGATCACCCGCACCACGGAGCAGGAAGCGGCCGCCTGGTTCTGGGCCAACGACCTGAACGGCACGTACAAGCCGCCGGGGCAGCTGCTCCAGGCGACCCGGCACGTCTCGGAGGCCCGCGGTCTCGACACCTACGAGAACGCGCGGCTGTTCGCCCTGGTGTCGCTGGCCCTGGCGGACTCCGGCATCGCGGTGCGGGACGTCAAGTACCAGACGAACATCGACCTTTGGCGCCCGGTGTCGGCGATCCGTGAGTCCGGTATCGACCGGAACTGGAAGCCGCTCCTGAAGAACGTGGACGGGGTGAACGTGAGCCCCTGCTTCCCGGCCTGGGCCTCCGGGCACGCCACCTTCGGCGCGGCATGGGCGCAGGTGATGGAGCGCTACTTCACCACCGACCGGATCGCCTTCGACATGACCACCGACGACAAGCAGTCGCCGGTCAAGACACGCCACTTCACGAGCTTCAGCGAGGCGGCGACGGAGAACGCCAACAGCCGGGTGTGGCTGGGCGTGCACTTCCCGTGGGACGCGACCGACGGGCTGACCCTCGGCACGAAGATCGGCGACTACGTCTTCGACAACAGGCTCAAGGATCTGACCTGAGCTGACCTGAACTGAATGCAGGTGAACTGGACCAGGCCCAGGGGGTGTTGCGCCCCCTCGGCCGTTCCGTGCCTGGTGCGCAAGCGTTCAACGCGTTCACGCTTCACCGCCCCGACCATGCGCTGATCGAGCAGCGCACCGGTGAGTGGGCCGAACAGTTCAGGATCGGCTCGCCCGCTCTGCGCCGACATCTGGTCACCCACGACATCGGCACCTTCGCCGCGCGCATCCTTCCCGGCGGAGAGCCGCAAGTGGTGCAGATCCCGGGCGACTTCGTCCTGTGGCTGTTCGGCGTGGACGACGGCCACTGCGAGGAAGGAGACCTGGGCCGCAACCCTGAGGATCTCGCGGTGCTCTCGGCCGGGCTGCTGCGTATCGTCCAGAATCCCGAGGTACCCACACTCGGCACGGACCCGCTCGCCGCAGGGCTGCGGGATCTGCGCCGCCGTATCGACGTGCACGCGACTCCGGGGCGGACGGCGCGGTGGGTCGACGCCTTGCGCGAGTACTTCTTCTCCGTCATCTGGGAGGCCTCGTACCGCAAGAGGAATGGGGTTGCCTGCCTGGACGCCCACACCCTGATGCGGCTCTACGACGGCGCCACCTCGGTCATCCCGCCGCTGCTGGAAATGGGCCACGGCTACGAACTTGATTCCCTTGAGCGGGACAGCACCGCGGTCCGGGCGGCCACAGAGATGGCGTACTCCGTCATCACCTGGGACAACGACATCTTCTCCCATCACAAGGAGTGCAGAAGCGGCCTCTATTACCTCGACGCGGTCCGTGTCCTGGAACGCGAGTACGGTCTGACCACTGCCGAAGCCCTCACCGAGGCCATCCGCCAACGCGACCACGTGCTGGTTCTCTTCGAGGAGCCGACGGCCACGCTGCGCCGGCAGGGAAGTCCTCGACTGCGCACCTTCCTCGGCAGCCTGGCCGACTTCATCCGCGGTGCCCAGGACTGGGGCATCAGCTCGCTGCGCTACACCACCCCGGACGACCCGGCCGCCCTGCCCGACGTCTTCGAACGCACCCCGCAGGTGAGCCGTTCAGCCCCGCTCGGGATCCCCTCCATCGACTGGTGGTGGGACCAGCTGCCCGGCCGGGGGAGCCGTACCACTGGCTAACCTCCAGGGATGGATCTACGACTGGCGGCGTACGCCGTGTGCATCGAGGAGGGGCGGGCGCTGCTCGCTCGGGCCGTGCGGCCGGACGGCGGCAAGACCTGGACGCTTCCGGGTGGCAGGGTCGAGCACGCGGAGGATCCGTTCGACGCGGTGATCCGGGAGGTCGCCGAGGAGACCGGCCTTGAGGCTGTCGTCGAGCGCCTTCTGGGCGTGGACTCCAGGGTGGTTCCCGCGGCGGAGCGGCGCTTGCCGGGACGGCCCGCACTGCAGAACGTCGGCATCTTCTACGAGGTCCGGATCACCGGCGGGCGGCTGCGGCCCGAGCCGAACGGCCACACCGCCGAGCCTGCCTGGACTCCGCTCCCCGACGTTCCCGGCCTCAGCCGGTCCTCGCTGCTCGACATCGGCCTGGCTCTGGCGCGGACCGCTCCGGCGACCGGCCACGTCGCTCCTGTCCCGGTGGGCGGCCTGATCGAGCACTGAGGCCGCCGCGCGGGCCGGGGCGGCGGTGCCGGGTGCGAAGCGAAGTGACTGACAGGGCGGTCGTCGGCTGACTACGCTCGATGGACCACCCGGCAAGTGGGGGAGGGCGGATGAGCCGCCTCGTGGCCGAGCTCGTGTCCGTTCTGCAGGTGATCACCCAGGTCGAGAAGCTGCTCGACGAGGAGCAGGAGCACCTCGGCGCGGTGTACGGCAGCGCCCGCCACGCCGAGCAGATACGCGCGGGCAGCCCGCCCCAGACCCTGATCGGCATCCGGGAACTCCACGACGCGGCCCGCGACAAGCGCACACATCTGGCGACGGCGATCGGCTACCTCGTCGCCGGCCTGGACGACCACATCGAACCTGCCCTGCGCACCGCCCGCTTCCGCCCCCTGGGCCTGCCCTCCGGCATCGACCGTATGGCCCGCCCCCTCGGTGAACGCACCGTGCGTGCCCTGGAGTTGGTCAAGAGCATCGCCGACTTCTTCGACGGCGACGTCGGCATGCACATCGAGGTGTGCCTGGCCGCCTCGGCGCCCACCTACCCGCCCAAGGACTGGACGTCGTACCAGCACTGATCCAAGGTCTCCCGGCTCCGGCTCATGGGCAGCCGGACATGCGGCGATCGTCCGGTCGTTGACCTTGCCTCGCGGGCGACCGAAAATTTGCGCGCATGACACCCAGGCGTACGCCCCGGCTCACGGCGATCGTGGCCCTGGCCCTTGTCGGCACCGGCCTCTCGGCCGCCAACACCCAAGCAATGAACGGCAGTTCAGTCGACCGGGACGGGCGGGGCGGGCGTGAGACGGCGGCGGAGCGTGCCCTCCGCGACTTCCTCGACCACGGCCCCGGCGCGAAGATCCTCACCGCCGCCCACCGCGGCCAGTGGCGCAAGGCACCCGAGAACAGCCTCCCGGCCACGCGCGCCGCCTTCGCCGACGGCGCCGAGATCGCCGAACTCGACGTACGCCTGTCCAGGGACGGCCACCCGGTGCTCATGCACGACCCCACGGTGGACCGCACGACCAACGGCACCGGCAGGGTCGCCGACCTGACCCTGGCGCAGCTCAGGTCGCTGCGCCTGAAGGCGGGGCTCGGCGGTGCGCAGGCGCCGCTGACCGGCGAGCGCGTCCCCACGCTCGCCGAGGCGATGAAGGTGGCCGGGGACCGCGGCCTGGTCAACCTCGACAAGGGCTGGCCGATCCGCGAGGAGATGTACGACGTCCTCAAGGCCACCGGCACCGTGCGCAACGCGCTGTTCAAGAGCGAGGCGCCGGTGGACGAGGTGCAGGCCTTCCGCGAGGCCCACCCCGACGCCCTCTACCTGCACCAGGTCGCAGACCTCGACGGCGAGGTCGTCGACGAGTTCGGGGACGCCCCGCCCCTCGGCTACGAGGTGGGCTTCGTCAGCGAGCGGGACGCACTGGCGCGCCGCCCGGTCATCGGCCGGATGCGCGCCACCGGCCGGCTATGGATCAACGCGATGTGGCACGGCCTGGCCGGCCGCCACACCGACGAGGCGTCCCTGACCGACCCGGCCCGCGGCTGGAAAGCCCTGACCGGAACCTTCGGCGCCGACATCATCCAGACCGACAACGTCGCGGCCTTCGAGTCCTGGCTGCGTACGGGGCACGGCGATCCGCGTCCGCCCGGCGCCCTCCGTATCCAGGCAGAGGGCTTCGCCCGCGGCGGTGAGGGCGTGGCCTACCACGACACCACCCCGGGCAACCGGCAGTCGGCCGCGCGCGCCACCGAGGATGTCGACGTGTGCGACCTCGACGGTGCCGTCGCCGTGTGCTGGATCCGCGGCGGCGAGTGGATCGACTACCACTTCACGGTCGCCGCGCCCGGCCGCTACGCGCTCGCGGCGCGGGTGTCATCGCCGTACTCCCCGGCCGGCACGTATCGCGTCGCCTTCGACGGCGACCGGGCGAGCGGGCCCGTACGGGTGCGCAACACCACCGGGCACAGCGCCTTCTTCCTCCAGGAGAGCGGTGTCGTACGGGAGTTGGGCGCGGGACGGCACCGGCTGCGGATCCGCATGGAGGAGGCGGCCTTCCAGAACTTCAACCTCGACTATGTGCAGCTGAGGAAGGTCGTGCGCTGAGCGTTCAGACGGCGGCGGTGGCTGTGGTGGCGCCGGTAGTTGCGGCGGCGAGTGCCGCGTCGGTGTCGGCGGTGGCCAGGTCGGCGTTCATGCGTGCCCCGGCCAGCGCGCCGGCCGCTGCGGAGGCGCCGACCTGGGCGCTCAGGTCCGCGGCGTTGCCGGCCACCCACACGCCCGGCACCGCAGTGCTGCCGGCCAGGCCGGTGGCGAAGTGACGGCCCATGCCGCCCGGCAGGTCCTGCAGGGGCAGGTTCAGACCGCTGAGGCCGTCGGTGCGGGCCTGCATGGTGGTCGCGACGGCGAGGACGCGGCGGGCCACGAACTGCCCGTCCTCCAGGCGCACGCCCGCGATAGCGCCGTCCCCGGTGGATTCGACCGCGGCCACCGGTCTGTCGACGATCCGGATGCCACGGGCGGTGAACCGGGCCCGGGTGTCCTCGTCCAGGTCGGTGCCGCGGGTGAAGTAGACCAGGTCGTCGGTCAACTGGCGGAACAGCAGGGCGTGGTGGACGGAAGCCGGGCCCACGGCCAGGACGCCGATGGGTTCGTCGCGCACCTCCCAGCCGTGGCAGTACGGGCAGTGCACCACGCCGTGCCCCCAGTGCCGGGCGAGCCCGGGAACGTCGGGCAGCACGTCCCGCAGCCCGGTGGCGACGAGGAGGCGGCGCGCGTGCAGGGTGCCGCCGTCGGCCAGAGTGACGGTGAAGCGCGGATCGCCCTCGGGAGTGGGGTCGGCCGGGGCGGCGGCGATGACCTCGCCGGCCACCACCTTCCCTCCGTAGCGGCGCACTTCTTCGCGGCCGGTGGCCAGCAGCTCGGCCGGTGGCGTGCCGTCGAGGCCGATCAGGCCGTGCATGGCCTCGGCGGGAGCGTTGCGCGGGGTGCCGCTGTCGATCACGACGACCTCGCGGCGGGAGCGGGCGAGCATGAGCGCGCCGTTCAGGCCGGCGGCGCCGCCTCCGATCACAACGGCGTCGACCGTCTCACCGGACGCGGGCTGGGTGTCGGCGTTTGCGGCAGTCTTCGCGGACATGGGGCGCACCTTCCTGGTGGTGGAGTGGCCCGGTGCGGGCCCTTCGCCTTCGACATTAGGCGCGCCTTGCGGGACTGGCATAAACTCTTGCCTATGACGCAAGAAGATGGTGAGCTCGACAGCCTCGTACGCAAACGGATCCGCGCCCTACGGGTGGCGCAGGGCTGGTCGCTTGACGAGCTGGCCACCCGCGCCCGGCTCAGCCCGTCCACCCTCAGCCGCATCGAGAACGGCCGGCGCCGCCTCGCCCTGGACCAGCTGGTCACCCTGGCCCGCGCCCTGGACACCACACTCGACCAGCTGGTCGAGACCGGCACCGACGATGTCATCAGCAGCCCGACGATCGACGCGGCCCACGGACAGATGCGGTGGCCCGTCCGTGCGGACCCCGGCATCACCGTCGTACGCCAGCGCGTGACGGATCCGCCGCCCGACAGCCCCTCGCGGATGCGCGCCCACCCCGGCCGTGAATGGCTCGTCGTCCTCTCCGGCACGGCGGTCCTGCTCCTCGGCAACCGCCGCTTCCGCGTGGAGACCAACCAGGCGGCCGAGTTCCCCACGATGCTGCCGCACGCCATCGGCGCCGAAGGCGGGCCCTGCGAAATCATGGGCATCTTCGACCGCGACGCCCGCCGCGGCCACCAGCGCGGCGAGGGCGGGGCGGAGGCGAGCAGCCGCGCGCAGGGCTGAGCTTGCGCGGTCGGCAGGACAAGTGGCTGTCGTCTTGCTCTTCCGGAAAGCGATCGTGTCCCACGCGCAAGCTGCCCATAGCGTGGCCGTCATGACCGACACATCCCCGCACGCGGCAGACGACTCCGCGGCGCGTCACCGCACAGCGCACAACTCCTCAGTGGACGACTCCGCAGCCCACGACTCCGCGCCGCACGACAATTCGGTGCACGGCCGCGCAGCACACAGCACCGCCGCCCACGGCCGCGACGGGCACGCTGCCCACGGCCACGACGACGAGCACGCGCCCCACGGGCACGGCGTCGGCCGCGACGGGCACGCGGCGCACGGGCACGACGACGAGCACGCGCCTCACGGGCACGGCGTCGGCCGCGACGGGCACGCGGCGCACGGGCACGCGGCCCACGGCCATGGGGCGGACCACGACGGCGACGACGTCCAGGCGGAGATCCTCGACCTGGACGCGGAGGTCCTCGCCGAGCACATCGCCTCCATCACCGCATGGCTGCCCGTCGCATCCGCCCCGCGCCACATCGTGGATCTGGGCTCCGGAACCGGAGCCGGCACGCTCGCTCTGCTCAAGCGCTTCCCCGAGGCCAAGGTGACCGCGGTCGACACCTCGGCCGGCCATCTGCACCGCCTCCGCGAGAAGGCCGCGGCAGCAGGCCTGGCCGACCGCGTGCACACCGTCGAGGCCGACCTCGACACGGCCTGGCCCGACCTCGGCACGCCGGAACTGGTGTGGGCCTCGGCCTCGATGCACCACATGGCCGACCCCGACCGCACGCTGCGCCACGTCCGCGACACCCTTGCGCCCGGCGGCCTGTTCGCCGTCGTCGAACTGGCCGGATTCCCGCGCTTCTTGCCCGAGGACGCCCCGGCGGAGCGCCCCGGCCTCGAGGAACGCTGTCACGCCGCGCTCGACCGGCACCATGCCGAACACATGCCGCACCGCGGTGCCGACTGGGGCCCCAAGCTGACCGCTGCCGGCTTCACCGTCGAAGGCGAACGCACCATCACCGTCAACATCGGCCCGCCCCACACCGAGGCCGTCGGCCGTTACGCACTCGGCGGCCTGCGGCGGATGCGTGGCGGCGCCGCCGACCTCCTCAGCCCCGAGGACCTCGCCGCCCTCGATCGGCTGCTCGACACCGACAGCCCGCACAGCATCCTGCGCCGCGACGACCTGACGGTACGCACCGAGCGCATGGTGTGGGCCGCACGTCGTCCCTGAGGGCGAAAGGCATCAGGGACAGGGGCGCGACGGGGCACGGCCACGTGAGGCAGTGCGAGCGAGGGCCGCACCGAGAGCCGGAAGGCTCTGGGTGCGGCCCTCGCGAGGTACGTGTCCTACGCCTCATGCGGAGGCCCGGAACCGGGGTCCGGCTGTGAGCCCGCCCATATGACCTGGCGCACATGCTAACGGCGGTAGTAGAGCGGCCCGGGGCCCGCGAAGGCGCATGGGGCATCGGCGGCAGCGGGGGGCGGAGGTCTGCTGCGTAACGGGGTAGTACGTCACACCTTTGCGTCCCGCTTCCCGTCGGGGCTAAGCCTTGCTGGCGTTCCGGGACAGCCCGGAGCACATCGGGCGGATCGCCCGGCACCCCAGACGGACGCATTGGAGAGCCAGATCCCCATGGCCAGCACGCAGACGCAGACGCAGACCCGCTCCGGCCGCTCCGGCCGCATCGCGCGACTTCGCAAGCTCTCGGTCGCCGGCATAGCCACCGCGGGCACCGCGGCCGCGGCCCTCACCCTGATCCCCTCGCCCGCCCAGGCCGCCGAGCCGACGGCGGCGAGCGCCCCGGCGGCCAAGGCCGCACAGGACAAGAAGGACTACCCCGAGAATCTCGACGGCTGGATCCGCGAGTCCCTCGACATCATGAAGGCCAAGGGCATCCCCGGCAGCTACGAGGGCCTGCACCGCAACATCATGCGCGAGTCCGCAGGCGACCCGAACGCCCAGAACGACTGGGACATCAACGCCCAGAACGGCACGCCGTCCAAGGGTCTGCTCCAGGTCATCCAGCCCACGTTCGACGCGTACCACGTCGCGGGCACCGAGAAGGACCTGACCGACCCGGTCGCCAACATCACCGCGGCCGCCAACTACGCCGCCGACCGGTACGGCTCGATCGACAACGTCGACTCCGCCTACTGATCAACGTCGACTCCGCCTACTGATTCACCGGTGAACGAAGAGGGGCAGCGCATGCCGCACAACAGCGAGAACGAGCACCACGTGCATGCGGACGGCACCCCCGCGGTGCCCGGCTACGGGCCCCCTCGGGTGCGTCGCTCCGGGCGCAGGGCGCGCAAGAGGGCGCTGCGGTTCGCGGCATGGGGCGCCCTGGGTGCGGCACTGGTCGGTGGCGGCGGCGTCGCCTACGCCTGGCAGCATCTCAGCGGCAATATCCAGGGCACCGACATGAACGCCGTCCTCGGCCACGACCGGCCGAGCGAGCAGGACAACGGTGCGATGAACATCCTCATGCTCGGGTCCGACTCCCGGGCGGGCACCCACGGCGAATACGGCAAGGGTGTCAGCGGGGCCCGCGCCGACACGGCGATGGTCCTGCACGTCGACAAGACTCATAAGAAGGCTTCGGTCGTCAGCATCCCGCGCGACACGATGGTGCAGCGGCCCGAGTGCGCGAAGCCGCACGGCGGCACCGCGCCCGCCGCGCAGCAGGCGATGTTCAACTCGTCCTACGCGATGGGCGGGCCGGCGTGCACCGTGAAGACGGTCGAGAAGATGTCGGGCGTCCGCATGGACCACTTCCTCGAGGTGGACTTCAAGGGATTCCAGAAGCTCATCGACGAGCTCGGCGGCGTGGACATCACCACCCACAAGGCCATCAACGACCACAGCAGTGGTCTCGCCCTCGATGCCGGAAAGCACCGGCTGATGGGCAAGGAGGCACTTGAGCTCGTGCGCACCAGGCACGGTGTCGGTGACGGCAGTGACCTGGGCCGCATCCAGCTCCAGCAGGCCTTCATCAAGGCCCTGATCCACCGTGCCGAAACCGTCGATCCGTTCAGCAGCCCGGCCAAGTCCTACGGCCTGGCGGACACCGCGACCAAGAGCGTCAGCGCGGACTCCGGCCTCGCCTCGGCGGACAAGCTGCTCGGCCTGGCCGAGGACCTGAAGGGCATCACGCCCGAGCACACCGACATGGTCACGATGCCCGTCACCTACGACGCCCAGGACTCGGGCCGCGTGCTCCCCCTCGACAAGCAGTCCCACCGGGTCTGGAACGCACTGCGCGACGACCGCCCCATCCCGAAGTCCGCGACCGACGCATCGGTGGGCGACAAGGCGCATACACCGGTGTCGGCGGGAACCTGAGACGACAGGCTTCCGGCCCGGCCATCACACCGGCCGGGCCGAAGCCGTACCAGGGCCCGGGCAGCGCGCTGCTGATGCAGGCACGGCACGAGTCGCTGCCGCGACCGTCAACAGCTGCTGCCCGCGACCTTGTTGCCTCCGCATACCGGCGCCCGGAGCCGCCTGTACCTCACCGTCCACCGACACGTGCACGCCCTCACCGTTGTGGCCACCTGCAACCGCAGCAGGAGCCTGAAGGAGCGCCGGCAGCCGGCCCGGCCGGGGCTGTGTCAGCGCCGGGGCGTTCACCGCTCTGGGCCGGTGGAGGCGGCCGGGTGGGGGGGGGTGAGACTTCGAGGAGGACGTATCCGCGGTGGGAGAGCGCACGGCGAGCGACCTCAGGAGCAGCCACGTGACAGCGGCAGAGGGCACGGACGATCCCGACGCCAGACTGTGCGCGTTTCTCGCCAGCGGCCAGGTGGCCGCACAGGACCTGGCCACCATCGTCACCTCGGCGGCCCAGGCGCTCGGCCTGACGCAGGCGTGGGTGTACCTGGTGGATCTGCAGCAGAGACGCCTTGTCGCCCTGGCGGACCCCCCGGAGTTCCTGCCCATCGACGATTTCCCCAGCGGCCGTGCCTACCGGTCGCAGAACCTGCATGTGCAGGAGGGCCCGGAGGGAATGACGGCCTGGCTGCCACTGATCGACGGGGCGGAGCGGGTCGGCGTGCTGGCCGTGCAGACGCCGGCCCTCGACCCGCTGTCCTTGCGGCGGGGGCCGGGCCCTGGCTGCCCTCCTCGCACCCCTGATCACGTCGAAGCGCGCGTACAAGGACTCCTTCGTGCAGCGCACCAGGAGCGAGGACATGGGCCTGCCGACCGAGATGCTGCGCGCCCTGCTGCCGCCCCGCACCATCGGCACCCGGGGCGTCATTTCCACCGCCGTGATGGAGCCCGCGTACGAGATCGGCGGAGACGCCTTCGACCATGCGCCGACCCAGTCCACGCTGCACGTGGCCGTGGTGGACGCCATGGGGCACGATCTGTCCTCCGGTCTCACCGCCGCGGTGACGCTCGCCGCCTGCCGCAAGCCCCGGCGGACCGGCTTCGATCCGCCCGAGTTGACGCGGGCCGTGGACCGCGTGCTCTCCGACTGGCTGCCCGACCAGTTCTGCACCGCCGTCCTGGCCCAACTGGACCTGAACACAGGGGCGTTGGGCTGGATCAACTGCGGCCATCCGCCGCCCCTGCTCCTGCGCGGGCAGCGCGTGGTCGCCGGGGCCATGCACCGGGAGGCGGATGTCCCGATGGGCCTTCCCGCGCGCTTCGTTGACACCCCACGGCAAGTGCACCAGATCGCGCTCGAACCGGGGACCGGGTCCTGCTGCACACCGACGGGATCACCGAGGTACGCCTGGAGGACGGTGAGGAGTTCGGCGTTCAGCGCTTCGCCGACGCCGTCATCAGCGCGTCCTCCACCGGCGAACCGGCCGCCGAGACCCTGCGGCGTCTGATCCACTCGATCCTGGACGCCGGTGACAACCGGCTGCGCGACGACGCCACCATGCTGTTGCTCGAATGGAACCCGTCACAGCCGTGACGGCGCCGGACCGTCCGCAGGGCGGGGATCCACTCGTGACCGCGGGCCGCGGAAGGTGCGGTCACCACCAGTACACGGGATAGCGAGGGCTCCCCGAGCGGGTGCGCGAGAGGGCGTAACCGGCGAGGACCAGCAGGACGGTCGATCCGGCGAGGAGCGGCACGAAGACCTTCGGGCCGGGGGTGCGCAGCACGATCACGACGGCCGTCGCACAGGCGGGGGAGTGCGGGGCGCGCGCGATGGTGGTCAGGGCCAGGCCGACGCCGGCGGCGATGGCCGCTGCCCAGGCGGTGCTGCCCAGGGCGGCGAGGGCGCCGTACCCGGCGCCGGAGCAGAGCAGATGACCGGCGATCACGCTGCGCGGCTGGGCCAGCGGCAGGCCCGGCAGGTTGTGGATGATCGCGGCGGACGCGGCCAGCGGGGGTATGAGCACCGGCTCGTGGACCCTGGCGCCGATCGCCGCCAGGGCCAGCAGCACCGCGGTGGCCCCACCGGCGCTGCGCAGCGCGGCCAGGGGTGTGGCCGAGGCGGGTGCGCGTCCGACGAGACACGGCACTATCCGGGCGCGCATGCGGCTGCGTTCGCGGGCGGGCAGCGTGCCGGTCAGGTCGCTGCTCAAGGGAGCAGGAGAGGCAGGAGAGGCAGGAGAGGGTGAGGTGGGCAAGGGGGGCTCTTCAAGGGGGAGCCGGACATGTGTCCGGCGGTGACGAACGGCAGGAAAGGAGCCCCTGCGGCTGGTGTCGCGGCGCCGGCCCGTGCGGTCGGCAGGGCTCGGCACCGTCGATGCCGTGGGTCGGGGCGGCCGTGAACTCCTGGATGATCATACGAAGCGACGTGTCGCGCACGGCAGCCAGGGTCCCCGGACGCGCGGTGGCCCTGCGGTGGGTCGGGCTCCACGGGTTCGCCGCACGAAGGTGTGGTGCGCGGAGCGACCCGAGTGACCGACCCCGTGATCTGGGCGGTTTGTGCTGGGTACGGGATGCGTGATCACCTGGGGTTCGCCCCCCGGTGGGCGACCGATCACGCATCAACAGTACGGAGGTAGCTATGTCCTCGAAGCGACGCCGCAAGAAGAAGGCCCGCCGCAAGAACGGCGCGAACCACGGCAGCCGTCCTCAGTCCTGAGGCCGCAGACCGTCATCGGGGCGGCACCCTCCGGGGTGCCGCCCCGCCGCGTGTTTTACGGCGGTTGGGGTCGGGCAGGCGTCCTGACGTGCTTCGGAAGAGAGGCGCGTTTGCCATCGCGGCCGGCTGTTGACGGAGGCCCCCGCAGGTCAGCGGGATGAGCCTGCCGACTGGGCCGCGCACAGATTGAAAGAGTCTGGCCAAGGAGCGATCTCATGCCCATGGACAGCAGCATCGCCACGCCCGCCCGCACCTTCCGCGCTCACGACGACGCCCCCGATACGGCAGCGGCTTTCGAGCACCTCGCCGGCCTGGAGGAGGGGCCCGAGCGGGATCTGCTGTGCGAGGAACTCGTCGAGGCGTGGCTGCCGATGGCCCACCGCCTGGCCGGCAAGTTCCGCAACAAGGGCGAGAATCTCGAAGACCTGCGCCAAGTCGCCGCCGAAGGGCTGCTCAAGGCGGTGACCCGCTACGAGCCCGGGCGCGGCGCTTTCGAGAGCTACGCCGTGCCCACCATCACCGGTGAACTGCGCAGGTACTTCCGTGACCACTCCTGGGACGTCCACGTCCCGCGTCGCGTCCAGGAGGTACGCAACCAGGTTCGGGCCGCCAGCCGCGAGATCTCCCAGGCGCCCGGCAGCCCCGAGCCGACCCTCGGGCGCCTGACCGAGCACACCGGCCTGAACGAGAACGAGGTTCGCCAGGGACTGGAAGCCATGGACAGCTACCACTCGCTGTCGCTGGACGCCGCCCTCTCGGCCGGATCCGACGAGGACGGCTACGCACTCGTCGACACCCTGGGAACACAGGACAAGGGCTTCGACCTGACGGTCGACCGAGAGGCGGCCAAGACCGGGATTCGCCGTCTGCCGGAGCGTGAACGCGAGATCCTGTACCTGCGGTTCTTCCAGGACAAGACACAGAGCGAGATCGGTGCCGAACTCGGCATCTCCCAGATGCATGTCTCCCGCCTGATCAGCCAGAGCTGCAGGCGCGTACGCGACGAGGCCCTGGGGGAGGAGGACCCGCAAAAGCCGCAGGCCGCCTGAGCGGCACCCGGCCCGTACGGCGTCTCTGCCGCTCTCACGCGGCGGAGCCGTCGTCCTCCATGGTCATACGGGCCACGTGGAGCGCCAGGTAGGAGACCTCGTCCTCGCTCAGCTGCTGCCCGAGCCGCAGCTCGACGATGGTCGCCAGCTTCTGCGCGGTGGCGGTCGCCTCCGGGTAGTGCTGGCGGATGCCCTTGCCGATCGTGGACTCGTGGCCCTTCAGCTGCTGGTGCTGCTGGATCCGTACGAAGAGATAGCGGACGTGGGTGATGAACCGCGCCGCGCTCAGGGACTCCTGGGTGATGTCCAGGCCGTACTGCTCGCCCACGACGGCGAGCAGCTGCTGGATGACCCCGGTCATCGTGTACGTGAAGGACAGGTCGCCCGAGGCGAAGCCGGCGTTGACCAGGTGCAGGGTGAGCGCGGTCGCCTCGGAGGGGTCGAGGCGGGGGTCCACGCGCTCGTTGATGGCCGCGAGCAGACGCTGGGCCTGGGCGTACTCGGCTCCGTACAGCGTCTGGGCCTCGGCCTGCAGCGGGTACTCGATGACGACGCCCCGCTTGGCCCGGTCGAGGGCGCCGGCGACATGGTCGGCGACGGCGATGGCGAGGGTGGGGCGCGTGGACTCACGCCCCTCGATGCCGACCTCTTCGAGCGCGATGACGACGGCCCGCAGGACCTCCTCGCCGATGAGCGCGAAGACCTCGGCCAGATGGTCGGGGTCGCGGCCGTCGGCCGGGACGAAGACACGCACGATCAGCGCGGGGTCGATGGGCTTGCCCTGGCGGGAGACGAACCCGATGCCGCGCCCGGTGAGGATGACTTCCTGGCCCGTCTCGTCGCGCGCGAGGACCACGTTGTTGTTGAGGACTCGCAGGGTTTCCATCGCCGGCCCTTTTCCCGTCAGTGGTCCGCTTCTGTCCGAATGATCCCGCATCATCCGCCGTACGTGTGCATCCGCCCCCCGACCGACGCGGACGCGCGCGCCCCGAAAGGGGGACGCGCGCGCCGCATCAAGGGCGGATCGTCACCGCCGCACGGTCACCACCGGGGCGCCGGCGGCGACTTCCTGGCCGACGTGCGGCTCGACCGAGGCGAGCTCCGCGGTGTTGGTGACGGTCATGAGGGTGACCGTCGAGTGCTCCGCGGCGCGCACGGCGTCGAGGTCGACCTCCGCGAGGAGGTCGCCGGCGGAGACCTTGTCGCCGGACTTGACGCGTACGTCGAAGCCCTCGCCGTTCATCTGCACCGTGTCGATGCCGACGTGGACGAGCACCTCGATGCCCTCCGCGGTACGGATGCCGAAGGCGTGGCCGGTGTCGACGACCGTGACCAGCTCACCGTCGACCGGCGAGACGACATGACCGTCGGCCGGCTCGATGCCCACGCCCTCGCCGAGCGCCCGGGAGGCGAAGACCGGGTCCCCGGCCTCGTCGAGGGAGAGCACCCGGCCCGCGACCGGAGCCGCGAGCTCGACGCCCGTGCCGGAGGCGGCGGTACCGGAGGCGGCGGTACCGGAGGCCGCGGTACCGGAGGCCGCGGCGCCTGGGGCGGCGGCGCCGGCCGCGGGGACGGACTCCGAGGCGGAACCGGCGGCGGCTTCGGCGGTGGCGCCCACGGTGACGAGCTCACGCTCGTCGGCCGGCGCGTCGGCGGCCTCGGCCGCGTCCCGCTGGGCGTTGATCTCGGCGCGCTCCTCCTTGGTGCGGAAGTCGGAGAAGTACACGAGCGCCATCGCGGTGAAGAAGGCCGCCGCGATCGCGATGACGTAGGTGAGCTTCGGGTCGAAGACCGGGATGGTCAGCAGGGAGGTGAAGGCGAAGGCCTTGGTGTCCACGCCGCCCAGGACGCCCACGAGGATGCCGCCCACGAGGCAGCCGACGAGCATGCGCGGGTAGATCCGCTTGAAGCGCAGGTGGATGCCGTACAGCGAGGGCTCGGAGATGCCACCGAACAGACCCGCGGCGAGCGCGCCGGTCGCGGTCTGGCGCATCTCCTTCTCACGGTGGCGGACCGACAGGAGCAGCACACCGGCGGTGGCACCGAAGCAGGCGAAGTTCCACGCGCCCATGGGGCCCTGGATGAAGTCGTAGCCGAGGACGCTGATGTTCTGCAGCATGAGCGCGTTCAGCGGCCAGTGCAGGCCCAGCGGGACCAGGAACGGGTAGATCAGCGGGATCATGATCGCGAAGACGATCGGGGCGTTGTTGTTCATCCAGGACAGACCCTCACCGAGGCCGTTGCCGGCCCAGATGCCCATCGGGCCGATGAGGAAGGCGGTCACCGGGATCATGATGAGCATGCTGAAGAACGGCACGAAGACCATGTGCACGCTCTCCGGGAAGACGCGCTGCAGGCCCTTGTAGACCAGGGCGAGCAGGGCGACCATCAGCAGCGGTACGAACACCTGGCCGCCGTAGTCGTTCAGCTGCATCGGCAGTCCGAAGACGTGCGCCACACACTCCTGGGTGCCGAGCGTCGCGTTGGTGGAGCAGGTGATGCCGGGGATCCCGGAGTCCTTGTTGAGCATCCCCGTGAAGTTCGGGGTCATCACCGCGGCCATCACGGCGGCGCCCACCCAGGGGTCGATCCTCAGCTTCTTGGCCGCGTTGTACGCGACGAAGATCGGCAGGAAGTACAGCACCGAGCGCCACATCGCGTCGACGAAGACCCAGGTGGCGGACTTGTCCTCGGCCCGGAAGTCGACGTAGCCGAGGGCGTCGAGGACGGAGGCGATCGCGATGATCAGCGAGGAGCCGAGGAGCACACCCATGAGCGGGCGGAACGAGTCCGAGAGGTACTCGAAGAAGTTGTCGACGAAGGCGTAGCGGCCGCGGCCCTTGGCCCGGATCGCCGCCTTGACGTCCGCGTCGGACTGCGGCCGGGGAGTGCCGCCGGCGCTCATCGACGGCAGGTTCATGATCTCGGAGTAGACGCGGGCGACGGCGCCGCCGATCACGATCTGGAGGCGGTCGCCGGACTGCGGCACGGTGGCCATGACGCCCTTGAGGCCGTCGAGCGCCTCCGTGTCGACCTTCGCCCCGTCGTGGAGCTGGAAGCGCAGCCGCGTCGCGCAGTGCGTGAGGCTCTCGATGTTCTCGGGTCCGCCGACGCCGCGGAGGATCTTCTCCGCCAGCACGTCGGTGCCCGACGCGGGTGTGCTCATGATGCTTCCTCGCATCCTCTGGGTCTTGCCGTCCTACGTGGGTTCGCGATCTCTCCCGGCCGGTTTCGGGCAACAAAAAAGGCCCGGGCAACGCCAACGGCGCTTCCCAGGCCTTGCCTCGCCTCACGAAGACGGCGACGTCTCCGGGGGAGTAACAACCCTGTGATCGGGATCGATCGAAGGTGACCTTAACTCGTCATTAACCGGACCGCAACCACAGCCTGGCTGCTCGCCGCCTGAGGCGACCCCGTCAGACGTCGAAGCGATGGCGTGCGCCCTCGATGTGGCCGAGGTACCGGTGGGTCCAGCCGCACAGGGCGTCGACCGTGGTGCGCAGGGCGCGGCCCGGTTCGGTCAGGGTGTACCCGACCCGCGGCGGCACGGTGGGGTGGACCTTCCGGTCGACCAGGCCGTTGCGCTCCAGCATGCGCAGGTTCTGGGTGAGCATCTTGTGGCTGACGCCCTCGACCTCGTTCCGCAACTCGCTGAAGCGCAGGGTGCGTTCACCGAGCGCCTCGATGATCAGAAGCGCCCATTTGTTGGCGACCTCCGAGAAGATCTCCCGCGCCAGCGAGTCCGCACGCCTCAGGTCGGCGTCCTCGGGCAGGCCTTGAGCTGCTGCTTGGACACCATCAGGTTCCCCCGTCACCGAAGAGCGCGTTGTTCCAGGTCGGCCGCCACCCTCCTCTCGTTTCCAAGTAACCGCAAGAGAGCACTGGAGAGGGCACAGGAGAGGGGCGAGTTGCGCCACGCGGACGACTTGGCCGCCCAGCACGGCCCGTCCGAACTCGCCCAGGCGGTCAGGGAGTTCCGAAACGGGCGAGGCAGTGCCACACCTTCTTGACCGCCTGCGGATCATGGCTGCCGGTACCGGCGGCGGCACCGACGATCCGCGGATCGAGCCTGCCGCCGACGGCGATCGCCACGCCCAGGTCGACGTACTCCGGGCCGCGGTAGGCGGGATGCAGGCGGAGTTCCTCGACCGTGAGGCGGAATCCGTGATGCCATTCCAGCGGGCACGGAAGACGACGGGCGGCGGCCTCGACGGCTGAGCCGCGGTAGCAGGGGTCCAGGACCAGAGCCTCGACATCGTGGTCCAGGCGGACCGGTCCGTGCACATGTGCCTCGATGTAGTCGTCGAGAGCGTCCTTGCGGTCGGCCAGGGCGAGTTCGACGAGCCGCATGCGCTCCGCGGTACCGAAGTCCGAGGGTTCCAGGAAGCTGTCCGGGTAGCAGAACGTCGTCCGCTCCAGCGTCCGGGCGGTGAGCCGGAAGTGGGCGGAGCCGAAGCGCGGGGCCGCGCCGACCGGTTTGCGGCGGAAGTTCAGGGCGCCGTAGACGGGCCGCTCGTGGGCCGGCGCGTGGTCGTAGGCGCCCTGGAAGATCCGGCTTTCCCACCGCCACCGGGCGCCGCCCGGGTGTGCGGTCAGACCGCCGTTGCTCGTTCCGGTGACGAACTGCGACTGATACACGCCGCACTCTGCCAGGGCCTCGAGGATCGGCCTGCCGTGCGCCCGGCGGTCCGGATGGAAGTTCAGGGTGACCCGCAGGGCCGGATCGACGGGCGGCCCGGAGGACAGCCCGGCGACATGCCCGAGGGCGCGCTCCCGGGGTGTCCGGACTGTGTCGGCGTCTGTGTCGGCGTCTGCTCCCATGCGCGTACTGTGCCCGGGCCGATCATCCGGCGCACACGGATTTTCCCGCGCAGGCCGGCCCGCTTTCCCGGCGCAGGCCGGTCCGCCCCCGCCGGGTGCGGGCTACTCGCCGACGGTTCCGTCCACCGCTTCGCGCAGCAGGTCGGCGTGGCCGTTGTGACGCGCGTACTCCTCGATCATGTGGGTCAGGACATAGCGCGAACTTGCCGTCGACTTCGCCTGGTCAGGGCATCCCGACCTCCTCGGCGTTCAGGGCCCGGCGGACCAGCTCCGCTCGACGGCGGCCGCATGCCGTACGAGGCCCAGGAGCGTGAGCCCTGACGTCGGGATCGCCCGCTGTTTCAGCTGCTCGCCGCTCAGGCCCGCGCACTTCATGGCCAGGGTCGCCCGCTGGTAGTCGAGGAACGAGGTGAGCGACGCACGGTCGTCGGCCACCCCGGGACGCACCCGCCCGCCGTCGGTGGGTACGGCGGGCGGGCGCTCGGCGGCTCTGCGTTCGTTCAGCGCTTGCGGTAGTTCCGGGCGTCCTCGCCCGCGGCCAGGACTATGTCGAGGTCCGCGCCGACCGATGCCGTCACCACGACGCCGACCGCGCCCTCGACGAACGGGGCATCCACGATCCGGGTGTTCGCAGGCATCGCGCGCGCCTCGCCCTCGCCCTCGCCCTCACCGAGGAGGGCCTGGACGGTCAGGACCGCGCTGCCCATGTCGCACAGGATCGCAACTCCCTTGCCCTCGTCGGCCTTGAGAGCCGCGGCGTGGATGCGCTCGGCGCTGGTGCCGATCCGGCCGTCGTCGGTGCCGCCCGCCGCGAAGACCGGGGCGATGTCGCCGGAACCGACCATGGCCTTGGCCAGCTCGGCGGTGGACTCGGCCACGGCACGGCTGTGCGAGACCAGGACGACACCGACGCGGCCGCCGGCCTGGGGCGCCGCGGCCTGGGCGGGCTGCGCCTCCTCGACGGGCGTGACCGGCGTGACCGGCTCGGTCCGCTCGGCAGATTCGGCCTGCTCGGCCGCGGCCGTCGGCTCCGGCGTCCACGAGGAATCCGCGGCCATGGTGAACGCGGCGAAGAGCAGCGCCACCGAGTGGGCGCCCGCGTCCTGGTGGCCGATGCTGCGCTCGCCGAGGTAGCTGGCGCGGCCCTTGTTGGCCTGCATGGGCTCGGTGGACTCGGCGCCTTCCCTGGCCGCGGCCTGGGCGGCGTCGAGAGCGGCGGTCACCGGGGTACCGGCGGCCAGTTCGCGGTCGAGGGTGTCCAGGGCGGGCAGCAGCGCGTCGAGGAGGGTCGCGTCCCCGGGGGCGGCGCCGCCGAGCTTGCCCACGGCCTCGGCGCCGGCGCGCAGGGAGGCCGCCAACTGCTCGGCGGATACGGCGGTTTCGGCGCCGAAGCGCTTGCCGGTACGGCGCAGCGCCATGCCGAAGAGGGGGCCCGAGGCGCCGCCGACGGAGTTGGTGAGGGTGGTGCCGGCGAGGCCCAGGAGCTCGCCGGGGGTGGCCGGTGGGCCGTCCTCGGCCGCGGCGCGGACGGCGCCGAAGCCGCGCACCATGTTGGCGCCGTGGTCGCCGTCGCCGATCGCCGCGTCCAGGGCGGTCAGTCGGGCGCCGTCACGCTCGAAGAGCTGGGCGGCGGCGGCGAGCCAGCGGCGGAAGTAGGCGACGTCGAGGGCGAGTTCGGCGGTGGGGGTCGCAGTCACGGGACTGTTCTTCCTGACGGAGGGAGGTGGGGCGAGGGGAGGAGAGGGGAGGGGAGAGATGGAGTGCGGTGTCCGCGGGCCGGGGTCAGGTGCCCCAGGGCCGGGGCGGGCGGAGCGTGGTCAGGCGCCCCAGCGCAGCGACGGCGTCAGCACCGGTGCGTCCCACAGCTCGAGCATCTGCTCGTCGGCCCGGCACAGCGTGAGGGTGCAGCCGGCCATGTCGAGGCTGGTGACGTAGTTGCCGACCAGGGAGCGGGCGATCGCGATGCCGCGTTCGGTGAGGATCCGCTCCACCTCGGCGCGTACGACGTAGAGCTCGATCGGCGGGGTCGCGCCCAGGCCGTTGACGAGCAGGAGCACCGGGGCGCCGCCGGCCTCGGGAAGGTCTTCGAGGATGGCGTCGAGCATGGTCTCGGTGGTCTCGGCCGCGGTGGTCAGCTCTGCGCGGCGGCGGCCGGGCTCGCCGTGGATGCCGACGCCCAGCTCGATCTCGTTGTCGCCGAGCTGGAAGTTGGGGGTGCCGTTGGCGGGGGTGGTGCAGGAGGACAGGGCGACGCCGAAGCTGCGGCTGTGCTCATTGACCTTGCGGGCCATGGCGGCGACTTCGGCCAGGGGGGCGCCGGTCTCGGCGAGGGCGCCCGCGAGCTTCTCCACGAAGAGGGTGGCCCCGGTGCCGCGCCGGCCCGCACCCTCGCCGCGCGCGACGGCCACGTCGTCGTCGACCACGACCGTCTCGACCTTGATGCCGTCGTCGTCGGCGTCCTCGGCGGCCATGGCGAAGTTGAGGATGTCGCCGGTGTAGTTCTTGACGATGTGCAGCACACCGGCGCCGGAGTCGACGGCGGCGGTGGCTTGGCCGATACGGTCCGGGACCGGGGAGGTGAAGACGGGACCGGCGACGGCCGCGTCGAGCATTCCGCGGCCGACGAACCCGGCGTGCAACGGCTCGTGTCCGCTGCCGCCGCCGGAGAGGATGCCGACCTTGCCTGAGACCGTGCCGCCGGCCCGGGTGACGAGGCCCCCCTCGGCGTCGACGGCCAGCTCGGGGTGGCTCGCGGCCATGCCTCGCAGCGCGTCGGCGACCACGGTCTCCGGGGCGTTGATGAGCTTCTTCAAGACGGGCCTCTTCCTCGTACGGCGGTGTACGGCTCTGTACTTCCGAAACGGCACAGACGGCGCGGTTACTGGTCGAAAAACGCCGCCTGGAATGGCGGAATGAATTCCACGAATTCCATGGATGGCGATTCCGGATTTCGATACTACCGAATTCCTGGTTCGCTACTCGTGGCTCGATCCTTGCTCAGCGCGAGGGGCCTCCGCAGGGGCCTTAGGTCCCTGGTGGACCAGCAGAAAGGCCCTGCTGTACGCGCATCTTGGCCAGTTCGGGCGCTTGACGGGACGAGGCGAACCCTCATCGGGTCGCGCCCTTTATTTCTTCCATTTCGGATTTCCGTAATTGTTGTGGCACACTCGGGCCATCGGCTTCCGGAAATCCTCCGGACGTCAGTCTCTGGTCTTCCTTATTTCTTCAGAGAAGCAGGAATGGGCCGTGCCACGGCCGCGTACAGGAGGTCTCACCGTGAACACCGTCGCCACCCGCATGATGATCAGCCCACCCAAGTACGTCCAGGGTGCGGGCGCCATGCAACAGCTGGGCGAGCACCTTTCCTGCCTCGGTGAGAACGCCGTCGTCCTGGCGGACAGCGGCGTGTGGGGCTTCGTCGACGAGGCGGTGACGGCCTCCCTGTCCGCGGCCGGCGTCAAGCTCACCAAGGAGACCTTCGGCGGCCTGTGCACACAGTCCGAGATCGACCGGATCACCGCGGCCGCCAAGGCCGCGGGCGCCGACGTCGTCGTGGGTATCGGCGGCGGCACGGCCATCGACACCGCCAAGGCCGTCGGGCACGCCTGCGGTGACATCGCGGTCGTCAGCGCCCCGACCGTAGCCTCGACGGACGCGCCGACCAGCGCCCTCGCGGTCATCTACACCGAGGAAGGCGCCTTCGAGCGCTACTCCTTCTTCACCCGCAATCCCAACCTGGTCCTGGTCGACACCGCTCTCGTCGCGGGCGCCCCGAGCCGGTTCATCGTCTCCGGCATGGGGGACGCGCTGGCCACCTGGTACGAGGCCCGGGTCTGCGTCGCCGCGAACCGCACCGCGATGGCCGGGGGTCTGGCCACCGGGGCGTCCCTGAGTCTGGCCCGGCTGTGCTGGGAGACGCTGATGGAGTACGGCCCGCAGGCCAGGCTCGCCGCCGAACAGCACGTCGTCACCCCGGCGTTGGAGAAGATCACCGAGGCGAACACGCTCCTGTCGGGCCTCGGCTTCGAGAGCTGTGGCCTCGCCGCGGCACACGGAATCCACAACGGCCTGACCGTCTCGCACCGTGTGCACGGCATGATGCATGGCGAGAAGGTCAACATCGGCACCCTCGCCCAGCTGGTGATGGAGGGCTCCTCCACCGATGAGCTCGAGACCTACCTCCGTTTCAGCCGTGAGGTCGGACTGCCCACCACTCTCGCCGAGATCGGTCTCGCCGACGCGGACCGTGAGGAGCTCCTGGCCATCGGCCGTGCTTCGACCGCCGACGGCGAGACGACCCACAACATGCCGTTCCCGGTGACGGCCGACATGGTCGCGGACGCGCTCATCGCCGGCGACGCCTACGCCCGCGCCTTCGCGAAGAAGCACCCGTGACCGGGCACCCGTGACCAGGCAGTGGTGACTCGGTGGTGGTGACCAGGCAGTGGTGACCTGGGTTCAGTCGAAGAGATCGGGGTCGGAGGCGACGATCTGGTCGTACAGGGGCTGGGCCTGGAACCAGCCCGCGTAGTGACCGCCGATCTGGCCGCGTACCTGCAGGGCGGTCTCCCGGTCGATGTGCCGGGGGACTCCCGCGGCCATCGCCACCAGCTGGGCCTGGCAGGAGCGTTCCATGGTGATGAACCACCAGACGGTCTCGGCGACCGTGTGCCCGACGGTGATCAGGCCGTGGTTCTGCAGGATCGCGGCCTTGTGCGGACCGATCGCCGCCGCGATGCGCTCGCCCTCCTCGACCTCGTTCACCACACCCTGATAGTCGGTGTACAGGCCGTGGTCCTCGAAGAAGGCACAGGCGTCCTGGGTGATCGGATCGAGCGGCACGCCGAGGCTGGCGAAGGCCTTGCCGTACAGGGAGTGCGAGTGGGCCGCGGCGAGCGCGTCCGGGCGGGCCTTGTGCACCTGCGCGTGGATGACGAACGCGGCACGGTTCACCGGACGGCTGCCGTGCAGCACGTTCCCGTCGTGATCGACCAGGATCAGGTCCGATGCCTTGATCTGGCTGAAACTCATCCCGAACGGGTTGACCCAGAAGTGCTCGGGGTTCTCCGGGTCCCGGACGGTGATATGGCCCGCGACCCCCTCGGAGAAGCCGAACCGGCCGAACAGCCGGAAACCTGCGGCCAGTTGCTCCTTGCGGTGGCGCCGCTCGTCCTCGACGGAGTCGAACGCGGGCGGCGCGGGCATGACGTACCCCTCCGGGATCGGCCCGGCGGCTGCGGTGATGGTCGCTGACTGGCTCATCGACGGCTCCTCCGAATCGGATACATTCATGTATCCGTTTGACGGTGCAAGGATGGTCGCCGGGCCGGTCCTACGCTGTCAACCGGTCCGACATGGCCGCGGAGTGCTGAACTCCGGCACTGGCAAGGGGTGTTCCATGCCGAAGGGAACGACGAAGCGCAGACCGCAGACGCTGGCCCGTCTTCTCGACGCCGCGCTGGAGGTCTTCGCCGATGAGGGCTTTCGGGGCGCCAGGATCGAGGACATCTGCGACCGGGCGGGCTACACCCGTGGCGCCTTCTACTCCAACTTCAGGACCAAGGACGAGCTGTTCTTCGCGCTCTTCGACCGGCACGCCGACCGGGTACTCGGCCGTCTGGAGCGCCTGGGCGCCGACTTCGCCGACGGCGAGATGACGCTGGAGCGCATCACGGAACTCCTGGCGCACGTCGAGCCGGACGAGCGCACCTGGTACCTGGTGACCATGGAGTTCACGCTCTACGCGATCCGCGACCCGCAGGTCGCCCGCATGCTGGCCGAGCACGACGCGCGGCTCCGCGCCGAGGCCGTACGACTCATCGGCGGCCTGCTCGAACGCGCCGGCCTGCGCCCGGACATGGATCTCGAGGCGTTCGTCCGTGCGCTCATCGCCCTCAGGGAAGGCGGTCTGGCCCAGAGTTACGTCGAACCGGACACCCTGCCGCCGGGATCGCTCGAACGCCGCTTCCTGCCGCTGCTCCTGGCGGCCGCCACCACGAAGTCCCCCTGATCCGGGGAACCGACGCGGAGGTTCTCGATCTCATGAGCGGAGTGGTCGGTTGCGGCGCCGACGGGATTCGAACCCGCGGAAGAAGAGAGGCATGCCCGCCTGCTCTCCCTCAGTCGGCGTGAGAGGGGCATCCCTCACGTCGATCGCAATGGGCCGCTCTGCCACGGCGCCGCAACCTGCGGGAACTGCGCAGTCCCGGTCCCGTCAGAGTAGAGACGCTTCCCGCGCAGGGCGAGGGAGTTGCCGGGTCGTACAGCACCCGGCGGTCACACCGCACGGGCGGGCAGCTGTCCTGCCTGTGCCTTCAGCCGCTTGTGCGAGAGCCGGCCCGCCCACAGCACCACCAGTAAGGCCAGCGCGAGGAGCGGGGTGCCCATCACGATCCTCATGACGGCCAGCCAGCCGGTGCGGTCGTCGTCGTAGAGCCACTGCCAGACGGCGAAGCGGGCCGTGAAGACCGCCACCAGGGTGAACGTGGCGATGTTGTAGTAGCGGACCGACGGCTTGTCCCGGAGCCAGGCGGTGCCGGTGCCGTTGAGCGCGCCCCAGACGATTCCGGCCAGCGGCCGGCGTACGAAGACCGAGAGCAGAAAGAGCGCGGTGAGGGCGAAGTTGCTCCAGATGCCCGTCAGGAAGAAGCCCTTGGCCGAGCCGGTCTTCCAGGCGACGAACGAGGCGACCGCGATGCCGAACAGACCGGAGATCGCGGGCTGAACCGGCTCCTTGCGCACCAGACGCAGCACGCTGATCGCCACCGCGACGCCAACGGCGGTGCAGATGGCGGCCGTCAGGCCGAACGAGGAGTTGGCCAGGACGAAGGCGACGATCGGCAGCATCATGTAGACCACGCCGGTCGTGCCGCCCAGCTGCTCGAGCGGCGTCTTCTTCGGCGCGTTCGGCGCGTCGGCCGGCGGTCGTGTGGGGCGTATGGGTTCCGTCATCACGAGATCAACTCACCAGGTAGTCGGTGGACTTAAGGCGGTTACGTCGGCTATGCCGGTTGCATCGGTTACGGCGGCCGTTCCTAGGCCGGTGTCGGCTGCTCCGTCTGCTCCGGCTCCGCCGCCCCGCCGAGATGGCGGGCGAGGAAACGGGCGGACTCGCGACAGACGTCGATGTTGTTCTCCGGGTTCGTGAACATATGGCCCTCGTTGTCCTTTACCAGGTACGTGACATCGACGCCACGGGCGCGCAGCGCGTCGACGATCTGGTCGGACTCGGCCTTGACGACCCGGACGTCATTGGCGCCCTGCACCACCATGAGCGGTGTGCGGATCTCGTCCACCCGGCTGATGGGGGAACGGGCCAGGAGGTCGGTCTCCTGCTCCGGGACGTCGGGGTCGCCGACGAAGAGATACCAGTTGTTGATCAGGTGGGGCCGGGCGAACTCCGGCACGGTCCGCAGGAAGGTGACGAGGTTCGAGGGGCCGCAGAAGTCGATCGCGGCGGCGAAGACGTCAGGGGTGAAGGTGACGCCGACCAGGGCGGCGTAACCGCCGTAGGAACCGCCGAAGATCGCGACGCGGTCCCGGTCCGCGTACCCCTCGCCGACGGCCCAGTCGACGCCGTCGATGAGGTCGTCGTGCATCTTCCCGGCCAGCTCGCCGATCCCGGCCTTGAGGAACTCCTTGCCGAAACCGGTGGAACCACGGAAGTTGACCTGCAGTACCGCGTAGCCGCGGTTGGCCAGGAACTGCACCAAGGGGTGGTAGCCCCAGCTGTCGAGCGACCAGGGTCCGCCGTGCACCAGGAGCACCAGCGGCAGCCCGGCCGGCTCGGCGCCGAGGGGCAGGGTCAGATACGAGGGCAGCTCAAGGCCGTCGCGCGCGGTGACCGTGACCGGCGTCATGGGGGCGAGGGCCTCGGGGTCCAGGTGCGGCAACGGCCGGAACAGCAGCCGGCTCTCGCCTGTGGAGTGGTCGTAGTAGTAGGTGACACCGGGCTCGCGGTCGTGGGTGAAGCTCACGACCCAGCGCTGCCCGCTCACATCGGACGACACGGCGGCCAGGTCGCCGTCGGAGAGCTTCACCAGGTTCTCCAGTACGGCGGCGAAGTCCGGGTCGAGCGGGTGGATCACCTGCCGCCCGCCGAGGTAACGCACCCCGAGCAGCTCGCCGGTGCGCCGGTGGCAGATGAGCGGCTGCGGCAGCGTGGGGAAGACGGCGGAGCGCAGGTCGAGGTCGAAGTCCGGGTGGCTGTCGACTTCGGTCTCCTCGCCGGTGGCCAGGTCGAGCCGGGCAAGCCGGGTCAGATCGCTGCCCCGGTTGGAGCCGAACCACACGCCGGTGCCGTCCGGGGTGAGCTGGAACGGCTGGACGAACAGCGGGTAGTCGGCGCCGTCGAAGGTGGTGACCGTGCGTAGCTTCCCCTTCTCCGTGTCCCACTGCGCCAGCTCGATGTCCCGCCGGTCCGTCCAGACCATGGCGTACAGGGCTCCGTCGGGTGTGTACATCCAGCCGCTGACCTCGCCGGGATTCCGCGCCAGCATCGTCAACGCGCCGCTGGGGATGTCGAGTTCGTAGAGGTCGAACTCGGCGGGGTTCCTGCGGTTCAGATGCAGCAGCGCCTTGCCGGGGCGCGCGGGGATCGGCTCGAGTCCCACCGCGGTGACGCCGGGGAAGGGGGTGAGGTCGACGGCCTCGGCGTCCGGGTTCTCCAGGTCGACCCGGTAGACGTGCCAGTGCTCGTCGCCGTCGCCGTCCTGCTCGTAGAGCAGCCACCGTGGATCGTCCGTCCAGTGGTACGTGAGGACGCTGCGGTTGTCGTCGGCGGTGACGCAGCGGGCCTCCTCGTCCGAATCGACGCTCTCCACCCATACATTGAGCTGCTCGCGCCAAGGCGCCAGGTAGGCGATCTTCGTGCCGTCGGGTGAGATCTCCGCGCGGGCGCGGACGGGCGCGCCGAAGAAGTCCTCGACGGGGATGTGCGGGACCTCGCGCGACATACGCGGAACAGCGGTCATGGGGCACTCCTTGTGCGTTGGTCTCGGTACGTCCGGCGGGCTTCGTGGCGCCCGGTGCCGTCAGGCGACGGGGTCGCCGACGGCTCCGCCGGTGGCCGTGCGGATGGCGTGGGCGTAACGCCGGGACAGGGCCTTGATGTCGGAGAACTCCGTGAGGTCGGCGCCGGAGAGGACCGCGGCGCCGATGTGCTCGTCGAGGACGCGGATGACCGCGGCGGCGGACGCGGCGTGCAGCAGCACCTCCAGGTCGGTGGCCGGGCGGTCGAGCCGGTCGCCGATGAGGGCGCGCAGCTGGCGTTCCGTCTCGTCG
Organism: Streptomyces monticola; assembly: GCF_042665355.1. NCBI lineage: Bacteria > Bacillati > Actinomycetota > Actinomycetes > Kitasatosporales > Streptomycetaceae > Streptomyces > Streptomyces monticola. Next base: position 256,400 of record NZ_JBHTCF010000010.1, on the reverse strand, counting down.
CAGGCCATCAACCACGCCGTGCGGAGCGCAGGTTCGGTGTCGGCGAGCCGGATCATCTTCATCGCGAGCATCTCGTCGGCGAGATCGACGGGCGGTGCCTCGACCCGGAGCCGGGCCAGCTCCACGCCCAGGTGCTCCTCGAGGGAGAGCTGCCGTGGCCAGCTGCGCAGCACGCTCAGCAGGGTGACCACGCCCTGCATGACGATCGGCTCGGCGCAGCTCTCCTTGCTGCGGAAGTGGCGCCAGATGGTGCGCGTGGACAGGCCCACGGCCTCCGCGATCTGATCACCGCTCGTCGCGGCCACTCCCTGCTCCCAGAACAGGCGCGCCGCCTCCCGGGAGATCTCGAGCCGCAGCCGCAACCGCCGCTGCTCGCTCATCCCTCCGCCGCTGCGCTTCGCCGTCGTCATGGCGTCTCGTCACCCTTCCTGTTGATGTCCTCAAACGACAGTATGTCACTAAGTGACACGCTGTCGAGTGCGGAGAGGGAGGGTGCCTTCGGCTGAGGGGCGCCCGGGGTGCCGCGGCAGCGCTGTGACCAGTGGCGATGCCCGACGGCCCGCTTCCTGGGGAAAGCGGGCCGTCGGGGCCGGGTTATCGGGGGCGGGCCGTCGCGCCGGTGTCCCCGTGGCGGTGAGGCCTGGGGGCCTCAGTCGTCCAAGGTGTCGAGTACGGAACCCAGGTCCACGAACTTGAATCCGGTGGCCGCACGGTCACCGGACTGCGGGCTCTCCTGGCCGTCCTGGACGACCAGAAGGCCGTCCGGGTACTTGCTGCCCAGCGGTGCGTTGAGCGCGGCGGCGCCGTCGCACTCCTCGGAGCCGTCGAGCGTGCCGGAGGCCGCGGTGATGCGGAAGCCGCCCTCGTATTCGTTGGCGTCGCCGGTCTCGCGGTCGTAGGCGGCGAAGGTGTTGTCGCCCTGGCTCGAAGCGAGCAGATAGCCGTCGCCGCCGGACTCCGTGAGCAGCGTCAGGCCCTCCACGTCGGCGGAGACGCGGCTGCCGCCGAAGCCCGGGTCGGCGCCGGGGGCGCACTCCTCGGTGGCCTCGTCGTAGGTGCCGGGAATGCTGTACTCGCGCACCTTGTCGACGAGTTGGGGCGTGCCCGTCAGGTCGGCGCGCAGGCGCCAGATGCCGACGTCCTCCTGGCCCGCGTACAGGGTGCCGTTCGCCGGGTCGACCACCATGCCCTCGACCTGCGGCAGTTCGCCGGGCTCGCCGCACGGTGACCAGGAGTTGCCGTTGGGCAGGCGGAAGGAGGAGGGGAGGTCGAGGGTGCGCAGCTTGCGGTATCCGACCGTGCCGTTGCCGGTGGGGCGCAGTTCGAGCAGGGCGATGCTGGTGCGTTCGCGGCGGCTGACCAGGGCGTAGGAACGGCCGGTGGCCTTGTCGGTCCAGGTGGCCAGGCCGTACGCGGTCTGCTGGTCGTTGATCTCCTCCTGGCCGGCGGAGAACACCGGCGGGGCGGCTGGGTCGGTGACGTCCCGCAGCGGTCCTCCGGGCCGGTCGCGGTCGATGCGGTAGAAGCGCAGCCGGTCGTTGCCGCGGTCGCTGGTGACGGCCAGGTCGGCGGCGCCGGTGGAAAGGCGCAGACCGTGTACGAGGTCCACGTTGTTGAAGCGGCCCGGCGCGTCGTCCGGGGTGGGGCCCGCGGGGGCGGGGACCGCCTGCACCTGCTTGGCGTCCAGGTCGTAGACGCGAAGGCCGCCTTCCTTGGCGGTGGCCACGACGAGGCTGCGCTCGGGCTGTGACCTGTTGCGCCAGATGGCCGGGTCGTCGGCGTCGGCGTTGCCGCCCTCCTCGTCGTCGTACAGGGCGGGGGTCTCGGCCCGCGGGGTGACGGAGGGGAGCGCGGCGGGTGCCGCACTGTGCGCGGTGCCGGGCGCGGCGGTGGCGGGTGCGGCACCGGCGAGGGCCGCGAGCGCGGCGGCGAGGATCAGGGGTCTCGGGAGTCGCGTACGGGATGTGGACACGAACAGGCTCCTCTTTCTGTCTCGAACAGAAGCGTTGGCAGTGTTCGTGGTGCGGATGAAGCCAATCGCGATTCCAGAAGATCTGCGCGTAACGCGTGGATGAGCCGACGGGTTCACGCCGTGCGGAGGGCCCTTTCCCGGGGAGGGGGGGGAATGTCGGATCTGTCCCGGTGCTTCAACGGCCCGTCCAGCCATGGAACTTCGAGAGATGGCAAAGCGTTGACCAAGGAACGCGCGGAATGCGCGCGGTCAAGCGAACAGGTAGCCGAGGTGGCACGGATGGCGATGTGGGACCGGATCAAGGACCAGGCGAAGGGTCTGCAGCAGCAGTCGCAGGGGGCACGGGGCTCCGGCGGCCACGGACGACCGGGTTCAGGCTCCGGCGGGGGATCGAAGGCTCAGCTCGTGGGCGTGCTCAAGACGCAGCTCGCCTCGCTCAAGACGGAGCTCAAGAGCGGTGCCTATCGCGACGCCAGTATGGCCATGTGCGCCCTGGTCGCGGCCGCGGACGGCTCGGTCGACCCGGCCGAGCGGCAGCACGTCGAGTCTCTGATCCTGCAGAACGACGTTCTGAAGAACTTCCCGCCCGAGCAGCTGCGGACGCGCTTCAACAAGCACGTCGACCAGCTGACGTTCAACTTCCAGCAGGGCAAGACCGACGCCATGCAGGAGATCGCCAAGGCGGCGAAGAAGCCGATGGAGGCCAAGGCGGTCGTGCAGACCGGCTTCGTCGTCGCCGGCGCGGACGGCTATATCGCCCCGGCCGAGGAGCAGGTGCTGCGTGAGGCGTGCGCGGCGCTCGGAGTGTCCCCGCAGGAGTTCGGCCTCTGACAGGAATCCGTCTCCCGGCGGTCCAGGACTGAGTGGTTCTTCGGTGCCAGGGTTCAGTTGCAGCACTTGGTCACGGTGACTGAGTGCTGCAGCCGACCCTGGCCGATCTGCTGCGCCGATGACGGCCCGGGTGGCACACTCCTTGATCGCCTGAACGTCTGCAGGGCCGCAGTCGACGAAGGGCCGGGGGAACCGGTGTTGGGGAGGAGAGCGGTGGGTCACGAGGCATGGGCGGAACTCGCGGAAGCCATCGGTGCCGTGCGGGCCGAGCTGCAGGCGGCGATGGCCGCCGGTGAGGGCAGTGCCCTGCAGTTCCGGACCGGTCCGGGGGAGCTGGAGTTCACCGTCGACGTGCAGAAGCACGGTGAGGCCGGCACCAAAGTGCTGGTGCTGCCCTGGAGCGCGCAGGCGAAGGCCGGGGCGGCGTCGGGGCGCACCCAGCGGATCAAGCTCACACTCCAGCCGATCGACTCGCAGGGCGAGGACGCCAGGATCTCCCGCTCAAGTGCGGAACGTCCGTTGTGAACCCGGTTCACCGGCCGAGGTGTACGCCTTAGCCGCGCTCGCGCTCGGGCTCGGCGGAACAGGGAGCGGGGGAGGCGTCGGAAATGGTCCCTGACGCATGCGTGGAGATCTGGGTGCCGGGAGCCGGGGGAGTCGGCACCGGCTACCTCGTGACGGAACGCCTCGTCCTCACCTCGTACCACGTTGTCGGAAGCGCGGGCGGGCAGAGCGTCGAGCTCCGGCCGCTGGGGCGGGGCGGGCAGAACCCCTCCTGGGCCGCCGCCCGAGTCTGCTGGCCGGCTCTCCCTGTCGACGTCGAGGAGGAGCCGTGGGCCGACGCCGCGCTTCTCGAGATCACCGAGCCGGACTGGAACGGTCCGGACGGCGTTGTCCCCTGGGGGCGGGTGACCACCGACGAGCGCGTCGCCTGCAAGGGCTTGGGGTTCCCAGAGGCCGGTATCCGCCCCGGGAACCTGACCGACGCCCACCCGATCCGTGGCCATGTCGACCGGCTGGTCCGGGCGCGACGGGGCCTCCTGGCCGTGCATGTCGACGTCGGCATCGTGCCGCGTCGGGGCAACGGGTCCCCCCTGGGGCGGGAGTTCAGGGACAGCGATCTTCTGCGACGACCTGTTGGTGTCCGTCGTGTCCTCGGATCTGCCGATCGCGAACACAGCCGAGGTGCTCGAGTCGGTACCGGTGGCTGGGCTCATGGAACTCCCGGGTTTCTGCGACGTGTTGCGGGACCACGGAACGGATATCGAGGTACGTGGGGTTGAGCCCTGGTCACTCCCGGGCCTCATCGACGGATTTCTGTCCCGGTCCAGGCAGGGCGTAGCAGAGCGCAAACATGCGCGTGAGACCGCGTTACGCCGGAAACTCGCTGCGGCCGAAGAACGCCAGCGGGTGCTTGTCCGGGCCTTGGAGGAGCGGGACAGGGAATCGGCGGACCTTCGCGCCGAGTTGGAGTCGGCAGCGCATGCGGTGCGAGATCTGCAGAGTGAGCTCGCCGCCCTGCGGGCACGGCTCGGGGAGGGCGAGGGGGCCGACGGCCGGCAGAACCTCTTCGGCTGGCCCGTCCGCGTAAGGCCTGAAGACGCCGAGCCGTGGCAGCGCGTACGTGCGGATGTGCGGTCCTACGGTGCGTGCACCGTGCTCGGTGTCGTGGGCGACTGGGTGGACGCGGACACCCCGACAGCGAGACAACTCCTCGGCGGCCGCTGGGAGGAGTACCAAGAACTCGCCGATCCGGTCGAACAGGGCGGCTGCTCGGCTCACGAACGCTGCTGCACCATGTCCTCATGGAGGTAAGTCCCGGGTCGGAGACGGCCCAGCTCGCCTACCGCCTCGGCGGGCGGCCGTACTTGCGGGGACTCGACCAGATCGACATCAGCATCAGCCGGCGTGAGGCGTACGTCCTGATCGGCATCAGCGCGAAAGGGCGGATAGGCGTCAGTCTGGAGAGACAGGACAATCTCGCTCAGTGGCCGCCGTCCGCCATGGACGAGATACTGACTCCTTACGAGCACAGTTTGCTCGATCGGCTGCCGGAGTCCGAGAGATGGGTCGTCCTGGCGCGGCTGTGGACTCTGAAGAAGGCGTATACCAAGGCCCTGGGGCAGGGGCGGCGCTTTGATTTTTCGCGTTCGGGTTCTCCTTCGAGCGCGTCGAGCCCCATGAGCCCCGCAAGCCGATGCTGACGGCCCCCGACGGAGGGAGCGCCGCGAGCCCCGAAGACTGGGTCTTCGCTTCGCTCTCGCTGGGTGAGGGGCGGCACGGAGCTGTGGCCCTTCACGATGCAGGGCTGTGGTCGGCGTATGGGAGGTCCGATCCGGACAGGGAGGCAGCCCTAGGGTTCATGTTCCTGTGAATTCAGGGTGTCCTGTACTGTCTGCGGTGTGCTGACCGTAGCCCCTGACATCGAGGTCCTGGCCCGCTTCGGCCGGGCGCTCGCCGACCCGATTCGCTGCCGGCTCCTTCTCGCGCTGCGAGAAGCGCCGGCCTATCCCTCCGACCTGGCCGACATGCTCGGCATCTCGCGCACACGGCTGTCGAACCACCTGGCATGTCTGCGGGACTGCGGCCTGGTCGTCACCGTGCCCCACGGGCGCCGCACCCGCTATGAACTCGCCGATGAACGCCTCGGCCACGCCCTTGACGATCTGCGGACCGCCGTGGTCGCCGTCGAGACCGACCGCACCTGCCCGGACGCGGACGAGAAGGGGTGCTGCTGATGGCCGCGATATCCCTCGGCCCGCCCCCGGCCCGGCGTGAGGCGCTCACCCGGCGCATACGTCTGCTGGTCGCCGCGACCATCACGTACAACGTCATCGAGGCCGTCGCCGCCATCACCGCGGGCACGATCGCCTCCTCCACGGCCTTGATCGGCTTCGGCCTGGACTCGGTCATCGAGGTCTCTTCCGCCGCCGCGGTGGCCTGGCAGTTCTCCGCCACCGACCACACCGTGCGCGAGGCCCGTGAGAAGACCACGCTGCGGATCATCGCCGCCTCCTTCTTCGCCCTGGCCGCCTATGTGACCGCCGACTCACTGCGCGCCCTGACCGGCACCGGCGAAGCGGAGCGTTCCCTGCCCGGCATCGTGCTCGCCGCGCTCTCGCTCGCGGTCATGCCGTTCCTGTCAGCGGCGCAACGCCGCGCGGGCCGCGAACTGGGCTCCGCCTCCGCCGTCGCCGACTCCAAGCAGACCCTGCTGTGCACCTACCTGTCCGCGGTTCTGCTGGTGGGCCTGCTGGCCAACTGGCTGCTCGGCCTGTCCTGGGCCGACCCCGTCGCGGCCCTGGTCATCGCCGCCGTCGCCGTCAAGGAGGGCCGCGACGCCTGGCGCGGCGACGCCTGCTGTGCCGTCCCGGCGTCCGGCGCGGCGGCGAAGGCGGAGGGGACCGCCGGCTGCCGCCCGGACTGTGCGTGCTGTGCCTGACGTGACGAGGGGTCAGCAGCCGCCGGACGAGGACGGGGCGGCGGTGCCGATCTCGGGGGTGGCCGGGGCGGCGCAGCAGCCGCCGGACTCCTCTTGCGCCTCGGGCTCGTCGAACAGCCCTGCGCCGCCGCACACTCCGGTCTCCGGCAGGGCCAACTCGACGCGCTCGGCGGCCTCCTGGTCTCCGGCCAGGGCCGCGGCGATGGAGCGGACCTGCTCGTAGCCGGTCATGGCCAGGAAGGTCGGGGCGCGTCCGTAGGACTTCATGCCGACGAGGTGGACACCCTTCTCGGGGTGGGACAGCTCGTGCACGCCGTGCGGATAGACGGTGCCGCAGGAGTGCACGTTGGGGTCGATGAGCGGGGCAAGGCCGACGGGGGACTGCAGCCGCTCGTCCAGGCCGAGGCGGAGTTCGCCGAGGAAGGACAGATCGGGTCGGAACCCGGTCAGCGCGATGATCTCGTCGACCGGGTCGAGACGGCGCCCGTCCTCGGAGACCGGCACCAGCCGTCCGTCCGTCGTCTTCTCCACGGCGGCGGTGCGGAAGCCGGTGACGGCGTCGGCGTGGCCGTGGTCGACGGCGGCCTTGGCGGCGAGTCCGAGAGCACCGCGGGCGGGAAGCTGGTCGGCCGCTCCGCCGCCGAAGGTCGAGCCGGAGATACCGCGCCGCAGGATCCAGGTGGTGTGGGTGCCGGGCGCGCGGGCGGCGAGCTCGGCGAGTTGGGCGAGCGCGGTGAAGGCGGAGGCACCGGAGCCGATGACGGCGGTGCGCCTGCCTGCGTAACGGGCGTGCGCGGCCGGGTTATTGAGGTCGGGCACGCGGTACGAGATCTGGTCGGCCGCCGCCCTCTCGCCGAGTGCGGGCAGACCGTCGCCGCCGATCGGGCCCGGTGTGGACCAGGTGCCCGACGCGTCGATGACGGCACCGGCGAACAGGCGCTCCTCGCGGCCGTCCGCGTACCGGATGTGGACCGTGAAGGGCTGCCGCTCACGGTCGCCGTCCACGACCCGGTCGCGCCCGGCGCGGGAGACGCCGGTGACCGTCGCGCCGAATCGCACCCGCGCGCCCAGGACTTCCGCGAGTGGCTGCAGGTACCGCTCGGCCCAGTCGCCGCCGGTGGGGTAGGCGGCGCTGTCGGGCCTGACCCAGCCGGTGGGGGCGAGCAGCTTCTCGGCGGCCGGGTCGACGACCTCGCCCCAGGTGGAGAACAGGCGGACGTGCGCCCAGTCGCGTACGGCGCTGCCCGCCAGCGGCCCGGCCTCCAGGACGAGCGGTTCGATGCCGCGCGCGACGAGGTGCGCGGCGGCGGCCAGACCGATGGGACCGGCGCCGATGACCACGGTCGGGAGGGCTGCGGCGGGCGTGCTCTCGCTCATGAGGTGCTCCAGGGGGCAGGGACAGGGGGCAGGGCGGCCGTCGAACCTCAGTCTGATTCGACATGCATCAATGCAAGAAACCCTGCCACTCGACATCGACGGATGTCAATATTCGCGTATGTCGAAGTCGGGTGGGGCTGTGTCGGAGCGGCTCCTTTTCCTGCGCGTCGGCGTCGGGGCTTCCTTTGCCGCCGACGCCGCGCGCATGAAGTCGCGTCCGGTCGTCCGTGGGACTCAGATCCTGCCGCAGACCCCCGGGGATCCGTCGCTGATCGGGAAGTGCATCTTCTTACGGGTCTTCGGCCCGTAGACCCCGTCGTCGTTGACGCCTTCCTTGCGCTGCACCGACTTCAGGGCGGCTTCGGTCTTGGGGCCGAACTTGCCGTCGCGGCTGATGTTCTTCTTGTACCGGCTGCAGTACCACATGGTGTGCTGGAGGTGCTTGACCGCGGCGCTCTGGCTGCCGCGCCCCATGACGCAGTTGATCGAGCCGTTCGACGCCGCCGGTACCCAACGGAAGTTGTGGTGCTTGACCTTGGTGCAGGTCGGCAGCGCGGCGGCAGTCGTGCCGGCCGTAGCCTCCTTGGGGGAGCCGGCTGCCGCGGCTGTGGCGGTGGTGCCGGCGAGCAGCCCGGTGACGAGCGTCGCCGCGGCGAAAGCGGTGCGGACCTTCCTCTGAGCGATCATGCTTCTCCTTACGTAAGCGCGCAGGGTGAACTGCGGGTGGGATACTGGTTTCTGTGGCCGGGCCCACGCCTGGCCGCGGGTGCCCCCGGACCGGGGGCCGGTCAACCGCAGGAGCTGAACGTGGCGGAGTTGTAGTAGAGCGGCTCCAGATCGTCGCGCAGATACATGCTCCACACCCCGTTGGCGGCACGGACGAAGGTGATGGTGCGCCCCGTCGGCCCCATGTCCGCGGTCAGTCCGTGGTAGACGTACCGGTTGCCGCCGCCTTCATCCAGCTTCCGGGCGGCGTAGCTCCATGTCTTCCGGCCGACGATGCCGTCGGACTCCAGGCCGGCGGACGCGTAACGCCGTTGCCAGCGCTTCGTCGTGTACTCCGTCTGCGGCCCGAAGACACAGTCGATGTCACCGACGGACATCGGATTCCCGTTGGGTTTCAGTGACTTGTCCGCCCACAGCACGGCCTGCCACAGGGCTGCCACGTTGCTGCGGCGATGGGACGTGGTGGAGACGATGCCTTCATCGCTCCAGTCGTCCTTGTAGTAGCCGCTCCCGGAGATGACACCGCGCCCTTCACTTGCGTGCGCGGGCACGCCGGAAGCGCCTGCCACCGAGACGACGGCCGCGGCACACAGGCCGCTCCATACTCTGATCCGTCTCATGACGTTCCCCCGTCGGTCATGACGTGACCCACGCGCCGTCCCTGGCCGAAGCCCCGGTGGAACGCGGGCGATGCATCGACGGTAGGCAGTGGGCGGCCGCGGCACATCAGGGCACACCCTGAACCACGAACGGAGGGCGGAGGTCCGGGGCGAGCCGCTCGCGGTGGCGGCGGCAGGTGGCAGACGCCCGGGGGCGGTCAGGGGGAGACCTCCTCCAGCGGCCTGTTGGCGGTCTCCTCGGCGAACGCCCCTGCCGTGACCGCGCCTGCCAGGGCCACGACGGCGAGCAGGAGGAAAGCGGCGCCCGGGTGCGAGCCGCCCGCGTAGGCGCCGCCGACCGCGATCGGGCCGAGGATCACGCCGAGCCGGTTCACCGCGCCGCCCGCGCTGCAGCCGCTGGCCCGCATACGGGTCGGGTAGAGCTCGGGCGTGTAGATGTACAGGCTGATGTTGGCCGCGAAGAAGAACGCCGCGGACAGGGAGGTCCAGAGCAGGATCTGGCCCGCGGTGTCGCCGCCGAGCGCGGCAAGCACGAGCAGCATCGCCGCCGCCGTGCCCAGGCCGTAGGCGACGACCTTGCGGCGGCCGAGCAGGTCGACGGTGAACGCGGCGATGGCACAGCCGATCAGGCCCGCGACCGAGGTGACGGTCGAGTACCGCAGAGCCTCGCCGAGGGAGAGGTGGTACTCGGTCTTGTAGATGGTGGGCAGCCAGGACGTGATGCCGTAGTTGACGAAGTAGCCGCAGAACCACAGCGTCCAAATGACGATCGTGCGGCGGCGGTACCGGCCGCTGAAGAGACCGGAGAGGCCGCGCGCGGCGAGTTCCCGGGGTGTTGCTGCGGCGGCCGAGGGGGCCGGGGGGCCCGCTTTCGTGAGCGGGGCGAGCGGGGCGGCCGGGGGGCCGGCCTCCGTGAGCGGGGCGGCGGCGGAAGGAGTGGCCGGAGGCAACGGGCGGCCCGTGGACTGCGCCACCTTGGCCTCGATCCGCGTCATGGTCCGTGCCGCCTCGTCGAGCCGGCCGCGGTCGGCCAGCCAGCGCGGGGACTCCGGTACGACCCGCTGCACGACGACGCAGAACAGTCCGGGCAGCGCCGCGAGGACGTACATGGTGCGCCATCCCGCGGCGGGTACCACCCAGGCCGCGACCACGGCCCCGACGGTGAGGCCCGCGGGGAAGACGAGTTCGTAGAGCAGCACGAAGCGGCCGCGCTTCATGCTGCGGGTGATCTCGGCGATGAACGTGGCGGCGACCGGGACTTCACCGCCGATCGCGAGGCCCTGGACGAAGCGGACGAGCATAAAGGGTTCGAGGGAGCCGCACGCGGCCAGTGCCAGGCTGGATATCCCGGTGACGGCGATGCACGCGGTGATGACCTTGACGCGGCCGAAGCGGTCGGCCATCCGGCCGGAGAAGAGCGCACCGACCAGCATGCCGATCGAGCCGACCGTGATGACCAGGGTGCCCTGGCCCTTGCTCAGCCCCCACTCCTGGGTGAGTTCGGGCAGCGTATAGGCGATGAGGAGCTGGTCGAAGGCCTCGAAGAACGTGACGATGCCGATCACGACACGGACCGTCACATGCCAGCGGGACAGGGGGAGCCGCTCAAACCTCGCGGCTATGTCGGCACGGGCCGTGGTGCCCGGTGCGGCGTCGGTGCTCATCCAGTGTTCCTCCGGCTCCGCCGCGTGGGGCGGAGCGGATCGGGGCTGCGCGAAGGTGCTCGCGGCCGTGAGGAAGCGCCGCCACCCGGGGTGAGCGCCGCTCGCCGCACGCCGCCGGGTGGCGGCGGGGCGAGGACGGTCCGGCGTCCGGGGGGCGGTACGTGGGTGGACGGGGTGGATGGGGAGGCGGTGGCGTGCATGGGGGCGCAGGGGAGAGGGGTGCCCCTGCGTGGGCTGCGCGAGTCGTACGAGAGCGCCTCTCCCGACTCCCTTAAGGGATTGGTCTCTCAGGCCTGAAGTTTTACCCGCGCTCCGGCCAGGGCTCAAGGGGGTGCCGGGTTTTTGTTTTGCCAGGGGGTCTTGCTTCGAAATAGTTAAGGGCTTAGATTTCCGGCACCTAGAGATCGACGGCTCGTTCCCCGGAACGCCGCGGTCCGGAGGAACTTCCCCGCGCTTGAGGAGAGTTGGGCATGCCCGAGCTGTCGCCCGATGAGATGCCACCGCCGGCGGACGAGGCCGCCCTGCCGCCCGACGAGGTGCTGATCGCCGGCCGCTGGTCCACGGGGTCAGGAAGAGTCAGCGACGTCATCGATCCGGCCACGGGTCGCACGCTCATGAAGCTGCACACCGCCTCGGCCGCCGATGTGCACGAGGCCGCCGGGCGCGCCGCCCGCGCCGCCGCCGACCCCGCCTGGCGCGACCTCGCCCCGCATCTGCGCGCCCGCCATCTGCACCGGATCGCCGAGCTCATCGACCGTGGCGCCGGCCTGCTCGCCGCCGTGCAGACCGCCGACACCGGCAAGTCGCGTACCGAGACCCGCGCCCTGGTCGCCAGCGCCGCCGGCACCTTCCGTTACGCGGCCGCGCTCCTGGAGACCGGCGAGGACGCCCTCACCCCTGCCCGCGGCAGCTACCTCACCGTCAGCACCCACGAGCCGATCGGCGTCGTCGGCGCCATCGCGCCCTGGAACTCCCCGGTCGCCAGCGACGCGCAGAAGATCGCCCCCGCGCTCGCGGCAGGCAACGCCGTCCTGCTCAAACCCGCCGACTGGACACCGCTCACCTCGCTCGTCCTGGGCCGGATCATCACCGAATCCGGGCTTCCCGAAGGGCTGTTGTCCGTCCTGCCGGGCCCCGGCGCCGTCACCGGCGATGCCATCGTGCGCCACCCCGCGGTCGGCAAGGTCTCCTTCACCGGCGGTACGGCGACGGGGCGGCGCATCGCGCAGGCCGCCGCCGAGAAGCTGATGCCCGTCTCGCTGGAACTGGGCGGCAAGTCCCCCACGGTCGTCTTCTCGGACGCCGATGCCGAACAGGCCCTTGCGGGCGTCATGTTCGGGGTGTTCTCGTCCAGCGGGCAGAGCTGCATCGCGGGCTCGCGCCTCTTCGTCGCCCGGGAGATCTACGAGGAGTTCCTCGGCGAACTCGTCGAGCGCACCCGTGCGTTGCGCATCGGGCCCGGCACCGATCCGAGGACTCAGGTCGCGCCGCTCGTGCACCCCCGGCACCGGGACGCCGTCGCCGCCCATGTCGACCTCGCCCGCGAGGAGGGCGCCCGAGTGCGGTGCGGAGGCGCCGCCCCCGAGGGCGAGGCGTACGCGCACGGCGCCTACTACCGGCCCACGATCCTGGACGGCCTGCCCAACTCCGCCCGCGTCTGCCAGGAGGAGATCTTCGGGCCCGTCCTGATCGCCCTGCCCTTCGACGACGAGGACGACCTCGTGGCGCAGGCCAACGACAGCGTGTACGGCCTGGCCTGCGGCATCTGGACCCGTGACCTCGCCAAGGCGTGGCGGGTGGCCCGGCGCATCGAGGCCGGGACCGTCTGGGTCAACACCTACAAGCAGTTCAGCTCCTCCACCCCCTTCACCGGCTGGAAGCACAGCGGGCTCGGCAGCGAGAAGGGAAGCGGGTGGCTGCGCGGCTACCAGCGCCAGAAGTCGCTGTACTTCGGCACGGATCCCGCTCCGTTGCCATGGGCTGCCGCCCGCTGAGAGCCCCGCGGGAAGTTCGGAATGCCGCCTGCGGGCGCGTCGTGGCTGGTCGCGCAGTTCCCCGCGCCCCTTTGGGGCACGACGAACCGCACCGGACTTGCCCAAGCCGCATAGCCCCACCGCACCGCCGTACAGACGCAGTGCCGTACCGCCGTACGAGCCCGTGCAGCACAGGCCGTACGACCCCATGAACCACAGGAGGCCGCACATGGCGAACCACCAGCCGATCGCACGGCTGCGCAAACTGCGCGCCGTCGAGCTGCGGGTGCCCACGCTCACCGAATCCGCCGACTTCTACGCGGAGGTGTGGGGTCTCGAAGTCGTCGAGGCGGACCGCGACACGAGCTGGCTGCGCGGCAGCGGCGACGAGCACCATGTGCTCACCCTCAGCCGGGCCGGGCAGAACGGCATCGGGAAGATCAGCTTCGCGGTCGCCACGCCCGCCGAAGTCGACGAGGCGGCAAGGAGGCTGACCGCGCGCGGCATCCAGCCCGTGTCGGGCCCCGGGCGCCTCGACCAGATCGGCGGCGGATACGGGCTGCGCTTCACCGACCCCGAGGGGCGGCTGATCGAGCTCAGCGCCGAGGTCGAAGCGGTGGCGCCGCGCGGCCGTGACGCCGCCGTCCCGGTCGGTGTCACGCACACCGTCCTCAACACCACCGACATCGACGCCTCCGTCGCCTTCTACCGTGACGTGCTCGGGATGCGGGTCTCCGACTGGTCCGAGCACCAGATGGCGTTCCTGCGCTGCAACGCCGACCACCACTGCATCGCCTTCAACCAGGCCGCGTGGGCGTCCCTCAACCACGTCGCGTACGAGATGACGTCCGTGGACCACTTCATGCGCGGCCTCGGCCGCCTGCGCCACCACGGCATCACCCCGCAGTGGGGCCCCGGCAGGCACGGCCCCGGCAACAACACCTTCTCCTACTTCACCGACCCGGCGGGCCTGGTCTGTGAGTACACATCCGAGGTCGCCCAGATCATCGAGGACGCCTGGATCTGCAAGGTGTGGCGCCGGGTGCCCGAGCTCAGCGATCTATGGGGCACGGCGGGTCCGCCGTCGGCCGAGATCCGCAGCCGTATGGCCGGCACTCCCGACCCGGGGCCGCTCACCGCGCCCGCCACCGAGGAAACGACGAGCAGCGAGGAGGTCTCCGCGTGCAGCGCACCGTGACCCGTGTCGGCGTCGTCGGCTGGGGCGCCATCGGCCGTACGGTCGGACAGGTCCTGGCCCAAGGGCGGCTCGCCGGCGCCGAGTTGACCTGCGTCGTCGACAACCGTCCGCTGCACGACATCCCCGTGCCCCAGGCCACCCTGGAGCAGGCCATCGAAGAGTGCGACCTGCTCGTGGAGGCCGCGGGCCAGTCCTTCGTGCGCGAATGGGGCACCCGCGTTCTCGAAGCGGGCACCGATCTCCTCGTCGCCTCCACCGGTGCCCTCACCGACGACGAGGCGGCCGCGAAGCTGCTCGCCGCCGGGCCCGGTCGTGTCTACTTCACCGGCGGTGCGGTCGGCGGCATCGATCTGCTGCAGGCCGCCCGCGGTCTCGGCGGCTTCCGCAGCGTACGGCTGACCACCACCAAACTGCCCGCGACCCTCGAACAGCCGTGGATGGACGCGGAGTTGCTCGACCGGATGCGGACCGCGACCGGGCCCGTCGAGGTCATGCGCGGCACGGCACGCGACGTACCGGTGAAGTTTCCGCGCTCCACGAATGTGGCCGCCACCGTCGCCCTCGCCGTGGGTGACCCGGACCGGGTCGAAGTCAGCGTCGTCGCCGATCCGGCCGCCGTACGGACCCGGCATGTCATCGAGGCCGACGGCGACCACGGCAGCTACCGCTTCGAGGTCGACCACGTACCCGACCCCGGCAACCCGGCCACCAGCCGGATCGTGCCGCACGCGGTGCTGCGCGGACTCGCCGCGATCACCGGGACGGCGGGGCAGATCCTGTGAGCGATCACTCCGTGCGCGAACCCGCCGCCGTCGTCGAGCGGCGTGTCGTCGAGCCGCAGGTCGGCAAGCCGCAGGTCGTCGAGGCCGGTGACAGCGGACCCCTCGTCCTGTGCCTGCACGGCATCGGCTCCTCCTCCGCGGCCTTCGCCCACCAGCTCGCCGACCTCTCCACCGTGGCCCGCGTCGTCGCCTGGGACGCACCCGGATACGCCGCGTCCCCCGACCCGCAGGCGGCGCCCGGCCTCGACGGATACGCCGACACCGCCGCCGAGCTGATCCGCGAACGCGGCGGCCGCGCCCATGTCATCGGCGTCTCCTGGGGCGGCGTGATCGCCCTGCGCCTGGCCGCCCGGCACCCGGACCTGGTGGCAGGCCTGGTCATCGCCGACTCGAGCCGGGGTTCCGGCACCGATCAGGGTCGCGCCGAGGGGATGCGGCGGCGCGCCGCCGAGCTTGAGGCAAGCGGGGCACAGGAGTTCGCCGCCGCGCGCGCCCCGCGCCTGCTGTCGCCGGACGCGCCGGACGGCCTGGTGCGCGCCGTCACCCGCACCATGGCCGCCAGCGTCCGCCTCCCCGGATACGCCTGGGCCGCCGAGACCATGGCCGCCACCGACCTGACCCCCGACCTCGCCCGGATCGACGTACCCGCCCTCGTGCTGTGCGGCGAACACGACACCGTCACCGGCGTCGAGGAGAGCCAGCGCATCGCCGGACTGCTGCCGCGAGGAGTCTTTGTGATCCTCGCCGGCGCGGGCCACCTCGCCAACCAGGAACAGCCCGCCGCCTTCAACGACTGGGTGCGGGCACAGCTGCGGATCACCGCGCTGATCCCCGAGTTCGCCTGAGCCGGGCCGAGGCCGGCGCCCGCCCTTCCACAAGCGCGTACGGAACTCCCGTACCGAAATCCCGCAAACGAACTCACGTACCGAAATCCCGCAAACGAACTCACGTACCGAAATCCCGCACCGAACTCCCCTACAGGAAAAAGGAGATGCACATGCCCATCGAGACCACCGAGTACCAGAGCGGCGACCTCGGCAAGTTCACCGACTCCCTCATCGCCACCAAGGACTCCCGCGAGCCCGACTGGGACACCCTCGGTTTCCAGGCCAAGGCGGGCGACCAGTTCAAGCGCGCCCAGATCCGCTACGTCGGCTCCGGCGCGACCGGAAACCACGAGAACGACAGCCGCATCCTGCCCTCCGGCGGCTTCACCTTCTCCAACATGCTCCTGCCGCCCGGCGCCGAGGGCCCCGAGCACACCCATCACGACGCGGAGGAGGCCTTCTTCGTCCTGGAGGGCCAGGTGCGCGTCGGCGTGCACCGCGGCGACGACGTCGAGTACCGCACCCTCGGCTACCGGGACATGATCGTCGTTCCGGCGGGAGTGGCCCGGTCGCTGAAGAACGAGGGTGACACCGACGCCCTCTTCTGCGTCGTCATCGGCACACAGAAGCCCCAGGTCCCCACCTACCCGGAGACCTCCGCGATGCACGGCGTCACCCGCGACTGATGCGTACCGTCGTCATCACCGGAGCGGGCCGTGGCCTCGGCCTGGCCACGGCCCGCCGGGTCGGCGCGGGCGGCGCGACGCGCATCGTCGTCGCCGAACGGGACGCGGAGCGCGGCGAGTCGGCGGTCCGGGAGCTGCGCTCCGAAGGCATCGACGCGCACTTCGTACGGTGCGATGTCGCCGACCCCGAATCCGTCACCGCCCTCGCCGACGCGATCGAAGGACCGGTGCACGGCCTGGTCAACAACGCGGCGCTCGCCGACGCGGTGGGCGGCAAGTACTTCCACGAGATCGACGTCGCGGAGTGGGACCGGCTCATGACGGTCAACGCCCGCGGGCCGTGGCTGGTGGCCGCCGCCCTGCTGCCCCGGATCATCGACTCGGGCGGCGGCCGGATCGTCAACATCGCCTCGGACGCGGCCCTTTACGGCTCGCCCCGCCTGGCCCACTACATCGCCTCCAAGGGCGCGGTCATCGCACTGACCAGGGCCATGGCGCGGGAGGTGGGGGAGCAGGGCGTGACGGTCAACGCCGTCGCACCCGGGCTCACCGAGAGCGAGTCGACCGAGCGGATCCCGGCCGAGCGGCATGAGCTGTACCGCCTGAACCGGGCCATCTCCCGGCCGCAGCGCCCCGACGACCTGGTCGGACTCATCGACTTCCTGCTGAGCGCCGAGTCCGGATATCTGACCGGGCAACTCATCGCCGTCAACGGCGGCTTCACGATGCATTAGCGCTCCGCTGAGTGCCCGGTTGTTCACACCTGCGGGTGAGTTGTGGCTGGTCGCGCAGTTCCCCGTGCCCCTTTTCGGGCGCTTCATCAACGCAAGAGGAGAACCCATGGACCTCGGCCTCGCCGGCCGTACGGTGCTCGTCACCGGCGGCAGCTCGGGTGTCGGACTCGCCACCGTGCGGGCCCTGCTCGACGAGGGTGCCAATGTCGCCACCTGCGGCCGCCGTGCCGAGGCGCTGCGACAGATCGGGGCGCACGAGCGGCTGCACACCGCCGTGTGCGACATACGGGACGCCGACGCGGTCGACGCCCTCGTGGCCGGTGCCGTCGACCGCTTCGGCGGACTCGACGGCCTGGTCAACAACGCCGGACAGTCCCGGATGAAGTCCTTCGCCGACTGCACGACGGCGGACTGGCGTGACGAGCTGGAGCTCAAGTTCGACGGCGTACTGCACCCGCTGCGGGCGGCGCTCGGGCACCTGCGGGCCTCGGCCGCGCCCTCCGTCGTCAACGTCAACGCCGTACTCGCCAAGGAGCCCTCACCCCGGCTCATCACCACAAGCGCCGCCCGCGCGGGCATCCTCAACCTCTCCAAGTCCCTTTCCGCGGAACTCGCTTCGGACGGCATCCGGGTCAACTCCGTCTGCCTCGGCCTGATCGACACCGGGCAGTGGAGCCGCCGGTACGCCGAGGCCGCCACCGAACAGCCCTACGAGCACTGGCAGGCCGCGCTCGCCGCCGACCGCGGCGTGGCCCTCGGCAGGCTCGGCAGCGCGGACGAAGTGGCGTACGCGATCGTCGCGCTGCTCTCGCCCCGCGCCTCCTACATCACCGGAACGACCGTCGACGTGTGCGGCGGCGTCAGCCGCTCCATCGCCTGAGGAGCCCCAGACGTGACCAGTACGAGCACACACATGCCCCCGTCCAACGGCGGCGACCTCCTCGTCCGTACCCTGCGCGAACTCGGCGTCGACACCGTCTTCGGCATCGTCAGCGTGCACAACCTGCCGCTCGTCGAGGCCGTCGACCGCGACCTGCGCTTCGTCCCGGTACGCCACGAGGCGACCGCCGTCAGCGCCGCCGACGCCTACGGGCGGGCCCGCGGCACCATCGGCTGCGCCCTCACCTCCACCGGCACCGGCGCCGGAAACGCCGCGGGCGCCCTCGTCGAAGCCCTGTCGGCCGGCACCGCCGTCCTGCACATCACCGGGCAGATCGACAGCGAATTCCTGGGCGCGGGGCGGGGGTTCATCCACGAGACCAAGGACCAGCTCGGCATGCTGACGGCCGTCTCCGCGTACGCGGCCACCGTCACCAGCGCCGACGAGGCGGGGCCGCTGCTGCGCGAGGCCGCCGCCCGCGCCCTGGCCGCGCCCGGTGGTCCGGCCAGCGTCGAGTGGCCGATCGATCTGCAGTACGCCGCCCAGGACCCGGCGGCCGAACTACCGGCAGCCACGCGGCCCGCGCCGCATGTGCCACCGGTGCCGCCGGTGCCTGACGACGCCGCCCTCGACCGTGCCGCCGAACTGCTCGCCGCGGCCCGCCGCCCGCTGGTGTGGGCGGGCGGGGGAGCGCACCGGGCCGGGCCTGAACTGTCCGCCCTGCTCGATGAGTTGGGCGCGGGCCTGCTCACCTCCAACTCCGGGCGCGGCGCGGTCCCCGAGGACGACCCGCGCGTCATCGGAAACTTCGCGGCCGGACCCACGGGGCGCGCCCTGCTCGCCGCATCCGACGCGCTCCTC
Organism: Streptomyces monticola; assembly: GCF_042665355.1. Lineage (NCBI taxonomy): Bacteria > Bacillati > Actinomycetota > Actinomycetes > Kitasatosporales > Streptomycetaceae > Streptomyces > Streptomyces monticola. Next base: position 237,827 of record NZ_JBHTCF010000010.1, on the reverse strand, counting down.
TCCGTCGGCACCCACTTCCGTTCCAACGAGACCGGTGACTACAGCCTCCGGCTCCCGCCCGTCCATGTGCAGCTCGACATCGACGAGGCCGCACTGGGCCGGGTCTATCCGGCCGATGCGGCGCTGCACGGTGACGCGGGCCCCACCCTCGCGGACCTCACCCGCCGTGTCGCCGCGCTGCGCACCGGGACCACCACGGCCGCGCTGCGCACCGGGAACACCGCGGAGGACTGGCCCGCGCGGATCGCACAGGCCCGGCGGGACGCGCGTGCCGCGCTGCACGACTCCATCGGCCCCCAGGCGGCGATCTGCGACGCGCTGCGCGCCGCACTGCCGCGCCGAGCCGTCATCGCCCGTGACGTCACCGTGCCGTCCTCGTCCTGGGGCAACCGGCTCCTGGAGATCTACGACCCGCGCGACAACGTCTTCCCGCGCGGCGGCGGCATCGGCCAGGGCCTCGGCATGGGCATCGGAGCCGCGCTCGCCCACCCCGAAAGGCCCACCGTCGTCATGGCGGGCGACGGCGGCCTAGCCGTCCACCTCGGCGAACTCCTCACCCTCGCCCAGGAACGCCCGGACCTGACCCTCCTCGTCTTCAACGACGGCGGCTACGGCGTCCTGCGCAACATGCAGGACCGCTACTTCGACCGCCGCTCGGGAGTCGATCTGGCCACCCCCGACTTCGCCGCGCTCGCGCAGGCCGCGGGGCTTCCGTACCAGCGCATCGCGCACACCGACGAGGCCGAGAAGGTCATCGACTCCGCCGTGCGCACGCCGGGGCCGGTCGTCGTCGAGGTCGACCTCGCGGCGCTCGGCCCGATGAAGAACCCCTTCACACCGCCCGTCACCATCCCCGGGGCGCCCGCCGCCGGCCAGGACAAGCAGGGGAAGACACGATGAGCACCACCAGGGACCCGGGCACAGGCGGGGACGCGGGCACCGCCGGCGGTTCCGGTATTGCCAGGGCCGCCGACATGGCCGCAGTCGCCGACAGCGCCGGAGGCACCGACATCGCCGGAGCCACCAGCGCTCCCCGTACCGAAGAACACCGGCTCGACCTGCTCGTCCACCGGATGACCTGGGAGGCCGACGGCGTCCTCGGCCTGGACCTCGTCGACCCCGAGGGCAAGCCACTGCCCGCCTGGACGCCGGGCGCGCACATCGACCTGCACGTGGGCGGGCAGATCCGCCAGTACAGCCTGTGCGGCGATCCCGGGGACAGCGCCCGCTACCGTGTCGCCGTACTCGACGAGCCCGCGTCGCGCGGTGGTTCACGCCATGTGCACACCCGGCTGCGGCCCGGCGAGACCGTTGCCGTCAAGGGCCCGCGCAACCACTTCGCGCTCGCCGACGCACCCTCGTACCTCTTCATCGCCGGCGGCATCGGCATCACTCCGATCCTCGCCCAGGCGCGGGAGGCCACGCGCCTCGGCCGACCCTGGCAGCTGTGGCACGGCGGCCGCAGCCGCGCCTCGATGGCGTTCGGCGACGAACTCGGCGCACTGGCGGAACAGGCCCAACGCGCGGGCGTGGACGGCACGTTGAGATTCCGCCCGCAGGACGAGCACGGCCATCTCGACCTCGTCCATATCCTCGCCCAGGCAGGCCAGGACACGGCCGTCTACTGCTGCGGCCCCGAGCCGCTCCTCGCCGCGGCCGAAGCGGCCTGCGCGGAACGCGGCCTCGGCGACCGGCTGCACGTCGAGCGCTTCGCCGCCGTCGCGGCCGAGCCGCCCGCCGATGGTGAACGCGGCTTCACGGTGGAGTGCGCCCGCTCCGGCGGCACCGTCACGGTGGGCCCCGACGAGTCGGTGGCCGACGCCCTGGAACGCGCCGGTGTCGCCGTCGAGACCTCCTGCAGGGACGGCATCTGCGGCACCTGCGAGACCCGTGTGCTCGCGGGCACCCCGGACCACCGGGACATGCTCCTGAGCGCCGAGGAACACGCCGCGGGCAAGTCGATGATGCTCTGCGTCTCCCGCTGCGCCTCGGACCGCCTGGTCCTCGACCTCTGACGCCCGCCCCTGTCGCGTACGAAAGGAACCCCGCCATGTCCCAGTACCTCGAGGTGCACCAGGCGCGCACCCACGAACCCACCCCCTACGAGTACAAGCTCGCCCACGTCCTGGAAGAGGTGTTCACCAAGGTGGGACACGAACTTCCCGACGTCGTACGGGGGTTGAACGAGCGCAACGTGTACGCGCCCGACGGCGCGCCCTGGACCGAGGCGTCCTTCACGTCCGAGATGAAGCGACTGGGAGCGTAGAACCACCATGACTGTCACCACCGATAGCCCCGTGACCACCCTCACCGACGCCGCCACCGCGGGCCGGGGCCGCAGCGCCGACGAGATCTACGCGACCGGCGTACGCAACCAGTGGTACGCCGTGTGCCCCTCCGGCTTCGTCGCGCCCGGCGCCATGCGGCGGATCACCCGCCTCGGCGTCGACTGGCTGCTCTTCCGGCAGGCGAACGGCAAGCTGCACCTCCTGGAGGACCGCTGCCCGCACCGCGGCGCCCGGCTCTCCCTGGGCAAGCACCTCGGCGACCGGGTCGCCTGCTGGTACCACGGCGTCGAGGTCGCCGGCGACGGCACCGTCACCTCCGTGCCCGCGCTGCCCGGCTGCAACCTGGAGGGCAAGCAACTCGTCGCCAGCCCCCCGGTGATCGAGACCGCGGGCGCCGTCCTCGCCTACTTCGGCGACGCCCGGCACCCCGCACCGGCCGAACTGACCCTGCCCGAGCCGCTCACCGACGAGGGCACCGAGGCCATTCTCTGCTACGCCGAGTGGAACGTGGGCTGGCGCTACGCACTCGAGAACGTCCTCGACCCCATGCACGGGGCATTCCTGCACCACGACTCGCACACCATGGCCGACGGCGACACCCAGGCCAGGTTCCGAATCCGCGAGACCGAACGCGGCTTCTTCTTCGAGAAGACCGACCAGCGCGGCGTCAACTTCGACTGGGTCGAGCTGTGCAGGACCGGAGTCGACTGGATGGACCTCACCATCCCCTACCCGCCCTCCGCGGGCCCCGGCGGGCACTTCGGCATCGTCGGCATGGCGACGCCGATCGACGCCGACCGCTGCGGTGTCTTCTTCTGGCGCTACCGCAAGGTGACGGGCTGGCAGCGCGACACATGGCGCTTCCTCTACAAGACCCTCATCGAGGAACGCCACTGGAACGTCCTGGAGCAGGACCGCACCATGCTCGAAGGGCTGCCGCGCGACGCCGACCAGGCCGAGAACCTCTACCAGCACGACCTGGGCGTGGTCAGGGTGCGCCGGATGTACCGCGCGGAGGCCGAGAAGCAGGCCGCGGCGCAGAGCGGATCCTGAACGAAGGGGCGGCTCGCCAACCGCACGTGTCCGGGCGCCGGTTCAGGGGAACCGGCGCCCGGACACGCGTGCCGACCGCGGGTCAGCCTTCGGTGTCCTCGGGTTCCGCGGCGGCCAGGGAGCGCTCCAGCTTCGCGAGGAGCCGGGCCAGCTGGGTACAGTCGCGCTCCGACAGACCGGCGAGCATGCGGCGCTCGTTCTCGAGGTGCTCGGTGAACAGCTCGTCGATGACGCGCAGGCCCTCGTCGGTGAGCCGGGAGTAGACCACACGCCGGTCCTTGGCGTCGCGCTCCCGCACGATGAGACCGTCCTTCTCCAGGCGGTCGATGCGCAAGGTGACCCCCGCGGAGGAGATCAGCCCGGAAGCGGCGAGTTCACCGGCCGTGAGGCGGTACGGCGCACCGGCGCGACGCAGCGCGGTGAGCACGTCGAAACCCGCGAGGGAAAGTCCGTACTGGTCGATGGGCACGGCCATGAGGGCCTGGTAGCGGGTGAAGGACCGGTGCAGGCGGCCGAGTACGCGCAGGGGATCGGTGTCGAGCTCGGGGCGCTCGCGCCGCCAGTCCTCGATGATCCCGTCGACCGCGTCACCCTTGCCGCCCGTGGACGCTGCCGGCTTGCCGGCCACAGCTCGCTCCTCACGGCCGCTGGTCAGCGGAGTGTGCGGCCGAGAGAAATCTAATACATGAAACAAATTGTGGGTACCGCGGCCCGAGCGCGGAAGCGCTCCAAGCAGGAGATCCCTGGCTCTGGTTTCGCTCAAGTCGGGGTTCGTGTGCCCATGGCCTTGGCAAGATCCTTCAGGTCCGGCCCAAGGAGTCGGCGCAACGGGGAGGCGGACCATGAACAAGGCGTTGAGCACGGGGATCGCGGTACTGCTGACGCTTGGGGTGTCCCTAGGTGCGGGCGGCTGCACCGCGGACACGGCAGACGCCGGGGACGGGCAGCGCCGAGGCAGTCGGGCGCCCGATCCGGCGAAGCCGTCCAAGTCCTCGCCGAGTGAGCGGTCGAAGGACATGCGGCGGCTGATGGACACGGCCGGGAGTGTTCTGCCCGATGTGGAGGACAGGCGCTTCGTCGCCGGGGGCGCTGGTGACCTCAAGGGCACGAACATGGTCCAGGACGACGCCACGACTCGGGGAAAGGTCCTGGTCGTCCAACTCGCCTGCGCCGGACACGGATCGGCGACCGTCACGGTCACCTCCGGCAGGTCGAAGGCCGTGCAGCGCGTGAGCTGCGGTGAGCAGCCCCTGCAGAAGAACCTGCGGCTCACCAGCGGCTCGGAACGACTCGAACTCGCCACCGACCCGGCCGAGGGCGCGGCCGGTGCCCTCGCGTACCGGATCAGCACGCGGGACTGACCCCCTGTGTCGGTCGTGCGACGTAGGGCCGTGGGCCCATGTGCGGTGTGATCTTGCTGGCTAGGGTCGGTGCCCATGCAGAACACGAATACCGTCCGCAGACCGGCGGCGGAGCGCAGGCGCGAGACGCTGGACCGGCTCGCCGCGGAACGCGATGTCTGGGTGGCGACGGCGCACCCTCAGCATGGGCCCCACCAGGTTCCGTTGTGGTTCTCGTGGGATGGGCGAGCGGTGTGGATGTGTACCGGCGAAAACTCCGCGACTGTGCGCAATGTCCGCACCGAACCGCGGGTGCGCCTGTCCCTGCCGGACACCTTTGACGCCGTGCTGCTCCAGGGAGAGGCGGAGTGCTTCCCGGATCACGAGGTGCCGGGGGACGCGGCGGACGCGTTCGCCGCCAAGTTCGGATGGGACCCGCGCACGGAGGACCCTTCCTTCACGTATCTGCGCGTGGTGCCGCAGACGGTGCGTGCCTGGCGCGGCGAGCCGGAACTGCGCGGCAGGGTCATCATGCGCGAGGGGGCGTGGCTGGAGTAGCCGGGGTGCGGAGGGGACCGCGCCGCGGTCCCCTCCTGGCTGATCCGGCCTCAGCAGACCGCAGTTCGGTCGTAGCGCCCGCCGACGGTGTGGAAGAACTTGCCCCCGCCGTTCGGGATGGTCTGGCAGGAGGTGTCCCGCCAGGAGTCGACGATGATCCTGACGGTCATCGGCTTGCCGCAGTAGTTGTACACGTAGCCGTGCATGCCCCCGTCGGGGATGTTGCTGATACCGCTGCGGTCGATGCACGCGGGTGCCGTACCGCCCGCGGCGGGTGCGACCGGGGCGGCCTGTGCCGGAGCCGCGCCGGCCAGGACGCCCGCAAGGACGATGGCGGCCGAACCGATGACGGCCTGGTACTTCGGTGTACGCATAGTCGTTCCCCCGTTTCCTCCGTGCCTGGTGCACGGATCTGTGTGTCACCACCGAAGCTACGGACCGTCCGGATCTTCACGCGTCACACGCAGGGTTGAGATCGACGTAAACCACTGCGGTAGGCGTGGCGTTGTCAGTCCCCTTCAGCACCCCTTCAGCACCCCTTCAGTCGAGGACGGCGGTGGCTTCGATCTCGACCAGATGGGCGGGAACGTCGAGGGCCGCCACGCCGAGCAGTGTGGCCGGCGGGACCGGGGTGGCTCCCAGCTTCGTGGCCGCCCGGGAGATTCCCTCCAGGAGCGCGGGCATCTTGTCGGGGGTCCAGTCGACGACGTGGACGGTCAGTTTCGCCACGTCGTCGAAGGAACCGCCGGCCTCGGCCAGGGCCGTGTGGATATTGAGGCAGCACTGCTCGACCTGCGCGGCGAGGTCGCCCTCGCCGACCGTGACGCCTCGGCGTCCCAGGCGACCTGCCCGGCGATGAAGACCAGGCGTGTCCCGGATGCGATCGACATCTGCCGGTAGACATCGATCTCGGGCAGTCCGCCGGGGTTCACCAGGGTGATGGCCATATGGCCTGCCTCCTCCTCGCCATGAGACCTGTGGTGATGTGCGGTCCCTTGGTTTCGTGGTCACTTCTCGTTACCCGAGAACCGTAGGAGAGTGGCCGACGGCGTGGAAGAACGCACTTCTTGGTGACTGGGGCACCTTGAGGTGACCCGGCAGAAGTCAGCCCCGCAGCGAGGCGGAGATGTCCTCCAGGCTCCGCCCCTTGGTCTCCGGCAGCTTGCGGTGCAGATAGAGGACTCCGAGGACACCGAAGGCGCCGTAGATCCAGAACAGGCCTGTGGGGCTGAGGGCGTTGATGGTGGTCAGGACGGTGAGGGAGATGGCGAAGTCGAGGCCCCAGTGGGTGACGTTGCCGAAGGAGCTGGCCTTGCCGCGGACGGCGGTGGGGAAGATCTCGCTGTTGATGAGCCAGATGGCCAGGCCGAGGCTGGGGGCGAAGGCCGCGATGTAGAGGCAGAGGCCTGCCACCAGGAGGCCGCCGGAAGCGGGCCGCCCGCCGTCGCCCGCCAGGTAGAGGGCGCCGAGGAGGACCAGGGCGAGGACGACGACAGAGGTGCCGCCCAGGAGCAGGGGGCGCCGGCCCACCTTGTCGACGAGGAGCAGCGCGGCGAACGTGAGGACCATGTTGACCAGGCCGATTCCGAGTGACGACAGGATCGCGGCGGAACTGCCGAAGCCGGCCTGCTTGAGCATGGTGGGCGCGTAGTAGATCACGGCGTTGACACCGACGAGCTGGTTCGTGGCCGCCACGACGACGCCGAGGATGACGGCCGGACGCATCGCAGGGCGCAACAGGTCCCGGTAGCTGGTCCGGGTCTCGGCCGCGGCCAGGGCCTCGATCTCGGCTATCTCGGCGTCGGCGGCCTCGGGGCTGCGGGTGCGGAGCAGGGCGGCGCGGGCTTCCTCGCGGCGGCCGCGGCCGAGCAGCCAGCGCGGGCTCTCGGACAGCCGCCAGACGCCGAAGAGCATGGCCAGCGCGGGGAGCAGACCGAGCCCCAGCATCCAGCGCCACCCCTCCGAGTCGTCGAAGAGATAACCGATCAGATACGACACGAAAATGCCGACCGTGATCATGAGTTGGTTGAGGGAGACAAGCCGGCCGCGGGAGTGGGCCGGGGCTATTTCCGCGATGTAGGCGGGGACGGTGAGCGATGCCGTACCGATGGCGAGGCCGAGCAGAAGGCGGGCGCCGATCAGGACTTCGACTCCGGGCGCGACCGCGGAGCCGAGGGCGCCGATGGCGAAGACGGCGGCCCCGGCGAGGAGGGTGCGCCGACGGCCCGCGGCATCGGTGACGGCGCCCGCGCCGAGGACGCCGACGATGGCGCCCAGGAGCAGCGACGCGACGGTGATCTGCTGCATACCGTCCGAGAGACCGAACTCCGGGGCGATGAAGAGCAGTGCCGAGGAGATGATGCCGGTGTCGTAGCCGAAGAGGAAGCCACCGAGGGCGGCGACGGCTGAGGCGCCGAGCAGCGAGCGGCGGGCGGCCCGGCTGAGCGAGGGGGGAGCCGGCGGGACGGCGGTGGCGCTGGCATGGGACATGGTGGCGACTCCGGAGTCTGGAGGAGTGGTCTGAAGGAGAGGTCTGGGGCTGGAGAAGAGGGCTGGAGGGGCGGGGGAGGAGAGCCAGGACAGGCCCTCGCAGGGACGCGGGCATGCCGGGGTGAGGGCAGGCCGGAATGAGGGGCACGGACGTGCCCGGATCCGGGGGTACGAACGCGCCGGGACCCAGGGATACGGGCGTGCCGGGAGGCAGGGATACGGGCGTGCCGGGACCCAGGGGTACGGGCGTGCCGGGAGGCAGGGGTACGTACGCGCCGGGACCCAGGGGTACGGGCGTGCCGGGAGGCAGGGGTACGGGCGTGCCGGGAGGCAGGGGTACGGGCGTGCCGGGAGGCAGGGATACGGGCGTGCGGGCATGCCGAGCAGTCAGCGCGCGGGCAGGGGTGCGCCCGTCGCATGACCGCGAGTACGTGTGCCTGGCGCGATGCGAGGCGTCGCGGTCCTTCGCCCCGCCCTGAGTCGGCTCGGCGGGGCGACGGACCTGCTGCTGCGGCTGCGAGCGGTGGCTGCAGACGGCAGCGTGCGGGTTCCGGTCCGGTCACGGACGCCCTTTGCGGCACGCGTCGTTGAGTGCCCGGACGTCCGGTCGGGAAGCGACCGGCCCGGTGAAGCATGGTGGCCCGGCGATCCGCTGCGCGCAAGCGTTTGCGCAATCGTTTGTCTGAAGAGGCTCGCGTACGATCACGTTCGTACCGCACAGCGTCAGTCACCGCATGAGCCACACGCATGACGTCACCGCACGGCGTCACGGCATACAGTCACCGCACCACCTCAGGGAGCCGCCCATGGCGAAGATGGCCGACGTCGCCCGACGGGCCGGAGTTTCGGTCTCGACCGTCTCGCACGTCATCAACGCGACCAGGCACGTCAGCGAGGAGACCCGTGCGTCGGTGCTCGAGGCCGTACGCGCCACCGGGTACACGCACAACACCGTGGCCCGCTCCCTGAAGACCTCGAACACCCTGACCCTGGGCCTTGCCGTCTCCGCCGTCGGCAACTTCCACTTCGCCGAGCTCGTCTCCGCCGTCGACGCCACCACCCGGGCATCGGGCTACACCCTCCTGATGGCGGACACCCACGACGACCCCGCCGAGGAACTCCGCGTTGTGCGGATGCTCCACGAGCGCCGCGTGGACGGCCTGTTGCTCGCCACTTCCACCGGCCCGCGCGGCGCCGCCCTGCGCTACGTGAAGAACGCCGGCCTGCCCACCGTGCTCATCGACCGCTGCGCCTCGCCCGCCTTCGACCAGATCGCCACCGCCAACGTCGAGGCCACCGCCCGTCTCGTCGACCACCTCGCCGACCTCGGCCACCACCGCATCGGCATGGTCGCCGGGCGGCGCAGCCTGCGCACCAGCAGTGAGCGGCTGCGCGGCTGGCGGTGCGGCATGGAGCGCAAGGGGCTGGAGGCGAGCAGTGACCTCGTCGTGGCCGGTGACTCCCAGGCGTACCCCGCCGAACTGGCCACCCTGCGCCTGATGTCGGCGCCGGACGCGCCCACCGCCCTGGTCACCGGCAACAACCAGATGACCCTGGGCGTCCTGCGGGCCCTCACCCGACTCGGCCTGAAGGTTCCCTCGGACGTCGCTCTGTGCGCCTTCGACGACTTCGAGTGGGCGGATCTGCTGCAACCCGCACTCACCGCCATCGCCCAGCCGGTGGAGGCCACGGGGCGGCAGGCGGTGGAGCTGCTCATCGAGCGGATAGCCGATCCCGAGGGGAAGCGCAGGACCGTGCTCCTCGAACCGACCTTCGTGCACCGGGCGTCCTGCGGCTGCGTCCGCGCCAACTGACGCCGCCCATTGGTGACACAGCCCGCTGGTGACACAGCCCGCTGGTGACACAGCCCGCTGGTGACACAGCCGGTGGTGACACCGTCCACTGGTGACACCGTCCACTGGTGACGCCGCCCGCTGACGGCGTCGCCCACTGACCGCGTCGTCAACTGACGCACGTAGTCTGGACTTTCGTCCGTGCGGCCGCTTAAGGTCACGGCCGGACGTCTTCGGGAGGCGTCCGCGTATCCGTTGCGGTGGCACGGCCCGTCGGCAGGCGCCGTTGCCCAAGCCCTTCGGCTTCCATCCGCTGTCGCATGTCCGGTCGGTCGGGAACGGCCCGGTGCAGTGGGTTTCTCAGCTCCTCGGATCCTTGACGGGGAGCTCCGCACTGTGGAGGAATCCCATGCCGTTCCCGTCCCCTTCGCACGGCCACGACCCGAGCACTCCCGCGCACGGGCGGCCCCGGACCGGCCCCGGCCGCCGCGCTTTCCTCAGCGCCGCACTCGGCGTCTCGGCCGCCGCCCTCGTGCCGTGGGACGCCGCCTTCGGCAGCGCGTCGGCCGCCACCGCCCGCGTCCGCGCCGAGACCTACCGCCCGCGGCTGCACTTCTCACCGGCGCGGAACTGGATCAACGACCCCAACGGGCTCATCCATCACGCCGGTCTGTGGCATCTGTTCTTCCAGTACAACCCCGAGGGTGACGTCTGGGGGAACATGTCCTGGGGCCATGCCGTCAGCTCCGACCTGCTGCACTGGCAGGAGCGTCCGGTCGCCATCCCGCACGACGCGCAGGAGATGATCTTCTCGGGCTCTGTGGTGTACGACGAGCACAACACCAGCGGCCTCGGAACCGACGGCACGCCGCCCCTGGTCGCCGTCTACACCAGCACGCTGAAGGACGCCACGGGGCTCCAGCGGCAGTCCCTGGCCTACAGCACCGACGCGGGTGAGACATGGACCAAGTACGCGGGCAACCCGGTCCTCGACATCGGCTCCAAGGAATTCCGCGACCCGGGCGTCTTCTGGCACGAGGGCAGCGGCCGTTGGGTGATGGCCGTGGCTCTGCCCATCGAGCACAAGATCCGCTTCTACGCGTCCGCCGACCTCAAGTCCTGGGAGCAGCTGGGCGACTTCGGCCCCACCGGTGCCACCGGCGGCGTCTGGGAGTGCCCCAACCTGTTCCCGCTCGGCGACCGCTGGGTGCTGCTCGTCAGCATCAACCCCGGTGGCCCGGCCGGTGGTTCGGCCACCCAGTACTTCACCGGAACCTTCGACGGCCGTGTCTTCGCCGCGGACCCGGGACAGGGCGAGCGGTGGGTGGACCGGGGCGCGGACTGCTACGCGGGGATCACGTACAACGACGCCCCCGGCGGCCGCCGCGTCTTCGTTCCCTGGATGAACAACTGGCTCTACGCCGACCGCATCCCCACCTCTCCGTGGCGCGGCGCCATGGGCTTCCCCCGCGAGCTCTCCCTGCGCGACGGCAGCCTGGCCCAGGAGCCCGTCCCCGAGCTCACCTCGCTGCGCACGGACCCCCTGCTGTCCCTGGCCGACACCACCGTGGCCGAGGGCACCGAGGAACTCCTCGCCGACTCCGGCCAGTTCTACGAACTCGAAGCTGTCCTGGCGCCCGGCTCCGCGGCCACGGCGTCCTTCGGCATCGACGTGCGGGCGGGTGGCGGCCAGTACACCCGGATCGGCTACGACACGTCGGCGGGTGAGCTGTTCATCGACCGCACCGCCTCGGGCGCGGTCGACTTCGACGCGGACTTCCCGGGTGTGCACCGCGCTCCGGTGGCGCTGCCGGACGGCGGGCTCGACCTGCGCATCCTGGTCGACGCCTCCTCCGTCGAGGTGTACGCGGCCGGCGGATCCGTCTGCCTCACCGACCAGATCTTCCCCGACCCCGGCGCCCGCGCCCTGCGCGCCCACACAAGCGGCGGCCCGATGCGGATCACGAGCCTCACGGCCTACGGCCTGAAGCCGGTCTCCGTACGCTGACACAGAACCGGGCGGGCGGCGCCGGAGCGCCAACACGACTCCGCTCGCCCGGAGTTCGCTCAGCGCTGCACGCCGTCGGCCGTCCGGACGAGGAGCCAGCCGCGGTGCGGGAGGTCCTGGTCGAGGGTGAGAGTCGTGGGCGCCATCGAGGGTGGGGAAGGCGTGGGGGAATCGGCGGCGGCCGTCAGTGTGGCGAGGGAGGGGGCGGCGAGGGGAGCCAGGAGTGTCGCCCCGGCCGTGGCGGGGGCGGTGGGGAAGGAGATCCGGGGGCGGGCCGGGTCGGCGCTGCCGTTGGCGATGGCCAGGTGCCGGCCGTGTTCCGTTCGCGCCAGGCGGGGGATCAGATGCGGACCGCCGCTGACCAGGGGAAGGTCCGGTGCCTCGCCCTCCAGGTGGCGGACTGTCGCGTGCAGCAGCCGTTGGCCGTCGTCGTCGCAGGGCAGCAGCTCCGGTGCCGTGGCGGCGAGGACCGCGACACGGCCGCCGATGGCGTTGCTGAACACGCAGCGGCCCGCGCCCCATGTGCGTAGATCTGCGGTGAGGACGGTGCTCCACACCTCGGCGTCCGCGACGGGGCGAAGGCGGGCGAGTGCGGGCTGCAGATTGACGCTCAGGTGGATCTCGGAGCCGTCGTCGTGTCCGGCCACGGGCACCGCGGGCAGGAGGCGCTCGACGGAGTAGGGGCCGGGGGCCGACGGTTCGTCGCGTCCGGTGATCTCCGTGACGGTCACGCCGAGCAGCGCGCCGAAGCCGCGCTCGGTCAGCACGTGCGCGGCGACGCCGTCGATCAGGAGGCCGCCGGAGAGCAGCCGGCGCAGGTGTGCGTCGTCGAAGGACCGGGCCGCCTGGCCGAACAGCACGTTCACGGGGGCCTGTTCGGCCGTGACGGGAATGCCGTGGCGGAGGAGGAAGTCCGCGGCGGCTCCGGGATCCGGGGCGAGATCCGCGAGATCACCGGCGCGCGCCGTGCGCACATGGGCGGCCCCGTCCGGGGCCACGGGCAGCCCCACGCCCAGCGTGGGCCACTCGCTTCGATGGTGGTCGGCCACATGGTCGAGGGCGGGGCGCGAGCGCTTGAGCAGCTCCGCGACGCGCGGGTGGCGCTGGGCGTGGCCGGATGGGGAGGGCAGGAGATTGAGGAACAGCGCGTCGGCGCCCGAGAGTTGTGCGGTGACCATCTCCGACCAGGTCTGTGTATCGGACTTGGACCAGGTGGTGTGGGGCCAGTTCTCGATCTCCGGTTCGGTGCGTACGTGGGCCGGACGCAGCGCCCGTTGCATTTCGAGCAGCCATACGGACCGGCTCAGCGTCCGGCCCGGGGCGTCGCTGTAGGGGGCGAAGTGGGGCCGCTGGCTGACCTCGCCCCCGATCGTGAGCGCTTCGAACAGGGCAGGCCAGTCGCGGCCCTCGACCGAGTGGGCGCCGGGATCCGAGCTCATCAGGCCGAGCCGTGACCGTCCGTCCGAGTGCCGGGTGACGGCCTCGGCCACGAGCGCGGCGACCTCCAACTGTGCGGTGTGCCAGACGTGTTGGAGCAGGGCGCGCCACGGGTGCGGTGTTCCCGGCGCGGTCACGGCCGCCACGACCTGCTCGCGCGTCACCGCCTCGCCGACGAGTAGTGCGAGCCGGTCCAGCATGAGCGGTTCGAAACCGCCGCCCCAGGTGAGCGGGGCGTGATTGTGGTAGCGGAAGTCGTCCTCCAGCCACAGGACGCGAAAGCCGAGGCCCGCGAAACGGGCGTAGTGCGCGGTGATCCAGGATCGCCAGCGCGGGCATGCGAAGGATGCCTGGCCGGTCGCGGATCCGCCGTCGGGGCCGGACATGAGGGCGAAGCCATGGCGGTCGTGGCGGCCGCGGTCGGCGTGTCCGGTGGTCACCCAGGGATTGAGGCTCACTCCGAGGCCCGCGTCGCGCAGGACGTCCGCGGCGACGGCGGTGGCGTCGTACAGCAGATCCTGTTCGGCGTCGGTGGGGTGTCCGTTGTGGAACTCCTCGGCCGCGAGGAGGAGTACGACCTCTTCGACCCCCGACTCCAGGCAGAACTTGGCGAGTTCGGCTGCCTGGTGCGGAGCGGCGGAGGTCGGGTGGAGCTGAAATCTGAGGTGGTACCGGGCAGGCACGCGGGGGCTCCTTGCAGCACGGCCGACAGGCAGGCGGGGGCGGGGAGTTGGCGCGGGGGACGCCGGAGGCGGGGCGAGGGGGCCGGGCGGTGGCGGGGCGAGAGGGCCCGGCGGTGGCGGTGCTCTTCCCGGCCGGGAAGAGCACCGCCACCGGCTGTTCCGGCCGCGGTCAGGACTTGCCGGCCGGTCCCGTGGCGGTGAGCCTGAGGGTCTGCTCGGCCGCGGTGCGGTTGCCGCCCACCGGGTTGCCCGTGGTGTTGGTCCACGCGCGCGTGGGGGTGGTTTCGGCGCGGCGGTCCTGGTCGGCGGAGAGGCCGATGACGAGCCCGCTGTAGCGGTTCACCAGGCGGTACGTTCCCGTCGGCTTGTCGTCGGTCGTGGTGTTGGGGATGACGAACCACTGCTGTCCGACCGTGGGCCCGTCGGCGGGAGCGTCGGTCGCGGTGGGCTTGGCCGCCCAGGCGCGTCCCGCATCGGACTTCGCGTCGACGCCGAGGAGCTGCCCGGTGGAGCCGTTGGCGATACGGTACGAGCCGTCGCCGTTGGACGTGAACACCCACTTGCTCAGGCCGGAGTCGCCGGAGGCCTGTGACGTGGTCGCCGTGCCGCCGGAGGCCTGCGCGAGGTACCTGCCGTTGCCTGCGGCGATCGTGTAGGCCTTGCCCGGGTCGACGGGTGCGGCCGGGGCGTCGGTGTCGATGGTGGTCTCGTAGTACTCGCCGTCGGCGCCGTTCGAGCACTGGAACGAGCAGTAGCTGCGGAACTTCTTGCCGACGACGGTCGAGCCGGTCTTGTTCACCGAGTCGAGCATCCAGCGGTACCAGGAGCCCGTCTTGTAGGAGCCGGAGTCGCCGATCAGCTTCCACTTCTGTGTGGCGAGATCGTCGGTGGCGTAGAAACGCTGTGGCTCCTTGCTGTCCTGGACGATGGCCTCGGGCTGGCCGATGTACAGGCCCAGATGGGCGTTGTAGGCGATGTTCATCGTCAACAGGTCGGACTTGGCGGGCAGTTCACCCGCGTCCTGCTGTTCCTTGATGGTGCCGGGGTTGGCCGGGTCGTAGTCGTGCTCGACAGCGGTGTAGCCCGTGGTGTTGCCGTCACCGACCGGCTCCATGTTGCTCTCCAGGCCGCCGACTCCGGGCTGTGACCACTTGCCGTCGTACCACTTCTTCCAGGACCCGGGCGCCATCTTCGCCGACATGGGGGCGCGGGCGACATGCGCACGGCTGCCGTCGGTCCAGCCGCCCGGCTGCCCGCCCTTCGGGATCACGCGGGAGTTGTAGTAGACGTAGAAGTACCCGGACGCGGTGTCCACGAACAGCCGCGCGTCGCCGTTGCCGTAGTGGTACGTCTGGTGCGGGAAGGCCTCGTTGTCGCCGCGCTTGGTGCTGTAGGGCGAGGTCAGGACATGGTCCTTGATCGCCCACGTCTTGCCCTGGTCCTTGGAGACGGCGTAGTCGATCGCGTCGTAGTGCAGGCCGTCGCCGAAGGGACTCGGAGTGAACTCGTTGTGCACCAGGCCGTACCAGTCGCCGGTGTCGGGATCCACCCAAACGCCCATCAGGTCGCAGTAGTTCTTCTGCGCGTAGTGCGAGGTGTCGGGGGCGTAGGTGGACTCGCGGCCGGTGGGGCTGTTGTTGCACCGCCACGTGGTGTCGTTGTTGCGGTCGTTGGAGTTGGCCGGGTTGACCGCGTCGCTGAGCTTGGCGTCGCGGGTCGCCGAGTCGAAGTCCTTGCCGCTGTAGAACGTCCACTTGCGCGGGTCGTCCGCGCCGTACAGGGCGTGGGCGGACTGGTAGTGGAACGCGCCGTTCTTGTCGATGTAGGTGCCGGCCGGAGTGTCGTCGGGGTGGGTCCACGAGCCCTTGGCGCCGATGGAGACGGTGTACGCGGGGGCCTTGCCGGCGGCGGACTCGGACCGGCCGGTGGAATCGGCCGAGGCCGGGCCGCCGGCGAGGGTGCCGAACAGGACCGCGCCGATGGCGGCGAGGGTGCCGAACGCCTTCGTTCTGGGACGAGCTGACACAGATGCTCCTCTCATGCCTGGACCGCCCGTCGGGCAGGACGGTCCAAGGGAGCCTGGATTGAGGGAGGTTCGGGGGTTCACAGCGTCGCGCTAATTAGTTCAAATAGAATCCGAATTAATGGAAGGGCTGTCAAGACACCCGACGCAGCCGCACGAGCGAGATCCCGGCACCCCCTGCCGACGGCGCCGCGCGCTTGCGATCATGAGCGCGAGGCCGGCCCGGTCGCGAGCCCGGAAGCGGTGCCGGACCCACGAGAAACTGGGAGCATGACTCGGTGAAAGAGGAATCCACCCGCGCGCGGACCCCGTCGTACGCCGCACTCACCGGACCCTCGGGCCCGCGGGGCCGGGCCTCCATCCGGCGCACCAACCTCGGTGTCGTGCTGCGCATCCTGCGGGACGCGGGACCGCGCTCGCGCGCGCAGATCGCCGTCGACACGGGCCTGCCCAAACCGACCGTCACCACCCTCGTCGCCGAACTGGTTTCCCTCGGCCTCGTACGCGAAGGCCCGGCGCAGCGCGAAGGAAGCGTGGGCCGCCCCGGCACCCTGGTGCACATCGACGGCGGCCACATCTGCGGCATCGGCGTGGAGATCAGCACCAGTTACGTCCATGTCCTCGCGCTGACGCCGAGCGGCGACCAGGTCTTCGAACACCGTGCCGCCGTCGCGGTCGCCGACGTCGGCGCGGAGGCCGTACTGGATCTGACCGCGCGGGAGATCCGCGCCTGTCACGCGGCGCTCGCCCGCGACGGTATCCGCCCCATCGGCCTCACCCTGGCCGTGCCCGGTGTCATCGACGTCGCCACGGGCACCGTCACCTACGCGCCCGCCATCGGCTGGCACGACGTGGCGGTGGCCGAAGGCCTGCGGGCCCGGCTGCCCGAGCCGGTGCCACGGATCGCCGTGGACAACGACGCGAAACTCGCCGCGCTCGCCGAATACGCCCTGGTCCAGGGCACGGACATACGCGACATGGTGTGCATCACCGGGGAACGCGGCATCGGCGCCGGCATCATCAGTGACGGCCGCCTGCTGCGCGGAGCCACCGGATTCGCCGGCGAAGTCGGCCATATGCCCCTCGACCCGCGGCGCCGGCCCTGCGTCTGCGGCCGGTCGGGCTGCTGGGAGGTGATGGTCGGCCTGGACGCGATCCTGAGCCTGGCCGCCGACACCGGCGACCGGATCCACGACACGTCCGCCGAACTCGAAAGCCGCCTGGGCGAGTTGAGCCGCCGCGCCGAGGCCGGTGACGCGCGCACCCGCGAGGCCCTTGACCGGGTGGCCGAGGACCTCGGCCTCGGCCTGGCTCTCCTGGCCGACGTCCTCAATCCCCGGGTCGTGGTCCTGGGCGGCTACTTCACCCACATCGGAGACCTCATCGTGGAGCGCGTCCGCGAAGTGCTCCGCACCCGGGTGATGGCACCCGACGCCGGCGGATGCGAAGTGCGCCTGTCCACCCTGGGGTTCGCCGCGGCGGCCCGCGGCGGGACCTTCCTCGCGCTCGAAGCCGTCCACCAGGACCCCGGCGGGGTCTGAGCCGGGGCCGCCGCCTCGGTGCGTCGGTCAGTTCGGTACGGCCAGCAGTCGCTCACGTCGGGGCGAAAGCCCCGCAGGGAGTCCTGCCGGAAGTTCGGCCCGAAGTTCTTCCGGCGGAAGCCCCGCCGGGTGCCCCGCGGCATGCCCGGTGGTCGGCCCTGCCGCATCCCCGGTGGTCTGCCCTGCCGGAGCGCCCGTGCGGCAGATCGCCGCCAGGACATCGGCGTACGGGCTGCGGCACTCGGCCAGAGCCATCCGCAGCAGCTCAAGCGTGGCGCGGTGCTCGGCGAGTGCCCGGCGGCCGGCGGCGGGGTGGCGGGCGCTGAACTCCAGGACCAGCGGCAGGAAGTCGGGACGTTCACCGGCGGGCGGCTGCCAGTGGTGCTCGCGGTAGAGCCGCTGCCAGCGCAACTGGGACGCGGCCCGGTGACGGCCGTCGGCGTCGGTGCGGCAGGGCAGGTGCAGGCTGTGGCGGCCGCGGACGAAGGTGGCCATGTAGCGGGCGGCAAGCTCCTGTTGGGGCAGGCCGGTGACCGTGTCGCAGAAGCGGCGCAGTATCTCCGCCTCGTCGCCCGGCAGGCCCGTCAGGGATGCCCGCGTCAGGCGCAGGCGCTCGGGCCAGTGAGGGCCGGGGTGTTGGAGGAACAGGGCGGCGGCCCGATGGATGGCCGCGGTGTGTTTCATGCCTGCTGTGCTTTCCAGTTGCAGTGAACTGCGTGGGGAATGCCAGCTTGCCCCTGCCCGCGCTCGTGAGCGGGACTTCTTGACGGCCCTTGAATGTACTGGGAAGTCTTTTTTGCCGGGTGTTGGTGAAGCGGGCGCCTTCCGGCGGGGCGATGACGTGCTCAGCGGCCTGTGGCGGTCAGCCCGCGCTTCGGGTCGGCAGTGAGCCCGCCCTGGAAGAGGGTCGGGGGACAGTGCTCTCCATTGGGCCGGGACTTGCGCAGCGTGACGTCCGTACGCTCGTCGAACAGCACCCGCTCGCCGCCGTCCCGCGAGGTGACGGTGAACCGCACGGGCACCGTCACCTCGCCGATGTCCTCGTCGAGCTGCACGCTCGTATGCCGCTCCGAGGTGTGCTCGTCTTCCCCCAAGGTCCTGCTCTCGCAGACTCCTTGGGCGCACAGACGGGCGACGAGCGAGTCCGGATCGGCTTGCGCGGAGTCGGCGAAGCCGGCCGCTTTCCAGCGCACGGAGACCCCCGAATATCCGCCAATATCGGTGCACACCCGGTCCTCGTCGATGCCCCCGCACGCGGTGACCAGCAGGCAGAGCAGGACGACGAGGAACGACGGCGGCGGTGCGTTCGACGGCAGTGGTGCTTTCGCGTGGCGCAGCACGATCCCCCCAGAGACACATCGCGTGTGTGACGCGTCCGGGGGTGCCATCGGTTCCCGGGGGAGTCAGCGCTGCGCAGGAGCGGGACGGCCGTTCGCCGGGAGCGTGTCGTCGGTGTCCTTGTCGGAACGCAGCCATACGGTCCGCTGCGGGTAGGGAATGTCGACACCGGCCGCGTCGAGTGCGTCCTTGACGCGGCGGCGCAGCTCGCGGGTGACGGCCCACTGCTGCAGCGGGACGGTCTTGACGGCCAGGCGGACGAGGACGCCGTCCGCATCGAGGGACTGCACGCCCCACACCGACGGGTCCTCCAGGAGGATGTCCTGGAACTTCGGGTCGGCGCGCAGTTCGTGGCCGGTCTCCTCCAGGACGCGGTAGACGGTGTCGAGGTTCGACTCGTAGGCGACGGAGACGTCCAGGACGGCCCGCGCCCACTCCTGGCTGTCGTTGCGGACCCGGAGGATCTCGCCGTTGCGGATGTGCCACAGACCGCCGTTGAGGTCGCGGATCTGGGTCAGGCGCAGACCGACGTGCTCGACTTCGCCGATGGCCTCGCCGAGGTCCACGGAGTCGCCGACGCCGTACTGGTCCTCAAGCATGATCAGCATTCCGGACAGATAGTCGGCGACCAGGCTCTGGGCGCCGAAGCCGATGGCAAGGCCGACGACGCCGGCACTGGCCAGGAGCGGGCCGAGCGCGATGCCGATCTGGTCGAGGACCATCGCCGTGGCCATGATGCCGATCACGACGGTGACGATGCTGCTGAGCACCGAACCGATGGTGCGTGCGCGCTGTTCACGGCGTTCGCCGGCCCGCGAACCGTCCCGCTGCAGCACGGCGGGGCCGCGGCCGCCGCCACGCGGCTCGCGCGCACTGTCGGACGGCTCCAGGATCCGCTGCACGATGCGGGTGATGGCCTTCTTCGCCACCGCCCGGAAGATCAGCGCGCCCACGACGATGAGCGCGATGCGCAGCGGGATGCCTATCAGGCTGCCGAGGTTGTCCCGCAACAGATCAGGGACCGAGAACGCCAGGTCGGTCCCGCTGCCGCCAAGGGTGTGCGGGGCCGGATTGCCGGTGGGTGACACGGGTTGCTGCTCCACTTCGTCGAGGTCTGGACTGGACGCAGTGGGGACCCTAACCGGCACGGCCGAACCGGGTCGAAACACGTGAAGGGGACGTGTCAACGGCGTGATGACCCTGGGTGCGCGGGTCTCGCGCGGGGAGCCCGTCGACGGGACCCGCGCAGCCCGAGGGCCGAGCCGCTCCGGCCTTACCGGGCGATCTGACGCCCGAGCTCGGCGTTCTTCTCGGGGGCGCCGAGGGCCGCGGGCCCGAAGGACGCGATACCGGAGGTGATCAGGCCGTTGCGGCTGCCGCGCAGCAGCCAGGCGGCGCCCGAGTCGGCATATGTCCCGTCCTCGCCCGGCGCTGCGGCGGCGAGGTCGGCACGGTCGTTGGCGTTCACGTCGAGCAGCGATACGGCGGTGCCGAAGGCGTCGTCCTTCTCCGACGCGCCGGGCACGCCGGGCGAGGACTGGTTGAAGGCCTGCGCTCCGGTCCCGGTCAGACCGTTCGCGCCGCCCTTGAGCAGGACAGCGGCGCCCGCGTCCTCCACTCCGTCGAGGTCCTCGCCGGGTACCCCGGCCGCTATGTCCGGGTAGCCGTCGCCGGTGACATCCCCCGCGGAGATCGTGTAGCCGAACTGGTCGCCGTAGTTGCGGTCGCCGTCACCCGGCTCGCTCGCACCCGGCACCCCCGGCGTCGACTGCGTGATCTTCGCCGTGCGCGAGGAGAGGCCGTTCGCCGAGCCGTACACGACGCGGACCGCCCCGGCGTCGTACTCCATGGTCTCCGAGACCTCGTCGACCTCACGGGCGACGAGATCGCCGTGCCCGTCACGGTTCACGTCGGCGACGACGCCGCCCACGGTGTAGTGGCCGGTGCCGGTGGACGTGTGCGAGACACCGCCCGAACCGCCCTTCCACAGCTGGGACTTGTACTGCATCTCCTCGAAGCCGTGGCTGGTCACGATCTCGTCCGCGCCGTCACCGGTCACGTCACCGACGATGAAGTGCAGCGGCCCGAAGGTCTGGCTGGTGGCGATCGCGTCGGAACGGGCCGGGGTGGCCCCGCGGTCGAACGGCCCGTACATGACGGTCATCCCGGCCTCGTCATTGTCATTGTCCGGATAGGCGTCGGTGACCAGGTCCATCGTGCCGTCGCCGTCGAAGTCCCCGGCGGCGAAGTCTCGGGCCTCTGAGGACAGCGCGGTCGCTTCCCGCAGCCCGTCCTTCGACCCCCACAGCACGGTGCTCGGCTGGCCGCCTTCGCGCGGCACCACGAGATCGGTGTTGCCGTCGCCGTCGAGATCGGCGGACGCGGGCTGCGCGCGGCCGAAGTTCCCGTGCTCCTCCGGGTCTCCGGGAACCTGCGGCGTCGCACGGGAGACGATCTGCGGGTGCGCGGTGTCGAGCCCGGCCGATGACCCGTAGACCACCGACACATACCCGGCGTGCGCCTTGCCCCCGACGGTGCCGCCGGGCGCGCCGAGCACGAGGTCGGCGTATCCGTCCCCGTTGAAGTCGGCCGTGCGCGCGGGCTCCGCGGATGGCGCCGCGCCGGCGGGCGAGGCCAGCACGAGGGGCGTGGTGAGCAGCGTGACCAGCGAGACGGCGGCAGTGACGGAACGGCGGTGCATGTATCTCCTCCAAGGGCACCCGCGGGCATCCGGGGCATCACGAACATCCCGGAACTCATGGGCGCGTACGGGCTATTGGGTTCTCAGGGGCTAAAGACACGTCAGATGGCCACGAGGTTGCGGAGGCCTTACCCGAACACGAAGATCCGGCCACATCTCGCACGGCCTGGGGCCGCGGCGCCGCGGAGGCGGGACGGGCGCGCTTACCCCGTCCGGACGTACCGGCGACGACCCGCCTCCCGGCCCGCCGTGCCTCCGGTCTGAGCTGCGCAGACGACACGGCCCCCGCGGCTGCAGCCCGGCACGGGACGCCGCACGGCCGGGCCGCCGACATGCGTGCGCTGCGCGGACTGGGGCTCCTCACCTTGAGGGCGGACACCTCCTAGCGGCGGCGCAAAGGCGCGGCCTCCGCCCCAGAGGAAGGCCGGATCATGCGCAGTGCCCGTGCCCGTTCCATATCCGTCGTCGTCGCCGGAGCCGCCGCCGTCTTCGTCCTGGGAACCACCACCGCCCAGGCGGAGCCCTCCGCCGCCCGGGCCGAGGCGTCCGCGTGGAACGCGGCAGCCGGCTCCTGTTCCGAGTCCAACGCCATCGCCCAGCAGGCCAAGGCCGACTACGACGCGCGATGCGGAAGGACTACCAAAGGATCATCAATGACGGGGGACACCCGGACCAGTCGCAGCGCGACGCACTGGCCGACGCCAAGTCGAAGGCCGACGCGGCCGAGTCGCAGGCGGCCCGGTGCGCCAACGACCAGGGCTCCCAGGAACCCAGGGGCGCCATGCGCACGGGCGAGGGCGGCACCAGTGGCGGCGACGACACCCTGGCGGTGGCAGGGGCGGGAGCCGTGGCCCTGGCCGGCGCGGGCCTGCTGCTCGTCCGCAGGAACCGGTCCTCGCAGCGTTCCTGAACGTGCGCCGCCGCATAGGGAAGTCGAGATCATGAACGGCAGTGAGCGCGGCGGGCGCGGCTGGAGGACCATCTCCGCGACCTGGTCGTGCCTGGCCGCCGCTGCCGTACTCCTGCTCATCGGCACCCAGTCCGCGCCCCCTCCACCGCAGCCGGGAGGGGCGCAGGCGGCGGCGCGCCCCGACGCCCCACCGCCACAGGAGCGGACGGCGCGGCACACCGCCCCCTCGCTCCCGGCGTCACCCCCGACCCGGGTCCGTATGTCCCCGCCATCGGCGTCGACGCACCGCTCACGGCGCTGTCCCTGGAACAGGACGGCCGCCTGGCCGCGCCGCCCGCGGACCGGCCGCGCCTGGCGGGCCGGTACGCCCGGGGAACCCCGCCGGGCAGCACCGGGACGGCCGCCATCGCGGGCCACGTCGACACCGACAGCGGCCCCGCCGTCTTCTACCGCCTGGGCGCCCTGCAGGCGGGCGAGCGCGTCCTGGTGGACCGGAGCGACGGCACGACCGCCGAGTTCACCGTCGACACCGTCGCGGTCCACGACGCCGACCGGTTCCCCGACGAGAAGGTCTACGGCCGCTCCGCCCGCCCCGAGCTGCGCCTGATCACCTGCGGCGGAGGAGCCGACGCCAAGAACAACCGCTACCGCGGCAACGTCGTCGTCTACGCCCACCTCGGGTGACCGCGGCTCGCGGGTGCCACTGTGAGGGGCCCCTGCCAGTTGCCACGGTGAGGCGGCCCCCGGGTCTCACCGCCGGGGCCGCCAGACGTAGCGGACGTCCGGCTCCCGCTCTTCGTTGCGCCGGCCGTCCGTCCGCTCGGCCGCGAGGAAGCCGTGCCGTTCATAGAACCGCCGCGCCGGTGCGTTGACCTGGAACGTCCAGAGCGCGAGCCCGTCCGGGCGCCGCTCCTTGGCCAGGGCCATGAAACGGTCGCCCAACCCCCGCCCGCGCCACGACGGTTCGAGGTAGAGCTGCTCAAGCTCCCCGCCGTCCAGCTCCCCGCCGTCGAGCACGAGGAGCCCCACGACACCGCCATCCGCGACCGCCACCCAGGTCTCGTACCGCACCACGACCACATGCGAGAACCAGGCCCGCACCTCGGCGTCGTCGTGCGCGCGGCGCACCGATGGCAGCGCGGCGCTGAAGGAACGCAGCCACACATCGGCCGCACCGGGCGCATCGGAAGCGTCCGCACGACGGAGGACCACGTGATCACTGTGCACGAGCGAGACCCTCGCAGATCACCGGCCGGAGCGCATACGAATTTCTCGGTGGCCTACCGGGGTCCGCCCGCGCCGTGCCGAGGGCGCGGTGACTACTTGTGGTCGACGTACCACTTGGTGCAGCCCCTGCCCCCGCTCACGGGGAAGATGCAGGTACGAACGGCGTAGCTGCGGCCCGTGCCCGGGATCTGCAGCTGCACGGCGTCCGTCGCCATCCAGTCGCCGACGTTCGCCTCGGCCCAGCTCGCCTTGTTGCCGCAGCTGTCGTAGCGGCCGACCGTGGCGGGGTGCTGCGGCTTGTCCGTCATCGTGAACTTCTTGTAGCTGCGCTGGATCTGGACCGTGTCGCCCTTGGCGATGTCCGTGACATAGGCACGGGCCTTGTCGTCCTCGATCCTCTCGGTCCAGAGCTCGGCGTCACGCCCCTTGTACGACTTGGTGCTGGAGACGCCGTAGATACCGGCCACCCCCCGGCAGAGCGCCGCTTCGGCCTCCGAGGACTTCCCGGCGCCCTGCGGGGATCTCGCGGTGGCCGTGGCCGTGGCTGTGGCCGTGTCGGCGCCGGCCGGTACGCCGGATGCGGCAACTCCCGCTCCTGCGAGCAGAACTGGACCCACGGCGAATCCGGCCCTGCGGTACTTCCTCGTGACACTCATGGCGCGCATGGCACCCATGGCATCTCCCCCGTTGTCGTTCGAACCGTGCGGCGTGTGCAGGAAGGTGCCCCCTGGATCATGGACCACGGCGACGCCGCTCGGGGAGTAGTCTCCGCGCCCTCACGCGCCGGCTCCAGGAGTTTCGGCCCCACCCGGAACACGGCGTATCCGGTACAACTGCCCCTACTGCAACAGCCGTTGCTGGATGAGTCCCATGACTTCGGCCGGACTGCGTTCGCCGTGGTCGACGGTCAGCAGCCGGTTGCCGATCCACACTGTGAAGCACAGCGTGCAGCGGACCTCGACCTCGTCGGGATCGGCGCAGAACTCGCCGAACAGGCGGCGCAGGTAGTCCATCCGCCGGTTGTCGACGCGTCGCAGCCGTTCCGCCACCTCCGGGTCACGCCGTGACCAGTCGCGTACCGCGAAGTCGGTGTGGATGTCGGTGAGCAGACCGTCTCCGGACGCGGCGACGGAGAACAGCCGCCGCAGCCGCGTCCGCGCATCACCGCCACCGGCCTCGACCTTCTCGATGACCGCCGTGGTCACGTCCTGCTCCCAGGCGTCGAGCATTTCGCCGAGCAGCGCCCGGCGGTCGGTGAAGTGCCAGTAGAAGCCGCCCCTGGTGACGCCGAGTGCCTGGGCCAGGGACTCGATCCGTACCGCCTCCACCCCGCCCGCGGTCAGGGCCTGAAGGCCCGCGGCGATCCAACTGCCGCGCGGGGTACGCGCCGTGGCCATGGTGCAGGTCACCTCTCCGGCATCTGTACAGCACTGTATGGATCACTCTACTGTCGTCTTCCATACAGTCCTGTACGGATTGGGGGAGTCATGAAACTTCCGCCCGGCCAACGCGCCGTCGACGGATTCCCGCGCTTCGGCACCCATCTCCACCATCCGCCTCCGCCCGTCCCCGCCGACCCGGTGATCGAGATCGGCGGAGCCCTGACCGAGGGCGTCACCCTGTCCGTGGCCGATCTCGCCAAGTTGCCGCGGCAAGAGCTCGCAGCCGACTTCCACTGCGTGGCCGGATGGACCGCAACAGGCTTGCTTTGGGAGGGAGTTGCGTTCGAAACGCTCTACCGCACACAGGTCGAACCGCTGCTCGAGCCGGACGCGTCGATCAGCCATCTGGTCTTCGAGGGACTCGACGGCTACCGGTCGACCGTGGTGCTGGAGGACGCCCTGGCCGAGGACGTGGTCATCGCTGACCGTCTCGACGGACGGCCGCTCGACAGCGACCACGGCGCGCCGGTGCGCCTCGTCAGCCCCGGCCAGTACGGCTACATCAGCACAAAGCACCTGTGCCGCATCGAAGTTCACGCGTCCAGGCCCCCGGACCCCGACCGGTGGTCGCCCATCGCAGGGCACCGCAGGGCGCGGGTCTGGCAGGAGGAACGGCACCGCCACCTGCCCGGCCGTGCGGTACGTCCGTTCTACCGGACACTGATCGGGCCGATCCGCAGACTGAGCGCCCGGGGCAGCCGCACAGGCCAAGGGTGAGGGCCGGGCGCCCGGCTGGCGTGATCTTCCGCGAGCCGGGGGCCAGTGACCAGGTTGGGCCGATGAATGCCAAGCCCGCCCATGTGCATCGTTCCGCCTCGACCTGGCAGCAGCCGTGCCCGCCACCGGCGTCCGCCGGGCGCGCCGCGCTGGTCGAGCGGATCGCGCGGCAGATCCTGGCGAGGGGCGATGGCCGTCTGCGGTCCGCCGCCTGCTGTTGGGGCCCTGCCGCTCCCCGGCGGCGGCCACCTGCGTGCTGTGCGCCATCGACCCGCTGACGCAGCAGGACCCCACGGCGGCCACCTTCGCGAGCCCGCGCATCATCGGCCCCGTATCCGAGGCCGCATCCCATGCCGCATCCCATGCCGGATCCAACGACCCATCGAATCCCGCCCGTTCTGACTGACCTTCCGCCCGGCCGGCATCCCGCGTACGCCCGAGGGCTACGGCGCCCGCAGTGCGTCGACGGCGATGCGGGCCGCGGTGCCGATGACGGCGTCGGCCGGGGGCAGCGTCGCCGCCGTGCTCGCCGCGCGGGTGAAGACGGCGATGGCGTAGCGGCCCCCGTCGGGGTATTCGACGACGCCGACCTCATTGCGCACGGTCGGCAGGCTGCCGGTCTTGCCTGCCACATGTACGTCGTCGAAGGGGAAGCCGGAGGCAAGGCGGTGCGGCCATACCTGCAGCCCGAGCAGGCGGCGGATGGCCGCGCCGTGTTCGGCCGTGCAGGCCTCGTCGCGCCAGACCGCCCTGAGCAGACGCGTCATGTCCCGCGGGGTGCTGTGGTTGGTGCGTGCCGGGTCGAGGGCCCTGAGCCGGGTGAGGACGTACGGATCGGTGAGGGCCTGCGCGCCTGCGGGCCCCGCGTCCTGCCGCACCGTCTCCATGAGTTCGCCGAAGGTGAGCGTGGCGTGCGTGCGGCCCAGGCCGAGGCGGGCCGTGGTGGCGTTGACGGCGTCGAGGCCGACACGGGCCAGGAGCAGGTCGGCGGCGGTGTTGTCGCTGACCGCCATCATCAAGTAGGCGAGGTCACGCAGGGACATACGCACGGGGTCGAGCATCGCGGACAGACCCGTGGGCCCGGCGGTGCGGCCCGCAGTGGGGCACTCGACCTGCTCGGTGAGGTCCAACCTTCCTGCCGCGGCCTGCTCGTGCAGGGTGACCAGCAGGCAGAGCTTGTGCACGCTGGCCGTGATGACCGGCTGATCCGCGCCCGCGGCGACCTGCGTTCCCGAGTCGATGTCGAGTACGTGCAGCCAGCCGGTGACGCCGGCGTCGTCGAAGGCCGCCCGGATCCGGGCGAGGGTGGTGGTCACAGCCAGAACTCCGCTGCCGGGCGCAGGTGCAGGGGACGTGGAGGGGTGTCGGGGGCCGCGCCCGCGGTGTGGTGCAGGGCGCGGGTGACCGCTTCGGTGAAGGCGCTGACGGCGGCATCGCCGCGCCCGCGCGGCCACGCGACGGACTGCCGCCAGGCCAGCGGGGCACCGGCCAGCGGACGCCAGGTGAGGTGCGGATCGGAAGAGGCGTCGCCGGCGTGGGCGTCACGCGGGGCGAAGGTGACGGCATGCGCGGACCGGATGAGACCGCGGATGAAACTGGCCCCCTGCCCGTGCCGCACCACGGAGGGCGTGTAGCCGTCGCGGGCGCAGGTGGTCAGCAGCTCATCGTGCAGTC
This sequence comes from Streptomyces monticola, assembly GCF_042665355.1. Classification (NCBI taxonomy): domain Bacteria; kingdom Bacillati; phylum Actinomycetota; class Actinomycetes; order Kitasatosporales; family Streptomycetaceae; genus Streptomyces; species Streptomyces monticola. The sequence goes on along the minus strand of NZ_JBHTCF010000010.1, from coordinate 210,604 downwards.
CCGGCGCCGTGGCGCGCGGGAACAGCACCAGGTCGTATCCGTCGAGGGAGGCGAGCGGCACTTCGTCGAGCGCGGCGGCCGGGGCTCCGCTCGGCAGGAGCACCCCCACCTCGCGCCGCAGTACGGGCCCGAGTTCGAGGCCGGTCACGTCGCACGGGTGATGGATCAGACCGGCGTCCAGGTCGTGCGCGGCGAACTGGGCCAGCTGCTCCGCCGTCGACAGCTCACGCAGTTCCAGCTCCACCCCCGAGTGCCCCTGGAAGTCCGCGACGATCGCCGCGACCGTCTCACCGGCGACATCGGGCGGCACAGCTGCCCGCAGCAGACCGCTCTCGCCGTCCCGGACACGGCGCGCGGTGGCTTTGAGGGCCTCGGCCCTGGCCAGCAGCTCCCGGCTCTCGGCGAGCAGCAACGTACCGGCCTTGGTGATCGTCACCTGCCGGCTGGTGCGCTCGAACAGCCGGACCTCAAGAGCCTTCTCCAGGCGCTGGATGCGCTGCGACAGCGGTGGCTGGGCCATGCCGAGACGCTCGGCGGCCCGTCCGAAATGTGACTCTTCTGCAACAGCCACGAAGCACTCCAGGTGCCTTATCAGGTCCACGATCAGCAATCATATCGGAGATGCATCAATAGCGTGGCGATATTGAACTTGGACATAGTGGGACGGACGCTGGTCTCCTGCGGGCATGACCAGCGCTCCTTCGCCACCCAAGCCGGCTTCGTCTCCGCCCCCACCTGGGCCCACGCTCGCGGCCGCGCGCCGCGCCCTCGGGCTCCGTCCCTGGTGGCGCGCCCTGGCCGTCGGCATCGTCCTCGCTGTCGGACCGGCCGCCTGCTCGGTCCCCGACGCGCCCGAGGAGGCCGCCGCAGGCAGTACGCCGGAGGACGGGCGTACACCGGAGGCCGGCGGCCCGAAGCGGAACGCGCCCACTGCCCCCGCCGCCCCCACCCGCAGAGAGCTGCGTGTCGACGGCGTCGAGCGGAGCTACCTTCTCCACCGGCCCCGGGCGGCAGGCACGAAACGCATGCCGTTGGTCGTCGCCTTTCACGGACGAGGCGCCGATGCCGCCGGTCTGCGCGCCATGAGCCGTCTGGACTCTGCCGCCAGGGCCCGCGGCATGGTCGTCGCGTTTCCCGAGGGACTGCACTCCGGCTGGGGCGCCGGTACCGCGAAGACCCGGGGCAGGCCGGACCCCGACGCCGACGTGCGCTTCACCGAGGCCCTGGTCGCCGACTTGGTGCGCACTGAGCGCGCGGACCCCGACCGGGTCCACGTCACGGGGTTCTCCAACGGTGGTTCGATGGCGCTGCGCGTCGCGGCCCAGCGGCCCGGACTGGTGGCAGGCGCGGCCGCCGTGTCCGGTCAACTCCCCGGCGGGGCGGCCGAGGTGAACCCCACCGGGCCCGTGCCCACACTGATCATTTACGGCGCCGACGACCCCGTACGTCCTCTCGAAGGCCTGGCCACTCCCGCACCCGCGCCTGAGGGCCAGGAGCCGGTCACGCCGACCCGGTCGGCCCGGGCCAGTGCCGAGGCCTTCGCCGCGGCGGCCGGAGCCCGCCGGCCGACGCTGCGGGCCGAGGCGGGCTACGACCGCACCACCTGGCGAAACGGCACGGACTTGGCCGCCGAGCTCCTCGTCGTGCGAGGCGCGGGCCACACCTGGCCGGGCTCCTCCGTCCCGGCACGCCCCGGCTTCGGCCGCACCAGCACCGCTCTGGACGCGACCGCCACGGTCCTGGACTTCCTCGCCCCCCGAAGCCACCGCTGACGCGCCACCGCTGACGCGCCACCGCTGACGCGCCACCGCTGACGCGCCACCGCTGACGCGCCACCGCCCAGCACCGCGCCGGGCACGCCCGTCCGGACACGCACCCGTACACGAACAGGAGCACACCCCGACCATGAACAAGCCCCTGCGGCACATAGCCGTCCTCTGCGGAGTGCTGGTGTTGGCCCTGCTCCTGAGGATGACCTGGGTGCAGTACGTCACCGGTGACGCCCTGGCCTCCGACCCGAAGAACCGGCGGGTGCAGATCGAGAACTTCGCACAGCCGCGCGGCGACATCATCGTCGGCGGCCGGCCGGTGACCGGCTCGGAGGAGACCCGCGGCTCGGATCTCAAGTACAAGCGCGTCCTCAAGGACGGCCCGATGTACGCGCCCGTCACCGGCTACCTCTCACAGGCCCAGGGCGCCTCGCTCCTGGAGGGTGTCGAGAACGACGTCCTCAACGGCAAGGACCCCCGGCTCGCCACCAGCCCGGTCGGAATGCTGACGGGTGAGCGGCCACGCGGTGGCGATGTCGTCACGACCATCGACCCGGACGCACAGAAAGCCGCGTACAGGGGACTGACGGATCTGGACGCCAAGGGGGCGGTGGTCGCCCTCGACCCGCGCAGCGGCAGGATTCTGGCCCTGGCGAGCACCCCCTCCTACGACCCCTCCGTCTTCGCGGGCAACTCGCGCAAAGAAGGGGAGAGGTTCAAGAAGCTCGACGAGGACAAGAGCAAACCACTGAGCAACCGGGCCCTGCGCGAGTCGTATCCGCCCGGCTCCACCTTCAAGATCCTCACGGCGGCGGCCGCCCTCGACCATGGCGCCGTCACCGACGTCAACGCCCCCTCGGGCGCCCCGGCGCCCTACCGGCTGCCGTCGACGCGCACCGAGGTCGGCAACGTCGTCCCCAACTCCCAGTGCGACAAGGCGTCCATGAAGACCGGCATGCAGTGGTCCTGCAACAACGTCTTCCTCGACGCCGCGCTCAAGACGGGCCTGCCGGGGATGCGTGAGACGGCGGAGAAGTTCGGCTTCAACAAAGAGCAGTTCATCCCCGTCCGCGCGGCCGCCAGCGGCTACCCCGACCGGCTCGACAAGCCGCAGACCGCCCTGACCGGCATGGGCCAGGGCAGCGTCACCAGCACGCCGCTGCAGATGGCCATGGTGACCGCCGGTATCGCCAACGACGGCAAAGTGATGAAGCCCTTCCTGGTGGACGAGTTGCGCGGCTCCGACCTGTCCACCATCGAGAAGCATGAGCCTGAGGAACTGAACCAGGCCGTCTCCACGACCACGGCCAAGAAGGTCCAGGAGATGATGGAGTACACGGTCAGCGACGGCTCCGGCAGCAAGGTGAACATCGACGGCGTACGGGTCGGCGGCAAGCCCGGCACGGCCCAGCACGGAGCCGACGTCCGTGACGAGCGTCCCTACGCGTGGTTCGTCTCCTACGCCAAACTGCCCGACGGTTCCTCCCCGGTGGCGGTCGCCGTCTTCGTCGACCCCGAGGACATGGACATCTCCCGCGCCGACATCGCGGGCGGCCGCCTCGGCGCCCCCATCGCGAAGGCGGTCATGCGGGCGGTTCTCAAGAACTGAGCGTCGGCGTGCAGTGGTGGGCCGGTGTCCGCGATGCCGCGGAGGACCCGGACCCGGTCCATGCCTTCCCGGGCGCGAGGCCCTCGGGAATGGATCACGGCAATCCATGGCTGTCCTGCTTGATCGTCATCGAGCCGGCGATCGTCGTCGCCGTCACTCGGTGACGCACAAGCAGAATTGAAGGAGCGCCAGCAGCATGTCCGTCACACCATCCGCCGCCGAGCGTGTACGCGTCTCCGCGGAACCCGACTGGTACGAGTCGGCCGGCATATCGCTCGGCATCCGCGTCGGGAATCTGGTCTTCACCTCGGGCCAGGCCCCGATCGACGCCCAGGGGGCCACGGTCGGTTCCGGGGACTTCGAGGCTCAGGCCCGCCAGGCGCTCGCGAACCTGTCGACGGTATTGACGAACGCGGGCTCCAGCCTCGCCGACGTGGTCAAAGCGACCGTGTTCGTCACCGACATCGCACGGCAGGACATCTTCGCCGAGCTGCGCGCGGAACACTTCCCCGACCGGCCCCACCTCGCGGAGTCCTTCGTAGAGGTCTCCGCACTCGCCGACCCCGAGTGGATGATCGAGATCGAGGCCATCGGGCTCGTCCGGAGCGCAGGAACGAGCTAGAGCGGATCAGCAACACCCGCAAGGGAGTTCCGCGCAGTGGCGGTCCGGTTCCGCCGCCGATTGGCTCACCCGCCGCCCGGTCCGGCAATTGGGGCGACACGCTCGCCCCGGCGTGAGCGCGACTTCCCCCTCCAGGCGCTTCATGCGTCGGCTCCCGGGCGCAGGGCGTCGGAGATCGACTTGGCGCCGCCGTGGGCGGTGCAGCCGCCGTCGACGGGGATCTCGGCTCCCGTGATGAACGAGGCGTCGTCGGAGAGGAGGAAGGTGGCCAGCGGGGTGATCTCGTCGACTGTTCCGGTGCGGCCGAGCGGTGTCTCGCGCAGGTTGCTCTCGCGGAAGGCGGGGGCGGCGGATGCGGTCATCTCGGTCTCGATGAAGCCGGGGTGGATCGTGTTGACGCGGATACCGCGCGGTCCCAGTTCGAGCGCGGCCGTCTTGGACAGGCCGCGCAGGGCCCATTCGCTGGCCGTGTACGCGACCGGGTAGTGGGCGGTGAGGGCGGCGGACGAGCCCACGTTGACGATCGAGGACCCGGGCGGCATCAGCGGGGTGAGGTGCTGGATGCCGAGCAGCGGGCCGGTGACGTTGACGGCGTGGACACGCGTGAAGTCCGCTGCGCTCACCTCGTCGATGCGGGCCCGCCAGGTGATGCCCGCGTTGTTGACGAGGCCGTGGATCCGCCCGTACGACTCCCGCAGTCGGGCGGCGAGTTCGGCCCACTGGGCCTCGTCGGTGATGTCGAGCGGGCGGATGCCGTCGGCCTCGGTGACGTCGGTGGCGATGACGCGGTCGCCCTCGCGGGTGAGGGCGGCGGCCTCGGCGGCGCCCTGGCCGCGGGCCGCGCCCGTGACGACGACCACCTTGCCGAGGAGCCGCTGGGGCGAGGGGTCGCTCACGGCCGCTCCCGATTCGAGCGGCGGCCCGCGGGGGCGTGGACCCGGAACGCCGGTCCGTCCGGGGCCGAGAGCGCCGTCAGGGCAGAGGGGCTGGCGAAAAGTGGGGGAGCGGGGGCAGGGTTCACGGGCAGGTCCTCCTGATTGCGATGGGACCGATCTGGACCCGCCGGCGTTGATCAGGGAAATGGACCGCGTGGATGCCTGTCATCCATGAGGCAGATCTACGCTGGTCAGTGCCGGACGGCAGTCTCCCGGCCGCGTACCGCGTCGAACGGCAACGGAAGCTCGTGTACCCGGCCCGGTCGGCGCGTTGGGCCGCCTCCGGTCAGGGGTGGCGGCCCGCGAGAACGCAGAACTCGTTTCCCTCCGGGTCGGCGAGCGTGGTCCAGCTCTCGTCGCCCGTCTGTCCGACGTCGGCGTATCGGGCACCCAGGTCGAGCAGGCGGCGGACCTCTTCGTCCTGCTCCCTGTCGGTCGGGTTGACGTCGATGTGGAGCCTGTTCTTGATGGTCTTGCCCTCGGGCACGCGCGCGAAGGTCAGCGTCGGCGGCACGGGCCCGGGGCGGTTCTTGCCCTCCGGCACCCGGGGGGAGCCGATGGTGACGACAACTGCGTCGTCCCCTTCGTTCTCCTCCTCCAGCACCTCATAGTCGAGGACGGAGCACCAGAACCGGGCGAGACCACGGGGATCGGCACAGTCGATCGCGAGCTCGGTGAACTTGCTGGCCATGTCGGATCTCCCAGTCGAGTCGCGTAGCGGGCCGGATCAAGGCCACACGCTAATGCTCCCTGGTGAGATCTTCACGCAGTCGGCGGCGAGGGGAGCGCGAGCACGCGGTTGAGCGCGCCATCGCGGCGGGCCGTGAGCTCCTGCCAGGTGCCCTCCTCGGCGATCCGGCCCGACTCCAGGACGGCGATGCGGTCCGCGCGGCGGATCGTGGCGGGGCGATGGGCGATGACGATCGTGGTGCGCACCGTCTTGCCCAGTGCGGCCGCGAGTTGGGCGTCTCCGACGTTGTCCAGGTGGGCGGTGGTTTCGTCCAGGACAAGGACCTGAGGCTCGGTCAGCAGGGCGCGGGCCAGGGCGATCCGGGCGCGCTGGCCTCCGGAGAGGGTGGCGCCGCGCTCGCCGACCAGGGTGTCCAGCGGGGCGATCCGGTCGACGCCGCAGAGGCGGGCCGTTTCCGTCAGCGCGTGGTCGTCCGCGTCGGGCGCGGCGAGGCGCAGATTCTCGGCGAGCGTGCCGTGGAAGAGGGGAGTGTCCTGGCTCACCACGGTGACGGCGCGGCGGAGTTGGGCGTCGGCCAGGTCCCGGAGATCGACGGGATCGCCCCGGTCGGGCACCAGCCGTACGGATCCCGCTGAGGGATCCCAGAAGCGGGCCAGCAGATGGGCGCAGGTCGACTTGCCGGCTCCCGAGGCGCCGACCAGGGCCAGGGTCCGTCCCGCAGGAACGGTCAACTCAAGGCCGTTCAGGACCAGTTGGTCACCGTAGGAGAAACTCACGTCCTGCAGATGGACGCCCAGGGGCCCTGACGGCAGCGGGTGTGGCTCGGCCGGAGCGGGGGCGAGTGCGGGGGCCTCGAGGGCCGCGTCGACGCGGGCGGCCGCGGCACGGAGGCCGATGGCCTGGCTGAGCGCCCTCGCTGACTCGGCGATGGGGCCGAGCACCGAAAGGGCCAGGGCCATCGCCGCGGGAGCCCAGGCGCCGTGCAGCCGTCCGGCGGTCACGGACTGGGCTGCGGCGGCCACCACGCCGAGCACCGCCAGGACGATCAGGAAGTCGCGCACGGCGGCGGCCATGGCCTCCCAGGTGGCTTCGGCCCGCTGGGCCCGGCCCACCCGCCGGCCCTGTTCCGCGAGCTGCTCGCGCCGTGCGGTCAGCCCGTCGAAGGCGAGCAGTTCACGCAGTCCGTCCACGGTGTCCACGGTGTCGGCCGAGAGCCGCGCGGTGGCCGCGCGGGTCGTCGCGCCACGCCGTGACCTGCCGCGCATATCGGCGAAGGGCGCCGCGACCAGCAGTGCGGCGGCCGGTGCGACGGCCACGAGCAGCCATGGCTCCACCGTCGCCAGTGTCGTGGCGCCGACACCGAACACCGCGCCGGACGCGAGGAGTTGGGCCGTGGTGTGGGCGTAGAAGAATTCCAGCGACTCCACATCCGCCATCGCGGTGGCCGCCAGGTCCCCACTGCGCTTCCCGGCCACACGGGCGGGCGCGCTGCGGGCGAGCCCGTCGAAGACCCGCACCCGCAGCGCGGCGAGGACGCGGTAGGCCAGATCGTGCGAGAGGTCCATCTCGCGCCAGGTCATCAGGGCGCGCACCAGGACGAGAGCGACAAGGGCGGTGACCGTGCCGGCCGAGGGGGCGAGCCCGTCGATGACGGCGGTGCCGACGGTGTGCGCGGCCAGCGTGAGCAACGCGACGAGCGAGCCCTGTTCCAGCAGTGCGGCGGCGCAGGTGCGGGCCATCATCACGCGGTGCCCGGCCAGGGCGGGCAGCAGGGCGCGCAGGGAGCCGCGCGCGGGCACCGACGCCTCGGAAGCGCCCCCGCCGTTCGTGGTGTCGTTGGAGCTGGAGCTGGAGCTGGAGCTGGAGCTGGAGTTGGCGTTGGCGTTGGCGCATGCGGTGGCGGTGTCGCTTGCGGTGGTGGTGCTCATGCCGCGAGGTCTCCTTCAGGGGTACGGCCATGGGTGCGGCCCGCCTCGACGAGTTCCGCGTAGACGCCTCCGGCCTCGATGAGCGTGGCGTGGGTGCCGATGGCGTCCACCCGCCCGCCGTTGAGCACCACGATGCGGTCGGCGTGCCGGACGGCGGCGAGCCGGTGGGCGACGACCAGGACGGTGCGGTCGCCCGCGGCCTCGATCAGCTCGCGGACGATGTCCGCCTCGCGGCGTTCGTCGACGGAGCTGGTGGCCTCGTCGAGGACGAGCACGGAGGCGTCCGCAAGGAGGGCGCGCGCGAGGGCGAGCCGTTGGCGCTGGCCGCCGGAGAGCGTGGCACCGCGTTCGCCGAGGACGGTGGCGTACCCCTCGGGCAGGGCGGCGATCTCATGATGGATGCCGGCGGTGCGCGCCGCGTGGACCAGTTCGTCGTCGGCGGCGCCCGGCCTGGCCAGACGCAGATTGTCGGCGATGGTGGCGTGGAAGAGATAGGTCTCCTGGGAGACGACGGCGATGCCCTGCCGCAGGGAGTCGAGCCGGTACGCCGCCACGTCGCGGCCGTCGACGGTGATGAGCCCCTGCTGCGGGACCCGGTGGCGCAGCAGCAGCGCGACGAGCGTGGACTTGCCGGCGCCCGAAGGGCCGACGATCGCGGTGGTGCGGCCCGCCTCCGCGGTGAAGGTGACACCGCCCAGCGCCGGTTCCCCGGTGTCGCCGTAGCCGAACTCGACGCTGTCGAAGCGCAGTTGGGGCGGCCGGGGCCAGTGCGCGGGCGCGGTCCCGTCGTCGGGGACGGCGGCTTCGGCGGTACGCAGCGCCTTGAGTCCGTCGGCGGCGGAGACGCCCAGGTAACCGGCGTGCCATTCGCGGGACAGGTCACGCACGGGCCGGAAGCACTCCGAGGCGAGGAGCAGCACCAGATAGGTGCCGGTCGCCGCGGTGGATCCGGCCGCCGCAGACCAGCAGGCAAGCAGTGCCGCGGCCACGGTGCCGCCCTGGACGGCCAGATCGGTCAGACCGGTGTCGACGAGGGATACGCGGAGCTTGGCGACGGTCGCCTGGTGCAGCGCGGCCGAGCGGCGCTCAAGGCGCTCCCGGGCCCGGCCGACCGCCCCGGCCGCGCGCAGGGCGGGCATGCCCTGCAGCGCCTCCAGGTAGTCGGCGCCCAACCCCTCGTAGGTGTCCCAGTGTTCCTTGCCGCGCTTGGCCAGGAGCCGGTCCCAGGCGCGCGGCCCGGCCAGCGCGAGCAGCAGGGCGGGGACGAGCCCGAGCAGTGCGACCGGTTCGATGACGGCGATGACGGCGAGGAGCGCGGGCGGCACCGCAAGGGTGATGAGCAGTTGGGGCAGATAGCGCGAGACGTACGCGTCGACTCCCTCCACCCCGTCGACGAGGGTGGTGCGCACGGCTCCGGCGCGGGCGCCCGTGAGATGGGCGGGTCCGAGGCGTCCCAGGTGGGCCAGGAGTTCATCGCGCAGACGCACCCGGACCTCGGCCCCGGCCCGGGTGGCGGCGCGCCGCTGGACGTAGCCGAGACCGGCCCTGGCGGCGACGGAACCGAGAACGGCCGCCAGCAGCAGGGGGAGTTGGCGGGTGTCGCCACGGGCGACGGCGGCGAGCGACAGGGCGAGCAGGATGGCCTGGGCGAGATGGGTGAGAGTGACGGCCCCTTGCAGGAAGGTGGCCGTGAGGAGTCGGCGCCGCGCGTGGCGGGCGGCGCGGCGCAGCTCCGGGTGGACGATCACGAGGTCCCCTCCTTGGGGTGGTCGGTGCCGAGGGCCAGGCCGTGGACGATCCAGTCCCGGCCCGGCGTGGTGCCGAGCGCGGCGCCCAGGTCGGCCTGTTGCCAGGAACCGACGGGCCGCGCGGCGAGCCCGTGGCGGGCGGCGGTGAGCTGGGCCAGGCCCACCGCGAACCCGGCGCGCAGATGCGTCCGGCGGATCTGCTGGGCCGGGGCATCCGCCGGGCAGCCGTGACCGAGGAGCACGGCGCCCGCATCGGCGATCCAGGCCTGGCCCGCGGCCCAGACGGCGAGCGTGGGCCGGGCCTCACCCGCGGCGAGCGTGCGCAGGGTGCCGTCGTGGCCCAACTCGACCAGTCCTGGCCGTGGTTCACCGGTGGCCGCGCACCAGGCGAGCGCACCGGAGCTCGCTTCGACGGCGGTGGCGAGGACCGCCCGCAGGGCCTCTTCGGAAGGGGCTCTGTGCGGCAGCGGGGTCGGGGCGCTGCGGCGGGCCAATAGCTCCCGTGGCGCGGGCGCCTCGGTTGCCGGGCGTACGGCAGGGGGCGGGGTGATGTGCACCGCGGCGAGGGCGCAGCTGTCGCGCGGGGCGAGGAGCCTGCTGTCGCGCGCCGCGTGCGGGGCGCCGTCGCCCGCGACAAGAGAGCCACCGTCGAGGGATGCGCCGCCGTGGAGCGATGCGTCGCCGTCGAGCGCTGCGCCGCCGTCGTACGTGTCGAAACGCAGGCCGGACGGATCGCAGCCCAGCGCGCGAGCCGCGAGCCAGAGCGCGGCGGCGGCGTGCCCGGTGTCAAGGAGCAACAGCGGCCAGGCCCGGTGGCCGTAGTGGGACAGGGTGCGCTGCGCGGTCACGGACAGCTCGACGCGCACCCCGGGAGCGGCCTCGGGTGCCGGGCCGAGCCGGTGCACCCGGTGGCGCAACGGGTCGTAGCCGTAACACCCGGACGGCAGCGGACAGTTGGAGCCCACGACGAGCTGGGCGTCCACCGGGTGCAGGCCGCCCGCCGACGGAGCGGGCCGCAGTCGCCCGCCACCGTCCGAGGCCGCGAGCGACAGGCGCAGCAGCATCTCCAGATCCAGTTCCCCGCGACCGGCTTGCGGCACCGGGCGCGGAAGCCCTGGCCAGGCAGGGGTGGCCGGACCCGCGGGGGTGTCGGGGCCCGGCGGTTCGGCGGAGCGGGCCCGGGCGAGAGCGCTGACGAGATCCACGGCGGCCGTCATCACATGTGGGGCGGCGGAGCGAGAGTGAAGTCCTGGGGTGCGCCCGGCGCGGTCGTACGCCAGCCGCGGGCGAGGGCGGCATCGGCCAGGCGCGGACAGCCGAAGTACCCGAACGCGGCCGGGGCATTGGGGAGCAGTCCGGAGACCAGGACGCGGGCGACCCGCAGCGCCGTCTCGGCGACGTCCTCGGTGGTGAGATCGAACGTCATGACACGGTGGCCAGCGTCGTGCAGGGCACCTTCCAGGCGGTCACGGCTGGAGGGCTGCACGTCCTCGATGGCCACGGTTCCGAGCGCCGGCTCGGTGAAGCGCCGTGCCTCGGACGCCATCCGCGGATCCAGCCACACCTGTACGTGCGCGCCCAAGTCCCGTACGTGCTCGAAGTGTTCACCGCATGCGTCGAGGTAGCGGGCGTCGGCCCGGTGGTCCAGGTAGAGGCCGCGGGCGAGCAGCCCGGCCTCGACGGCCTGGAACACCCATCCGTCGGGGCCGGTGAGGCCCTGCGTGAACACCCAGGTGTGAACGGCTTCCAGTACGGCCTTGCGGGCGGCTTCGGCCGGGTCGTACTTGCAGGCGAACCCGGCGGCGTGGATACCCAGGCGCGGGTCGTGGGCGAGCGCGGCCACGCAGGGCGCGAACTCCGACGGCATCTCGACGAGATGGACCTCGAGGCCGGATCCGGCGAGGTCGTCGGCGAGACCGGGAACGCTGTCCGGGTCGATGCCGCGCGCCGGACCGTCCAGGTGCCACCACAGCTCCAGGGCGTCCCGCTCCACGATCTCGAGGAGGCCGCGCTCGACTGCGTCGTCGAGGCCCTGCCCGGTGGCGATCCCCGCGTAGTTGAGATGGTGGGTGCGCGGCAGTGAACGCAGCTCGCCCTGGCGCCAGTTGAGGTGGGTGAGTGCGACCGGAGCCCAGACCTCGGCGCGCTGCCCGCCGGGCAGGCGTTCGGTGCCGCGCGCCCACAGGGCCGGCGTGTCGGGGGTCAGCGGCCGGTAGGGGAACTTGGCGCGGTCGTACTGCCAGTCGGCATAGGCGGGCAGCTCGTCCGGACCGTAGAGCCGCAGGCCCTTGCCGGTGAGCTCGGCCGCGGTGGCGCGCAGCGGGGCGTCCGGGTGGCCGGTCGGCGGTACCCGGTTGCCGCAGTAGCGCTCGATGCCCTCGGCGATGGCCGCGATACGGGCGCCCTCCGGGTCGCCGAAGGTGGTGCCGAGCGACACCCGGTCGGCGGGCCACAGGCCGAGCCTGCGGGCGTCGGATATCTCGGCGGTGAGCGCGGTGTAGCGGGGCGGGGCGCCCTCGGGGTGCTCCACGGGCTTGACCTTGCGGACGATGCCGCAGACGGGGTCGACGAGGGCTTCCAGCGGCAGCGCCGTCATTGCAGGATCTCCTGGGCGGGGTCGAGGGAGGCGGGACGGGAACGGAGCACCGGAAGGCGGAGCTCCACATGTGCGGGGAAGACCTCACGCCGGGAGGCGAACAGCCGGGTGGCGGTGACCGGGTCGTCGCCGGTGTGCGGATTGCGGGCGTGGGCCGGGAAGTGGTGCCCGGCGATCTCCAGGCGGAGCCGCGTGCCCGCGCGCAGCCGCCGCGCCAGCAGACCGAGGTCCACGGTCAACTCGGCAGCCCGGTCCGGGGGTTCGGCGTGCCGGACGATGCCGACGGCGAGCCGCTCGGCCGCTCCGGCGGGAGTGAGGGCCACGAGCCGGGCGGCCCAGTCGGCGGACGGGGTGTCGGCGCTCGCGCGTATCCGTACCTCGGCGGGACCGATCAGGTCCAGGGGGCGTGGCAGCGGTGGCGTGACGAGCAGACAGCGATCGGGCGTGCCGCTCGTGGGAACCGTCAACGTCCCTGAATCCAGCGGGTGTTCAGGGTCGGCCGTGAAGCGCGCCCCGTGCAGCAGCCGCAGGGATGGGGTGTAGGGCTCGCCCGTAGTCCCGGCGGGCACCCACAGAGGGCTGCCGCCCAGGCCGATGGCACCACCGGGCCCGTCCGCGAGGTCCTTGGCCAGGGCGGTGCGAGCCCAGCGCGCGTACAGCTCGCCGAGGTTGGTCCGGTGGGCGGGGCGGGCGTCGGGTCCGGGGGCGGCGGTCAGGCCGTGCCCCCAAGGTCCGAGCAGCAGGCGGGCCGAGGGCCCGCCCCAGCGGCGCCACAGGGCGACGGTGTCCTCGGTGAAATGGTCGTGATGGCCGCCCACCGCGAGCAGCGGTATCGCGGCCTGCCCGGCCCGCGCGACGAGCCGGCCGCGTGCGCGGTGGCGCCACAGCCGGGGCCAGGAGGGCAGGGGGCGGCCGAGCCGGTTCGGCAACTCGCTCACGGGCAGCCGGGAGAGCAGCTCGGGGTCCGCGGCGAGGGCCACGTCCAGGGCGTGTTCGTCGGAGTCGGGCCGGTCGCCGTGGGCGGCCCACCAGCCGGCGCGGGCCAGGAGCCGTTCCACGCCGGACGGTTCGCGCGCGGTGTCGGCGCCACCCAGGGCGGGCACGGCGGCGATGACGGCGTCGGGGCGTGCGTCGTCGGGGGCGTCCAGGGCGAGGGTCAGGGCGCAGTGGGCGGCGTAGGAGGCGCCGGTGGCAACCAAGTGGCCGTCGCTCCAGGGCTGTTGGCGCAGCCATCGCACACTTGCCGTGCCGTCGGCGGTCTCGTTCGTGTACGGCTGCCACTCGCCCGGCGAGGCATGCCGGCCGCGTACGTCCTGGACGAGCGCGGCGAACCCGCGCCGGACCCAGCCGTGTGCTTCGCCGCGATGCCGGCGCCGGTCGTAGGGAGTGCGCAGAAGCACGGCCGGGAAGGGCCCGTCACCGGCGGGGAGCCGGACATCGGTGGCCAGACCGTCGACGGCCACGGTGTACGAGGTCATGCGGCGCTCTGGGGCATGGGCGCGACGGCGGGCACGGGCAGGACCGGATGCTCGGTGACGGTCAGCGTGCGCAGATCGACACGGCGAAGCCGGCGCCGGGCGGGCAGGCCGTCATCGGAGGGGGCGGAGTCCGTGGCCCATCGGGTGAGGTCGTCGGCGAGCAGGACGGCGAGCAACCCGGCTGCGGGAGGCGTGAGTTGGAGGGGTGCGCCGGAGGTACGGGGCCCGCTCCAGTAGGCGCTCAGTTCGCGGTGGGCGGGTGTGGCGGCGAGACGGCGGGCCCGCACGTGGGCCGATGTGACATCCCCGGCCGTGGCCGCGAGGGGTTCGATGTGGGCCTGCCAGCCCTCGCGGTGGCAGCGCAGCCAGGCGACACCGCGCTCGGGCAGCCGGTCGGCGGCATCCCACAAGCCCGCGGGCACCGGCCCGTCCAGGCACCACACGACGGCGGCGGGACGGCCCTGCGCCGGGCCCTCGGTCAGCTCCTCGTGCGCCTCGGAGGGCGTCACCTGCCGTGGCGCCGCACCCGCGGCCCGTAGATACCCGGCCAGTGGCTCGGTCAGAACGGGGGCGCCGAGCAGCCATATGTCCCGGCGGCCGGCGGGCCAGACGGTGGGCTGCGGGGCGGCGGTGAGGTATCCGGCGTCGTCGAAGGCCCGTACCAGACGGTCGAGTTCGGCGTCCGGCTCACCGGGCACGGTGCCGGAGAGGCGGGAGAGCAGAGCGTCCTGGTCCGCGCTGCCCGGGTTCACGCCGAGGAACTGTCCGTCGGCCGTACGGACGGCGAGACCGCGTCCGGGCACGGCGACGACGTCCACACCGGGGGCGAGTTGGCTGCCAGACACGTCAGTTCTCCTGGGGAAAGCGAAGGGCGGGGGAGGGGCGGGCCCGCCCGTCGGCTGACGGACGGGCCCGGATGCGAGGCACTCGGCCTGCTTACTCCTCGTTGTCGTCGAAGGGGTTCTCGACGAGGGCGTTGGAGTGGGAGGCGGAGTCGTGGGCCAGCTGGCCCGGGTCGGCGATCGGGGTGAAGACCTGGTCGTTGTTCATGAACTCTCCTTATTCGCAAGAGAAGTGCGGCGTTCTGGCGAGCGCCGCATGCGCCACACTAATGAATATGATTTTCATTATCTAGTCCGGGTGGTCCGGGCAGAGGGTGATCTGGGTAACACACGGGCCAACCGCCCTCGGGGTCCCGTCCGACCCGGCCCGCCACCCGCAGCACATCGGCCAGCAGGCCTGGCGTGACGACCTCCTTGGGTGCCCCGTCGGCCACCACCAGACCGCCCTGCAGCGCGACGATCCGCTCGGCGAAACGGGCGGCGTGCGCCAGGTCGTGCAGCACCATCACCACGGTGAGGCCGCGCTCTTCGCGCAGCCGCACCACGGTCTGCAGCACGTCGAGTTGATGGTGCAGATCCAGATAGGTGGTCGGTTCGTCGAGCAGCAGGACGCGGGTGTCCTGGGCCAGGGCCATCGCCAGGCGCACCCGCTGCCGCTCGCCCCCCGACAGGGCGTCGACGGAACGCTCGGCCCACTGCTCCACACCGACGTCGCTCAGCGCGCGGCGTACGACCGCGTCGTCGCCCTCGCGCAGCATGCCGAGCGGGCCGCGCGCCGCGTACCGCCCCTGGCGCACCAACTGACGCACCGTCATACCTGGCACGGCCGGCGCCGACTGGTGCAGCAGCGCGACCCGGCGGGCGGCGGCCCGCCGCGACAGCCTGGCCAGGTCGTCGCCGCCGAGCAGGACACGCCCCCGTCCCGGCCGCAGCAGCCCCGCGGCCAGCTGCAACAGAGTTGATTTTCCACAGCCGTTGAGACCGATGAGAGCGGTCAGCTCGCCCGGCTCGACCGTCACGTCGACGCCGCGCAGCACAGGTTGGCCGGGGTAGCCGAAGTGGACTCCCTCGACACTGATCCCCAGAGGTTCGGTCATGCTCTGTCCTTCGTCGACATCAGAACGTTCGGTTCGGCATCCGGCGCACGACGACCAGCAGCAGCGCCGCCCCGAAGCACGCGGTGAGCGCCCCGGCCGGCACCGTGAGCCGCTCGCTGTCCAGCAGGAGGGCAAGGAGCCGGGAGGCCAGCTGAGCCGCCGCGTCCGCACCGCACACCACGGCCGCCCCCACCAGGGCGGCGGCGGGCAGCGCCCGGCGCAGATCCGCGCCGAACACGGACACCGCGACATGCGGCACTAGCAGCCCGACGAAGCCGAGCGCCCCCACGGCGGCCACCGCACCGGCGGTCAGCGCCACGGCACACACCAGGGCGAGGGTGCGGGCCCGCGCGGTGAACAGCCCTGCGGCGGAGGCCAGTTCGTCGCCGCAGCGGAGCAAGGTCAGCGGCCCGGCGAGCAGCCAGGACGCGACCGCCCAGACCAGGGCCCATGGCCACAGCAGGTGCCAGTGCTGCCATACGCGGCCCTCGGTCGTGCCGACGAGCCACTGGACGACGCTGCCCAGCTGGCCGGGCGCGACGAGCAGCACCATGGCGGTGAGCCCGCCCAGCACTGCCGAGACGAGCACGCCGTGCACGGCGGTCCGGGCGGGATCGCCCCCGCCGCGCCCGGCGAGCAGCCACAGCAGCGCGGCCCCGATGAACCCGCCCGCACAGGCGGCCACCACCACGGCCAGCGGCGACTCCCACCCGGCGAGCCCGAGCCCGGTCGCGGCGACCGCACCCAGCACCGCGCCCGGCGTCACCCCGGTGACCTCGGGCCCTGCCAGGGGGTTGCGCAGCGCGGACTGCAGCACCAGACCCGCCACTCCCAGGCAGGCCCCCGCGCCGAGGGCCACAAGGAGACGCGGCAGCCGCAGCTGGAGCAGAATGTGACGTTCTGTCACATCACCGCCGCCGCCCATGACATCCCAGACCACGGACGGGGACATGCCCCGCCCGGCCAGCAGCGTGACGCCCGCGCACATCACGACGATTGCGGCGAGCGCCCCGAAGCGCCGGCTCATCGGACCTCCTCCGCATCGTCTGCCGCACGAGGGCCCGCAGTGCGAGGGGGAGGGGGCGGAGTCGGTACGCCCCCTGGATCTTGGCCGCTCGTGTGCGCGGAGGCCGTGGCCTCCAGCGGCGCACCGGGCACCGGCGGCGCACCGGGCACCGCCGCAACGCCACTGGGCGTGCGCGAGGCCTTGGGCGTGCGCGCGGGCGACCTCAGCAGGGCGACCCCGGCGGGCACGCCGAGCAGAGCGGTCCAGGCGCCGGCCGGTGTCTCCACCGGCGCAAGCGCGAGACGGGCCGGTACATCGGCGACGGCCACGACGACCGCCCCCCACGCCGCCGACCAGGGCAGCCAACGCACCGCGTCACGGCCGGGGTTGAGACGCCGCGCCAGATGCGGGGCGAGAAAGCCGACCCACGCCACCGGCCCGCACACGGCGGTCACCGGCGCGATCAGCACGATGGCGATGGCCAGCGCCGCGAACCGGGCACGCTGCGCGCGTACCCCGAGGGCCTCGGCGTCCTCGTCACCGAGGCGCAGCACCGAAAGGACCGGCGCGCACAGCACGAGCGCGGGCAGGGCGACGAGCAGCCAGGGCCACAGGCCGGTGACGTCGTCCCAGGTGCGGGCGGAGAGCGAACCGAGCAGATAACGGTAGATCAGCTGCAGATCGAGCTGATCGGCCATCACCATGAGCACCAACAGCGCTGCCTGCAGTGCGGCGGCGACCGCGGCCCCGGTGAGGAGCACGGCGGACGGGCTGCGCCCGAGACCGGCGGCGAGCAGCGTGAGCCCGCCGCCGAGCGCGGCCCCGCCGATGGCAAGCAGGGGCTGGACGGCGGCGGGGATGGACAGCGTCAGCACCAGCGGCGCGGCGACCCCGAGCGCGGCCCCGGAGGAGACGCCGAGCATTTCGGGGACGGCCAGGGGATTGCGCAGCGCCTCCTGCAGGACGAGCCCGGCCGCGCCCAGACAGGCCCCGGCTATCAGGGCGAGCACCAGACGGGGAACGCGCAGTTCGGTCACGACGACACCGGCGAGCGAGCCGTCGCCGTCCGCGAGCGCGCCGGGCAGGTGGTGGAGCGGGACGGCGGGAGTGCCGAGGCTGAGGGCGCAGGAGCAGGCCCCGGCCAACAGGGCGAGAAGCAGCCGGAGTTGCCAGCGGCTGCCGCGTGCCCGGGTGGAAGCGGAGGGCGGTCCGTCCGGCGCCGGGGTACCGGACGGCGTCCGCGTGGTGGCGGTCGTGCTCACCGCAGCGCGGCCGTGGCCTCGTCGAGGACGATGCCCATCGAGCGTGTGCCGCGTCCCTTGGCCCACACCTCGGCGTCGACCTCGTGGACGTTCCCGTTCTTGACCGCCGGGATCTTCCCCCAGAGCGGGTTCTTGGCGAGCTTGTCCGACAGCCGGCCGTCCGCCGCGCCGAAACTGATCGTCTCGACGAACAGGACATCGACGTCACGCGCGAGGATCTCCTCCAGGCTGTAACTGCCGTCCACACCACGGGACTTCCACGGGTAGTCGGCCAGCTTCGGGAAGAGACCGGCGGTCACGTCCGTGCCCGGGGTGGCGACGCCGAAGTTCTCGTCGCTGCCGAAGATGATGAGCGCGGTCTTGTCGCTCCTGGCCTGCTCGGCCTCGGCCAGCTTGGCGCGGAAGGTCTTCTCCGCCTTCTCGCCCTGGGCGGTACGCCCGGTGAGCGCCGCGACATCACGCAGATAGCTCACGCTGTCCTGCCATGTCTCGGGCTGCATGGCCCAGAACTTGGTGGCGCCCTTGAGCGCGGGGGCGAGCTTGCCGTGGGTGTCCTCGAGGCCGATGACGAGATCGGGCTTCTGCGCCAGGATCGCCTCCACCTCCGGTGCGATGAATCCGCCGGGGATGACGTCGATCTCCTTGGCCTTCTTCTTGCCCAGGAAGTCGGGGTGGGCGAGCAGGCTGCTGTTGGTGGCCGTGGGCTCGATGCCCAGCTCGGTGAGGATGTCGTCGCACAGGGCGAAGAGGCAGACGATCCGCTTCGGCGCCTTGTCCGTGGAGATCTTGACGCCGTTCTTGTCGGTCAACTCCCGGGTCTTCTTGATGGGTTCGACGGTGACATCGGTCTTCGTCCCGCTCGTCCGGTCCTTGCCCGCGGGGTCGGCGGACGCGCCGCATCCGACAAGGACGGCACCCACGAGTGCGGCGGTCATCCAGTGGCGGAGCGGTCTCGACGGTGAACGCAGCATCGCTGCCCGGCCTTTCTCTCTTACTCTCAGGACGCCCCGAACATACATGATAATCGTTTTCATCTAACGTTCCCGAGGATGGAGAGCCAGATGACCACCGCTCCACGCCTGCTTGTTTCCGACCATGTGGGTGGATTTATCCAGGTGTTGTCCGTGCCTGACGGCACCGAGACCGCCCGCATGACCGGCCGCCACCTCTCCGAGCACGCCGGATTCCTCGCGCTGCCCGGCGGTCGTGCCGTCTGCGTCGACGAGCGCCGCGGCGAACTTCTGGTGCTCGACCCGTTCGGGCCCCAGCTCGTGGCGGCCGCGATACCGGTCGCCGTACCGGCCGAACATCTCGCCTGTGACCCGACCGGCCGGTGGGTGGCCGTCACCACGGGCCTCGGCAAGAACGACCGGCCGTGGTCCGACCTGCTGACCCTCGTCGACCTCGCCGCCGGGGACGCGGTCCGGGTCCGCTGCCGGGTGGGGGAACCGGGCGTGACGGTGCTGGGTGACGGCGACCCGCTGGTCGTCCTGCGCCACCGGGAGCCCGGCGCGTTCGCCGTCCACCTGCTCGCCGACCTGCTCGCCGCCCCGCCCGGCTGCCCGCCCCTCACTCCCCACGCCTGCCTCCGGCTCCCCGGTGACGGACACGGCGATGCCCAGGACCCGCTGCACGGCCGTGTATTCGCCGCCACGGGCGCGGGAGTTCACCGGGCACGCCGCGCCGGGGACACACTTCTCGCCGAGCCCGTGATCCCGTGGGACTCACCGGCCCGCGGCTGGTATCTGAGACTCGATCCGCGCCGGCGCGCGCTGTGGTCGACGCTGCGGGGCGGCCCCGCGGACCCGGTGCGCTGGCCCGAGTGGACCAACCAGGCATGGCGTCACGACCTGGGCACCGACCGCACGACGCTCACGGATCTCGGCCCCGGACTCGTCTTCCGTCTCGCCCTCACCAAGGACCGGGCCGCGTTCACCCGTATCCACCCGGACGGCGACGAACTGCTCCTGCTGGACGCCGGCTTGACCGTGCGCCGCATCCCCCTGCCTGCCATGGACGGCGCCCCTCGTCGCGGCGGCACCCCATGGGAGGGAGTCCAGCGCCGCGCGGTGGCCGCTTCGCCCGGCGCGGACTGGGTGGCCGTCACGCGCGGCGGCCACGGCGAGGTTCATCTCTTCGACGCCCGTACGGGTGCCGAAGAGGCCCACTGGAAGGTGCCCACGCCGCTGCACCACGGCGGTCACATGCTGCTGCGTACGCCGGACGACGGCGCCGAGGGTGACCTCGTGGGCCGGTAGGGAAGGGTTGGGCGGTTCTTGGTCTATACCATCGGCCGCCGCCCCAGTATTCTCACCCGTGGCCAGTAGCACACCATCCCCCCACCCAGGTTGCGTGCTGGCGCGGGCGACACGGCGCCTCACTCTGCCCCAGCAGCCAGGTGACCCCCCATTCGCCGCCTCCAGGAGGATCACGGTGAAAGTTCGCACCAGAAGCTCGGCGATCATCGGCACTCTCTGCCTCGTCGCTTCCCTCGCTCTGACCACGGCGTCCGCCGACGAGCTCGCCGCCCCGCAGCAGGCGGCAAAGGTCGTGCTCAAGGACGTCGCCACGGCCAAGAATCCATCCGCAGGCGCCGCCGGCCCCGGTGGCACGGTCTGGATCGCCGAACGCGCGGGAACCGTAAGGGTCTTGGGCGATCAGGGGCTCGGTGAGCCCGTCCTCGACATCTCCGGCGAGACCACCACCGACGGCGAACGCGGCCTGCTGGGCATCGCGTTCGACAAGGAGTTCGCGCACTTCTACATCTCGTTCACGAACCTCGAAGGCACCAGCACCGTCGACGAGTTCGCCGTACAGGACGGCAAGATCAAGCCGGACACCCGGCGCACCGTCCTCACTCAGAAGCAGCCCTACCCGAACCACAACGGCGGCGACATCCGGTTCGGCCCCGACGGCTACCTCTACATCGCGCTGGGCGACGGCGGCGCGGGCGGCGACCCGCACGGCAACGGGCAGAAGCTCGACACGCTGCTCGGCAAGCTGCTGCGGATCGATCCGGGCGGCGGCAAGCCGTACGCCATCCCGCCGGACAACCCGTTCGTGAACGACCCCAAGGCGAAGGGCGAGATCTGGGCGTACGGGCTCCGCAACCCGTGGCGGTTCTCCTTCGACGCGGGCACGGGCGACCTGCTGATCGGTGACGTCGGCCAGAGCGCCTGGGAGGAGATCGACTGGGCCCCGGCGAGCAGCAAGGGCGGCGAGAACTACGGCTGGTCCCAGATGGAGGGCAATCACCCCTTCCGGGACGGCACGGAGCCCGCGAACCACGTGCCGCCGGTCCACGAGTACGACCGCAACGGCCTCGGCTGCTCGGTGACCGGCGGATATGTCTACCGAGGAGAGGCGATCGCGGACCTCAAGGGCCAGTACGTGTTCAGCGACTACTGCGACGGCACCGTCCGTGCTCTCCAGATGGAGAACGGGAAGGTGACCGGTGTGAGCGACCTCGGCGTCAACGGCGGCGAGGTCATCTCGTTCGTGCAGGACGGCAAGGGCGAGTTGTACGTACTCGACCTGGGCGGCCGCGTCTCCCGTATCGACCCGGCGTAAACGGCCGAGGATCCCGGCCCGGACCGGCGCCGAACCGGCAGAAGGTTTCAGCCGGTTCGGGGCCGGGCCGGGGCTCCCCTGCGTGATGCGTCCTTGTGATCATGATTGGTAGCCTCCCGGGATGACTGCGATATTCGACGAAGCCGTCCGCGCTCGGCTGCAGGCCCCCAACATCTGGTACGTCGGCACCGTGTTCCCCGACGGAGCGCCGCAGGTCAGCCCCATGTGGGTGGACCTGGAAGGCGAGGGCGAGCTGATGTTCAACACCTCGGTGGGCCGGGTGAAGGAGGAGAACCTGCGCCACGACCCGCGCGTCTATCTCTCCCACGCGGATGCCGCCAATCCCTTCGACCGGGTCCAGATCAGCGGCGAGGTGGCCCGGTTCATCGAGGGCGAGGAGGCGCACCGGCGGATGGACCAGCTGGCCCGCAAGTACCTGGGCAGCGAGCGGTTCGAGTGGATCATGCCGGGGGAGCAGCGGGTCGCGGTGATCGTGCGCCCGCTGAAGGTACGGCACATCGTCGGGGTGGAGCGCTTCCGCCCCGGTGGCCCGGTCCCGGCGTCCTGACCGTCCTGTCTGTCCTGACCGTCCTGTTCGAGCGTGCCACCCTCAACTCCTCGGCCCTTGGCCGGTGGAGGGTGGCCGTCGCCCGCACGCTGCTGTGGCGCAGGCACCTGGTCAGGGACCTGAAGGTCCCTTGCTGTCCTGGCGCGTGAGGTTCAACTGCCAGCGGCCGTACGTCTCGACTTTGAGCAGCCCTGCGCCCGGCAGCGTGACGACGCCCCTCATGGCGCCCGGCTCGGTGAGGACCTTTTCACTGCCGCCCGTCAGGGGCTGGAAGGAGAGGGTGCCGGTGCTCTCTCCGCGGTTCCACTCGAAGCTCAGGTCTGCCCTGGGCCCGTTGTAGCGCAGAAGATCGCCGTGCTTGCCCTCGGTGGTGCCGCCGAGTTGTGTCAGTTCGTCGAGGGAGACGGTCCGCAGGTACCAGGGGCCGCCGCCCATCGAGTTGCCCCGGGTGTGGAACCGGGTGATCTCGAAGTGCTGGTAGCCCTTGGGGAGTACGAAACGTTCGCGCTCGCGCCCCATCAGCATGGCGAGCAGCGGTCCCTCGGACTTGTGCCGCGGAGTGACGTCCATCGCGTGCAGGCGGTACTGGGATATGAACCATCCCCCTCGGAACTCCAGCACGGTCGGCGTCGTGAGAGCGCTTTGAGGAATGTGTACCTCTGTCCGTCTGCGCCACCCGCTTGCCGCAAAGCCTGTTTCGTCCGTCATCTTGCGCCCCGCCCCGTGTGCTTCGATCTGTGGGGCGCAAAGGTAGCCGACGGCGGACATCGACCCGCAAGCCCGCCATCACCCCTCACCGCCACCGTTCTGTCTCCGGCAGGTGTCCCGTGCTTCAAGTCCGGGGTGTCAGCAGGGAGTTGAGTTCGGACGCGTAGAGCTCGGCGGGGTCGAAGCCCATGTCGGTGAAGTGGCCGGCGAGTTCGAGGGAGAGCACGCCGTGCAGCCGGGTCCAGAAGGCCAGGGCCCGTTGGAGGGCCTCCGGCGGGGCGGAGTGGCCCTCGGCCCAGGCCCGGTGGTCCGCCAGGTGGGCGGTGAACGAGGACCCGGGGCCGGTCGCGGGGAGCGCCGCGCAGGCGTCGAGGAGCGTTCTCATGATCCCGTCGGAGATGCCGGTGATGTCCTCGGGTGCGCGGTAGCCCGGGACGGGGGTGCCATAGATGAGGAGATACCGCTGGGGGTCCTCCAGGGCCCAGCCGCGCAGGGCGTGCGCCAGTCCGGCCAGATCGGCGCCGGTGGCGGCAGCCGTGCGGAGTGCCTCGGCGAGGCTCTCGTACGCCTCCCGGATGAGCTCGGTGATCAGTTCGTCGCGGCTGGCGAAGTAGCGGTAGAGCGCGGGCCCGCTCAGGCCCATCTGTTTGGCGATCGCGTTGAGGGAGAGCGCTGACGCCCCCGCCGTGGCGATCTGCTCCCACGCGAACTCCCTGATCTCCGCACGCACTTGGGCGCGGTAGCGCTCCCGCGGGCTCTTCGTGCCCTTCTCCGCCACGGCCTGCCTCCCGCCCATGGGGCTACGGCTTCAAGAATTCGTTAGAAGGTATCACGCGGCCTATTGCCCCCCGGCTTCCCGCATCGTTATACCTTCTAACGAACGTGCGAGATTGTAGCCCAGGACCCGGATGGGCGGGACTGCGGCGCATCCGTGCACTCCACCCGCCAGCTGAGAACCGACTGAGAACCCGCCCACCTCACCGACTGACAAAGGGAATTGCCATGTCCGACACCCGCAACACTCGCAACACCCCCATCCGCGCCGCCCTGTTCGCGGCCCCGCTCATCGCCATCGGCGCGCTCGGCACCGCCGTCACACCGGCCGCCGCCACCAGCTCGCAGCCCGCCAAGTCCTCGCCCTTGACCTGCCGCGGCAAAGGCGTCGACCCCGACGCACTTGTCCGCCACCGCACCGAGACCGTTATCCACGCGCCGCTGCGCACCCTCTGGAAGCTGCAGACCGAAGTGGAGCGCTGGCCGTCCTGGCAGGGGGCCGTCACGAGCATGGAACGCCTCGACCACGGACCGTTCCGTACGGGTTCGGCGTTCCGGTGGACGACCCCGATACCTCCCAACCCCGCAACTCCCGCCACCCGCCTGGAGATCATCTCGACCGTCGAGCAGCTCAAGCGCAACTCCTGCATCCGCTGGACCGGCCCCGCGGTCGCCGAGGGGCTGCGCATCGACGGTGTCCACGTATGGAACTTCACCGAGGTCAAGGGTGGCGTCCGCGTGAGCACCGAAGAGACCCACACCGGTGCGGCGGTCGAGGCGGACGTGCCCACCGCGACGAGGATCCTCCGCCAAGGGCTCGAAGCGTGGCTGCACGATCTCAAGGCCGCTGCCGAAGCCCGTACGCCCAACCGGCCGCGCTGAACCTCGGATCAGCCGGACTCAGGCACTGGGCGGCGTGACTGCCGGGAGACGTTACCCGCGGCGTCCCCAGGCCGAGACCATCGGAGCGGTGGCCAGGTCGAGGCGCCCCGATGAGACGTTCGCCAGGTGGCGGTCGATCTCCTCGTCGGTGGCGAGTCCTGCCGCGACCAGCTGGTGGCGGATCTGCCGGACGGTCGCGTCCTCCAGGACGGCGCAGGCCGGCGAGGTGACCGGGAAGTACGCGTCGGCCCGGACATCGGCCAGACCGGCCTCGCGCAGCAGCCTCGGCAGCGTCCGTCCGTACGCGAGGTCCGCACCGCGGGCCGCCATCAAGGTGCGGAAGCCGGAGCGCAGGCGATTGGCGAGCTCCTGTTCGGGGCCCGACTCGTCCGGACACAGCAGCGGCTGCAACCCCGGGTCGGCGTCCTCCAGGAGCAGCCGGCCGCCGGGCCGCAGTGCCTGGATCATCCGGCGCAGCGCCTGGGCGCGGTCGGTGACATGGACCAGGACCAGTCGGGCGTGGACCAGGTCGAAGCCCCCGGCGGGCGGCGGTTCGGCGGCCACGTCGTGGCGCAGCACTTCGATCACGCCGTCGGCGATACCCCGAGTCCAGGACACGTCGATGTCGGTGGCGACCACAGTGCCCGTGGGGCCGACACGCTGCGCAAGGCCGAGGGGGACGGAGGGGCCGCCCGCACCGACTTCCCAGCACCGCATGCCCGCGGCGAGACCGAGTTCGTCGATGTGCCGGAACGTCACCGGATCGAACAACTCGCTGAGGGCGTCGAACCGGATCCCCGCCTGCGACTGCTGGTTGTCAAGGAGGTAGCCGCGGTCCGCGGAGTGATCGGCCATGTGGCCATTCTGGCAGGCGGCGACCCCCGCGGCGTCGGATGAAAGCCGGTCGGCCGTCACTCGAGCGCGCTGGCCGGTGTCACCTCGCGGACGTGCACGAGGGCATCGAAGGTCGGTGAGAGAGCCTCCGGAGAGATGGTGTGCGGCGTCCTCACGCGGGTCGTAGGCGGGCCCGGCCAGGCGGGTCCTCACCGGGGCGCGGAACCAGGCGTCGACATCCTCGGGACGCGGGACATGCAGGTCGAGGAGGTACGCGGGCAGTTCGGAGCGGTCGAGTACCGCCTCGGCGAACTCCTCGGGAGGGTACGGGTATTGCGCACCGTGGTGGAAGGTCAGGCCGATGGACACGAACGCGGAGCCGTAGTGCTCGCGCAGATGGCCGCCCGCGTTGCGATGGGTCCGGGGCGCGGGCCCCGACACGGTCCGTGGATCGCCGACGGCGGTATGGGCCATCCCGCCCCAGTAGATCGTTCCGCCCGCCGTGCCCGACTGCTCGCGCCAGTTGATCGTGTCCTGCGCCAGACCGCGCTCGATGTGCTCGAGCTCGGTGCCGCGGCCACCCGGGCCGCCCGGGCCGGACGGGCCGGACGGAGCGGACGGCGGGACGGCCAGTCGTACCGGGTCGTCGGGGTGGAGCATGCTGTGGGTGCGCAGCCACCGCAGCGTTTCGAGAATCTCCCCGTTCCGCCAGAAGGAGCGGGCCTGCGCCAAGAGCGCCGCCGGGTCGCCTGCTCCCGTCAGGACGTACGCGTCGAGGCCGAGCCGGGCGGGGTCGTCTCCTTCGAGAACGAGTCACCGGAATCCGTGCTCCTCCACCAGGTGGCGCACCAGCGAGGGTGGGCCAGACGCAGCTCGCACACCGTTGCCTCCATCTCGCCGGAGACCTGGGTGGGTGAGTAGTGCGGACGGCGGGAGCGGTCCGACAATGCCTCGAGGCCGCCCTCGTCACAGCGGGCCACCCAGGCGTACACCGACTGCCGTGAGGCACCGACTTGCCGGGCCCCCGGTGGCCGCCGGTCATGAGCGGGGCCGGCACGGCGACTGCCGGGCCACCGAAGCGGTGACACACGACCGTGCCGGCCCCCGCCCGTCACAGGCGTCCGGTCACACGCCCCAGGTGACCGGGAGGCTCTTCACCCCGTAGATGTCGGCACTCTCCGGGCGCAGCGCTACCTCATCGGCCGGTACGGCAAGGCGCAGCGTGGGGAAGCGGTCGAACAGCGCGGGGAACGCGACCCGCATCTCGACGCGGGCCAACTGCTGGCCCAGGCACTGGTGGATGCCGTGACCGAAGCCGAGGTGCCCGCTGTACTTCCGCTGGATGTCGAGCACATGGGGATCGGCGTAGCGCTCGGGGTCGCGGTTGGCGGTGTTGTACGAGAGGACGACCGTCGTGCCGGCCTCGATGGTCTGGCCGCCCACCTCGACGTCCTCGAGGGCCGTCCTCATGAACGACTTGGCGACGGTCAGATACCGCATCAGCTCTTCCACGGCCTGGTCGGTGAGGCCGGGATCGGCGCGCAGCGCGGCCAGTTGCTCCGGGTTCTCAAGGAGCGCGAAGGTGCCGAGGGCCAGCATGTTCGCGGTGGTGTCGAGCCCGGCCGCCAGCAGGATCAGGCTGATTCCCTTCAGCTCCTCATCGGTGAGGTCGCTGTCGGTGAGTTCGCTGAGGACGTCGTCGGTGGGGTTCGCGCGCTTGGCGGCCACCAGCTCGGCGAGGTAGTCCTGGGTCGCGGTGTAGGCCGCGATCAGCTCCTCGTCGCTTGTCTCGCCGCCCATGAACGCATCGATCTGCTCCTGGAAGGAGCCGCGGTCCTCGTAGGGCACCCCGAGGAGTTCACAGATGATGATGGTGGGGATGGGCTTGGCGAAAGCGGTCACCAGGTCCGCCGACGGCCCCGCCTTCTCCATGGCGTCCAGGCATTCCGTGGTGATCTGCTCGACGCGCTCGGTGAGCAGCCGCATGCGCCGCACGGTGAACTTGCCCACCAGCGGCTTCCGGTAGCGGCTGTGCTCCGGCTCGTCCATGAGGAGGAACTCGCCCGGCGGCGCCGGCGGAAGCTCGAAGTCCACCACGTTCAGGAGGTCTTTGCGCGAGCTGAACCGCTGGTCGGCCAGGACCGATCTGACGAGGTCGTATCCGGTGATCATCCAGCCGGGTTTGCCGCCGGGGTGGGTGTAGCGGCTGATGGAACCGTGCCGGCGGGCCTCGGTCAGCTCGGCCGGCGGGTCGAAGGGGCAGCCGGGCCTGCGCTCCGTCGGCAGCGTCGTAACGGTGTGGAGGGATTCACTCATGGCTCTTCCTCATCTCGCGATATGACGTGTTCGGCAGAGCTCGAACGCTACGTTGCATTCATAGGGGCGTCAATTGCCTGAAGGTCGTAAGTGCAGGTTAGAGAAGGGAAATTGATGCAATGACGCTGAATGTGAATGCAATGGTGCGTTGCAATGAGTGCCTTCGAAGGCACCGCGGGGGCCGGACGGGAGCGCGCTCCGCGGCGGCGCCGTGACAGCTACGTGGCCGAGGGCGGCGAAGGCCCGGCCGTCGTGACGGCCGGGCCCGGGTGTGCCGGTGAGGATCCCTAACTGCGGTGTTGGCGCGGATTGACGGCTGGCGAGTGCATGGGTCCAGTCCCGTTGAGCATCGTCACGACAGTGGCTCCGGCGGTGACAAGGGCGGCGGCTGCCGCGATCTGATCAGCGCTCATGAGGGGGGCCATGAGAAGGATGACCACGACCACGACGGCTGGCGGGCTGCTACGCCGTGGCGGTGCGCCGGGCCGTATGGAATTGTGGATCCGGATCGACATGTTGTGTCCTTCCAGCAGCCCCTTGTGTCGCTCGGTAGCCAGCCATTCGCGACGCAAGGGGCTTTGCCGTATGGGTAGTTGAGCTTTCGAAGAGCCATCGTGGACCCGAGGGCGTGCTCAGGCAAAGCCACGCGCCTCGCTCTACGCCGAATGGTGCGCGTCTGTGCTCGGGCTCGTGGAAAACCACTCCTTGCCGCATGCAGCCGCCTTCTTCGACCCGGACAAGACAGACATGGTGAAGTCGAGTACCGGGCCTGCAGCAGGTCGGGCCACCGCTGACGGCGGCGCGTGCCGGCGCGCAGGCCTGCCGGCTCGTCGGCGATCTTGGTGGAAACTCGTGGCAGGGCGAAGGGCCGAAGGGGCTGTTCGCGTGCGAGCAGGCCCGTGCGCAGCTGGGCCAGGGTCCGCGAGAGCAGCCGTGAGACATGCATCTGCGAGATGCCCAGGGCGGTACCTGTCTCGGCCTGTGTCATCTCCTGGCCGAAGCGCATCTCGATGATGCGGCGTTCCCGTTCTTCGAGCTCCGCCAGGAGCGGCCCCAGGGCATGGACGTTCTCGAAGATCTCGATGGCGGCGTCCGTGTCACCCATGGTGTCGGCGAGCGGGCGGCCGCCCTTGTGCGAGACGTCGTTCTCGTTCATGGAGTTCGGAGCGTCCAGAGGGCGGGCCGCGTAACCGTTGGCCGCCACGATCCCCTCCAGGATCTCCTCCTCGGACACCGACAGGTCGCTCGCGAGTTCCTTGACCGTGGGGCACGGCCGAGCGTCGAGGCCAGCCGCTCCCGGGACTTGATCAGTGCGGCACGGAGTTCCTGCAGCCGGCGCGGTACGTGCACGGCCCAACTGGAGTCACGGAAGTGCCGCTTGATCTCGCCGAGGACGCAAGGGAGCGCGTACGAGATGAACTCGCACCCGCGGTCCGTGTCGAACCGGTCGATCGCCTTGATCAGGCCCACCGTGCCGACCTGGATGATGTCCTCCAACTGGCCGTTGCCGCGGTCGCGGTAGCGGCCCGCGACGTAGTGCACCAGAGTCAGGTTCATCTCGATCAGGGTGTTGCGCGTGTACTGGTAGTCGGGCGAGCCCTCAGCGAGCGTCCGGAGCCGGGCGAGGTAGAGCTTCGACAGTTCTCGCGCGTCCTTCGGCGCGACCTGGCCGGCCTCTTCGGTGGCGGCAGGGGCAGGGGCAGGGGCAGGGGCAGAGGCGGCGGAAGGGGCAGCCCCGGCGCCGCGTCCCCCATCTCGTCGGCCGCCTCAGCGATGTCCTCGTTCGTACCGCTCGCCTGCAGAAACATCGCCTGATCCCTCGTACTCTCACATGTCTGCATGACTCAGTCGGCGACGATCGAGAAGGGAGTCCCTTCCGGATCCGCCACTACGGCCTCCCGCCGGGAACCGGGCCCTTGTGGCGGTGGTCGGCATGGAGGTCCCGCAGACCCTGCGCGCCATCTGGGCCCAGCGCACCCGCTGGTCACGCGGCCAGGGCGAAGTCCTGCGCACCCACATCGGCACGGTGCGGCGGCTGCGTCACTGGCCCCTGTGGCCGATCGCCCTCGAAGCCCTGCTGTCCTACGTGTGGGTGCTTCTGCTGTTCATCTCCACGGTGTACGGCCTGGTCCACTGGATCCGCCACCCCGACGACGCCCAGTTCCGCTGGCTGCCGGCCTGGGGCGTGGGCATCGCGGTCATCGCCATGATCCAGATCGCCGTCGCCACCCTGATCGACGTCCGCCTCGACCCGAAACTGCCTTACGCCTGCCTGCTGTTGCCCCTCTACCCCTTGGCGTACTGGACCATCAACGCCCTCGCCGCGCTCTTCGCCCAGACCCAGGGCCTGATCCGCGGCCCTCGCGCCAAACGGTGGTCTGGGACCTTCCACGCAGCACCAACTGACCCCCGGCGATACCAACTGGCCCCGGCGGTACCAACTGACCGGCGCCACGGGAGGCGTGGGTGTCCTGCACGCCTCGTCCTTCGGACGGCTCCGCGAACTCGGCGTCACGCACGGAAAGGTTGTCCGGACAGCAATGGCACGCTGGGTCCTGGTGGCCGCGAGTGAGCAGGCGGTGCTGCCCGAGACCATCGCGGTGGTCGACAGCCAGGACCGGCGGATCGCCACCGACCACGGTCAGGGCGCCGACGAGCCCCACCCGCGCCGGAGTTCGGATGCAGGGCCCGTCGGTGCCGCGTTCCTCATGCTCCGGCCGGCACCGTGAGGTTCTGGCCGATGGTCGGCAGCGGGTGCGGTGGTGACGTCGGGTACGCCGACGGGGCGCCGCCCGCCTCCCGGGACCGGGGCAGCCACATGGCCAGGATGGGGCTGGTGCGGTCGAAGACCTTGGCGGGCGCGAGTTCGGACGGAAGCAGCCGGCCCGGCGTCTCGCCGTCCGCAAGCCGGGCCATCGCCTCCTCGGTGCCTGCCACCGCGTCGGAGCCGGCCGGGCGTGCCGCCACCGTCACCAGACCGACTTGCCGCTCTTCCGGCTGGTGGAGCAGCCACACGCTGGAAAGCCCCAAGGAGCGTGCCCTGTCGCGCAGTTGGGGCCAGACGCGGGCGAGGAGATCCGCCGTGCTCGCCGTGCCGCTCCCGGTCACCGTCCAGCGCTCGAAGCGGTTGACGTGGTGGGAGGTCGCCAGCGGGAGGAAGTCCTCCGCGCCGGTCACCCGCCACAGGCGCCGGTCGACGCCCCGGAAGAACGGCCGGTCCCAGAACTTCACGCCGGGTTCGAACTCCAGCTCCTGGCTGGTGAAACGGTCGTAGTCGCGTACGTCCGCCCAGGTGTCGAAGAGGTACCGGCCGCCGATCTGGGGCGCACCGGTCACCGGGGCGTGGCGCAGCGGCGTGTACTTGTGCCGCATCCCGGGGTGGACGTCCATGCTGCGCCGCTCGGTCTCCAGCATGTCGACGAGCCGCTGCACCGGCAGATCGCCGGGTATCTCGAAATCGGATGTGAAGGCCGCCGCGGCCCGGATGGGGCCGACCGGATAGCCGAGGACGGGTGCGCCGCCGTGGGGTGTGCCGCCGCTGTATGCGCTGCCGGTGGACGCGTTCGCGTTCATGAGAACTCCCTTGAGCAGGTTCGGGCCGGGATCGCCGACCGCATCGACCATGAGCCTACATGAACGCCGTACATAGAAATGAACGGTGTTCAGAAAACTGGTCGGCGTATGATCGCGGCATGAGTACGAGCAGCACCCCGGCGCCCTCCACCGCACCCGCCCCCTCGCGCCGCGAGCGGCTGCGGGCGCAGACCGTCGGCGAGATCAAGGCAACCGCCACCCGGCACATGAGCGACGGTGGCGTCGCGGCGCTCTCGCTGCGCGCCATCGCCCGGGACATGGGTATGACGCCGGGGGCGCTCTACAACTACTTCGACACCCGCGACGACCTGCTCACGGCACTGATCGCCGATGTCTACGACGCCCTCGCAAAGCGACTGGACGCCGCCCGCGACACCCGCCCGGCGGACGACACGGCGGGGCGCCTGCGTGCGCACGCCCTGGCGTACCGGCAGTGGGCGGTGACCGCGTCACAGGAGTTCCGCCTGCTGTACGGCGACCCGGCGCCCGGTTACGCCGCGCCGCCCGGCTCCATCGCGGCCGCGGCCGAACACCGCGTCTGCCTGGGCCTGCTCGGCCTCGTCGCGGCGGCCTGGCCCCAGGCGGGGCCGCTCCAGTCCCGCCCGGGACACAAGTGGTCCGCGTTCAACGCCGACTTCGTCGCCCTGGCCCGCCGCGACCACCCGGAGCTGCCGCCGGCCGCCGTCGCCCTGACCCTGCGTGTCTGGGGCCGCCTGCACGGCCTTGTCAGCCTGGAGGTGTACGGACAGCTGACGCCCGAGACGGACGATCCGGAGCGCGTCTACGAGGACGAGATCTGGGACCTGACGCGCACGCTGGGCCTTGAGCCGCAGA
Organism: Streptomyces monticola; assembly: GCF_042665355.1. Lineage (NCBI taxonomy): Bacteria > Bacillati > Actinomycetota > Actinomycetes > Kitasatosporales > Streptomycetaceae > Streptomyces > Streptomyces monticola. The sequence goes on along the minus strand of NZ_JBHTCF010000010.1, from coordinate 178,941 downwards.
ATCCGGGAATCCCCGGGAAGTCAGGGAAGCCCGGGAAGCCCGGGGAGCCCGGGGAGCCCGGGGAGCCCGGGGAGCCCGGGAAGTAGCGCGGGCGGCATCCCGCGGCCTGGCCGGATTCGAACCACGGCCGCCGCTTCTGCGCTCCTTGGGGTAGGCGACTGGAGGGGCGTCCCGCCCGTCGAGCGTCGGGTGCGGGGCGGCCCTGCCGCTCGAACCGGATCGAACCGGATCGAACCGGATCGAACCGGAACGAACGGGACCGGACCAGCTCGGACCAGGGAGCACCGCCATGACCGATCTACCCGAGGAGCTGTTCGCCGCCGTTGCCCAGGAGGCCCTGCGTGAGCTGAACCGGGACTGCTGCGAGCCTGCGGCCCTGGACACGCTGATCGCCTGTGACGTCCTGGTCCCGTTGCCCATGGAGCTCGCCGAACGCGAGGCGCAGGACCTCGCCCACCTGACCCTGCCCGTCGTCGAACTCCCGCCATGGCCGCGGACGGTCCCTGTCTTCACCTCCGAGGAGCGGCTTTCCGTGGCTCTGCCGCACGTTCCCTGCTACCGCCAACTGCGGCTCGGGCTCCTCGCGGCCAGCTGGCCGGCCGACGCCGGACTCAGCCTGAGTATCGACATCGGGCACCCCGACTCGCTGACCTTCAGTCCCGACACCGTACGCAGTCTGCTCGCGAGGCCGCAGAGGTAGCAGGGAGTCGGTGCGGCCGGTGCGGCCGGTGTGGCTACGAGGCCACGGGCCACTGCACGACTATGGCCGTATTACTGACGGGTCAGTACGGTGCTGCCAACCCCCTTGTGCTCGCAGGAGAGTTGGGAGAGCTGCATGACACCCGCCTTACGCAGACGACCGGTTGCCGCCGGTGCCGTGCTCGCCGTGGCCGTACTGGGTCTGCCCGGGTCCGCCGCCGCGCAGGGCCCGCACGCGCCGGACGGAAACCCGGAAGCGGCATCCGCGAGTGCCGCCACTGCCGCGGAGCAGCACGACAACCAGCACCACAAGCAGTTCGAAAAGAAGAAGCCGGGCAAGGAAAAGCTGAGCAAGAAGCCGGGCAAGCCAGGCGAGTCAGGTAAGCCGGGCAAGAAGAAGCCCGGTGAGATCCTTGGCTCGCAGCCGTCCTCGTTCCAGTACACGCCGGGCCTGCCCACCCCCACCAAGGCCTGGAAGATCACCTACCGTTCGACCTCCGCGAACGGGCGGCCCAATGCGGTCTCCGGCACCGTGATCGTCCCCGACGACGGCAGGACCACGCCGCGCCCCCTGATCACGTATGCCGTCGGCACGGTCGGTCTGGGTGACAAGTGCGCACCGTCCGCCGGATTCCCGGGCGGCACCACGGCTGAGGCGCCGCTCGTCAACGCCGCGCTGGTACGCGGTTACGCCGTCGTCGTCACGGACTACGAAGGCCTCGGCACGCCGGGCGACCACACCTACATGGTCGCCAGGGCACAGGGCAGCGCCGTGCTCGACGCGGCGCGCGCGGCCCAGCGCCACCCCGAGGCCGCGAAGTACGGCGTCAGCGCACAGGCGCCCGTCGGCATCATGGGCTACTCACAGGGCGGTGGGGCCAGCGCGAAGGCGGCCGAGATGGCCGCGCGGTACGCGCCTGAACTCAAGGTCAAGGGCACGGCGAGCGGCGGCGTGCCCGCCGATCTCGTCAAGGTCGCCGAATCGCTCGAGGGCGGCGACAGCGCCGGATATCTGCTGATGTCCGCTGTCGGGCAGAACGCCGCCAATCCGTCACTCAAGCTCGACTCGTACCTCAACGCCGAGGGCCGCACCCTCGCCGGTGTGGTCCGCAACGAGTGCGTCGGGACGGTCCTGGAGGCCGGCCGCGGCAAGACGATCGAGGATGTGACGACGTCCAATCCGCTGGACCGGCCGGAGTGGCAGCAGGCGATCGCCGACCAGCTGATCGGAACCCGGCGGCCGTCGGCGCCCGTGTTCCTGTACCACGGCGACGCGGACGAGACGATCCCCTACACGGTCGGGCAGAAGCTGCGGGCCGACTGGTGCGGAAAGGGCCTGTCCGTGGAGTGGAAGTCCTTCGCCGGACAGTCCCATGTGGGGACGGCGATTCAGGGCAACGGCCCGGCGCTGGAATGGCTCGGCCAGCGCTTCGCCGGACAGCCGGCCACCGGCAACTGCGGAACCTGAGGCAACTGCGGAACCTGAGGCAACTGCGGAACCTGAGGCAACTGCGGAACCTGAGGCAACTGCGGCAACTGCGGCAACTGCGGCAACTGCGGCAACTGCGGCAACTGCGGCACCTGAAGCACCTGAAGCACCCGAGGCACCTGAGCTGAGCGTCCGCTCCCGGACCGGCCGCTGAGCCTTGTCGAGCATGGGCGCGCGCCCACGCTCGACAAGGCTCAGCGGCACCCGTCGTCCATCCCTTGTCCGGCCCATGTGATCACCTTAGAGTGGGCCCGCCCGGCACGACCGTCCCTCGCGCCAAGGCAGTTGGGCTCCCATGAGCGGAGCATGGTGCGTGCCGAGAGGTGTGGCGTGAGGGACGAGAACACGGCAGGCGACGGGGCGGAGCACTCGGGTACGGGTGCGGCCTCCTCAAGCGGGGAGCAGGAAGGGCACGGACGCCGTCGCTTCCTCGCGCGGGCCGCCGCCGTCGGTGTGACGGGCGGGCTCCTTGGCGCCGCCGGGGCCGCCAACGCGGACGCGAAGCCCAACCCGCGGGGCGGAAAAGGCACGTTGGGCCCTGAAGATCTCGACGCGGACCGTTTGCTGCTCATACCCGACCTCGTGCTCCTGCCCTCGGGGCCCGAGCGCGGGCAGGCCGTCCTGGTGGAGCGCGGCACGTTCAAGGACATCGGACGGGTCTCGGTCCTCAAGGCCGCGCACCCGGACGTGCGGCCGGTGGAGCTCCCGGGGCAGCTGTTGATGCCGGGCTTCGTGGACGCTCACCATCACCTCACCCAGAGCTTCGGCAAGGCGCTGGCGTTCGGCCGGCCCTCGGAGATCTTCAAGTCGGTCTGGGAACCGCTGGAGCACGCGCTCGACGCCGACAGCGCCCGGCTCGCCGCTCAACTGGCCGGACTTGAGGCACTGCGCGGGGGATTCACGACCGTCGCCGACGCCGGTACACGTGCTCCGGTCGATGTGGCGGTGGTGGCCGAAGGGGCCCAGGAAGCCGGCATCCGCTGTGTGCTGGCCAAGGTCGTCTCCGACGGCAAGGGCGGTGAGCGGCATCTGTCACGCTGGGACGGAGGCACCGGCAAGGAGCTCATTCACCCGTCCCTGGCGATCCCGGTCCCCGAGAACGCCTCCGACGACGTGCTCGTGAAGACCTCCGCGTTGTGCGCCGAGGCGGACGCGGTCTTCCAGATCCATGTCAACGAGCATCTCGCGTCCGTCGAGCGCTCCTTGAAGGACGTGGGCCGCCGCCCTGTACAGCATCTGCATCACATCGGCGCACTGGGACCGCAGTTGCTCGGCGCCCACGCCACGCTCCTCACTCCTGAGGAGATGCGCATGGTCGCCGACTCCGGGGCCGCCCTCAGTTACAACCCGGTGGCCAGCGCGTGGAAGGGCAACGCGGTGGCGCACGCCACCATGTGGGCCGCCCTTGGCATCCGCTTCGGTACGGGCACGGACGGCACCCGCGGCGACGGGTTCCGCGTCGTGGACGCGGCGGAGTCGGCGCAGCGCCTGACGCACGGCATGGCGATCGGGGACTCGGTGTGCGGCGGCGGCAAACGCTGGCTGGAGCACGCGACGGCGAAGAGCGCGGACGCACTCGGCCTCGGCAAGGTCACCGGCCGGGTGCAGAAGGGCTATGCCGCCGACTTCCTCCTCGTCGACATCGGCGACACCCCCGAACTCACCCCTTCCTGGGACCTGTTGTGGGAACTGGTGCGGCTCACCGACCGTGACCAGATCACCGCCGTGTTCGTGGCCGGCCGCCTGTGCATCTGGCAGGGCTGGCCGCCCCACTGGGACGGCCGGGAGCTGGTCAGGAGGGCGGCGCGCGTGGGGCGCGAAGTGGTCCGCAGGGCCGGTCTTGAGCCGACCGCGCACCGCCCCTGACCCCTGCCGGGTAGGGTGCCGCCTCGGTTGATCTTTGAGGTGCCCGTCGGCCGGCCGACGGGCCGACCATTCCGCAGCATCGCAGGAGGCCTCCGTGCGCAAGCTCGTGTACTACATAGCCGCCACCCTCGACGGATTCATCGCCGGGCCCGACGGCGCCGATCCCACCGGGCCCGACGGCTTCTGGCCGATACCCGACGACTATGTCCGGCACTTGGCGTCGGAGTATCCGGAGACCCTGCCAGGGCCGGCCAGAGAAGCACTGTCCATCACGGCGGCGGGCACCCGTTTCGACACCGTCGTCGAGGGACGCAAGACGTACGAGATCGGTCTCGACGCCGGTTTCACCGACGCGTATCCGCACCTGCGGCACCTCGTGTTCTCCACGACGATGGCGCAGAGCCCCGATCCGGCCGTGGAGCTGGTCACCGGCGACCCGGTCGCCAAGGTGCGGGAGCTGAAGCAGGAGGACGGCAAGGACATCTGGCTGATCGGCGGTGGCACGCTGGCGGGTGCTCTGTACGCCGAGATCGACCAACTGATCGTCAAGCTGGGCCCGTTGACGATCGGCACCGGCATCCCGCTCTTCGGCCGCACGGCTGCTTTCGATCCGCGCGTCTGGAACCTCACCGACCACACCGTCCTGGGCAGCGGCGCCGTCTTCCTCACCTACAGCCGTGACTGATGGAAGCTCAGGCCGGCGAGCCAGTGCACTGAAAGTTGTCGGACGCATTCCGTTAGCCGCGCCGCACTCTGGAAGTGCTCCCTGACCTCCTCAACGGTGCCCGTAGGGCGGTGAGTTGGTGAACCGGACCGCCCTACGGGTACCCGCGACCGCCTTCGACTGGACGGTGGCGGGGCATGGCGGGGTGCGCGGTATGTTCGAAGGGTCGGACAGAAGGACGGGGTGTCCGGCGGGCGGCCGATGGCATGTCCTACGGTTTCCGGAAGGCGCCGGAGCCTTTCCGGGCGCACAGCTACGGAGGTGGGGATGGTGGCCGGGGACAGCGCTCAGCGCAAGTCAGCCACGCGGAGCCCGGACGGGGCGGCCAAGGTGACGATCACCGAGATCGCGCGCGAGGCGGGGGTGTCCGTACCGACCGTCTCGCGCGTCGTCAACGGGCGCTCCGATGTCTCGCCCGCCACCCGGGCCCGCATCGAGGACCTGCTGCACAGGCACAAATACCGCCGCCGCCCGGCGGCTCCCGGGGCCCGCGCCGCCCTGCTCGACCTGGTCTTCAACGACCTCGACAGCCCATGGGCCGTGGAGATCATCCGGGGCGTGGAGGAGGTCGCGCACGAGCAGGGCGTGGGCACCGTGGTCTCCGCGATCCACGACCGGGCGGGCGCGGCCCGGCAGTGGATGACCAATCTGCGGGCCCGCGCCTCGGACGGCGTGATCCTGGTGACCTCGGCCCTCGAGCCCGGGCTCCACGACGAACTGCGCCACCTGGGCGTGCCGTTGGTGGTGATCGACCCGGCGGGCTCGCCCGCCACGGAGGCGCCCACCGTCGGCGCCACCAACTGGGCGGGCGGCATGGCCGCCACCGAGCATCTGCTCGGTCTCGGCCACCGCCGGATCGGGTTCATCGAAGGCCCGCCCCGGCTGCTGTGCTCCCGGGCCCGGCTCGACGGCTACCGGGCCGCGCTCGACGGGGCCGGAGCGCCGGTCGACGCCGAGCTGATCGTGCCCGGCGACTTCTACCACGAGTCCGGGTTCACCGGCGCGAACCGGCTCCTCGGCCTGGACGACCCGCCCACCGCGATCTTCGCGGCAAGCGACCAGATGGCGCTCGGCGTGATCGAGGCGCTGCGGCGGCGCGCCCTGCGGGTTCCGGAGGATGTGAGCGTCGTCGGCTTCGACGACCTGCCGGAGGTGCGCTGGTTGTCCCCGCCGCTCACGACGGTCCGTCAACCCCTGTCCGAGATGGGCAAGTTGGCGGCCCGCGAGGTCCTCGACCTGGCCCGCTCAGTGGAGCCCGCCTCACCTCGCGTGGAACTGGCGACGGAGCTGGTGATCCGCGCAAGCACCGCACCGCCGCGCCGCGGATAGCCGGCGGAGCGGCGCCCTCCGGGGGAGTCCGTGGGGGTGTCAACGGCCTGTTGCGTCAGGGCTGTTGACACCCCCTTCGCATGTCCGTAACTTCCGTGTCCGTCTCCCGATAATTATCGGACCACGTCCGGAAGGTGCGCCATGTCAGCCTTCGATCGAGCCGAAGCATCCGCGTCCGGTGCGGCGTCCCGCGCCCCCTCCGCCGCCCCCTCTGCTTCCCTCTCCGCGTTGTCCCGCCGACGGCTTCTGGGAGTCGCTTCGGCGGCCGGACTGGGCGTGGCCGGCCTGTCCGCCTGCTCGGACTCCGGGTCCGCCACCACCGACAGCAAGGGCCGGACCGTCGTGGAATGGTGGAACATCCAGACCGCGGATCCGTCGAAGAGCGTCTGGCGGCAGCGGGCCAAGGCTTTCGAGGCCGAGCGCCCCGATGTCCGCATCAAGCTCGTCACCATGGAGAACGACGCCTACAAGTCGAAGATGACGGCGTTAACCAGTTCCGGAAAACTTCCGGACATCTACCACACCTGGGGCGGCGGCGTGCTCCAGCAGCAGATCGACGCCGGACTCGTCGAGGACCTCACCTCCGCCGTCAAGCCCTGGGCCGACACCCTCATCACCGCGTCGACCGAGGCGTACCGGTTCGACGGCAAGACGTACGCCGTGCCCTTCGACATCGGCGCCGTCGGCTTCTGGTACAACAAAGCGCTGTTCGCCAAGGCCGGGATCAAGGCCCCGCCCACCGTCTGGTCCGACTACCTCGACGCGGTCGGAAAGCTGAGCGGCGCCGGGATCACCCCCATCGCCCTCGCGGGCAAGGAGAAATGGCCCGGCATGTACTACTGGGCCTACCTGGCCCTGCGGATCGCCGGAGTCGAGGGCATGCAGAAAGCCGCCGACGCCAAGGACTTCACCGGCGCCGACTTCGTCAAGGCGGGGGAGCACCTCAAGGAACTCGTCGCGCTCCAGCCGTTCCAGAAGGGCTTCCTCGGCGCCGCGTACTCCACGCCCACCGGAGAGGCGGCCGCCATGGGCAACGGCAAGGCGGCCATGGAGCTGATGGGCCAGTGGGCCCCCGTCGTACAGGCCGACGCCGGCAAGGGCCTCGGCAAGGACCTCGGATTCTTCCCGTTCCCCGCGGTCGCCGGCGGCCGCGGCGCGGTCACCGACGTGTTCGGCGGAGGCGGCGGCTACGCGGTGCGCAAGGGCGCCCCCGAGGCGGCCGCGGACTTCCTGAAGTTCTTCATGACGGCCGAGTCCGACCGCATCCTCGTCTCCAAGGGCTCGATGATGCCCGTAGTCAAGGAGGCCACGAGCGCCCTGACCGACCGCAACCTCAAGGCCGTCTCCGACACCCTCGGCAAGGCGACCGGGTTCCAGCTCTACCTCGACCAGGCGTACCCGCCCGCCGTCGGCCAGGAGATCAACGACTCGGTGGCCGCCCTGATCGCCGGGTCCAAGTCGCCCGAGCAGGTGGCCCGTTCGGTGACCCAGGTCGCGAAGAGCCAGTGAGCGCGATGACCTCCACGTACGTGAAGGACCGCGCACCCGTCACCGCTCCACCGAAGCGGCCGGACACCGGGGCGGGCCGGCCGCGGACCCGGCGGATCGCCCACTGGCTGACCGCCTTCTGCTTCACCCTGCCCGCCCTGCTCCTGTTCGGCGCGCTCGTGCTCGCCCCGATCCTGTACGCCGTCTACGTCAGCCTCTTCAACTGGGGTGGCTTCGGGGCCCCTTCGGACTACGCCGGCCTCGACAACTACACCCGGCTCCTGCGCGACCCGGTCTTCCTCGGCGACCTGTGGCGCGGCCTGCTGCTCGTGCTGTTCTCGGTGTGCGTGCAGCTGCCGTTCGCACTCGGCATGGCCGTGCTGCTCAACCAGAAACTGCGCGGCCGTGCCGTCTACCGGATGCTGTTCTTCGCCCCCTACGTCCTGTCCGAAGTCATCACCGGCGTGCTGTTCTCCATGATCTTCGCGCCGCAGGAGGGGCTCGCCGACCAGGTGCTCGGCGCGGTCGGCCTCGACGGCCTCGGCGGACTGTGGTTCGCCGACCAGGACCATGTGCTGCCGACCCTGTTCCTCGTCATGACGTGGAAGTACTTCGGCTTCCACATGATGCTGTACCTGGCCGGGCTGCAGGGCATCCCCGCCGAACTGCACGAGGCGGCCCGTATCGACGGCGCGGGCCCCTGGCAGCGCTTCCGCCACATCACCCTGCCGCTGCTCGGGCCGACGATCCGGATCAGCGTGTTCCTCTCCGTGATCGGCGCCATCCAGCTCTTCGACCTGGTGTGGGTGGTCACGCAGGGCGGCCCCGACCACCACTCCGAAACCATGGCCGTGACCATGTTCCAGTTCGGCTTCAAGCGCTACCAGATCGGCTACGCCAGCGCGATCAGCATCGCCATGTTCCTCATCAGCCTCGTCTTCGCCCTCATCTACCAGCGCTCCGTGCTGCGCCGCGACACCGAAGGAGCCCTCACCACGATGCGAGCCTCCCGATGAGCGCGGGCATGCGCAGCAGGCTGCGCTCCGTGCCGCTGTACGTGATCGTGTGGCTGGTCGGCATCGTCATGGTCACACCGCTGCTGTACGCGCTGGTGTCCGGGTTCAAGTCCACCGACCAGCTCTCCCGCAACACGTTCGGACTGCCCTCGCCGTGGGTGACGTCCAACTACACCGATGTGCTCGCCTCCGGTGCGTTCTGGCGCATGCTGGGCTCCTCCACGCTGATCGCCGTCGGCACGACCGTGCTCACGGTGGGGACCGCGGCCCTCGCTGCCTTCGCCCTCGCCCGCTTCGCCTTCCGCGGGCGGGAGTTGTTCTTCACCCTGTTCGCCGTCGGCCTGATGTTCCCGTTCGCCGTGGCGATCCTGCCGCTGTTCATCCTGCTGCGCACGTTCGGGCTGCTCGACAACCCCTGGGGTGTGATCCTGCCGCAGGCCGCGTTCGGACTGCCCGTGACGATCGTGATCCTGCGCGGCTTCTTCCGGGAGATACCCGGCGAACTGGAGGAGGCCGCCACCCTCGACGGCTGCTCGGCGTTCGGGTTCTTCCGGCGGATCCTGCTGCCCATGGCGCGGCCCGCGCTCGGCACCGTGTCGATCCTCGCCGTCGTCGGCAGCTGGAACAACTTCCTGCTGCCGCTCCTGGTGTTCAGCGAGCAGTCCTGGTGGACGATCCCCATCGGCGTCCAGCAGTTCCAGGGGCAGTACGCCACCGACATCGCCCGTATCTTCGCCTATCTCGTCCTGGCCATGGTGCCCGCGCTCGCCTTCTACGCCGTCGCGGAACGGCAGTTGATCGGCGGCATCACGATGGGCGCCACCAAGGGCTGACCCCCGTGCAGGCCAACATCCCGTACCCGTAACGCGTTTGAGGAGTTCCATGGTCGAGCCCTGGCAGGACACCACCATGCCCGCCCACGTCCGGGCGGCGGACCTGCTCGCCCGGATGACCACGAAGGAGAAGACCGCCCAGCTGGCCGGCGTCTGGATCGGCGCCGCCGCCGAGGGAACAGCGGACGCCGACGTCGCCCCGGGCCAGCACGCCTACGCCGCCGGCAGCGCAGCCCTGGACGCACTCCGCCCCTACGGCCTCGGCCACCTCACCCGGCCCTTCGGCACCGTGCCCGTCGAGCCCGCCGAGGGCGTCGAGCGCCTGGCCGAGCTGCAGCGCACCATCCGCGCCGGAAACCGCTTCGGCCTGCCCGCGATCGCCCACGAGGAATGCCTGACCGGCTTCGCCGCCTGGCAGGCCACCGTCTTCCCGACCCCGCTCGCCTGGGGCGCCACCTTCGACCCCGCGCTGATCACCGAAATGGCCGAGGCCATCGGCACGTCGATGCGCGCGGTCGGCATCCACCAGGGACTCGCGCCGGTCCTGGACGTCGTACGGGATCCACGCTGGGGCCGTACCGAGGAGGCGATCGGCGAGGACCCCTACCTCGTCGGCACCATCGGCACCGCCTATGTGCGGGGCCTGGAAGCGGCCGGGATCGTCGCCACGCTCAAGCACTTCGCCGGGTACTCGGCCTCGCGCGCCGCCCGCAACCACGCGCCCGCCGCGCTCGGCCCGCGCGAACTCGCGGACGTGCTCCTGCCGCCGTTCGAGATGGCGGTGCGTGACGGCGGCGCCCGCTCCGTGATGCCCGCCTACAACGACATCGACGGCCTGCCCGCCCACGCCCACACCGAGCTGCTCACCCAAGTTCTGCGCGAGCACTGGCAGTTCACCGGAACCGTGGTCTCGGACTATTACGGCGTCTCGCTCCTCGAAGAAGCGCACCGGGTCGCCGACGGGGAAGGCGGCGCCGCGCGGCTCGCCCTCGCGGCCGGTGTCGACGTGGAGCTTCCGGCGGCCCGCTGCTTCAGCACCGCAGATCCGCTCCCCGAGGACCTGCTCGACCGGGCCGCGCTGCGCGTCCTCACGCAGAAGTGCGAACTGGGCCTGCTGGACCCGGACGTGGAGACCGTCACGAGCGGCGTGCCCGTCGACCTGAACCCTCCGCAAATGCGGGAGCTGGCACAGCAGGCCGCCGAGGAGTCGGTCGTCCTGTGCGCCAACGACGCCGGGGTGCTGCCTCTGGGTGACGAGCCGCGTATCGCCCTCCTCGGCGCGCTCGCCCATGAGCAGGCCGCCATGCTCGGCTGCTACACCTTCCCCCGGCACGTGGGCGTGCACCACCCCGGACTCCCCACGGGAGTGGAGGTGTTGACCCTTGCCGAGGCGCTGCGCGCCGAGCTCCCCGGCGCCACGTTCGTCGACGATCCGGCGGCGGCCGAGGTCTGCCTGGCCGTCGTCGGGGACCGGTCGGGTCTGTTCGGGCGCGGCTCGTCGGGGGAGGGCTGCGACACCGAGGACCTGCAACTGCCGTACGGCCAGGCAGAGGTCCTTGACGAGGCGCTGGCCTCCGGCGCGCCGGTCGTCATCGTCGTACTCAGCGGAAGGCCCTACGCCCTGGGCCGCTGGGCCGACCGGGCCGCCGCCGTCGTCCAGGCGTTCTTCCCCGGGCAGGCGGGCGGCCCGGCCGTCGCGGGCGTCCTCTCCGGCCGCGTCGACCCCTCGGGGCGGCTGCCCGTCGGGGTGCCGCGCAGCCCCGGCGGCCAGCCCGCCCCGTATCTCGCGCCGCCGCTGGGCCGGCACGGCTTCCCCAGCACCGTGGACCCGACTCCGCTGTACCCGTTCGGGCACGGCCTGTCCTACACCGCGTTCACCTGGGACGCCCCCGAGTGCGAGACCCCCGAACTCCCCACGGACGGCGAGACGTCGATCAGGCTGACCGTCCGCAACACCGGCGACCGGGCGGGCACAGAGGTCGTCCAGCTCTACCTCCACGACCCGCTCGGCACCGTTGCCCGGCCCGAGGTCCGGCTCGTCGGCTACGCCCGGGTGCCGCTGGAGGCCGGCGCCTCGGCCGAGGTGCACGCCACGTTCCCCGCCGACCTCGCCGCGTACACCGGCGCCGACGGCCGCCGCGTCGTCGAACCCGGAGCCCTCGAACTGCGTGTCGCCGCCTCCAGCGCCCTCGTCCACCACACAGTGCCGCTCACTCTGACCGGGCCGGAGCGCGAGGTCGGTCACGGGCGCAGGATGCGGTGCGAGACACGGGTCAAGTAGTGCTGACAGCAAGGGACCTACGGTTTGCGCAGCAGCCCGCCGTATTCGTAGACCCGTTTGTTGTGCCGGGTGGCGCCGATGTACGGCAGGAGGGCCTCAGGGGCCGGATCGAGGGCCGGCTGGGAGGCGTCGGGGTGCCAGTCGGGCAGATCCACAAGGCCTGGCGCCACGGGCTCGAGGCCCTGGACGAACACGTCGACCTCGGCCGGTGTGCGGGTCTGCCAGGGGATGCCGCCCGCGGAGATGTGTGCCGACATGGCGGCGCCGGTCTCCGCGTCGTCGGAGACGACTTGGGACAGGCCCAGGAAGCTGCCGGGCGCGGCGCGGTCGACGATGGTGCGCAGGACGCGCCGGGGGGAGTCGGCGTCGGTGAGATGGTGCACCACCGAGAGGAACAACACGGCGACCGGCTCGTCGAAGTCGATGAGCCGCGCCACATCGGGGTGACCCAACACCGCGTCCTGGTCCCGCATATCGGCGGCGATCACCGTGGTGGACCGGTCGTCGGCGAGCAGCGCGCGGCCGTGGGCGAGGACGATCGGGTCCATGTCGACGTACACGACGCGGGCGTCCGGTACGAACCGCTGGGCGACCTGGTGGACATTGTCGTCGGTGGGAAGGCCGCAGCCCATGTCGATGAACTGGCGGATCCCGGCCTCCTGCGCCAGATGGCGCACCGCGCGGTAGAGGAAGAGGCGGTTCTGCCGGGCGATGTCCACGCACTCGGGGAAGCTCGGCAGCGTGGCGAGGAGGAACTCCCGGTCGATCTCGTAGTTGTCCTTGCCGCCGAGCATCCAGCCGTACGCACGGGCGGAGGTCGGGCGGTCGGCGGGTATGCCGAGGGAGTCGGACCACTCCTCAGGTGTCATGCGAGTTCCCCGATGGTCATGTGAGTTCCCCGATCGTGTGAACGTCCGTGTGGCAGAACGCAGTTGGGCACGACCCTACCCATCCCCGCACCGGCGATCGGTGCCGGCCCGGCGTGGCACGATCACGGCATGAGCGAAAGCATGACGCCCGGCCGGCTGGCCGCCCGTACCGCACGCGCGCGTGGCGCGGCCGTCGCCGCGGGGCGTGAACTCGGGCTCGACGTGCGCGACGCGGTGGTGCTCCACGACATGTTCTCCGTGGTCGTGCACCTGGCTCCGGCGCCCGTGGTGGTCCGGGTGCCCACCGTCCTGCCGCCGTACGCCGGACTCGACACCCTGGGGCCGCGCCAGCGCGCCGAGCTCGATGTGGTGGGGTGGCTCGCCGAGCAGGGGCACCCGGTGATTCCGCCCAGTCCGCTGGTGCCGCGTGAACCTGTGCAGCGCGACGGCTTCTCGATGACGTTCTGGCAGTTCGTCGCGCGGGACGAGAACGCCGAGCCCGACTACGTGCACCACTCCGCTCTCGTCGCCGACCTGCATGCCGCGCTGCGCGCGTACCCCGGCGAGCTGCCGTTCCTCTCGGCGGCCGAACCGCAGTTCGTCACCGAGGCACTTGCCGCTCTCGCCACGCGCCCCGACGTCATCACGGCAGCCGATCTGGACCGCGCACGCCGGGAGTGGGCGGTCCTCGAACCCGTGATCGGCTCGCGCGCGGGATTCCGGACGGAGTTCCCCGGCATCGAACTCCAGCCGGTCCACGGGGATGCGCCGGTGGTCAACATCGTCACCGTCGCGGCCGGTGAGCTGTACTCCGACTTCGAGCTGGTCACCCTCGGACCCGTGGAGTGGGACCTGGCCGGGCTCGGCCCCGACTGCGAAGCCGCGTACAACGCTGCCGCGCGGCGCCTCGGCCTGCGGCAGCTGGACGAGCGCGTCCTGCGCGTCGTCAACGCCGTCGGCATGCTGCGGGCGGTGTCGTGCCTCGCGCTCGCACCGCAGCTGCCCATGCTCAAGGAGGCAGTGCAACCCGCCATCGAGCAATGGCGGACCATGCCGTTCGCCGGGGGCCTGGGAGGCTGAGACGGTCAGCTGAGCGGGTCGCCTTCTCGCGCCGCTGCTCAGAACTTGGCCCACCAGGTGCCTGCGGCGATCAACTCGGACAGGAACTGTGTCCGCCGCGGACCGGTCGCGCCGGGTCCTTCGGCCCGTACGGCGAACTGCGCGCGTGGCGCCAGGAGTTGCCCGGCACGACGGGCCTCCGGAGGGAAACGTGAGAGGCCGAATGGCCTCTGTTCACGGTGTGTGAACGCCAATAGGCTCTGCGACCTTCGCTATGGGGGGTCATGTGAACGGTCTCCGTGCGGTTCTTGTCTGCTTTGTGATCGCGTGTGCCGCGTTGGTGTCGCCGGGCGTGGCTGTGCCGCCCGCCGCGGCTGAGACACCGGCTGCGGCTGAAACACCGGCGACGGCGATGACGCCGAGCTGGTCGGCGCTGCCGGTGCCGCCCGCGGCGGCAGCGCCGGTGACCCTGAAGGATCTCGCCGCCCGCGGGCCGGGCGAGGCGTGGGCGAGCGGGTACGAGCACGCCGCCGACGGGCTGCGCCCGATGCTGTACCGGTGGGACGGCACGGCGTGGAGCCGGGACACGACCTTCCCCGGCGCCGGTGAGCTCGGCTGGCTCGGCAACGTGCAGTTCGTCGGCGAGGAAATGTGGATCTTCCACAGCGGCGGCGCGGGCGGGGAGATCCTGCGCCGGTCGGCGGCGGGCTGGAGTGTCCTGCCGCTGCCGCAGACCCTGTGGATCTACCAGGACTTCGCCGCGGTGCCGGGTGCCGCGTGGGTGGTCGGTCAGGACGACGACGGGCTGAAGGTCCTGCACTACGACGGTTCCGGTTGGACCGCACAGTCCACCCCGGACGGCGTGTACTACGTGATGGGGATCACCGCACGAACCGCCACCGACGCCTGGGCCTGGGCGGACACCGCCACCGGTACCGCCGTCCTGCGCTGGGACGGCACGGCGTGGCGGGACGCGCAGGTGCCGCTGCCGCCGAACGGCAACGTGCACACGATCCTGCTCGAACCGTCGGGCCGGGCCACGATCGGCGGCAGCCAGTACACCGACAGCGGCCCCCACACGTACCTGATGACCTTCAACGGGCAGAGGTGGCGCACCACTTACCCGCCCCTTGGCGACACGTACACCGAAGGCATGGAGCGCGGCCCGGACGGCGCGCTGTGGCTGCCGGTGCGCAGCGACCGTGCGTTCCAGTCGAAGTACGCACGGGTGAGCGGCTCCCACACCACCTACTCCTACGGCCCGGAGCGCCCCAACGCGATCGACGTCAAACCGCGTGCACTGGCGAGGGCCGGATTCTCACTGCTGTCCTTCGGGACCGTCGAGATCTACGGCTCGAAACCGAACCTGATGAGCGAGCGGCTGGGAGGCTGACCATGAGACGCCGACTTCTCGTCGTGGTGCTGGCTTTCGCGATGTCCGTCGTGACCTTCATGACCTCGGCAGCGGCGGAAACCCAGGCGTGGCAACACGTCCCGGTCCCGGCCGAGTTGCGCCCGCAGACCGGCCTCAACGAGGCCGTGGCGCTCGGGCCCGACCGGGCATGGGCGGTGGGCGCCGACGCCGTCGGCCGGGAGGCGCCGGGCTTCCCGCTGCTGCTGCGCTGGGACGGAACCGCGTGGCAGCGCCAGAATCTGCCCGGGACCGGCTGGCAGGGCGAACTGCTGTCCATCGCCGCGACCTCACCGACCGCGGTGTGGGCGGTCGGCCGCGACACGGAGCGCGTCGCCCACCTGCTCCGCTACGACGGCATCGCCTGGCGCGAAACCCGGCCGCCGCGCGGTGTGGCGCTGACCAGAGTCGTCGCCGGCGGCGGTGAGACCTGGCTGATCGGTTCGAGGGACGGCGCGCTGGTGCTGCTGCGCCGGGACGGGCGCGACTGGCAGGAGATGCCGGTGCCGCCGGGAGCCGTGTACGGCCTGCATGTGAAAGCGGCCGACGACGTGTGGGCCGCGGGCGAGACCGTCTCGGGTGCGGCCGTGGCGCACTGGAACGGGAAGGAGTGGCAGCAGACGATCGTGGACGGGTTCCCGCGCTCGGCCGTGGGCAGCGTCCTCGCGGTCTCGCCGACGGAGGTGTGGGCGGGCGGCACGGCCGGGTTCGTCGGCGGCCCGGTGGGCCGGCCGATCCCGCCCCTCCTGGTCCGCTTCGACGGGCAGACGTGGAGCCGCGTGGCCATGCCCACCGACTTCGGCGGGGTCACCTCACTGGCGCCCACTTCGTCCGGCGCGCTGGGCTGGGTATCGGTGACGCGCTCGCTGAAGTGGGGCCCGCCGGGCAGCTATCCGCCGTGGGTACCCGGACCGGATTTCCTCGCCTGGGACGGGCAGACGTTCACCGGGCACAGCGAACCGGCGGTGGCCGGGGAGGGCGACTCCTCGACGCTGCGCCTCGCGGCGGTGCCGGGCGCGGAGACGGTGTGGTCGGTCGGCCGCGCCGCCGGTCCCGAGAACACGTTCGCCCCGCGGATCCTGCGGTTCGGCTGAGAGGACGCACGGGGCTGTTCAGCGGGTCAGCTGCTCGCGCGGGTGGTGACCGGAGTCGGCCGCCGCAACGCCTCGTTCGGGCCGGCTGATCTCGGCCCACACCGCGTCGAGGGAGAGACCGAGGACATCGGCGATCGCCGCGATGGTCGGGAAGGCGGGGGTGGCCACACGGCCCGACTCGATCTTCCGGAGGGTCTCCGGCGAGACCCGTGCGTCGAGCGCGGTCTCGAGCATCGAGCGCTCTCCTCTGGCCCGGCGCAGGAGAGCGCCGAGACGCTGTCCGCGTTCGACCTCTGCGGGAGTGAGCGGCAACCTGACCATGACGCCGATTCTAATACCGGTATAGTTTGGCCGGTATAGTTATTGGTTGCATGCAAAGGACGCCGCGTGATCGAGATCCTGAACCCCACCCTGCTGGCCCGGGCAAAAGACACGGGCGCCCTGGTCACCGACATCCTGCAGACGCTGAAGAGCCGGAGCACGATCGGCACGAACCTGCTGGACATCGACCGGTGGGCCAAGGCCATGATCGACGAGGCGGGAGCGCAGTCCTGCTACGTCGACTACGCACCCTCCTTCGGACGCGGCCCGTTCGGCCACTACATCTGCACCGGCGTCAACGACGCGGTGCTCCATGGGCTTCCGTACGACTACACCCTCGCTGACGGCGATCTGCTCACACTCGACCTCGCCGTCTCCCGTGGCGGAGTCGCCGCGGATGCCGCCATCAGCTTCCTCGTGGGCGACGCCAAGCCCTCCGAGAGCGTCGCGATGATCGGTGCGACCGAGCGCGCGCTGGCCGCAGGGATTGCCGCGGCCGGCCCCGGCGCCCGTATCGGCGATATCTCCCACGCCATCGGCACGGTCCTGAGCGAGGCGGGCTACCCGATCAACACCGAGTTCGGGGGCCATGGCATCGGCTCTACGATGCACCAGGACCCGCACGTTCCGAACACCGGCCGGCCCGGCCGCGGCTACAAACTGCGCCCGGGACTGCTCCTCGCACTGGAGCCGTGGGTGATGGCGGACACCGCCGAACTCGTCACCGACGCCGACGGCTGGACGCTGCGCAGCGCGACGGGCTGCCGGACGGCACACAGTGAGCACACGATCGCCATCACCGACGACGGGGCCGAGATCCTCACCTCGCCGAAGTAGGCGCCGCTGCGGGACCGGAGCCCCGGAGAACCGGCCAACGCCCGGATCAGGACACCTGATTGTCCGAGCGGCCGCCTCGCCAACGCCTATGACACCTGCGGGTGCGTCGTGGCCGGCCGCGCAGTTCCCCGCGCCCCTTCGGGGCGTGTGGCCCGGTCCGCTGCTTCGCGGGTGATGTCGGCGTAGAGGCGGAAGAGGACCGGGCGGGCTTCGCCGTGGTCGTGCTCGTGCAGGGCCGCCCAGGACCGGGCGATGAGTTCCCGGGCCAGGGTGCCGGCCCAGGGCTCGGGGAGGAGTTGGGGCGGCAGCAGCGGGTCGGGCTCCATGGCGCGGGAGAGTTCGGCGGCCAGCTCGACCGCGATGGTCAGGAGCGCGGACGGGGAGAGCCGGGCAGGGCCGGTGAGCCGGTCGAGTCGCGGCCGGGTGATGCGGCTGAGGCGGTGATAGCGGTCCTCGATCTCCTGCAGGGGCCACAACTGGCGGGCGAGTTCGGCGGGTTCCCGGGTGCCGCCCCTGCGCAGGTCCTTCGTGGTGCGAAGGACGACGACGGCTACAGGTCCCTGTGGGAAGCGAACGCGAAAGCCGGTTACGCCTCCCTGTCCTGGGACAAGCCGGGCGTCGCCGGTGCGCCGGGCAACTGGCTCGACCAGTCCATGGACGACCGGGCCGACGAGGCATCCGCCGCCATCGCGTGGGCGCGGGCCCGCCCGGACATCGACAGGGACCGGATCGGGCTCTGGGGCGCCAGCCAGGCGGGCTGGGTCCTGCCGAAGGTCGCCGCCAGGACGCCGGTGAGCTTCGTCATCGCCGTGTCGCCCGCGATCAACTGGCGCCGGCAGGGCCGCTACCACCTCCTCGCCGGGCTGCGCGCCGACGGCGCGTCGGCGGCCCGCACCAGGGCCGCGATCGCGAGGAGCGACACCACCCGCCGACTGCTGGAACGCCGGGCCACCTTCGAGGAGTACGTCGAGGCCGTGCGCGGCGACACGGACGGCATGACCGCCGACCGCTGGGGTTTCGTCTCCAGGAACCACACCGCGGACGCCACTCGGGATCTGCGCTCCCTGCGCGGCATACCCGTGCTGCTGACCCCCGCGGGCCAAGACCTCAACGTGGACACCGCAGACACGGAACGCGGCTACCGCCAAGTGCTGGGCAGCAGCGGCGCGTTGACGGTCAAGCGTTACCCGGACGCGGCCCATTCCCTGGTCAAGCAGTCCGTCGAACGCTCGGACCTCAAGATCACACTCACCGCGCTCTTCGCTCCCCGCTCGCTCTTCGCGCCCGGATTCCTGGACGACCAGCGACGGTTCCTGAGCGACCCGGGGTTCCACCGGGCAGGGCGCGCCCATATGGTGACCCGATGACGTCGATCAAGAAGTTCCAGGTCACCTTCGACTGCGCCGAGCCCGAGCGTCTCGCTCGTTTCTGGTGCGAGGTGCTCGGGTACGTCGTGCCGACGCCGCCTGAGGGGTTCGCCTCTTGGGACGAGTTCAAGCGCTCGCAGCCGCCCGAGCAGCGGGACGCGTGGTTTGCCTGCGTCGACCCCTCAGGCGTGGGCCCGCGACTGTATTTCCAGCGCGTGCCCGAAGGAAAGGCCGCCAAGAACCGGCTGCATCTTGATGTGCGGGTCGGCACCGGACTCGTGGGTGAGGAGCGCCTCGCCGCACTGGAGGCCGAGTGCGCACGGCTGGTCCCGCTCGGGGCGGTACATGTGCGGACGCTGTACGACGGCAATGACGCGTGCATCCCGATGCAGGACATCGAGGGCAACGAGTTCTGTATCGACTGAGGGTCGCGAACGTCGTCGGGCAGCCGACGCCGCCCTCCACGAAGCCGTCGCTCAACTCGCCCTGATACACCGGGTGTTGTGACCGGAAAGGCGGTCACGGGCAAGGTGCCGTCGTGCGGCGGCCGCATTACAGTTGGCCGACCATGCCGGATCTTCTCGGAATCAATCATCTGACGCTGTCCACGACCGACCTCGACCGGCTCGTGACGTACTACACGGAGTTGCTCGGCGCCGCGCTCGCGTTCGAGCGCGGCGCCACCCCTTCCGATCCCCGGATCGCGGTCGTCGATGTCGGCGGCGACGACCACCTGATGATCGTCGAAACCGCTGCCGCCCCCAGCGCCGGCCTCGACCCCCTCGACCGGGCGGGATGGGGGCTTCGGGTGGGAACGTACGGGCAGTTGTGTGAGGTCCGCGAGCGCATCGCGCGTGCCGGGTGGCCGGTCGGTCCGATCGAGACGCTGCCCACGCAGTGGACGATGACGGCTCATGACCCCGACGGGCGGCCTGTCGACATCCGGGCCCATCGCCCGCGTCCGCATACTCCGTAAGACGCGGCTTCGGGACGTCACCTTTTCCTCGGCCGAAGGGCCGTGAAATGTGGTGCCCGTTACGCGGAGGGGACTGTTCCGCTTGTCGGCGAGGCCGTTGCGTTGACGCGTGTTAGTTAGGTTAGGCTACCTTTACTTCATGGTCATCGACCGGCCGTGTCCGCACCCGGTCGTGTCCGCACCCTTGTCCCCAACTGAAAGGACGGACAGGTGAGTTACCACCCCCACCCCGACGGCGCCGCGTCACCCGACGAGGCCATACCCGGGGCGGCGGCGTACAGAGCGGCGTCGCCCCGCTCGCACCTCCTCAACGGCGACACCGCGGAGCAGTACCGGCGCTCCGTGACCGACGGAGCGGGGCGGGTGGCGGACAGAATCGCCCGCACCGAGCGGCCGTTCACCGGCATCACCCCGGACCGGCTCGCCCCCGAGGTCGGCGCCATCGACCTGGACCGCCCGCTGAACGACCCGGCCGCCGCCCTCGACGAGCTGGAGAGCGTCTACCTCCGTGACGCCGTCTACTTCCACCACCCGCGCTATCTCGCGCACCTCAACTGCCCGGTGGTGATCCCGGCCGTTCTCGGCGAAGCCGTGCTCTCCGCCGTCAACTCCTCCCTCGACACCTGGGACCAGAGCGCCGGCGGCACCCTCATCGAACGCCGCCTCATCGACTGGACCGCCGAGCGCATCGGCCTCGGCACGGCCGCCGACGGCATCTTCACCAGCGGCGGCAGCCAGTCCAACCTCCAGGCCATGCTCATCGCCCGCGAAGAGGCCTGCCGGATCGTCCAGAAGAACGCCGAGCGGCCGCTGCCCAGGTCCGAGATCCTGCCCCGCCTTCGCATCCTCACCTCCGAGGCCGGACACTTCAGCATCACCAAGGCCGCCACGCTCCTCGGACTCGGCCCGGAGGCCGTGGTGTCCGTGCCGTGCGAGCGGGACAAGCGGATGCGCACCGACGCGCTGGCACACGAGCTGGAGCGCTGCGCGCGCCAGGACCTGGAGGTCATGGCCGTCGTCGCCACCGCGGGCACCACCGACTTCGGCAGCATCGACCCGCTGCCGGAGCTGGCCGAGCTGTGCACGCGCCACGGCACGTGGCTGCATGTCGACGCGGCGTACGGCGGCGGGCTGCTCGCCTCCCGGCGGCGCCGGCAGCTCCTCGACGGCATCGAGCACGCGGACTCCGTCACCGTGGACTACCACAAGTCCTTCTTCCAGCCGGTCAGTTCGAGCGCGATCCTGGTCCGCGACAGCACGGCCCTGCGCCACGTCACGTACCACGCCGACTACCTCAACCCGGCGCGGATGGCCGAGGAGCGCATCCCCAACCAGGTCGACAAGTCCATCCAGACCACCCGTCGCTTCGACGCGCTCAAGCTGTGGCTGACCCTGCGCATCATGGGCGCGGACGCCGTCGGCGACCTCTTCGACGAGGTGATCGACCGGGCCGCGGACGCCTGGCGGCTGCTCGACGAGGACCCGCGCTTCGAGGTCGTCACCAAGTCGCAGCTCAGCACCCTCGTCTTCCGCTATGTGCCGCCGGGCCCCGCGGGTGTGAGCCACGCCCTGACCGACCGGGTCAATCTGCACGCCCGCGAGGCGCTGTTCGCCTCCGGCGACGCCGTCGTGGCCGGGACCGTCGTCGACGGCGCCCACTACCTGAAGTTCACGCTGCTCAACCCCGAGACCGCCCTCCAGGACATCGCCGACGTCCTCGACCTCATCGCCGAGCACGCCGGGCGCTACCTCGCGGAGCATGCCGGGCCCGAACGCGAGCCGGCCGCCCGCGCGAGCTGAGCGGTAACTCTCTTCCCCCGCACAGGAGAACCACCCTTGTCTTCCCCCCACCCCCACGATGAGGACTACGACTTCATCGCCATCGGCCTCGGCCCCTTCAACCTCGGCCTCGCCTGCCTCACCGAGCCCATCGACGAACTCCACGGACTCTTCCTGGAGAGCAAGCCGGACTTCGACTGGCACTCGGGCATGTTCCTGGAGGGCGCCCACCTCCAGACGCCGTTCATGGCGGACCTCGTCACCCTGGCCGACCCCACCTCGCCCTACTCCTTCCTCAACTACCTGAAGGAATCCGGGCGTCTGTACCCCTTCTACATCCGCGAGAACTTCTATCCGCTGCGCGAGGAGTACAACGACTACTGCCGCTGGGCCGCCGCACAACTCGGCAGCGTCCGCTTCGGCCACCGCGTCACGACGGTCGAGTACGACACGGAGGCGGGCCTCTATGCCGTCAGTGCCGAACACCGTCCGAGTGGCCGGACAAGGACCTTCCGCGCGCGCCGGCTCGTCCTCGGGACCGGCACGCCGCCGTACATCCCCGAAGCCTGCCGCGGACTCGGCGGCGACTACCTGCACAACTCCCGCTACCTGGACAGCAAGTCCTCGCTGCAGACGAAGGACAGCATCACCGTCGTCGGCAGCGGCCAGAGCGCGGCCGAGATCTACTACGACCTGCTGCAGGACATCGACACCTACGGATACGAGCTGAACTGGGTAACCCGCTCGCCCCGCTTCTTCCCGCTGGAGTACACCAAGCTCACCCTGGAGATGACCTCGCCGGAGTACGTGGACTACTTCCACGCGCTTCCCGCAGCCACCCGCAACCGCCTGGTCACCGAGCAGAAGCCGCTCTACAAGGGCATCAACTCCGAGCTCGTCGACGAGATCTTCGACCTGCTGTACCTCAAGAACCGGCGCGGCCCGTGCCCGACGCGCCTCATGACCAACACGGCCCTGACCTCCGCCGCGTACGACGACGCCCATGGCACGTACACGCTGGGCCTCAGGCAGCAGGAGCAGGGCCGGGACTTCGACCTCGACACCCAGGGTCTTGTCCTCGCCACCGGATACCACTACGAGGCACCGGAGTTCCTGGCACCGATCCGCGACCGGCTGCTGTGGGACGACCAAGGGCGCTTCGACGTACGCCGCAACTACAGCGTCGACACGACCGGCAGCGGAGTCTTCCTGCAGAACGCGGGCGTGCACGCGCACAGCATCACCTCGCCCGACCTGGGCATGGGTGCATACCGCAACTCGTACATCATCGCCGAACTCCTCGGCCGCGAGGTCTACCCGGTCGAGAAGTCCATCGCCTTCCAGGAGTTCGGTGCTCCGGCGGGCACGGCCGAAGCGGAGGTACCGGCCCGTATGACCGACGTGATCTTCTCCCGTACGGACGGCCCGCGGCTCGGCGAGTTCGCCGTACGCCCCGTCGACCCGGCCGCCGACGCCGAACTGCTGCACAGCTGGGTGACCCACCCCAAGAGCGCCTACTGGCTCATGCAGGACCACAGCGTCGGCGACGTGGAGCGCGAATACCGCGACATCGACGCACACCCCCACCACGAGGCGTTCATCGGGCTCCACAACGGCAGCCCCGCCTTCCTGGTCGAGCGCTACGACCCCGCCCACGTCGAGCTGGTGGGCCTGTACCCGCCGCAGGAGGGCGACGTCGGCATGCACTTCCTGTGCGCGCCCACGGACACCCCGCTGCACGGCTTCACCCAGGCCGTGATCACCACCGTCATGGAGCTGTTCTTCACCGCCCCTGACGCCCGCCGCGTCGTGGTCGAGCCCGATGTGCGCAATACAGCTGTCCACGCCCTGAACAAGTCCGTCGGCTTCGAGGTGGTCGCCACCATCGCCAAGCCCGAGAAGGACGCCCTGCTCAGCATCTGCACCCGTGAGCAGTTCCTGGCCGCACGAGGAGAGACCGCATGACCCACGCCGCCGACGCCGTAGCCCACCTCACCCCCGACCACTGGGACCGCGCCAACCGCCTCCTGGTGCGCAAGGGCCTCGCCGAGTTCGCGCACGAGTGCCTGCTCGAACCGGAAGAGATCTCCGACGGCCGCTATGCCGTCAGGAACGACGACAACAGCGTCGAATACCGCTTCACGGGCCGGCAGCTGAGCCTGGAGCACTGGCACATCGACGCCGACAGCATCACCCGCCACCACCGCGACGGCACCCAACTGCCCCTGGACGCCCTGGAGTTCTTCATCGAACTGCGCCAGGCCCTCGGCCTGAGCGACGAGATCCTTCCCGTCTACCTGGAGGAGATCAGCTCCACTCTGTCCAGCACGGCGTACAAACTGGACACACGGCAGCGCAGTGCCGCGGAGCTTGCCCGGTCCGGTTTCCAGGACATCGAGACCGGCATGACCGAGGGCCACCCGTGCTTCGTGGCCAACAACGGGCGGCTCGGATTCGACATCGCCGAGTACCGCGCGTACGCCCCCGAGACCGGTGCTCCGGTCCATCTGATCTGGCTGGCCGCGCGCCGCGACCGCTCGACCTTCACCGCGTCCGACGACCTCGACTACGACACGCTGATGCGCGCCGAGCTGGGGGAGGAGCCCCTGCGGCGCTTCGCCGGACAACTGGCCGACCTCGGCCTCGACCTGGCCGACTACCACCTCATCCCCGTACACCCGTGGCAGTGGTGGAACAAGCTCACGGTGACCTTCGCCGCCGAGGTCGCCCGCCGCCACCTCGTGTGCCTCGGCCCCGGCGACGACGCGCACCTGGCGCAGCAGTCGATCCGTACCTTCTTCAACACCACCGACCCGTCCAAGCACTATGTGAAGACGGCCCTGTCCGTGCTGAACATGGGCTTCATGCGAGGTCTGTCCGCCGCGTACATGCAGGCCACGCCCGCCATCAACGACTGGCTCGCCGACCTCATCGCCAAGGACGAGGTGCTGACCGGCGCCGGCTTCTCGATCATCCGCGAGCGGGCCGCCGTCGGCTACCGCCACGAGCACTACGAGGCCGCGGCGCCCAAGGGCTCCCCGTATCTGAAGATGCTCGCCGCACTGTGGCGCGAGAGCCCGGTGCCGCAGCTGCAGCCCGGCGAGCGGCTCGCCACCATGGCGTCCCTGCTGCACACCGACCACGACGGCGGCTCCTTCACGGCCGCGCTCATCGCCGGCTCAGGCCTCGCGCCCGAGGTGTGGCTGCGCCGCTACCTCGACGCCTATCTGACGCCGGTGCTGCACTCCTTCTACGCCTACGACCTGGTGTTCATGCCGCACGGCGAGAACGTCATCCTGGTCCTGGACGAGCAGGGCATCCCGCAGCGCGCCATCTTCAAGGACATCGCCGAGGAGATCGCCGTCATGGACCCGGACGCGGTGCTCCCGTCGGCGGTCGAGCGCATCCGCGCGGACGTGCCCGAGGACATGAAACTGCTGTCGATCTTCACGGATGTCTTCGACTGCTTCCTGCGCTTCCTCAACGGGATCCTGAGCACGGACGGCACGCTGGACGAGGACCTCTTCTGGTCGACCGTCGCCGCCTGCGTCGCCGACTACCAGCGGTCCGTCCCGCACCTGGCCGACAAGTTCGAGCGGTACGACATGTTCGCCGACCGCTTCGGGCGCTCCTGCCTGAACCGGCTCCAGCTGCGCAACAACCAGCAGATGGTCGACCTGCAGGACCCGGCGGGCGCGCTGCAGCTCATCGGCACACTGGAGAACCCGATCGCCCGCTTCGCGCCCGTACGCGGGGAGTCCTGATGGCGCAGGCCGAGGCGGACACCGACCGGGCGTCGGGACCGTCCGGCGCCGGCGGTGCCCGGCTGCCGACGCGGTGGCTCATCCTCGGCGTGATCTGTCTCGCCCAGCTGACGGTGGTGCTCGACAACACCGTCCTCAGCGTGGCGATCCCCTCCCTCACCCGCGACCTGGTCGCAAGCAGCTCCGACATCCAGTGGATGATCAACGCGTACTCGCTGGTCCAGTCGGGACTGCTGCTCGCCGCGGGCAACGCCGCCGACCGCTACGGACGCAAGCGGATGCTGCTCGCGGGCCTGGCCCTGTTCGGACTCGGCTCGGTCGCCGCGTCGTTCGCACCCGGCCCGGCCGAACTGATCGCGGCGCGGGCCGGGATGGGCGTCGGCGGCGCACTGCTCCTGACCACCACGCTGGCCGTGGCCGTGCAGATCTTCGACGCCGACGAGCGGCCCCGTGCCATCGGTATCTGGGCCGCGGTCAACGCCCTTGGTTTCGCCGGCGGGCCGCTGATCGGCGGCCTCATGCTCGACCGCTTCTGGTGGGGTGCGATCTTCCTGATCAACGTCCCCGTGGTGCTCCTCGGTCTGGTGGCGGTCACGGCCCTCGTACCGGAGTCCAGGAGCCGTCAGGGGGAGCGCCCCGACCTGCTCGGCGCGCTGCTGTCCACTGTGGGCATGACGGCGGTCGTCTACGCGATCATCTCCGGCCCGGAGGAGGGCTGGAGCTCGGGCCCGGTACTGCTGCCGGCGGGCATCGGCCTTGCCACGCTGGCCGCCTTCGCCCTGTGGGAGCTCCACATCCCGCACCCCATGCTGGACATGGCCTTCTTCCGCAACCAGCGGTTCGTGGGCGCGGTCGCGGGCGCGATTCTGATCACCTTCGGGATGGGCGGGGCCCTGTTCCTGCTCACCCAGCATCTCCAGTTCATCCTGGGATACGGGCCGTTGGAGGCGGGACTGCGGACGGCGCCCCTGGCGCTCACCGTGGTCGCCCTCAACTTCAGCGGGATCTCGGCGCGGCTGATGCGGAGCTGCGGACTGCCTCTCGCCATCGCCCTGGGAATGAGCCTCCTCGCGGGCGGCCTCGCGGTCGTCGCCGTCTTCGGGGCGGGCGGCTACGGCCCCCTGTGCGCCGGACTCGTGGTGATGGGCGCGGGGTGCGCACTGGCCAACCCGGCCATGGCGGAGACCATCATGTCGTCGATCCCGCCGCAGAAGGCCGGGGTCGGCGCGGGAGTCAACGGCACCCTGGCCGAATTCGGCACCGGCCTCGGGGTGGCCGTCCTCGGTGCCGTCCTCAACTCCCGCTTCGCCGCGCTGCTGCCCGCAGCGCTCGCGGGCGCGGGCTCCCTTCCCGCGGCCCTGTCCGCGGCCCGAACGGAGGGCGAACGCGCCACCGTCACCGACGCCTTCGCGTCCGGGGTCGAGACCGGCCAACTGGCCGGTGCGGCCGCGGTCTTCACGGGCGGCTGCGTGGCGGCACTGCTGCTGCGCAGGGCGGAGCGCGGGGACCGGCAGAGCCCTGCCGGGTGAGCCGGTGCCGCGCCGGGCGGCTACCAGCGGGGGCTGAAGACGTAGAGGGTCGCGGCGAAGATCAGGGTGAGCAGGAGCGGCCAGTAGAGGAGTTTGGCCAGGCGGTTGTCCTGCCACTCCAGGCCGGGGGTGGTTCTCTTGCTGGTCAGGCGTACGGCGTTGAGGGCGACAAGGAGGATCACGACGTACAGCGACAGGGCGAACCACTCCACGTAGGCCATGGCGGTCGCGGTCTGCTCTCTGACGGCGGTCTGATCGACGACGATCACCAGGAGCATCGAAACGGAGAAGGTGATGACGGCCCAGGTACTGAAACCGAGGTTGGGGCGCAGCTCACCGCGTTCCTTGGAGTAGACGAAGAGCGCCAGGAAAATCATCACCGCGACGATGCCCCAGCGGATCAGGCTGCTCAGCATCGGCATGGCCGCCTCGCGCGCCAGCCCCACATTGAAGTAGAGCTCCGGTGGCGCGGACGGCGCCTGGGCGTAGGGGCGGAGATTGCCGCCCAGGGTGGTCTCGTAGACGGGATCCGCGTAGCTCCAGCCGCTGAAGGTGCGCTCCCAGCCGCTCAGGACCAGTTCCGGATCGGTTCCGAGCATCCTCTTGTACTCCCACGGGGGGTAGGAGTGGAAGTCCGGCTCCAGGACGATGGAGTTGTCGGCCCGGTCCGCGTCCCACAGCCGGAGCCGGACGGACTGCCGGTCCAGGGGGAAACGCTTGTAGTCGAAGTGCTGGATGACGCGGGCCTTGAAGTACCAGCCGACGGTGGCGCTGCCGTCGGTGTGCACGTCGCGGTAGACCTCCTTGGTGCCGTACGAATCCTCGGCGTCCGGCAGCACGACGCCTTCGTACTCCTTGGGGAAGCCCTTCGGGACACGCTGCCACACATAGCCGCTGACCTGCACCGCGGTCGGGCCGTCGAACGTGAGCTGCTGGATGAAGAGCCCCGTGGGAATGCGGGTCGTCTTCTTGGCGGACTTGTCCTTGTCGAGCAGCGCCCGTGCCTGGTCCGAGCTGTTGACGATCGTGCCGGGGGAGAGGAGATGGGCATCGTCCTTGCTGATGTGCATCCAGGTGCTCACCGTCCCGGCTGCCAGCACCACGGAGACGAGAGCGGAGGTCAGGACGGTGCGACCGTGCGTAAGCCTGAAGGGCCGTACGAGTACGACGATGCCGCAGATCAGCAGCAGCGCGCCCACGGCCGCCAGCGCCGCCCAGCCCTTGAGGGGCTGATGGGCGTTGTCGAGCCGCACGTACCAGATCAGGGTCAGGACGGTCAGGACAGCCGTCGCGGCCAGGGCCCACAACGCGATGCGCTCCGCACGTGCCGTCCAGGCAGGCGGGCCTTCCGTCAGTGCGTCGGGCTGCGGGGCCGGCTCATGCTGCAGATCATCGGGCACCCGTCCAGTGGACACCGTCCGGCGGCACCCGGCACCAGCAAGTCCCCCGGATGAGGCTCGCGACGGCCCGGGGTGCCACGCGGTGGGCGGGCAGCGCCGGAACGGCTCGGGCGGCCGTGGTCACGCCGAGACGAACGGCTCCGTCAGATGGGGTGTGGCCAGGTGCAGCGTGGAGGCGCCCTCGCGGTGGAACATGCGTTCCCGTGAGTGCCTGGCCGCCACGGGGTCGGTCTCGTGGGAGTAGGGCAGCTCGGGGTGGAGCAGCTGGAGCGCGTGCACCAGAAGGTCCCCGGTGACGAGGGCGAGGTCGCGCCCGTCGGCGACCAGCACGCTCTGGTGCCCGGGCGTGTGACCGGGCGTGGCGACCACGCGCCCGGCGCGCAGCTGCGTGTCCCCGTCGAGGAGCCGCAGTCGTCCTGCCGCCTTGAGGGGGTCGGTGAGGGCCTCGCGCAGCTGCGGGTTGAGCATGTCGAGGGCGTCGAACTCGGCCCGCTGGAGCAGGTATTCGGCGTTCGGGAAATAGGGGCGGCGACCGTCGGCGGCACCGCGGGAAGCGGGAGCGCCGCCGGCCGCCGCGCCGCTGCCCGCCGAGGGGACGGCCGCCTCGGTCACGACCGCCCATCCGACGTGGTCGGTGTGCAGATGCGTGAGCACCACGGTGTCGACCTCGGCCGGGTCGATGCCCGCGGCGGCGAGCGACTCGGGGAGCGCACCGGGCACGGGCGCCCACGAGGCGGCCGGGCCGTCCGCCGGGCCGATCCCGGCGTCCACGACGGTGAGGCCGTTGTCGCCGCGGATCGCGTACGCACGGAACTGCAGCCGCCAGCGGCCCTCGGCATCGACCGCGCCCGGGTCGAAGCGGTCGGCCTCGGCCCACTGAGCGGCCGTGGCCTCGGGGAAGGCCTCGGCGCGCGGGGAGAAGAACGGGCCCTCGCCATCGGCGAGGGCGATGATCTCGGTCGAGCCGATCCGGAGGCGGGGAACGCTGAAGGGCATGGCCGCGATCCTGCCATGGCCGGCCTAGGGGTGGTGGCTCGCCTTGTGCTGTGGTGATCCCTGCTCCCTGTCGGCGAGTTCGGCCAGGTGCCGCAGTGAGTTGCTGAGGTGGTCGGGGCCGAACGGCGGGAACTGGATGTACTCCCGGATGTACCGCGGCACCGCCGACCAGTCGTAGGTGAGCGTGACCTCGGTCTCGGACGGGCCGAGCGGCGCGAGGTCGTAGCGCCAGAGCCAGCCGCCGAACTCCAGGTGGCCGTCCTCCTTCTCGCGCCCGGTCAGCCAGCCGATGGTGCGCGGTGGGTCGAGCACCTGGACCTTGTTGGCCACTTGGTAGTCACCGTCCGGATGGTTGGCGTGATACATGTCCATCCGGAAGATCTGCCCCACCTCGGTCAGCGGCGCCGGGTCGGCCGGTTCCTGAACCCAGCCGGTGCCGTCGATCGCCGCATGGGCCGTCGGGTCCGCAAGGACCGCGAACACCGTGTCGGCGGGTACGGCGACAGCAAGGGTGGCGCTGACCTTCTCCTGGTTCTCCTGGCCCATGGTGCACACGCTCCTCGTCAACTCATCGCGGGCCTCCCGCAGTTGCGGAAGGGGTGTTTCCCGTATGCAGACGACGTGGCGAGGTGGAACTCATCGGTCGCGTGGGCGTGGGATCACGGGATCATGGGGTACGGCGCGCGGGGCCGGCCGTGGAGGGCCGGCCCCGCGTGTGGGTCCGTCGTCAGTCGTGCTGTGCGGGTTGTGCCCGGCCGCTGCCGTGCTCGGTTGCCGTCAGGGAAGGGTTACTTGAAGCCCGCTTCGACGTCGCTCATCTTGTAGTCGTAGACCTCGCGTTGGCACTGCTTTTCCTGGCTGCACTTGGCGGTGCTGAACGCCTGTTGGTCGTCGTGCCCGTCGGTCACCCACACCTGACTTCCCTCGTAGCCCGGACCGGCGAAGGAGAGGAGCAGTTCTTCGCGGCCGTCACCATCGAGGTCACGGGCCGCCTCGGGGGAGGCGAGCCGTTCACCGGCGGGCAGCTCACGTCCCGCCGTCTTCGCAGGGCTCAGACGACGCAACGTCCTGGCCCCGTCCGGTCGCAAGCCCTGGCGCCCGCCGTCGAAGACCAGCACCTTGTCGGCCTGGGTCTCGCCCTCCGTGGCGGGGTAGCCGAGCGCCGCGAGTTCGTCGGCGCCGTCACCGTCGGTGTCCACGGCGAGCACCCGGCCCCCCACACCGCCCGTGCCGGCCGGGGAGGTGAGGCGCTTCTCCTTGCCGTCGACTCCGCCGCCCTCGGTGCCGTAGTGCACGGCGACCGCGTCCGGCCGGGCCGCGCTGCCGGAGCCGGGGGCCTCGTTGTTGCGGCTGCCGCTGTCGGCCACGGCGATATCCCGCCGGCCGTCACCGTTGAAGTCCCCGAAGGCGGCGGCGTTGCCCGCGGACAGCGGGTACTCGTCCTCGCGCAGGCCGCCGGGGCCGCCGGGAATGTACGTCGCCGGAACCTGCTCGCCGTCGCCGCCCCGGCCCAGGACCACCAGGCCGGTGGCGCGCTTGCCGCCGGGGGAGTCGCGCGCTGCGGAGGCGGCGGGGTCGGCCACGATCGACGCGCCGCCCTCGATGTCGGTACGCGCCTGCGGTACGGCCTTCTCGTCCGGCCGGCCGTCACGGCTGAACGGTCCGTAGAGGACCGCGACATTCGGGCCGTTGAGCGCGAGATCGGGATGTCCGTCCCCGTTGAAGTCGCCGGTGGTCGGTGACAGTTCCTCGTAGCCGGCTTCGAAGCCCTCGGGCAGGGGCACCTTGACGGGTGTCCGCCCGGACTGCGGACCCTTCGGCCCGCCCCACACGATATGTGGCGTGGCCAGGGCGTTCATCGCCTGACCTGGGGCAGCGGCCACCGGGATGTCGCTGTAACCGTCCCCGTCGAGATCGGCGGCCTGCCCGGTCTCGCCCAACTGGAGTCCGCCCGGCCCGATAACGGTGTGCGTCGACGGGTCGAGTCCCTTTTCCGAGCCGTACGCGACGCTGAGGCGTGTGCCTGCGTGGAGGTCCTCTCCCAGTACGAGATCGGGGTGCCCGTCCCCGTTGAGGTCGCTCCCGACGTCGCTCCCGTCGCCCCGGGGCACCGGCCGGGACTGCGCCGGACTGCTGACCGCCCCGGTCTTCCCCGGCGCTTCCGGCTCCCGCCCGCCCTGCGCGCCGCCGCACCCCGACAGCACCAGCAGCGCCGCGCACACTCCGCAAGCTGTGGCTGTGGCTGTGGCTCCGGCTCCGATACGCAATCCGGCCTCCTTGCTCTCCATGCTCCCTGCACCCTCACATCCGGCGCGTAACGCCCCA
The DNA here is from genome assembly GCF_042665355.1 of Streptomyces monticola. Lineage (NCBI taxonomy): Bacteria > Bacillati > Actinomycetota > Actinomycetes > Kitasatosporales > Streptomycetaceae > Streptomyces > Streptomyces monticola. The sequence continues at coordinate 147,489 of NZ_JBHTCF010000010.1, read as the reverse complement.
AGGCGCCCACCTTGAGCACCCCTGCCCTCACCAGGCAATACCTGGTGATCAATCCCATAAGCGGGCGGTGGGCAGGGGAAAGCCGCGCGCATGTGGCTTGCGGCCTCGGGGAGGGGAGGGGAGCCAGCGATCGTCCATGGCCGGTCGCGACATGGGAAACTCCTCCTGCAGTCCGACGCCGGCCGAGAGCACTCTCCGGCCGAGAGCACTCTGCAGTCCGAAGCCGGCCGAGAGCACTTCCGGCCGGTGCGGTCGCCGGGGCGAGGAGGGCGCGTGGGCGGGAACGATCCGCACATCCATGTGGAGTCGAAGGTGCTCCACGACGATGCTGCTGTCCGCAACGTGCTGGCATCCACGTTCGGTCTGGCAGGTGACCTGCCGAGCCTTGTCACGACCGGATGCGGGCTACGGGTGCCCCATGCGATGACCTCGCCGCGCCCGGACGAAGTCACCTGCCTCGCCTGCCGACAGCAGGCCCGGCGCGAGCAGCTGCGCCTCGCGGAGTGGGTCGAACGCCTGGGCCGTATGCCGGGATCGGCCATCAGCCCTTCTCAGGCGAAGCAGGCCGCGGACAGGCATCACGACCTCGCGGAAAAGTTCGCTGCGGCAGAGGGCTGAGCCCTATGGAGCCCCATGGAGCCCCATATGAGCGCCGTACGAGCCCCGTACGGCCTCCGGGGACTTGGTTCGTCCCGGTCGGCCGTGACATGTGGCGACGGGCCGCACGGGCCGGGTGAGTTGGAAGGGCGCTGACCAGGTGCGCAGTCGGTGATCGGGCCGGTGCGTCACGCCGTTCCTGCCTCGCCCGAGCCGATGCGCGGCGCGCGCCTTCCGCGAAGGGAACACCCGGCAGGTATCGCCTGTCTGGCGGAAGCCAAGTCGCCCGCCGCGCTCGCGGCAGGAAACGTGCAGGCATGGACCTCAAGCCCGTAGCGCAAGCAACAGCCGCGGCCGGACTGGGTGCCGTGCTCCTCACCACCGCGACCGGCACCGCCCAGGCGGTACCGGAGGCACCCCCATGCGGTGCGGCCATCACCGATGTCGTCGGGCACTTCCGGGCCGGCCGGCCCGTCGAGGCGGACGGCACCACGGCCGAAACCCCGGCCGGCACGGACACCTTGGCCTTCTTCGGCGACGGAACACTCAACCGCGAGATCGAACTCCCTTACAGGGGAGGCCCGGTCCAGAGATCACGCGATACGGGCACGATCACGTTCCAGAACGGCGCGGGGACACTGAACCTCGGGAACGAGACCGGTCCTCAGCCCGTCGAGTTCTCGTGCTCGGCGCCACCAGCCGTCGACAAGTTCACGGCCATGGGCAAGGAATGGCACCGCCTGACCACGCCCTGAACTCGCGGACCATGCCCTGAACTCGCGCCGGACGCGCTGGGGGGGGGGAGGGGCTCAGCGTGCGCACAACCGGTCCAATGCCGACTGGCTCGCCTCGTCCGCGGCGCGGTAGATCACCAAGCGCTGGTCAGCGTCCTGAAGTGGCATCAGCACCTCGAAATGAACCGCGATGACGTCGCCGCCAGGACGCCGCAGCACCTTGTGCCCCCGGCCGTTGACCTTGATGTCCCGCTCGGCCCACAAACGCGCGAACTGCTCGTCACGCGCGGCGAATTCGGCGATGAGACCGCTCAACTCCCGGTCCTCCGGATGCGCGGCCCACGCGGCACGCAGATGGGCGATCCCTTCCCGTACGACGCGCTCGCGGTCGACGTACAGCTCGCGCACTTCCGGATGCATCAAGCACAGCCACATCGCATTGCGCGGCGACGGCGGCAGGCTGCCGAAATCCACCAGCTGCCTCGCCATTTCGCCGTTCCAGGCCAGGATGTCGTAGCGGTGGTTCATCAGCATGGCCGGCAGCGGCGACAGGTCGGTGACAAGGCGGGCCAGCTGCGGCGCCGCGGTGGTCGCGGGCCTTGCGGTGTTGCGGGGACGCTGCCGGGCCAGACCGAAGAGGTAGGCGCGTTCGCCGGGGTCCAGGCGCAGCGCCCGGGCAAGGGCCTCCACCACGTCCGCCGATGGCCGCAGTCCGCGGCCCTGTTCAAGGGGTACGACGTAGTCGACGCTGACTCCGGCCAGTTCGGCGACCTCTTCGCGGCGTAGTCCCGGGGTCCGCCGGGCCTGCCGACGCGACGGCAGGCCGTAATCGTGCGGGTCCAGGCTTTCGCGCCGGGCCCTCAGGAACGCGGCCGGCTCCTGCGTCGCATCCACGGTACGGGGCGGCACGCTTGGTTCCACGGTGCGGGGCGTCACGGCCGGTCCAAAGGTCGAAGCCCGCCGCTGAACCAGGAACCAAACCGGGTGCGGACCGTCGGTGCCGTGTTGTCTGATCGGCGGTATGCCAATTGAGCTGAGTACCCTCGGAGGCGACGGAAGCGATGGACTCGACGGAGCAGACGCGCTGAGCGAGGCCGTGGGCGCGCTCAGGGCATGGCAGTACGAGGGGGCGCCGATGCAACTGCATCCGGGGGACCTGGGCTGGTACTGGCGGTTCGGTGCGCAGGCGACGGCCGCGGCGGTGCGGACGTGGCGGCGGGACGGACAGATTCTCGCCGTCGGGCTGCTCGACGGCGCCGAGTTGCTGCGCCTGACGGTCGCGCCGGACGCCCGGCGCGACGAAGAGCTGGCACAGCGGTTGGCCGATGACCTGACGAGGGCCGAGCGCGGTGTGCTGGGGGAGGGCGAGGCGTACGTCGAGACGCCTGCGGGCACACGGGTCCGGGAGCTGCTGTTCGAGGAGGGCTGGGGCACCGGCGAGCCATGGACGCAGCTGTGCCGCGACCTCACAGCGCCGGTGCCGGGTCCGGGCGTACGGATCGAGGTGGTCGGACCGGAGCGGGCGCGTGCGCGGACCGCCGTACATCGCGCGGCGTTCGGCCGGCCGACGTTCACGGACGAGCGCTGGCACGCGATGGCGGCCGGACTGCCGTACGCCGATGCCCGGTGTCTGCTCGCCTACGACGACCGGGACAACGCGGTGGCGGCGGTGACGGTGTGGTCGGCCGGTCCTGGCAGGCCCGGACTGCTCGAGCCGATGGGCGTGCACCCGGACCACCGAGGTCACGGCTACGGCAGGGCCGTCACCATCGCCGCGGCGGCCGCACTGCGGGAGTTGGGCTCGTCGAGCGCGGTCGTCTTCACGCCGAGCGTCAACGCCGGCGCCGTCGCCACCTACAAGTCGGCCGGCTTCCGGCAGCTCCCCGAGATCCGGGACCAGCACCGGGGCGCGTAGCGCGCCGCGAGACGTCCGGTGCGTCATCTGCGGGTGCGTCGTGGCTGGTCGCGCCCCGCCCAGCGCCCGCCCAGCGCCTCGCGCAGGGTGCCGCCTGGTCAGGAGGCCATCAGGTCGACGATGGTGATGCGCGGGCGGCCGCTGGGGGTGCGTAGTCGTGCCACCGTCTCGGTGGTCACCGAGGCCGCCTTGAACGGCGCTGCGTCCGTCTCCTCCTGCGGTGACCCGTCCGTGTACGTGAATGTGTCCGTGTTGCTGTGCGTCGGCGCCTGACGGGCCTGAAGGTCTTCGGGCATGCGGCCACCCTCCCCTGTGTACTGCCGAGTCGTACCTCGTGCGGTGGACAGAGTTCCAGCGCCGCAGCCCAACTCGGGGCCGGTTGCGGAAAGTTCATCCGAAGGTTGCGCCGGCCGACGGGAGACCTGGCGGTGCGCCAAGGGGGAGTCAGCCCGGCGACGTGTCGGGGCGGCGGAGCAGGCGTAGCTGCAGCATCAGGGCGAAGCGGGCGTCGGGGTCGCTGAGTTCGGTCTCGGCGACCTCGGTGACGCGGCGCAGGCGGTAGCGGAACGTGTTCTGGTGGACGTACATCGCTTCGGCGGCGGCGGGGACGTCGCCGAAGGCGTTGAGCCAGGCGCGGAGCGTGTCGACCAGGTGGGCGTCGTGGCGGCGGTCGTAGGCGAGCAGCCTGGCCAGAGGGCCGGTCGGGGGGTGGCCCCGTGCGGCGCTGAGGTCGGCGAGTTCGAGGAGCAGCGCCTCGATGTGGACGTCCGTCATGCGGGCGAGCCGGCGGGTGCCGCCGTGGGTGCGCAGGACGTGCAGGGCCCGGTCGGCGCCGTCGCGGGAGCGGGCCAGGCCGGTGCCGTCCGCCGCGGCCGGACCGATGCCGATCAGGGGATGAAGGCGGTCGCCGACGCGGGTGAGGAAGTCGGAGCCGACGCGGGCGGCCCGGTCCTCGGCGTCGGTCCTGTGGTTCTGCACGGGCAGGATGCCGTAGGCCACATCGCCGATGAGGGCGGTGGCGGCGCGGGGGTGGACGGCGGTGAGGTGCATGGCGAACGCGTCGGCCAGGCGCTGGCGTTCGGCGGTGTGCTGAGCGTGCAGATCGGTGGAGCGGGGGAGTGCGGGCGGCTCCGGCGCGGCCAGGGCGAGGACGACGCCGGCGTGGTCGGCCAGGCCGAGGCGTGCCAGGGCCTCGGCGGCTCCGGGGCCGCCTTCCAGGGCGGTGCCGACCAGGTCGGCGCGGAGTCTGCGCTCGACGTCGGCACCGGCGCGCAGCCGCAGCATGTGCAGGGCCACCAGCTTGGCCGCGTCGTGCAGTGCCTGGGTGCGCTGCTCGCTCAGGGGTGTGCGGACAGCGGCCCAGATGGAGCCGAGGATCTCGTCGCCCGCCCGTACCGCGATGGCGACGCGGGGGATGTGGAAGTCCTCGGTCTCGGGAGGGGTGACATGGACCGCCTTGTCGTGGCGGTACAGGGCGCGGAAGACGCCGCGGTCTTCCAGGAGGCGGGTGAAGCGTTCGGGTACCTGGCGGCCCAGGATGGTCTCCACGCGGGAGGGGTCGGCCTCGTCCTGGCGGCCGGAGAAGGCGAGGACGCGGGAGCTGCGGTCCTCGATGGTGATCGGGGCGTCCAGGAGCGCGGCCACCGCGTTGGCCAGGGCGAACAGATCGCCGGACGGAGTGCCGCCCAGAGTCTGCGGGCCCGCCTCGCCGACGTCGCCCTCGGCCAGCAACGAGCGCAGTACGGCGGCGAGTTGGGCCCAGGACGCGCCGCGGGTGAGGGCGAGCAGGGCGACCCCGGAGCGCTGTGCCACCGTGGTGACCGCGGGGTCGTTCGGGGCGGGGGCGCGGACCACCAGGGCGGCGGCGCCCGCCTCGCCGAGCTCCGTGAGCAGCCGCGCGGTCTCGGCGGCCTGGTGCAGACCGACGGCGAGGACCAGCGCCTGCCGGGGAAGCACCGGTTCGTCCAGCGGATCATGGATGACCACGCCGCCGATCGCGTCCGCCTTCTCGGGATCGCCGCAGACGAGATCGAGGAGCGTGGTGCCGAGGTCCTCCAGGACCCGCCCCAGGCTCGCTCGCGGTCGCTCCTGCACGGCGACAGGCTCCCTCCGGCCCCTGGAGACAGTGGTCATGGCGGCCCTTCGTCGGCCTCGACGGGATTGTGTGCCTCGTTCGTCGTGTGCGACAAGGGATCGGTCACGCCGGGATCCATTCGGTGGAGACGGTGAACTCCTCGAGCGCGGCCGGGACGGGGGCGACACCGAGGCCCGGCCCGGCGGGCACGGGCAGATGGCCGTCGAGCAGGACGAACGGCTCGGTGATGTCGGTGCGGTAGTAGCGGTCCGATGCGGAGGTGTCGCCGGGGAGGGTGAAGCCCGGCAGGGCGGCGAGCGCGACGTTCGCGGCACGGCCGAGTCCGGTCTCCAGCATCCCGCCGCACCACACGGGGATGCCGTGTGCCGCGCAGACGTCGTGGATGCGGCGGGCCTCCAGATAGCCGCCGACCCGCCCCGGCTTGATGTTCACGATGCTGCACGCGCCGAGCGTGATCGCGGCCGCGGCGGCGCGGGCTGAGGTGATCGACTCGTCCAGGCACACGGGCGTCTCGACGCTCTTGGCCAGCTGGACGTGGCCGAGGATGTCCTCCTCGTCGAGTGGCTGCTCGATCAGGAGCAGGCCGAACGGGTCGAGCCGGGCCAAGTGCCGGGCATCGGCCGGGGTGTAGGCGGCGTTGGCATCCACCTGCAACAGCAGGCTGTCGCCGAAGCGTTCGCGTACGGCCCGTACCGGCTCGATGTCCCAGCCGGGCTCTATCTTGAGCTTGATACGGAGATAGCCGGCGTCGAGGTAGTCGGACACCGCGTCGAGCAGCTCCGGCACGGAGCCCATGATGCCCACGGACACCCCGCAGGGCACCCGGTCGTGGACGGCGCCGAGCTCGCGGGCCAACGGCAGGTCACGGGAGCGCAGTTCGGCGTCGAGGACGGCCATCTCCAGTGCGGCCTTCGCCATCCGGTGCCCCCGGAACGGAGCCAGGGCCGGGGCCACCGCGGCGGCGTCGAGGTGCTCGTGGCCGGTCAGTGCCGGGACGAGGAAGCGGCGCAGGACGTCGGCGCAGGCCGCGGCGTACTCCGATGAGTAGCGCGGGTCGGCCATCGCCACGCATTCGCCCCAGCCCTCCGCGTCGGTGCCCACCGCCCGCAGCAGCAGGGCCGTGCGCGCGGTCTGGGCGGAGAAGGAGGTGCGGAAGGGCGCCACCAACGGCAGCCGGATCTCGCGGACTTCGACCCCGGTGAGCTTCATTGCGCGTCCTCTCGCTGCAGGATGTACCAGCCGTCGCGGTCGAATCCGCTCACCCGCCAGCCGTCGGCGAGCGGTCCGCCGAGTGCGTCGCGCAGGGCCGAGCGCCAGGCCGCCGCGGACCGCGGATCGCTGCGGCGGAGGTGTTCGATGTCGGCGGGGACGGCGACCAGGGCGCCGGTGCCGGTGACCCGGCCGGGGGTGGGGCGGCCGTCGGCGGTGATGCCCAGGGCGACGGCGGCACCGGCCGCGCGGGCCGCCGCGGTGTCGGCGGGCCTGTGGTGGCCGTGGCAGGCCGCGGCGACCTCGGGCGCGGCGAGGCGCCAGTCCACCAGGAGGCGGTCGGTGTCGTCCGCGCCGTTGATGCCGTCGTTCATCCGGCCGTAGAAGTTGGTCAGATACTCGGCCGGACGGGCGGCCAGTTTGGTGATGTTGAAGAAGGCGTTGCGCCGGACCAGCGGATCGAACGTCCAGGACACCTGCGTCGCGCCGCGCTGCAGTGCCCAGGCACGCTGGTGCGCCTTGAGCGCGAAGCCCACGCTGCGCCCGCGCATCCTGGCGGAGACGCCCGCGATATGGCTGTGCAGCGCGCCGTGCGGTGGTGGGCCGAAGAAGCCGATACAGGCGCCGACCAGTTCGCCGCCGTCGCCTCGGCCATCGCCTCGGCCGTCTCTTCGGCCGTCGCCATGGCCGATGCCTCCCGCTCCGCTGCCGCCACCGCTGTCACCTTCGGAGGCGTCGAAGGCGGCCGCGACGTAGTTGCCGGCCTTGTCCATGGCGCGCAGGAGCTCCGTCGTCACCAGGCCGTTCTCGCCGCCCGGCGTCCAGATGCCCGCGAAGAGACGGCACACCGACTCCAGGTCCGGCAGGGCACTGACCGGTTGTACGCGGCAGCCGGCGGCACGGGCCGCCGCGTCGGCCGCGGCCGTGGCGTCATCGGCGAGGCGGTTGCGGTGCCCGGTGTCCGGCGCCGTCGTGGCCAGGGCGGCGGGGATGTCCGTCATCGGGGGCTCCCGCCGGTCGCTGTCGTCTGGGTGGTCTGGGTGGTCTGGGTGGTCTGGGTGGTCCGGGTGGTCCGGGTGGTCCGGGTGGTCCGGGTGGTCTTGGTTGGCTGGGCGGTCCGGCGTTCCCGGGCGTTGTGGCCGTGCTGCGGTTCGGCGGCCGCCACGTCATCGATCAGCGCCGCCAACAAGGCCGTACGCCCCGGGAGTTCGGCCACCAGCACATGCTCGTGATCCGCGTGCGCACCACCGCCGACCGCGCCGAGCCCGTCCAGCGTGGGAGTGCCGATCCCCGCGGTGAAGTTGCCGTCCGATGCCCCGCCCACGGCCGCTGCGGTGAGCGGCCCGATGCCGAGCCGGTCCGCCAGATGCCGCGCGCGCCGGTAGAGCGCGGCCGAGGCGTCGTGTGACAGGGGCGGGCGGTTGGGGCCGCCGGCCACATCGATGGACGCGCCCTCGACGACGGGACGCAGGGCGCGGATCGCCGTATCCACCCGGGCCTGCTCGGCGGCGTCCCGCACCCGGACGTCCGCCGTGAACCGGCCGGTGTCGGCAACGGTGTTGCCGGTGGTGCCGGCCGCCAGCACCGTGGGGGTGACCGTGGTACCGGCCTCGGCGTCGGCGAGCGCGGCGACCGCGAGGATCTGATGGGCGCTCTCGACGGTGGCGTTCACACCGCGTTCCGGTTCGAGGCCGGCGTGCGCCGCCCGCCCGTGCACGCGCACCTCGTACAGCGAGACGCCCTTGCGTGCGGTCTTCAACGCCCCGCCGTCCGCGGCGGCTTCCAGGACCAGCGCGGCATCGCAACCGGCCGCCTCGGACTCGATCAGCTCCCTGGACGACGGTGAACCGAGCTCCTCGTCGCCGGTCACCAGCAGGGTCACCCCGTCCGGGACACCGGCTGCGGCCAGTGCGTGGAACGCCATCACCAGGCCCGCCTTCATGTCGAAGCAGCCGGGTCCGCGCAGTACTCCGTCGCGCACCTCGAACGGGTGCGTGGCCAGGGAGCCGAGCGGCCACACCGTGTCGTGATGGCCGAGGAGCAGCACTCGCCGGGGCCCGTCGCCGAGGCGCCAGCGCAGGTGGCTGCGACCCTCCAGGACCAGCAACTCCGGTTCTGTGCCCAGATGTTCGGCGCCAAGGGCGGCGACCGCCTCGGCGCTGTTCGCCACGGCGGCGAGGTCGGCCGACGGGGACTCGGTCCGTACGAGCCGCTCTATGTCGGCGACCAGCGCGGGCAACGCGGCCTGGAACAAGCCCACGTCAGGAGCTGCTCGAGGGGCTCCCCGATGACTGCCCTCCGGATGGCCCGCGTGCAGGCGCTCCACGTCAGGACACCCTCGGAGTCGCGCGCACGCCGTAGTGCACATAGCGCTCCCCGGTCTCAAGTGCGTAGAACGTCACGGGCGTCCAGGACCGGCTGCCCGCCTGGCGGACGACGAAGAGGTCATCCGCGACCGGCACCAGGTCAAGCTCCTGGACCGGCGTCGGCACCAGCTCGGCGAGCGCCCCGGTCACCGTCTGGCGCAGCCGCAGTCGCGGGCCTTCGATGCCGGTCAGGATCTCGATGCGCGCGCCGGCCCGTTCGTAGCGGCCCAGATACCGGCTCGTGTCCGCCTCGGACGACAGGGGTGACAGGGGCGGTACGGGCGGTGGCTCGAGCGGCTGCGGCATGGTGACTCCGGCGACCTCGGCGAAGATCTCCCGGAACAGCTCCAGATACAGGTCGTGGGCGCCCCCGCCGTTGGTGAGGAGGGTGACCGCGAGGTCCTGCCCGGGCAGCAGGCGCAGGAACGCCGACTGGCCCAGGGTGTTGCCGTCGTGTCCGATGAGCCGGTGGCCGTTCCAGTCGAAGCGGATCCAGCCGAGGCCCCAGGAGTCCCCGAGCGTGTGGGTGTCCGGCAGCTCCACCTGCTGTTCCGTCATCGCGCGCGCGGCCGCCTCCGACAGCACACGGTTGCCGTCCGGGGTGCTGCCGCCGGTCAGGTGCAGACGGGCGAAGGCCAGTACGTCGGCGGCCGTGGCGGTGATGAGCCCGGCGGGCCCGGCGGAACGGGGCAGGCCCCAGGCCGGCACCGGTCGCGGCTCCGCCTCGCCCTCGGCGGCGTGTCCCATCGCGGTGCGAAAGCGCAGGGCCTCCTCCGGGAGCGTGACCGTGTGTGCCAGACCCAGCGGTGTGCAGAGCCGCTCTCGCAGGGCGCGGTCCCAGCTCATACCGGTGAGCTTCTCGATGACCCGGCCGGCCAGGACGTAACCGGAGTTGCAGTACGAGAACGTCGCCCCCAGCGGGTGGTTCTGCGCGGCCCGGTCGAGCTGGTCGACGTACCGTTCCAGGCAGTCGTCGCCCCTGCCGGTGTCGGTGAAGATATCGCCGTCGATGCCGCTGGTGTGGGTGAGCAGATGCCGCATGGTCACCTGCTTCGCGGTCTGCGGATCGCAGAGCCGCAGGTCGGGCAGTACGTCGGCGAGAGGGGCGTCGAGGTCGAGCAGTCCCTCGTCGGCCAGTTGCATGACCAGGGTCGCGGTCCACACCTTGGTGATCGACCCGATCTGGAAGAGGGAGTCCTCGGTGGCCGTCACGCCGGTGTCCTTGTTGAGCACACCGTGGGCGGCCAGGGCGGTTTCGTCGCCGCGTGCGATGCCCAGGACCGTGCCCGGCACTCGGTGGCGGGCCGCCAGCTCGTCGAGCCTGCGCTGCCAGTGCGCGACGTCCAGCGGGGCACGGGCCGGCCGCCCGGGGCCTCCCGCGTGGCGTTCCACCCAGTCCACGATGCGGCGCGAGAGATCGGCGCGGTGGGAAGGGGCGCCGTCCAGGAGGAACAGATGCGAGCCGCCCGGGTAGAGCACCAGGCGGGTGGGCACACCCCGCTCGCGCAGGGCGGTGAACCACTGCTCGGCCTGCCCGACGGGGCAGCGTTCGTCGGCGGCGCCGTGCAGGACCAGGGTCGGGGTGCGGACGTGCTCCACCCGGGAGTACGGGGAGAGTTCGCCGTAGCGTGCGCGGTGGTGCCAAGGCGGTCCGCCCAGTTCGGCGACGGCCAGCTGGTGTGCCTCGTCGCTGGTGCCGGACATGCTGGTCAGGTCGCTGACCACGCCTCCGGCGACGGCGGCGGCGAACCGGTCGTCGTGGCCGGTCAGATAGCAGGTCATGAAGCCGCCGTAGCTGTAGCCGGCGACGGCGAGCCGGTCCGGGTCGGCGGTCTTCTCGGCGACCAGGGCGTCGAGGGGTTCGAGGAAGTCCCGGGCGTCGGCCGCCCCCCACGCGCCGAGCGCGGCGGTGAAGAACGCCTCGCCGTAGCCGTCGCTGCCGCGCGGGTTGAGCAGCAGGACCGACCAGCCGCGGGCGACCAGCGCCTGGTGGTAGAGGTGCACCGGGTCGGCCGCGCCGTTCCAGGCGTTGTGCGGGCCGCCGTGGATGTCGAGCAGCAGCGGCGCGGGCCCGGAGCGGTCCGGGTCGCGCAGCAGCCAGCCGTGCACGGTGGTGCCGTCGGAGACGGTGAACTCCCGCTCCTGCGGCGTGAACAGCTCCACCTCGGCGAGGTTCCCGCTGTGTGCGGTGCGGATCCGCTCGCGCCCGGTGGCCAGGTCGACCGTCGCGATCTCGCCGTAGGAAGCGGGCGTCGACAGGACGACCGCGGCGATGCCGCCGGCGGCCGACACACCGGAGACCACCCGGCCCGCGCCGCCGACGAGGGCCCGGGGCCCGCCGCCGTCGATGCCCATCGCGTACAGGTGGGTGCAGCCACGGTCGCGCACGCAGAACAGCACCGTGCGCCCGTCGGCGGCGAGTTGGGGCGGCGCGCCCGGGTAGCCGGGCCCGCCGGGCATCACATTGCGGTCGAGCGCGGCGGTCAGAGCGACCGGTGCACCGCCGTCCAGCGGTACGCGCAGCAGGCCCGCGTGGCCGATCTCGCTGTCCGCGCGCCCCACGACCAGCAGCGCGTCGCCCCCGCCGCTCCAGCCGACGGTGTACGCCATGCCCTCACCGCTGCCGACAAGACGCGGCTCGACACCGAGACCGACACCGACACCGGCACCGGCACCGACATCGGCACCGGCTCGGGCACCGGCCCTCGCGATGTCCACGACGTACGCCCCGGAGCGCAGCGACAGATCGGCGTCGGCGCCGCGTGCCGCCGTGAACGCGAGGCTGCGTCCGTCGGGCGACCAGGCCGGGGCGACGGCGTGCCAGTCGCCGTGGGTGATCTGCCGGACCGTACGGCGGTCGAGGTCGAGGTGGTGCAGGTGGCTGCGGACCGTACCCAACAGACCGTGTCCGTCGGCCTTGTAGCCGAGGCGGTCCGTCACGACCGGTGCCGTCGTACGGCCCGAAGCCGCCGTCTCCTCCCGGCCGTCGACCGGAGCCGTGAACGCGATGGCGGCGCCGTCCGGGCTCCACACCGGCGCACCGGCACCCAGCGGCAGGCTCGTCACCGGCTCCGGCTCACCGCCGTCGGCGGGCAGCAGCCACAGCTGCGCGGGGCCGTTCCCGGCGCGCAGGAACGTGACCCACCGGCCGTCCGGCGACCAGGCGGGAGCGGTGTCCGCGGGCCCGTTGGTGAGCCGCCGCGCCGGCCCTCCGTCGGCGGGCACCGTCCACAACGCGCGGTGGTCACGGTCCAGTTGGCGGTCGGCGGTGCGCAGCACGTACGCGATGCGGGTGCCGTCGGGGGACAGGGACGGCTGCTCCGGCAGCGCGATGGCGTAGAGGTCCTCGATGGCCAGGCGTCGGCTCACAGTGTGCTGTCTCCTCGCAGAGGGGTCGGATACGTGAGGTCCGCGGCGGGGGCGAAGTGGCATGCGGACCGGTGCGCTCGGGACACGGCGCCTTCGGCCGGGTCGTCGGTACGGCAGATGCCGCGATCGGCGTGGACCAACGGGCCGACGGGGCAACGCGGGTGATAGCGGCAGCCCGGCGGAGGATGGTGCGGGTCGGCGGCTTCGCCCAGGCCCGGCGCGTCGTCCTCGGCGTTCTGCAGGAAGGAGCTCCGGCCCGGACGCCCGGGCAGAGCGGCAAGCAGCTCGCGGGTGTAGGGATGGCGCGGGTCGGCGAGTACTTCCTCGGTGGGGCCCGTCTCCACGATCCGGCCGAGGTACATCACCGCGACCTGGTCGCTGAGGTAGCGCACCACGGCGAGGTTGTGCGAGATGAACAGCATCGACAGCCGCAGCCGCCGCTGCACGTCGCGCACGAGGTTGAGCACGGTGCCCTGGACGGACACATCGAGGGCCGAGGTGATCTCGTCGGCGATGACGACCTGCGGCCGCCCGGCCAGGGCCCTGGCGAGCGCGACCCGCTGGCGCTGTCCGCCGGACAGCTGTCCGGGCAGCAACGCGGCCCGGTCCGGGGCCAGATGGACCTGCTCGAGCAGGCGCACCACCTCTGCGCGCCGCTCTGCCGCGCCACGCCCCGCCTGCCGCGGTATCGCCTCGGCGATGGAGTCCCCGATGCTCATCCGCGGATCGAGTGAGGAGTACGGGTCCTGGAAGACCATCTGCAACGGGCGCCGTCCGCGCCGCAGTTGCCGCACGTCGGTGCCGCCGAGCAGGACGCGGCCCGCGGTGAGAGGGGCGAGCCCGACCGCGGCCCGGGCGAGCGTCGACTTCCCGGAGCCCGACTCGCCGACCAGGCCGACCACTTGTCCGGACGGCACGGTCAGGCTCGCGCCGTCGACGGCGGTGAGGCCGTGGCGGCGGTGGCCGTAGTGCACGCGCACCGCGTCGAAGACCAGATCGCTCACGCCGTACCTCCCACGGTGGTCCCCTCGACGGATTCGGTGTCCTGCTGTACGGGGTGCCAGCAGGCGACCCGGTGGTCCTCGCCGTGGGCGACCGGCTCGGGCTCCTCGCGGCCGCAGCGGTCGTCCGCCCGCGGGCAGCGCGGGGCGAACGCACAGCCGGGCGGCACCCGTTCCGGCTCCGGCGGACGACCGGGGATCACGGCCAGGGGCCGGTCGCGGTCGGTGTCCAGATCCGGGACTGCGGCGAGCAGCGCCCGCGTGTAGGGGTGCCGGGCGCCGGTGTGCAGATCGGCGGCGGGCAGGTCCTCGACGATGCGTCCGGCGTACATGACCAGAATCCGGTCACAGGTCCGCGCGACCACGGTGACGTCATGGCTGATCAGCAGGAGGGCGGTGCTGCGGCTCGCCCGCACCTCGGCGAGGAGGCGCAGCACCTGCCGTTGCACGGTGACGTCGAGCGCGGTGGTCGGCTCATCCGCGATGATCAGCCTCGGGTCACCCATCAGGCCCATGCCGATCATCGCGCGCTGGCGCATGCCGCCGGAGAACTCGTGCGGGTACTGCCGGGCACGCCGCTCCGGTGCGGGTACGCGGACCGCGCGCAGCCGGTCCACCGCTCGCGCGAGAGCCGCTCCGCGGCCCAACCGCTGGTTCTGCTCGGCGACTTCGGCGAGCTGCCGGCCGACGCTTCTGACCGGGTTGAACGACGTCATCGGGTCCTGGAAGACCATCGCGAGGGACGTGCCGAGGAGCGCACGCAGCTCACGCTCCGGGGTGTGGAGCAGCGGGGTGCCGGCGAAGTCGAGGCGGTCGGCGGTGACATGGGACGGCGGCTCGATGAGGCGGGAGACGGCGAGCGCGGTCAGGCTCTTGCCGGACCCGGACTCGCCCACCACACCGACCGCCTCTCCCGGGTGCACGGCGAAGCTCACCCCGCGCACCGGCGTGATCCAGGCCGACGGCTCCGGACCGGGGAAGGCCACGCGGAGGTTCTCCACCGCGAGCACCGGCCCGCCCTCGCCCCGCGTGTCCGACGCGGCATCCGGGACGGCCGGCGCCACGGCACGAGGACCGGTCCGGTGCGACAGCGTGCGTACGCCGAGGACGGCGGCCGCGGCCTCGCCGAAGAGGTTGAACGCCAGGCCGGTGACGACCACGGCGACACACGGGGCGAGGGCGGGCGCGGGGGAGAGGTAGATACGGTCGAGGCCCTCGCCGAGGAGCCGGCCCCAGTCGTAGTCCGGTGCCTGCACCCCCAGGCCCAGGAACGAAAGACCCGCGAAGGCGAGGAGCGAGGAGCCGGCGCCGATGGTGGCGTTGACCGCCAGGGGTTCGCCGATGTTGGGCAGGACGTGGCGCACCAGAAGGCGCAGCCGCCCCACCCCGGCCACCCTGGCCGCGGCCACGAAGTCCTGGCCCGCGACCGATGCGGCCAGGGTCTGGGTGAGCCGGGCGAACGCCGGTGCCATGGCGAGCCCGATCGCCAGGACCGCACCGGTCGTGCCCACCCCGAAGATGACCGCGAAGAACAGGGCGAGGAGCAGCCCGGGGAAGGCCACGGCGATATTCACGAGGGCGGTCACCAGGCGCCCCGCCCGGCGCGGAAGCACCGAGGGCGCCGCGCCCAGGACGATGCCCAGGAGCCCGCCGATCAGCGTGGCGGTCACCGCGAGGAGCAGGGAAAGCCGGGTGGCCACCAGGACCCGGTGGAAGATGTCACGGCCCAGGTTGTCCGTGCCCAACAGGTGGGCGTCGGAGGGCCCTTGCTGGATCGCGGCGGTGTCCACCACGGCCGCGTCGTTCCCCCACAGCAGAGGGGCGAGCACCGCCAGGACCGTCACGGCCAGCAACAGCCCCCCGGCACAGGCACCCACGGGGGTACGGGCGACGGCGAGCCACCTGGACTTGGAACGGGGCCCGGCCACAGACCCGGCCTCGGCCTTGGAACGACGTACGCCCGTCAGCCCTTTGGTGCGACGTACGCCCATCAGCCCTCCCTGATCGTGGATCGCGGATCGAGCACCGCGAGGAGCACATCGACCAGCAGGTTCACCAGGAGCACCCCGGCGCCGTAGACCAGCACGACGGCCTGCACCACCGGATAGTCCTTCTGCAGGATCGACTGCACGATGGTCGAGCCGAGCCCGGGCCAGGCGAACACGTTCTCCACCAGGACCGTGCCCGCGACCAGCGCGGACAGCAGCAGCCCGCCGAGGGTGAGCGTCGCGGTCAGCGCGTTGGGCAGCGCGTGCCGCAGGTACACCAGGCGGGCGGGCAGCCGCTTGGCGCGCGCGGTCCGGACGTAGTCGGCGCCGAGTACCGACAGCATCTCCACCCGGCACAGCCGCGCCAGGACCGAGGCGGGACCGACCGCAAGGGCCAGTACGGGCAGGACGTACGACCCGGCGCCCGCGCGCCCGGCGACCGGGAACCAGCCGAGCCGCACCGCGAAGACATACGCGAGGACGACGGCGAGCAGGAACTCCGGGATCACCGCGAGGAACACGCTGACCGAGGTGAACGCCAGCTCCCCGCCCCGCCGGCGCCCGCCCCGGGTCAGCGCCGCCATCAGCACGCCGACCGGGACCGCCACCACCAGGGCGGCGACGAAGGCGAGCACGGCGAGCTGCAGGGTCGCGGGCAGCCGGTCGCCGATGGTGGCCGAGACGGGCAGACCGCTGATGGTGGAGGTCCCGAAGTCGCCCGTGCACACACCGCCCAGGAACCTCAAGTACTGCTCCCACAAAGGGTCGTCGAGCCCCAGTGCCGCGCGCCGTGCCGCCACCATCTGTGGCGAGGCCGTCATGCCGAGCGCGGCACGGACCGGGTCGCCGGGAATCAGATGGATCATCAGGAACGCCGCGGACACCAGGACCCACAGCGACACCACCAGGCGGGCCGCACGCCGGACACCGAACACCAGCCACCGGTTGCCCCGGGCGCCGGCGGCGGACGTTTCCGGGGCCGCCGCCCGCGCCTCGATCACGGCTGTCGTCATGGACGCGGCCCCCTAGTCCGCGTACATACGGATCGAGGACGGGACGATCGCGCCCTGGCTGACCTGGAAGCGGGAGCCGTGGCCGAAGACCGGGGCGATGGAGTTGTAGTACGGCACCGCGTCGAGGCGTTTGATCAGTGCCGCCTCGGCCTGCTGCCACTGCGGGCAGCCCGCGGTGCCGACCTCGGCCGAGGCCTTCTGCGCCAGCTTCCGGTACTCGGCGTTGTCGACCCCGGCGAAGTTGACACCCTTCGGCGGCTTGGGCCCGGCCATGAACGGAACGAGCTGGGTGGGTGTGGTCAGCCCGACCGGCCCCATCGAGACATCCCAGTCGCCGGAGCCGAACAGCGCGCTGTTCAGGCCGGGGCTGTCCACCGGCTTCAGCTCGGCCTCGACGCCGAGGCTCTTCCATGTCTTCTGGACCAGCTCGGCGCCCGCGGCCATGGTCGGCCCCAACTGTGTGCCGTACAGCACGTTCAGTTTCAGCTTCTTGCCGTCCTTGGCCCGCACACCACCCGCGCCGGCCTTCCAGCCCGCCGTGACCAACTCCCGCTTCGCCGCGGCGAGATCACGCCCGGGAAGGTTGCCGGAGACCGCGTCGCCCGGACACACCGCCGGGTCGAGCGTGACCATTCCCCTGGACGGCTTCCCGGTGCCGTTGGTGATCACCTTGCCCAGGCCCGGCAGGTCAAGGGCCTGCACCAGGGCACGCCGCACCTGCACGTCCGCCCCGGGCCGGCCCGCGTTCTGGTTGAAGAACAGCTCGCCCACCGGGGCCTGCACGTCGGCGTGGAACAGCTTCCGCGCGGCCAGGCGCTTCTGCTCGGGGCCGACCACCGGCGCGGCGTTGAGCTCACCGGACAGCAGCAGGTTGGCGGCCGTGGTCTCGTTGGGGACCACCCGGATCGTCACCTTGTCCGGCAGTCCCTTCTGCGCGCGCTTCCAACTCCCCGGCCCCCAGGCGTAGTCCTTGCGCCGCGTGAGGGTGTAGTGGTCGCCCGCGACCGCCTCGGTCATGGTGAACATGCCGGTGTTGCTGCCCTTGCCGCCCTTGGCCAGGGCGGTGCGGTCCTTCAGTCCCTTGCCGCAGGCGATCGGCACCGAGCCGGCGTTGCGCAGCAGGAACGCGTCGGGCGCGCCGCTGGTGAGGGTGACCGTGCGCCGCTCGTCGTCGGCCCGCGCGGTGGAGCCGGGGGCGATCTGCACCCCGGCCAGCGGCGACTTGTTCTTCGGGTCGCCGATGTAGTTGAGGTTCGCGGCCACATCGCTCGCGGTCAGCGGCGAGCCGTCCGAGCAGGTGACGCCGGAACGCAGCGTGAAAGTGGCCGACTTGGTCGTCGCCTGCCACTTCTGCGCCAGACCGGCGACGGGCTCGCCCTTGCCGTCGAGGTGGACCAGCGGGTCGTACAGATACCGGTTGATGCCGATGGCGATCGACATCACTGTCTTCGCCGGGTCGAGGCCGCCCGGGTCGGAGCCGTACGCCATGGTGAACGTCTGGCCGTCGACCGGCTCCTGGCCCCCGCCGCCCGCGGCGGACCCGGACGAGCCGCCGCAGCCGCTGACCACGAGCACGGCGACCGCGACAATCGGCAGGCCGCGCCCGGCACCTCTCGCCACACCGCCGCTCATGCCGACACCCGCCGATCCGCCCGGCCGGTGTGCACATACAGCGCCCGGCCCTCTCCGTCGTCGCCGACGAAGGCGTGCGGCAGGTACATCCCGTCCTTCGGGGTGGCCGTCAGCAGCGTGTCACCCCGCATCGCCACCAGCTCGGTCTTCTCCGGCGCACCCATCAGCGCCGCCAACTCGCCCTTGGGCGTGCGCTCGACCCACACCCGCCCCTCGGGGTCCTGTGTGACCACCACGTCCGCGACGCAGGAGGAGTACGCACCGACATACCGCGAGGCGTCCACCGCCGTGCGCTCGCGCCCGGCACCGGGAGCGGGCAGCGGCGGCATCGTCACATCGGCGAGCTCACGCAGCACCCGCCCGACGATCTCGGTGTACAGCGGCAGCGGACTGCCGCCGTTGGTCAGTACGGCCACCGCCACCTGCCGGTCGGGCACCACCCGGAGGAACGCGGACTGCCCGATGGTGCCGCCGTCATGACCGATCACGGTCCGCCCGTCCCAGTCGAAGATCTCCCAGCCGAGCCCCCACGCGTCGCCGAGGATCCCCAGATACGGCAGTTCCACCTGACGCCGCTGCATCGCGGCCGCACTGCCCGCACTGAGCACTGCTGCGCCGTCCGGCCCCTTGCCCTGGTCGAGATGGAGACGGGCGAAGGCGAGAAGATCGCGCGCGGACGTGCTCAGCATGGACCCGGCAGGCGCGTTGGAGCGGGCGAGCGCCCACACCGGCGCCGGCTGCGGATCGGCGCCGGGCGCCGGGGTGAGATGGCCGACCGCCGCACGGTGGAGGATGGCCTCATAGGGGCCGTTGGCGGCATGGGCCAGGCCGAGCGGCGTGAACAAGTGCTCGCGCAGGCAGTCGTCGTAGGGCTTGTCCCGCAGCACCTCGATGATCCGGCCGAGGACGCAGTAGGCCGCGTTGTTGTACGAGAACATCTGCCCGGGTGCGAAGAGCTGGGGCACGTCGCCGAGCGTGGCCACGAACTTCTCCACGCAGTCGTCGCCCTTGCCGGTGTCGGTGAAGATGTCTCCCTCGAACCCGGCGGTGTGGCAGAGGAGTTGACGTACCGTGATCCGCCGTGCGGCGTCCCGGTCCGCGACGGCGAACTCCGGAAGGCAGCGGCACACGGGGTCGTCGAGATCCAGCTTGCCCTCGTCGACGAGCTGCATGGCCAGCGTCGCGGTCCACACCTTGGTGATCGACCCGATCTGGAAGAGGGAGTCGCGCGTCGCCTCCACGCCGGTGCTCCCGCTGAGCGTCCCGGCCGCGCAGTCGGCCACCTCCCCATGCGCGTAGACCGCCACCGCCGCGGCGGGAACCCGGTGTTCGGCCAGCAGACCGGGCAGACGTTCCTGGATCAGGGCGCTGAGCTCGTCCAACGTCGACATACGGACTCCCACCTCCGAGGCATCGAATCGGTGATGTCCGGAAGGTAGGACAGCGCCGCGGCCGCAGCTTCGTCGTGGCCGACAAGAGTGACGGGGGGATTCATCGGGGGCTACGAAGAGGGCTGCGCAGGGGGGGGTGGACTCGGACGGTGGCCGTGCTCGGACGGGCAGCACGCCTCAGGTGTACAACCGTTCACCGCGGCCACTCGTCTTCCGCTGTGGAGATCCGTCCGTCATGGAGATCTCCGTGTCCCTCGCCAACCCCTGCCTCGCTGGAGGAACAGTGCGCCGCTCCGTCCTCGCCGCTCTCGCCGTCACGGCGTTCGCGACTCCCTTGGTCATCGCCGTGCCGGGCAGCGCGCACGCCGCGCCCGTCCCGCCGCGCAAGCCGGTCGTCGACTTCAACCACGACGGGTACGCGGACCTGGTCATCTCCGGGCCGCAAGGGGGTGGTTCGGGGGATCAGCAGGCGACGGGCTATGTGAGCGTCGTGTACGGCTCCGCGTCAGGCCCCGACAAGGCCCGTGCCGTCACTTTCAGGCCCGGCGTCGGCGGGGTACCGGGGCAGGGCGGCCAGACTTCGGGCTTCGGCTGGAGCCACGCCGCCGCCGATCTGGACGGCGACACGTACACCGATCTCGTCGTCGGCGGCCTGGGCGACCGGCCTGTCGTGCTGTGGGGTGCCGAGGACGGCCTGACGGGCGCGGGCAGCGTCGAACTGCCGCCGCTCACGGGCGGCCAGGCAGGGGACTTCAACGGCGACGGACACATGGACCTGGTGTCGGGTGAATTCCCGCCGGACGACGACCCCAACGACGACGAGTCGGGCATGACCGTCTCGTACGGACCCTTCACCCGTGCCGGCAAGCCCGCCCGGCTGGACTCGATCCAGACCGGCAACGAGTACTACGGACCGGGCGACTTCATCGTGGGCGACCTGACGGGCGACGGCGTCGACGACCTCGTGACGAGCCACGGCTTCGAAGAGACGGCGTACAGCAGCAGCTTCTGGAAGGGCGGCAAGGACGGCCTTCCGCACGCGGAGACGAAGAGCATCGCGTCCACCGACGGTGGCACCATCGCCGACGTCAACGGTGACGGCTACGGGGACCTCGTGGTCCGTGACAACGGCACCAACAACGACGACAACTCCATCGAGGCGGGCACCCTCCGCATCGAGTACGGCAGCACGGCCGGCCCCGACTCCGCGCACGCCAAGAAGATCACGCAGGACACCCCGGGCGTCCCCGGTGTGAGCGAGGGCGACGCCTCCGGCACGTACGACGGCGACCAGTTCGGCTACTCCCTCAGCGCCGCCGACGTGACCGGCGACGGTATCGCGGACATCGCGGTCGGCATCCCCGGCGAGGACATCAAGCCGGGGGCGACGAACATCAAGGACGCGGGCAGCGTCGTCCTGCTCAAGGGCGCCAAGGGCGGTGTGACCGGCGCCGGTTCGCAGGCCTTCACCCAGTCGACGGACGGGGTGCCGGGAGCCTCGGAGGCGCGTGACGGGTTCGGTCACACCGTGCTGCTGCGGGACGTGGACGGCGACAAGAAGGCGGACCTGACGGTCGGCGTGCCCGAGGAGGACGGGGCGTACGCGGCATCGGGCGCGGTGTGGGTGCTGCGCGGAGCCACCGGCGGGCTCACCACCACGGGCATCGACTCGTTCGGGCCGAAGAGCATCGGGGCACCCGAGAAGGGCGCGCAGTTCGGGTGGTGGCTGGGCCGCTAGCCCGCGGAGGCCGGAAGGGAAGAGGCCTCCGGGGAGGGAAAGGCCCCCGGGAAGGGAAAGGCCTCCGGGGAGGGAAAGGCCTCCGGGGAGGGAAAGGCCTCCGGGAAAGGTAAAGGACTTTCCAATAAGGGTCGGGTCAATAAGCGAGCAGGGGGCGAAGGGCCTCCGGCCGGGTGTCCTTTGCCGCCTGATCCAACGGTCGGCCAAAGTTAGGGTTACCTAATCCACATACCTATGGAAGAGGTAATTCCGTGCCCTCCCTCAATGACTGCCGTCCGGGAACCACCGTCCGTATGGCTGGAATTGAGAACCCGGAGGGCGGCACCACCGCACGGCGCAGACTGCTTGAATTCGGGTTCGTGCCGGGCGCCGAAGTCACTGTCATCGCCCGGGGCGCCACCGGCGGGCTGCTCGTCGGTGTGGGCGAGGCCCGCGTCGCCCTCGACTTCCGCACTGCCGCCGGGCTGAGGCACCGGTGATGGCGGCTTCCTGTCACGGCGGCACGGCCGTACTCGACCATGGGCCCGCGACCGGCATGACGGCCCGGCTGATCGCCCTGGTCGGCAATCCGAACGTCGGCAAGTCCACCGTATTCAACGCCCTGACCGGCGCCCATCAGCACGTCGGCAACTGGCCGGGCAAGACCGTCCAGGTCGCCCAGGGATCCTGGCGCATCCCGGGCGAAGCCCGGCTGCGGGTCGCCGATCTGCCGGGCACATACAGCCTGCTGCCCGACTCCCCCGACGAGGAGCTGGTCCGAGATCTGCTGACCGCCCCGGCCGGCGAGCGGCCCGACCTGGTGCTCTTCGCCCTGGACGCGGCGAACCCGGCCCGCAATCTGTATCTGCTCTCGCAGGTACTCGATACCGGGCTGCCGGTGGTGGTCATGCTGACCATGACCGATATCGCCGCCAAGCGCGGCACGGAGCCGGACCCCGAGGCGCTGGCCCAGGCGCTCGGACTGCCCGTCGTGGCCGTGACCGGCCGCAGCGGCAAGGGATTCGGGCCGCTCGCCGAGGCTGTGCGGCGGGCGCTCGCCGCGCCCGTCGAGGCGCCCGCCTGGTATCGCGGGACGGACCTGGCGCGCACGGTCGATCCGCTGGCCGAGGCCGCCGCCGGGCAGCCGGGACCCGCCCGCTGGCTGGCCCTGACCCTGTTGTGCGGTGAGCGGGTGCCGGGCACGGCGGAGCAGCTGACTGTCGCGGCGGCGCGGGCCGCGGACGAGCTCGCGCGCGCCGACACGGACGGCGCCGACGCCGAGCTGCTGATCGCCGAGGCCCGTTACACCTGGTCGCACCGGGTCCTGGAACAGGCGGTGCGCGGCCCCCTGGCGTCACGGGCGACGGCGAGCGACCGGGTGGACCGGCTGCTCCTTTCGAAGTGGTTCGGCATTCCCTTCTTCCTGGCCGTGATGTGGGGCGTCTTCCAGGCGACCACCACCCTGGCGAAGCCGCTGCAGGACGGGCTCGGCGCGTTCGTCTCGGGTCCCGTCAGTGACCGTGCGCAGAGCTTCCTCGACGCCCTGCACGCGCCGGACTGGCTGTCGGGGCTCCTGGTGAACGGCGTGGTCAACGGTGTGGGCCAGCTGCTGACCTTCGTGCCGCTGATGGTCATCATGTTCCTGCTGCTCACGCTCCTGGAGGACTCCGGGTACTTCGCGCGGGCCGCGTTCGTCGCCGACCGGGCGATGCGCGCGCTGCGGCTGCCGGGGCGGGCGTTCCTGCCCCTCGTCGTGGGCTTCGGCTGCAATGTGCCGGCGCTTGCGGGCACCCGGATCCTCAAGCAGCGCTCGCACCGCCTCCTGGTGGGACTGCTGATCCCGTATATGAGCTGCACGGCGCGGCTGACCGTCTTCGCGATGATCGCGGGCGTGTTCTTCGGCTCGAACGCGGGCACCGTGATCTTCATCCTGTACGTGATGTCGGTGGCGCTCGTCGTGGTGATGGGCCTGATCCTGCGGCCGTTGCTGTTCAAGGACATGAAGCCGGAGCCGCTGGTCCTGGAGCTGCCGCCGTACCGGCTTCCGACGCTGCGGGTGACCGGCACCCAGGTGTGGCAGCGCACGGCGGCGTTCCTGAAGACGGCGGGCGGCATCATCGTGGCGACCGTCGCCGCGGTGTGGCTCCTGATGGCCGTCCCGGCGGCCGCGGGGGCCGGGCACTTCGGTGAAGTGCCGGTCGAGCAGAGCGTGTTCGGCACGGTCACCGAGACCATCGCGCCCGTCATGGCCCCGGCCGGTTTCGGCGACTGGCATGCCTCGGCGGCGCTGACGACCGGGTTCGTCGCCAAGGAGGGCGTCGTCTCGACGGTCGCGCAGACCTATGGGGGAGACGAGGACAACGACGCCGCGGTGGGCGGGCAGGCGCTCTCGCAGCAGCTGCACGACACCTTCGAGCACTCCTCGGGAGGGCACGCGGACGCGGCGGCCATGGCCTTCCTCGTCTTCATCCTCGCGTACACGCCCTGTATGGCGACGCTCGCCGCCCAGCGCGTGGAGATCGGAACGCGCCTGACGCTGATCGGTCTCGGGGTGCAGCTCGTGGTGGCGTGGCTGCTCGCCGTGGGCGTGTTCCAATTCCTGAAGGTGTTGTCGTGAGCGCCGGACTGCGGGACTTCCTGCGCGAGTTCGAGCAGGCCCGGCCGGGCATGGGTCTTGCGGTGATCGCCCGCAGCCTCGGTATCACCGTCGACGAGGCGCGCGCGATGGCGGATCACTGGGTGCGCAAGGGGCGTATCGAACGTGAATTCGTGGGAATGCCGGACTGCTCAGGCTGCGTCTTCGTCTCGCGGGGGTGCACCGACTGCCCGTCGACGTCCGGCGGTTCACCCCTCATCCGGCTCACGCTTTCCCGGGACGGGAAAGAATAGGAGACGCTGAAAGGCGTCGCTATGGCCACCGCAAGGAACGGTGCTCAGGCCAGGAATCTCGTCAACAGCCGGTTGAGTTCAGCGGGTTGCTCGGTGGGAAGGGTGTGGTGGGTGGCGTTGGGCAGGACGGCGATGTCGGCCTCGGGCAGGAGGCGACGGGCCGCGGCCGCCGCCCGCCGCACGTTGTGGACCCGGCTGTGTCCGGCCAGGAGCACCAGGGCCGGAACGGCGCAGGCCCGCAGATCCCGCGACCGGGGGCGTCGCATGGCTACGACCTTCGACCGCCGGGCAGTGGCGGCACTGTCCAGGAACGCCTGCCAGACCGGGTCTTCCGGCATGCGGCCGGTTTCCCACCGGTGGAAGGCCCGCCACCGCTCGGAGGTGGGCTTGAGCAGCATCGGCAGTGCCCGCGCGAGGTAGCGAAAGCTCATCCCCGCAAAGCAGTTCGTCGGGTCGAGCAGCGCGATCCGGCCGAGCCGGTGGGGTGCGTGCAGCGCGTACGTCAGGGCGATCCAGGCGCCGTAGGAATGACCGCACAGGTGCGCACCGTCCAGGCCGAGCCCGTCGAAGAGCGCGTCGAGCCACGCCATCAGGTCGCCCGGGCCGCGCAGTTGGGCCCCGTCGTGTGTGCTGCGGCCGATGTCGCCCATCACGTCGACGGCGTACACCCGATGGTCGCGGGCCAAGTCCCCGATGTTGGCGAACCACGTCACCGAAGTCGTCCCGCCGCCGGGCAGCAGTACGAGCGGGGTGCCGCCCTCGGGACCGCAGACCTGGACCCGTGTGCTGCCGTAGGGGCCGGGCACGTCGGCACTGTGGACCTTCACGGGCCACTGGCTCAGGACGGCGTCGTACGCCGCGAAGAAGGTCGCTTCGTTCCCCATGACTGCCGCCCGTCCCGTCTATGATTTCTCGACGATCGAGTACCTCGGTCATCGAGATAATAGCTTCGGAGGGGCGCGTGGACGACCAGAAGCCCGGCCTTCAACTGGTTCATCTGCTGCGGGCCGTCACCGTGGAACTGGACCTTTTCGCCGCCGAGTTCGCAGGCCGGAACGGTCTGCATCCCACCGATGTGCGTGCGCTGATCCACCTGCTTGACGCCGGCCGGGAAGGCGTCGACGCCACACCAGGGTGGCTCGGCGCACAGTTGGGCGTGAACTCGGCTTCGACCACGGCCTTGATCGACCGCTTGGAACGACTGGAGCTCGCCCGCAGGGAACGCGACACCCGCGACCGCCGGCGGGTACTCCTGACCGTTACGGACAAGGCCGTCGCCACGGGCTGGTCGTTCTTCGGGCCGCTGATCGAGGAGATGGTGACGGCGATGGACTCGTTCGACGAGAAGGAACTGGCCGTGGTGCGACGGTTCCTGCTGGCCATGCGGGATGTCACCGCCGCCGGGCGACGTACGCAGAGGGACGACACCACGGGGCGGTGACGCGGCCCGCAACCACCGGCCCGCAACCACCGGTGCCGAAGGCGCCTTGAAGCGTCAGGCCGGATACGGATCGAGCGGCACGTTCCGCTGCACCACGACGGTGTCGGCGAGCTTGTCGTGCAGGCACTGCTGCAGCGGCTTGTCCCAGCAGCACCACAACGGATTGAGGAAGCTGAGCACAGGGACGATGTGGGCGACGAGCCACATGAACTCCCGCGCCAGCACCCGCCAGTACGTCAGGTCCTTGTCCGGATCGCTGCGCACCACGCGCAGCCCGCACAGCCGTTTGCCGAGCGTGGTGCCGTACATCAGGATGCTGAACGGAAAGACGCACAGAAACGTCAGCAGCAGCCAGCCGAGCAGAAGGATGGTCTGCGCCGCGCTGGCGGTGTCCGTGGCCGGCATCAGCGGGATGGCCACCGCCATGTGACAGGCGATCCAGAGGATCAGGTCGATTATTCGCGCCCCGAGCCGGGCCCCGCGCCCGGCCAGGGCCTGCGGAGGAATCTTCGCGAACTGCACCGACTGGTACACGTAGCCGGGTGGCTGCCCGGGACCGTGCTGAACCCATGCGTAGGTCTGCTGCGCCCCGTTGTGAGGGGGCTGAGGGGGCTGAGAGGCGTGCGGGGCGTGCGAAGGCTGCTGTGGCGCGGAGTGCGAATCGTGCTGCATGGCCCGCAGCTAATCATCAGGCCGCGTGGGCCTGATGACCCCGCCCCTGTTTTCCGCAATGCGGAACTAGCGACGCCTGGTCCGGCCCCGGGATGTGTCGGGACGGGCGCGAGGGCGCTGGTAGCGCGCGGGTGTGGTGCCCACATGGCGGGTGAAGTGCCGGTTCAGATGGGCTTGGTCGTGGAACCCCACGGTGACGGCGACTTCGGTGGGCCGGTGGCCGTCGAGGAGGAGCCGGCGTGCTTCCTCGATGCGCCTGCCGGTGAGGTAGGTGTGGGGCGGCAGGCCGTAGGTCTGCTTGAAGCAGCGGACCAGATGGGTGGGGTGGGCGTGCAGGAGAGCGGCGGCTTCGTGCAGGGATATGCCGGTGCGTGTCCGTGAGTCCAGGAGTTCCCGCAGCCCGGCGGCGAGCCGGTTCGCCTCGCGGCCCGGTGCGCGGGGCTTGAGCGCGTCGAGGTGGAAGTGGAGCCGTTCGCGGACGAACGAGAGCCGGGACTCGGCCTCGAACCCGTCTCCGGCATGGGCGAGCGCGGCGTGCAGCCGGTCGATCCGATCGCGCAGCGGCCCGTCCCGGAGAATCGGGGCGTCCACCGCTCGGCCGGCCAGATGCCGCGGGAGCACGGAGTCGTCGAGGTAGAGGTTGCGCTTGCGGAAGCCCGACGCCGTGACGGTCCGGCCGTCGTGGGGGACACCTGGAGGCAGCAGAAGGACCCCGGCGCTGCCGGTCGCTCCGTGACGGTGGCGGTCGAGTGCGAAGTCGACCGCGCCGTCGTCGAGGATCATCAGGTCCCACGTGTCATGGGTATGGGCCGGGTACGCGTGGTCGGTGAAGTGCGCGTGGAAGACCTCGGCGATCCCCGGGATCGACGGCCGCCAGGCGCTGATGGACGTGTGGGCTCGGTTTCCGGCCATGTCAGGAACGTACAAGACCGCTGAAATCCCGGTGCGGCAGGCTCGTGACACCGGCCGGGAGCCCCGTGAGACCGCTCCCGGCCGCTCAGTCCTGAGGAAGGTTGCCGTATGCCGGAGTCCGCTGTTCCCGTCAATCTCGCCGACAAGCTGTCGCAGTTCAGTGAGTTGTGGTCGCAGAAGAAGGTGGCCGCGCTCAACGACTACGAGGTCAAACTGGCCAAATTGAAGGGGGAGTTCGTCTGGCACAGCCACGAGGACACCGATGAAATGTTCCTCGTCATCAGCGGACGGCTCACCATCCAGCTCAGGGACGGCGATGTGGTCCTTGGACCGGGAGAGCTGTTCGTGGTGCCCCGTGGAGTCGAACACTGCCCCGTGGCGGACGAGGAGACCGCCATCCTGCTGCTCGAACCGGCGGGAACGCTCAACACCGGTGACGCGGGAGGGCCGAGGACCAGGGCGGCCGAGATGCTCAGCTGACATACGGAGGTTCGCGGCGTGGTCCAGCGAGCTGAGCGCAGAGGACATTCTCGTAGCTGGGTGACGGCCGCCGCGACGACGGTCACCGCCGCGGCCGTGGCAGTCGTCGGCTACCAGACCCTGGGCCCCGCACCGCAGCCGGCGTATGGGCTCACCCCGCCCCCGCTCACCTACCCGGATTCCGCGGAGGAGCCGGCAGCGGTCGTACTGGAGCGGGTGGAACGGCTTCCCGACGACAGACCGCTGCAGGGAGGCGCCGAGCACTTCGTACGGGGGGAGATCTTCGACCCGGCCGATGGAACTCGACGCCTACGAGACGGAACTGACCGAGGATCCCGGCGCATTGAAGGTCCGGGTGCCCGCCGTCATCCAGTACACGACGTTCCTGGAGAGCAGCTGCCGTCACACGGCATGCTCGACTCCGCGCAGAGTTGACACCTGGGATTCACTCGGGCTTTTCTCATTTCTACATCGTTCAGTTACACAGACGGCCGGGTTCGCCGGGCCGGTACACACCGGGGGGTCTTCGATGCGCACGCCACAGCCCGCACTCGCCCAGTGCCACCGACGCCAGGGGCCGATAGCCGGCACCCTCTTCCAGGGCTGTCGCAACGCGCCGCTCAGGTTTTCCGTCTTCTCCTGACGGTGGGGGAGGTGACAGCGCTTGGAGGTACGTCAACATCTCCGCCCGGGGAGCCAGTTGACCGGAACTCGCAGAAAAGCGTTGCTGCCCGGCCCGGCATGAAGAGTGATCCGACCAATCAATACCTAACAAACGACATAAAATTGACTAATACAATATCGCGGACATCTTCGCGAAAAGACGGCAAAGCGGACTGCCCTGTATGGCGTCGGCCACGGACAGTGCTGTGGGCCGCGGCGAGCGTGACGGCGCTGGGGTTTCTCGTCGCGCTGGAGATCACCGCACGTGGCTATGGCGTGCCGGGGCCGATCACCAACCAGGCACGCGAGGTGATCTTCGCCCCCAAGTCGGGGCCGCTGCTGTACGCCGGTATGGCGTTGATGATGGTGGTGCTCACCTGGAGGCAGCGGTTCATCGCGGCCGGCGCCGCGGTCGGCATCGACGTGGTCTTCTTCCTGGTGCGCTGGGCGGCCGACGCCAAGATGAACTTCGGCAACGGCGCACTGTGGGTGATTCTGGCCTGCGCGGTCATCGCCCTCACCCGCCGCAGCGGCAGCGATCGTGTGCTGCTCCTGAAGGGCGTCGGGCTCGGCCTGCTGCTTGTGGCCGGACGTAAGACGGGCGACATCTGGCTGCTCATCACGTCGAAGACCCAGCCGCTGGTGCTCGACCAGTACGTGGCGATGGCCGATCACGCACTGGGCAACCCGTCGTGGCTGGCCGGCCGCATCGTGGAGGCCACCGGCCCGATCGGCGCCCATGTGCTGGACTACGTCTACATCCAGCTCGCGGTGGCCGCAGTCGCCGTCTCCCTGTACCAGCTGCGCAACGTGGCGGCCGAGCGCCGCTTCCCCGGCCACCATCTGGTGCGCACCTTTCTGGTGATCGGCCTCCTCGGGCCGGGCATCTACATGCTCTTCCCGGTGGTCGGACCGATCTTCGTCTACGGTGCCGACGGCGGTGCCTGGGCGGTGGCCGATCTGTGGCCGAACACGTTGCCGCCGATCAGCACGCCGCACCACATGCCGTTCGACGAGATCACCCCGCGCAACTGCATGCCCAGCCTGCACACGGCGTGGGCCACCGCGATCTTCATCCATTCCCGCAAGGGCCCGCGATGGCTCCGGTACGCAGGCACGTTCTGGCTGGTCTCCACGCTCGGCGCCACACTGGGCTTCGGCTACCACTACGGCGTGGACATCGTCACCGGCGTGATCTTCGTGGTCACGATCGACGCGGCCCTGCGCTCGCTCGAACGAGGCTGGGACAGGGCGGGAATCCTGCTGGTCGCCTACGGCACCACGGTCTTCACCGTGCTCCTGGTGGCCATTCGCTATGTGCCGATGGAGATGGCCAGGAATCCGCAGGTGTCCGGACCGCTCGTCATTCTGGCGATGGCCTCGGTCGTCTACTACTACGTACGCGTCACCAAACTGTGGGAACCGAAGGTCGCACCCCTGCGGCAGCCGGCACCGCAGCCCGAACTGGGGGCCGTCCCGTAGGCGCTCCGCCTCGGCGGCGGACGCGCGACGATGCGCGACGGCCCCGGCACCTCTCGCAGGTGCCGGGGCCGTCGCTTTTGCCAGCAAGCACCTGGGGTCGGTCAGTCGCCGGACGTCCGCCCCCGTCGCGACATCTGGGGCGACTTGGCGGCCTCCGCCTCCGCCTTGGCGTCATTCACCGCGGCGGCGGCCTGCTTCACGGCCTCGTCGGTGGCCGCGCCGGCGTCGGGTGGAACAGGTGAGCCTGCCTCGAGCGCGGGAGTCCGGTCCTCGTCCGAGGCGTCGTCGGCGTCGGCGGTGGCCGTTTCCTGAGGCGGCGCGGGCTTGGGCGGACCTGCCGTCGACTGGTCACCGAACGCGCTGGTGACGGTCCGGACGGCCTCGGTGAGCTCTCCCGGAATCACCCAGAACGTGTTGTTGTCGCTCTTCGCCAGGTGCGGGAGCGTCTCAAGGTACTTGTACGCCAGGATCTTCGGGTCGGCGTTGTTGCGGTGGACGGCCTGGAAGACGCGCTCCACCGCCTGCGCCTCGCCGTCCGCCCGCAAGATCATGGCTTGTTGCGTGCCCTGTGCCTCCAGGATGTCCTTCTGCTTCGTGCCCTCCGCCGTAAGGATCTTGGCTTGCCGCTCGCCTTCGGCGTGCAGGATGGCCGCGCGCTTGTCACGCTCGGCCCGCATCTGCTTCTCCATCGCTTCCTTGATGGTGTGCGGTGGATCGATGGCCTTGATCTCGACGCGGTTGACCCTGATGCCCCACTTGCCGGTGGCGTCGTCGAGGACGGTGCGGAGCCGGGTGTTGATCTCCTCGCGCGAGGTGAGCGTCTCCTCCAGGTCCATGCTGCCGATGACGTTCCGCAGCGTGGTCACGGTGAGCTGGTCGATCGCCTGCAGGTAGTCGGCGACCTCGTAGGCGGCCGCCCGCGGGTCGGTGATCTGGTAGTAGAGCACGGTGTCGATGTTCACCACGAGGTTGTCCTCGGTGATCACCGGCTTGGGGTCGGACGAATAGACCTGCTCGCGCACATCGAGCTTGGTGTTGATGCGGTCCGCCACCGGCATGACCAGGTTCAGACCGGGCTGCAGCGTCCGGCGGTACCGGCCGAACCGCTCGATGTTGTAGCGGCGCGCCTGCGGGACGATCCGCACCGTGGAGGCCACGAGGAAGACCACGACCATGGCCGCCACAAGAATGGGGATGACAAGTGGTTCCACGGTGCCTCCATCGCTACGTGTTCAGCCGTTCATGGAAGGAGTTCGCGGGGGTAGACGACGGCTGTGGCGCCGTCGATCTCCATGACATCGACCAGCGCCCCCACCGGGATCACCAGACTCTCGTCGAGCGCGCGGGCGGACCACTCCTCGCCGGAGAGCTTGACCAGGCCGCGGGTCGCCGTGACCTCCTGCATGACCTCGGCCCGCTTGCCGATCAGCGCATCACTGCCGTCGCGTGTGAGGGGTTGCTGTGCCATATGCCGCAGCGCGATGGGGCGGACGATGACGAGACCCGCCGCCGCTGCCACACCGAGCGCCACAAGCTGCCCGAGAACGCCGATGCCCACACCGGCGACCACGGCGGCGACCAACGCGGCGCCCGCCAGCAGCCCGAAGACCAGGGTCAGGGTGAAGAACTCCGCGGCACCCAGCGCCGCGGCGGCGAGCAGCCATGCGAACCACGGCATCGAATCGCCCTTCTATGGGGGCCTTCTTTACCACGCTACCTCTGGAAACGCCGGGCAGAACAGACACGGCAGCACTGCTTCTCGGTCGCCGACAGGTTTGGACTGATCAGCGGGGGGAGCGCTGCCTCGCTTCCGTTCCGCGCGTGACGCGCCGCTGCTGCGGTCCGGCCTCGCACGCGCACCGGACAGCTACCGCGCTCTTCGAGTACTCCCTCACCTACGGGGAGCGGACAGGTCCCATTAATCCAATACCGCCGGAGGACGGCTCATTAGCGTGAGGCCGATCAGAGCCACGCGGAGGGAGTCATTCATGGTCCGGTCCACCGCTGTGAGGCAGGGCGCTGTTCTGGATGTATCCCCGGCCGGGGATCGTGCCGAGGACTCGCTCGACGAGGCCGTCGGGCGGGCGCTGGCCGGGCTGCTGGAACGGCAGTTGGAGGCCCTCGAGTTCCTGGGGGAGCACACTCATTCTTTCGTCGAGCCACTGCGGCAGTTCGTGCTCGGCAGGGGGAAGCGGCTGCGTCCCAAGCTCGTCTACTGGGGCTACCGGGGGGCGGGCGGCCCTGCGGCGGGGGCCACGGCCCGGGCGGCGCTGCGCCTGGGCTGCGCGATCGAGTTGGTGCACGCGTTCGCGCTGATTCAGGACGACATCATGGACGGTTCCCGGGAGCGGCGGTTCAAGCCCGCGGTGCATGTGTCGTTCGAGAACCTGCACCGCCGGGAGCGCTGGCGGGGCGACCCGGCCCGGTTCGGTGAGGCCGCCGGACTGCTCGTCGCCGACCTGGCGTTCATCCTGGGCGACGCGGCGGTGACTGCCGCGGAACTGCCGCCCGCGCGCTCGGCCGAGGTCTGGCGAGTGTTCAACGAGCTGCGTCTGCATCTGACCGGCGGACAGTACCTCGATGTGATCCAGCCCTGCCTGGGGCGGCCGACGGAGCGGGAGGCCCGGCGTATCGCGCTGTACAAAAGCGCCCGGTACACGGTGGAGGGTCCGCTGCGCCTCGGCCACGCCGCGGCAGGCGGCCCCCTGGAACTCGCCGCGACGTACACGGCGTACGGGAACGGCCTCGGCGAGGCGTTCCAGCTGCGCGACGACGTACTGGGAGTGTTCGGCGACCCGGAGGTCACGGGCAAGCCGGCCGGTGACGACATCCGCGAGGGCAAGCAGACGATGCTGGTGCTGCTCGCCGGTGAACGTGCCGGCACCACGGGGCGCAAGCTGCT
Source organism: Streptomyces monticola (assembly GCF_042665355.1). Lineage (NCBI taxonomy): Bacteria > Bacillati > Actinomycetota > Actinomycetes > Kitasatosporales > Streptomycetaceae > Streptomyces > Streptomyces monticola. The sequence continues at coordinate 115,021 of NZ_JBHTCF010000010.1, read as the reverse complement.
CGATGCCGCCCTGGGCCGACAGGACGTCACGGCCGAACAGCTGGACCAGGTACGCGAGTTGATCGTCCGTACGGGGGCGCTCGACGAGGTGAACCGGATGATCGACGAACTGGTCCTCCGGGCGAAGCGGGCGGTGTGCGCGGACGGCGCCCTGGAGGAGCCGGTCCGCGATGCCCTGGTGCGGCTGGCGGACCGCGCCGCGTACCGCGCCACGTGAGAGCCGCGTACCGCGCCACGTGAGACGCCTGCGGCGCTCGGCACCACGTGAGACGCCTGCGGCGCGCTCCGCACCACGTGGGACGTCTGCGGCGTTCCGCACCACGTGAGACCGGCATGTCGCGTACCGCGCCACCGTGAAGCGGGCCCGCAGTGCGCTGCCACACCAGTTCCCGATTCCGCGGCGTGGCCCCCCACTTGAGCGCCCCCTTGTCCGGCGCACGCCGACCGACCCTGACACAGGAGGCACCCCATGACTGTCTCTCGCCGCCAAGTGCTGAGCGCGGCCGCGCTGGCCGCGGGCGGCACTCTCACCCGGGCCCCGGCGGCGGCCCCGGCGGCGCTCTCCCGGTCCTCCGGGCGTTCCGTGGCCGTCCTCGGCGGCGGCGTCGCCGGCCTGACCGCGGCCCAGGAACTCGCCGAACGGGGCTTCTCGGTCACCCTGTTCGAGCGCAAGGCCCTCGGCGGCAAGGCCCGCAGCATGCCCTTCCCCGGCACCGGCACGGGGGGCCGCGACGACCTGCCGGGCGAGCACAGCTTCCGCGTGGTCTTCGGCTTCTACCGCAACCTCCCGGACACCCTGCGCCGCATCCCGTTTCCCGGCAACACCGACGGCGTGTACGGCAACCTGCGAGCGGGGACCGCGCTGCGCCTCGCGCTGACGGGAGGGCGGCGCAGCATCGTGCTGCCGTCCCGCGAGCTGGCCCGTCCCGGTGCGCTGACACCGGCGCTGCTTCTGAAGATCCTGGCCGGCATGGGGGAGGAGCTGCTGCATCTGCCGGCCCATGAGGCGGCATACTTCGCCAACCGGCTGCTCGTCCTGTTCAGCAGCAGTGAGGAGCGCAGGCTCGGCGAGTGGGAGCGGATCCCGTGGTGGCGGTTCCTGCGCGCCGAGGAGATGAGCTCCGACTACCGTCATCTGTTCGCCGTCGGCCTGACCCGCAACATCGTCGCCATGAAGGCCGAGGTGGCCAGCACCAACACCGTGGGAAAGATGGCCGAGGCCATCATCTGCAATCTGCTCGGCCTGGGATACCCCGACCCGGTCGACCGCGTACTGAACGCGCCCACCAATGAGGCATGGATCGATCCGTGGACCCGCCACCTCACCTCGTGCGGAGTACGGATCGCCCAGGGCTGCACGGTCGTCGGCCTGGAGTGCGAAGGGCGGCGCATCGTGGCGGCCACGGTGCGGGACGCGGCCGGCACCGCGCGGCGGATCACCGCGGACTGGTTCGTCCTCGCGGTACCCGCCGAGCGGGCCGCCGCCCTGCTCACCGCTCCGGTCCTCGCCGCCGACCCCCGGCTCGCCGGGATCGCCAGACTGCGCACCGAGTGGATGTCAGGGATGCAGTACTACCTGCGCCGGCCGGTCCGGATCACCCACGGACACACCCTGCACGTGGACACGCCCTGGGCGGTCAGCTCCATCAGCCAGGCCCAGTTCTGGCCGGACCGGGACTTCGCCGGTGACTACGGTGACGGCGCGGCCGTCGACTGCCTCTCGGTGATGATCGGCGACTGGGAGAGACCCGGGGTGCTGTTCGGCAAGCCCGCCGTGGCCTGCACACCGCGGCAGGTGGCCCAGGACACCTGGGCCCAGCTCCAGGCATCGCTCAAGGGTGGAGGAGAGGATCCCCTGCCGGACGGCATCGTGCACTCCTGGTTCATCCCGCCCACGATGAGCGGCCTCGGCACGCCCCACGCCCGGCACGACGAACCCTTGCTCATCCACCCCACCGGCACCTGGGACAACCGTCCCGACGCCGCCACCGCGCTGCACAACCTGTTCCTGGCGGGCGACTACGTACGGACCGGGGTGGATGTCGCGTCGATGGAGGGCGCCAACGAGTCCGCCAGAGCAGCGGTCAACGCACTGCTCGACGCCGCCGGTTCACCGGCCGGGCCCTGCCGGGTCTGGGACGTGTACCGCCCGCCCGAACTGCAGGCACTGCGGGACATGGACGCCCGCCGCCACCGCCTCGGCCTGCCCAACATGTTCGACCTCACCCCTTCGACCTGACCCGAACAAGGAGTTGCGATGAGCGACGACACGAAGCTGGTGCTCCTGGCGGAACCGCGAGGCTTCTGCGCCGGCGTCGACCGTGCCATCGGCGTGGTGGAGGCCCTGCTCGCCCGGCACGGCCCGCCCGTCTACGTCCGCAAGCAGATCGTGCACAACCACGATGTCGTACGGCGTCTCGAGAGCAGGGGCGCGCGGTTCGTCGATTCGGTGCAGGAGGTGCCTCGGGGCATGCTGTGCGTACTCTCCGCGCACGGCGTGGCACCGTCGGTGCGCGAACGGGCGGCCGAGCGCGGGCTGCGCGTCATCGACGCGACCTGCCCCCTGGTGGCCAAGGTGCACCAGGAGGCACGCCGCTTCGCCGCCCGCGGGCGGCACATCCTGCTGATCGGTCACGCGGCGCACGAGGAGGTCGAGGGAACCGCTGGGCAGGCGCCGGAGCTGACCACCGTCGTCGAGTCCCCCGAAGCGCTCGAACCCCTGCTCAACAGCGGGGATTCGGCGCTCACCGCGGACACCCCCGTGGCCTGGCTGACCCAGACCACGCTCTCCCCGGAGGACACCGGCCCCGTGCTCGACGCGGTCCGCGAACGCTTCCGCGACGTCCGGGGCCCCGCGAGCGAGGACATCTGTTACGCCAGCCTGAACCGCCAGAACGGTGTGCGGCGACTGGCCGTCCGGTGCGACGCGGTCCTTGTCGTCGGCTCGGAGAACTCCAGCAACGCGCGGCGGATGGTGGAGGTCGCCCGGACCTGCGGGGCCCCCGCGCACCTCGTACCGGACGCCGGGCACCTCGATGAGCGCTGGCTGCACCACGTGTCCGTGGTCGGGGTGAGTTCCGGCGCCAGCACCCCGGAGAGCCTCGTCGACGAACTCCTCGCGCGGCTGCGGGCGCTGGGATACGGCCGTACCGAGCACGTCGCGGTGGCCGAGGAGAGTGTGGCCTTCGCGCTACCCCCGCTGCGTTCGACGGGAGACACACCATGAACGAGCACATGGGCGTGCTGGAAACGATCACCGGTCCGAACGACCTGCGGATGCTGGACACGGCGCGGCTGCCGCAGCTGGCCGAGGAGATCCGCCACTTCCTGATCACCAAGGTGGCGCGTACGGGAGGCCACTTGGGGCCGAACCTGGGCGTCGTGGAACTGACGATCGCCCTGCACCGGGTGTTCGCCGCGCCACAGGACCGGATCCTGTGGGACACCGGCCACCAGGCCTACGTCCACAAGATGCTCACCGGCCGGATCGCCGGGTTCGACCGGCTGCGCCGGCGCGGCGGGCTCTCCGGCTACCCCAGCAGCGCGGAGTCCGCGTACGACCTGATCGAGAACTCCCATGCCTCGACCGCGCTGTCGTATGCGGACGGCCTGGCCAAGGCCGAGCGGCTGCGCGGCCGCCACGGGCGCGCCGTCGTGGCGGTCGTGGGCGACGGGGCGCTGACCGGCGGCATGGCCTGGGAGGCACTGAACAACATCGCCGCGGCGCCGGACCGGCCGGTGATCGTCGTCCTGAACGACAACGGCCGGTCCTACGCGCCCACTTCCGGCGCCATCGCGCAGCGGCTCGCCCTGCGGCCCGCGGCGGGAGGCTTCTTCGCCGGACTCGGCCTGAGCTATATAGGGCCGGTCGACGGACACGACATCGCCGCTCTCGAAGCCGCCCTGCGGGAAGCGGCGGGCCTCGGATGCCCCGTGGTCGTGCACTGCCTCACCCAGAAGGGCCGCGGCTACCGGCCCGCAGAGCTGGACGGGACCGACCGCTTTCACACGGTGCGCCCCCTCGACCCAGCCACCGGCAGGCCGCTGCACACCACCGGACGGTCATGGACCTCGGTGTTCGGCGAGGAACTGGTCGAACTCGGCGCGGAGCGGACGGACATCGTGGCGCTGACCGCGGCGATGCTCGACCCGACCGGCCTTGGCGCCTTCGCGGCGAAGTTCCCCGACCGCGTCTTCGACGTGGGCATCGCCGAACAGCACGCGGTCGCCTCGGCGGCCGGGCTCGCCCTGGGAGGCCTGCACCCGGTCGTGGCCCTCTACGCGACCTTCCTCAACCGCGCCTTCGATCAGCTGCTCATGGACACGGCCCTGCACCGCTGCCCGGTGACCTTCGTTCTCGACCGGGCCGGGGTCACCGGCGAGGACGGGCCCTCCCACAACGGGATGTGGGACCTGTCCGTACTCCAGGTCGTCCCCGGACTGCGGATCGCCGCACCCCGGGACGCGCGCACCCTCAAGGACCGGCTGCGCGAGGCGGTCGCGGTGACCGACGGGCCGACGGTGGTGCGCTTCCCCAAGGGCGACGCGGGCCCGGACATCCCCGCGGCCGCCACCACGGACGGCCTCGCCGTGCTGCGCCGGACCGGAGCCGAGGACGTGCTGATCGTCTCGGTCGGGGCGATGGCCCGGCCGTGTCTGGAGGCCGCAGGGCAACTCGCCGACCACGGCAAGGGCGTGACCGTCGTCGACCCGCAGTGGGTGAAGCCCGTCAGCGCGGCCCTGATCGCGCTCGCCGCCCGGCACCGGCTCGTGGTCACCGTGGAGGACGGCTGCCGGGCGGGCGGCGCCGGAAGCGCCCTCGCCGACGAGATGCGCACGGCCGACGTGTGGACTCCCGTACGCACTCTGGGGATACCGCCGAGGTTTCTGCCGCACGGCAAGCGCGCCGAGGTGCTCCTGGAGTGCGGACTTTCAGCGGCCGACATCGTCCGGTCGGCCACGGAGCCGGTCGTTCGGCCCCTGCCCGCGATGGTGGGGTGAGGACGATGCCTGTCGAGCTCGGCATGCCCGCGCCGCCGCCCCGGAGCACGACCGCTCGCCGCCCCACCCGGCAACTACGGGTGGGAGCCGTCGGCGTGGGCAGCGACCATCCGGTGTCCGTGCAGACGATGACCACCACGGTCACCGCCGACGTGGACGCCACCTTGCAGCAGATCGCCGAGGTGACCGCCGCGGGGTGCGACATCGTGCGGGTCGCGGTGCCGTCCGGCGACGATGCCAGGGCTCTGCCTCACCTCGTCCGCAAGTCGCCCGTGCCGGTCGTCGCCGACATCCATTTCCAGCCGCGGTATGTGTTCGCCGCCATCGACGCCGGATGCGCCGCGGTGCGCGTCAACCCGGGCAACATCCGACGCTTTGACGACAAGGTCGCCGAGATCGCCCGGGCCGCGGCGGATGCCGCCGTCCCCATCAGGATCGGCGTCAACGCCGGTTCCCTCGACCCGCGGCAGCGCGTCCTGTACCGCACTGCCCCCGCCGAGGCGCTGGTGGCCTCGGCGCTGTCCGAGTGCGCGCTGTTCGAGGAGCACGGCTTTCGGGACCTCAAGCTCTCCGTCAAACACCACGACCCGGTCGTGACCATCGACGCTTACCGGATCCTCGCCGAGCGGTGCGACTACCCCCTGCACCTCGGGGTGACCGAGGCGGGCCCGGCCATGCAGGGCACGGTGAAGTCCGCCACCGCGTTCGGTGTTCTGCTCCGCGAGGGCATCGGCGACACGATACGGGTCTCGCTGACCGAGCATCCGGTGGAGCAGGTCAAGGTGGGCTGCGCCATCCTCGAGGCGCTCGGCCTGCGGCCGCGCCGCCTGGAAATCGTGTCCTGCCCGTCCTGCGGGCGCGCTCAAGTCGAGGTGCGGGAGCTGGCCGCGCGGGTCAGTGCCGCCTTCGACGGCTTCCCCGTCCCGCTGCGCGTCGCAGTCATGGGCTGTGTGGTCAACGGGCCCGGCGAGGCCCGCGAGGCGGACATCGGCGTCTCCGCGGGCAACGGCAAGGGGCAGATCTTCGTACGGGGCGAGGTGACGCGGACGGTCCCGGAGCACAGGATCGTCGAGGCCCTGATCGAGGAGGCACAAGAGCTGCTCGACGCATCGGGGGGTGCCGCCGGCGTCTGAGGGGGGAGGTGAGTTGCCGGGTCCGAGTCCGGGGCCCGGCAGCGGCTGTGTCAGCAGCCGGGTCGCCTCGCCCCGGCCCAGGCGGCACACCGGACTTCTGGGCTTCCGGACTTCCGGGCTTCCTCATGAGGCAGCGCCGTACCCCTCCGAAGCAGCGCCGTCATGATGACACGGAGCCTTCCCGCCGGACCGGCGGGAAGGCTCCGCTTCAGGAATCAGGAGGACGGCGGCAGGTCGAAGAGATTGGGCAGGCCCGCCCGGTAGCGCGCCGCGTCCTGTCGCTTGGCCAGTTCGAACTCGGGCGGCCGGTGCAGCTCGTGCAGGGTGCAGCGCTCCGCGGTCGAACCGGCGGCTTCCAGAAGGGCGTTCACCGCGGCGCGCGCCGCTTGGTTGGCGCTCTCCATCGAGGCGATGTTGATGTCTGTGCGGACGTAGTCGGCGGCCAGGAACAGATTGGGGATCGCCGTGTCCGCGTCGGGCCGGTGCCGCCAGCTGCCGGTCGGGTGGATGAGGAGCGGCTCGTCATTGGCGGGCTGTGGAGTGCCCAGGCCCGTGACGGCCGGGTCTATGTGCCAGGAGTGCACGATGTCGTCGGGGAGTGGCGTGTCGAGCGCGCCGTTGAGCTGGGCCCAGGTCTCCCGGACGAGTTGTCCGGCCGTGCACTCGCGGGCGGGTTTGCCGTACAGGACACCGGGTTTGGTCCACTCGGCGACGACGGTGGACAGACAGTCGGTGACCGTGCCGTCGCCGTAGTCCCGGGCGAAGTCGCGGTCGGGCCAGAACTGGCTCTGGCTGATGGAACTGACCGCCCAGGGAGTGTCCACATAGGCCATGTGTCCGGGCGTGATCGGCGCGGGGCGGCGCAGGTAGAACTGGATGCCCGTCATCCAGTCGGTCTGCTGGCGGGCTATACCCGCCAGGCGCGGGTCGGCCTGAAGGATCTCCCGGTCGATCAGACGCGCGGCGCGCTCGACGGGGACGGCGAGAACGTACCAGTCGGCGGTGACCTGTTGCGTGGTGTCCTCGGGGCCGCGGACGCCGGCCGAAGTGATGCGCCCCTGCGAGCAGTTGAGCTTCTCGACGCTCCAGCCCAGCTTGAGCCGGGCGCCCTGGGAGGTGAGGTGGGAGGTCCAGGGGTCGATCCAGGCCTCGTTCGTCGGGGCGTCGAGAATCCGGTCGAAGGGGTCCGGATAGCCGATGCCCACCAGGTTGTACATGAAGCCCTCGGCGATCCGGCCGACCGTGTTGGCACTGGCGATCTCGGCCTTCATCGCGGCGAGGAGCCGGGTGAAGCTGACGGCGAAGATGTTGCGGTAGTCGGCGCTGCGCTCGTCGGCTCTCAGGAAGGTCCACCACGGCACGTCCTCCCACTGCCCCAGGCGCCGTTCCTCGCTGCTGGTGACGAAGACCAGCACACGGTTGGCCAGCATCAGGGCGTCGGCGGGCGGAAGGTGCAGAGCCTCCTCGGCGACTCCGGCGACGATACGGCCGAGCAGCTCGGGGCTCAGCGGCCCGGGGCGGTGCCGCCCGCCGACCGGCAGCACCAGGTCCCGCCGGCCGCCCGACAGGGAGAACGTCAGGGTCCGCAGCGTGGTGAGGTTGTCCAGGACGCCGCGCGGATTGCCGCGGACGGGGATGCGGCTGAGGGTGTCGGGCAGGTTGCGGCAGATGCCGGGGAAGAAGCGGAAGCCGTGTTCACCGGGCAGGTCGGCGCGGCCGCCGCTGCCGGTGCCGGACACCGGCATGCTGCGGGCCTTGCCGCCGAACGACTTGCGCTCGTAGACGGTGACGTCGAAGCCACGCTCGACCAGCTCGTGGGCGGCGGACAGGCCGCCGACGCCGCCGCCGAAGACAGCGACCGTGGGGCGCCCGGCCCGGCGGGCGGCGGTCGCACGGCCGGGCGCCGCGGTGGGGAGGGTGAGCGCGGCTGCGGCGGCGGCGGTGCCGGAGAGCACTCCGCGGCGGGACGGCTGACGGTTCATGAGTTGCGCCCTTCCGGCAGGTCGAATGCGTTGGGCAGGCCCATCCGGTACCGGATGCGGTCCTGCCGTTTGGCTGGCTCGAACTCGGGCGGCTGGTACAGCGGCCACAGCCGGCAGGGTTCGGCGCGCGATCCGGCCGCGGCGAGCAGCGCGTTCACCGCGTGCCGTGCCGCCTCGTTCGCCGCCTCCATCGATGTGGTGGCGAAGCTGGTCCGTACGTAGTCGGCGGCCAGGAACAGATTCGGCAGCGCGGTGCCCGCCGGGGGCCGGTTCTGCCAGCCGCCGACGTAATTGACCAGGAGCGGCTCGTCGTGTGCGGGGTGCGGGGTGCCGAGGCCGCGCAGGCCCGGAGGGAGGAACCACGAGTGCAGGACGCGGTCGGGCAGCGGCTTTTCCAGCGTCCCGTTGATCTGCGCCCAGACCTCGCGGGCGAGCTGGCGCGGCGTGCAGTCGCGGGCGGGTTCGCCGTAGAGGATGCCCGGCTGCTCGAAGTCGGCGATCACGACGGAGAGGCAGTCCCGTACTGAGCCGTCGCCGAAGTCATGGCCGAAGTCCCGGCCGGGCCACAAGGGAGCCTGGTTCACCGAGGTGATCGCCCATGGGGTGTCCACGTGCAGAAGGTGTCCCGGGCCGATGTCCACCGGCTCGCGCAGGTAGTACTGCAGGCCGGCCATCCACTCGGTGCGGATGCGGGCGATGCCGGCCAGGCGCGGGTCGGCTTCGAGGACCGCCCGGTCGATGAGCGGTGCGGCGCGTTCGGCCGGGACGGCGAGGACGTACCAGTCGGCGCCGACCTGCCGTGAGGTGCCGTTGGGGCCGCGGACGGTGGCGGAAGTGATGCGCCCCTGCGCGCAGTTGAGCTTCTCGGCACCCCAGCCCAGCCGGAGCACCGCACCGCTGCTGGACAGATGGGTCAGCCAGGGGTCGATCCACGCCTCGTTCGTCGGCGCGTCCAGGACGCGCAGCACCGGATCCCGGTAGCCGTGGCCGAGGAGGTTGAGGAGCACCGACTCCATGGTGCGCCCCACCACGTTGGCGCTGGCCACCTCGGCCTTCATCCCGTTCAGGTTCCGGGTCAGACCGACCACGAACAGATCGCGGTACTCGTCGCCGGTGCCCTCCGCGCGCATGAAACGCCACCACGGGACGTGCTCCCACTGCCCGAACCGGCGTTCCTCGCTGCTTGTGACGAAGACCAGGATCCGGTGCGCGAGGCGCAGGGCTTCGTGGGGCGGCAGATGGGTGGCGGTCCGCAGCCAGCCGAGCACGATCGTGCGCAGCAGGTCGGGCGAGAGCGTCTCGGGGACGGCGGCTTCACGCAGCGGGAAGACGACGGGCGGGCGGCCGCCCGCCCGGGCGAGGTGCACGGTGGGCACGGCGGTGAGGTTGTCCAGAACACCCCTGGGATTGCCCGGGAAGGGGATGCGGCTGAGGGTGTCGGGCAGATGCCGGTAGGTGCCGAGGAAGAAGCGATGGCCGTGTTCGCCGGGCAGGTCGGCGCGGCCGCCGGTGCCGGTCTTGGGCACGGGCATGCTGCGGGCCTTGCCGCCCCAGGCGCCCCGTTCGTAGACGGTGACGTCGAAGCCGCGCTCGGTCAGTTCCTGGGCGGCCGACAGGCCGGCGACCCCGCCGCCGAGTACGGCGACGGTGGGGCGGCGGGCGGCCGGTGCGGCTTGGCTCCTGGTGTGCCCGGCGAGGGTGAGTGCGGCGGCACCGGCCGTGCCGGCCAGCACGCTGCGGCGGGAGACCTGGTGACTCATGCCACTGCCCCTTCGGGGAGGTCGAACACGTGGGGCAGGCCGCGCCGGTACCGCATGTCGTCGTGCGCCCGCAGCCGGGCCAGCTCGGGCGGTTCGTACAGCGACCACAGGCGGCAGGGCTCGGCACCCGAACCGGACCGCTCGAGCAGGGCGTTGACCGCGAGCCTGGCCGCCTCGTTCGCGCCCTCCATTGAGGCGCAGTCGATATTCGTGCGGACGTAGTCGGCGGCCAGGAACAGATTCGGGATGGCGCTCGCCGCGTCCGGGCGCAGCGCCCGGGACCCCGGCGGGTGCACCAACAGCGGCTCGTCGTGGCGGGCGTGCGGGGTGCCCAGGCCCGTCAGGCCCGGGGAGAGATGCCAGGAGTGCCGGGCGCTGTCCGGGATCGGGCTGTCGAGCGCACCGTTGATCTGTGCCCATACTTCGTGGGCGAGCTGGCGCGGGGTGCAGTCGCGGGCGGGTTTGCCGTACAGGATCCCGGGATTCTCGAAGTCGCCCACGGAGGTGGACAGGCAGTCGGCGACGGTGCCGTCGCCGTAGTGCCGGCTGAAGTCGCGGCCGCGCCAGAACTGTGCCTGTGTGACACCGGTGATGGCCCAGGGCGTGTCGGGGAACACCATGTGCCCCGGCACGATCGGGGAGCGGCGGCGCAGATAGAACTGCAGCCCGGCCATCCATTCGGTACGCAGCCGGGCCACCCCCGCGAGCTGTGGATCGGCGGCCACGATCGCGGGGTTGAGCAGCTGGGCGGCCTTGTCGGCGGGTACGGCGAGGATGTACCAGTCGGCGGTGATGGTGCGGCGTGCGCCGCCGGGGTCCCGTGCGGTGGCTGAAGTGATACGGGTCTGGGCGTAGTTGAGGTGCTCGACGGTCCAGCCGAGGCGCAGGCGGGCGCCGTTGCCCGAGAGGTGTGTCAGCCAGGGATCGATCCACGCCTCATTGGTGGGGGCGTCGAGGAGGCGGTCGTACGGCTCGTGGTAGCCGATGCCGAGCATGGTGAGGATCAGCGGCTCGCCGATGGCCCGGCCGATCGCGTTGGCGCTGGCCACCTCGGCCTTCATGGACAGCAGATTGCGGGTCGGGACTATGGCGAAGATGTTGCGGTAGTCGGCGCCCATCGTCTCGGCGCGCATGAACTCCCACCAACTGGTGTTCTCCCACTGTCCGAAGCGGCGGGCGTTGCCACTGGTCAGGAAGACCGCGACGCGGTTGGCGGCGAACGCGGCCTCGTGCGGGGGCAGGTGCAGCACTTCGAGGGCGAAGCCGGTGAGGATGCGCACGAGCAGATCCGGGGTGAGAGCACCGGGATCTGCGGCCTGCCGAAGCGGCAGGATCAGATCGTCGCGGCCGCCGGACAGGGACATCAGCAGCACCCGGCCCATGGTGAGGTTGTCCAGGACCCCCCTGGGATTGCCCTGGAAGGGGATGCGGCTGAGGGTGTCGGGCAGGTTGCGGTAGATGCCGGGGAACAGCCGCAGGCCGTGTTCACCGGGCAGGTCGGCGCGGCCGCCGCTGCCGGTGCCGGGCACCGGCATGCTGCGGGCCTTGCCGCCGAAGGACTTGTGCTCGTAGACGGTGACGTCGAAGCCGCGCTCGACGAGCTCGTGGGCGGCGGAGAGACCGGCGACGCCGCCGCCGAGGACGGCGACGGTCGGCCGGTGCGCTCGGCGTCTCACGGCCGGGGCGGGGGCGGCTCCGAGCAGGGGTAACGTGGCGGCCGCGGCGCCGGCGAGCAGCCGGCGGCGGGGCAGCTGATGCGTCATCGCTTCATCCCTTGGTCAGGTGCTGACTCGGGCCCTTTGGTCAGGTGCCGGCTCGGGCGGATCGCCCCTGGGGCAGATCGAGTGCGTGGGGCAGCCCGAGCCGGTGACGGGCGTCGTCGCGGGCCTTGAGCGGAGCCAGCTCGGGCGGTTCGTACAGGGGCCACAGGCGGCACGGCTCGGCGGGCGATCCGGACTCGGCGAGCAGCGCGTTCACCGCAGTGCGTGCCGCCTCGTTGGCGCCCTCCATGGACGTGATGCCGTTGCGCACGTAGTCCGCGGCCAGGAACAGGTTGGGGACCGCGGTGGCCGCTTCCGGGCGGTGACGCCAACTGCCGGTGGGAAAGGTCAGCATGGGCGATTCATTGGCGGGGCTCGGTGTGCCCAGGCCCGTGATGGCCGGGTCGAGGTGCCAGGAGTGCAGCGCGGAGTCCGGCAGCGCCACGTCGAGGGAGTCCCGCAGCTGGGACCAGGTTTCGCGGGCGACCTCGGCGGCCGTGCACTGCAGGGCGGGGCGGCCGTAGACCACTCCCGGGCGGTGCCAGTCGGCGATCGACACCGACAGACAGTCCTCGACGCTGCCGTCGCCGTAACGCCGGGGGAAGTCACGGCCGTGCCAGAACTGCGCGTGCCCCACCGAGGACAGGGCCCACGGGGTGTCCACATGCAGCACATGCCCGTGGATCCCCGGCGCCCGGGTGCGCAGATAGAACTGCAGCCCGGCCATCCATTCGGTGCGCAGCCGGGCCACGCCGGACAGGCGTGGATCGGCGGCCAGGATCGCGGAGTTGAGCAGTCGCGCGGCGCGCTCGGCGGGGACGGCCAGGACGTACCAGTCGGCGGTGACGGTGGCGCGGGTGCCGTCGGGCTCGCAGACGGTGGCCGAAGCGATGTGTCCCTGGGCGTAGTTGAGGCGTTCGAGGGTGCGGCCCAGGCGTAGCCGGGTGCCGAGTGAGGACAGGTGGCGCAGCCATGGGTCGATCCATGCCTCGTTCGTCGGCGCGTCCAGTACGCGGTTGAACGGTCCCTCGTATCCGATGCCCAACAGGCCGTAGACGAAGGCCTCGTACACCCAGCCCAGCGTGTTGGTGCCGGCTATCTCCGCCTTCATCGCCGTGATGTTCCGGGTCAGGCCGATGGTGAACAGGGCACGGTAGTCAGCGCTCATCTCCTCGGCCCGGGTGTACTCCCACCAGCTGGTGTTCTCCCACTGGCCGAAGCGGCGGGCGTTGCCGCTGGTGAGGAAGACCGTGACGCGGTTGGCGAAGAACGCCGCCTCATGCGGCGGCAGCCGCAGCGCCTGGGCCGCGAAGCCGGTAAGCGCCCGGACCAGCAGGTCCGGGGTGAGCGCGCCGGGCCGGGCCGCCTCCCGCAAGGGCACGACGAGATCGCGCCGGGCGTGGGAGCGCCCGAAGGCCATCGCGGTGGCGGCGGTCAGGTTGTCCAGGACTCCGCCCGGGTTGCCGGGGAAGGGGATGCGTCCGAGGGTGTCGGGCAGATGCCGGTAGGCGTTGGGAAAGAACCGGAAGCCGTGTTCGCCCGGCAGGTCGGCGCGGCCGCCGGTGCCGGTTCCGGGTACGGGCATGCTGCGGGCCTTGCCGCCCCAGCCGCCCCGTTCGTAAACGGTGACGTCGAAGCCGCGCTCGGCCAGTTCGTGCGCCGCCGTCAGCCCGCCGACTCCGCCGCCGAACACGGCGACGGTCCGGCCGCCGCCTCGAGCCGCCGGCGCACCGGTACGGCGGCTCGAGGCGGTCGCCACGCCTGCGGCCGCACCTGTCGCGGGCAGGGCGAGCGCGACCGCACCGGCGGCACCGGCCAACAGACCGCGGCGAGTCGGCCCCGGGCCGGATGCCGCTGCGGGGGCGGGTGAGTCGGTCATCATCAGCCCTCGGCCCGGAGCCTGGGCGTGGGCGTGGCGATCCGCTCGGCCGACTCAGAGATCGTCGGCATCGGGACGCGCAGCTCCCGCCGGTGGGCGAGATGGGCGCGGGCCAGACGCCGCGCGAACAGCACGGCCCGGCGGTGGCGCGGCACCCGCACCCGCCGGTTCAGGACGTTAAAGCCCGCCCGCTCAATCTCGTCGAGGATGCCCCCGTACAGGTCGGCCGCCGCCCGGAAGGCCTGCCGGGATGCGGGCGGGAACAAGTCGAAGCCGGGCTCGGCCGCGCGGTAGTGGGCCCGGGCGCGGTCCACTTCGAAGGCGATCAACTCACGCACCCGGTGCGGGGACTCCGCCTGCGCCAGATCGTCCTGGGTGACGCCGAAGTGCTTCAGGTCCTCGGCCGGCAGATAGACCCGCCCTCGCGCGAGGTCCTCGGCCACGTCCCTGAGGAAGTTGGTGAGCTGGAAGGCGTACCCGAGCTGTCTGCCCGGCTCCCTGGCCGCCATCAGGTCGCTCGGTTCACCGATCGGGGTCATGGCGCGTCCGACCGCCGCCGCGGAACCCTCCATGTAGCCGCACAGCTGCTCGTATGTGTCGTATCCGGCGAACGCCGTGTCCATGGCCATCGCGTCGACGAACAGGAAGAGGTCGGCGGGGTCGATACCGAAGGCCCGCACCGTGTGCACCACGGCGGGCAGGACCGGGTCGTCGACCGGCTCGCCCGCGAGGCCCGCCCGCAGCAGCCCGCCCCAGCTCTGCACCGCCTCCATCCGCTGCCGGCCGGTCAGGTTCAGCGACATGTCGTCGACCAGGTCGTCCGCGACGCGCACGAAGCCGTACAGCGCGCTGACATGGCGCCGTTTCCACGCCGGGAGCAGCATCGTCCCCAGGTAGAACGAGCGGCCGTGATACGCGTGCAGCTTCCGGCACCTTTCGTAGGCGGCGGTGAGCGTGGCAGGTTCGTCGATCACGGTGTCCCTCCGAGTCCGTCGGCCACTCGCCCGGCTGCGGGCAGGGGTCACACTATGAACGTCCCTAACAACGGTCTTGTACGAATGGGACCTCGGCCCGGATCCGGGCCCGGGCCCCGGGTACGGACTTCGCCCAGCGGCGGAAACGTCCGGCGGCCGGGACCGCGGCGGCATCAGCCGAGCTGTACGGCACCGGCCGGCCGGGCGGCCCACTCGGCTCGGAGAGTGGTGGGCGTGCAGCCGACGATGCCGCGGAACTCCCGGTTGAAGTGCGCCTGGTCGTAGTACCCGCACTCCGCCGCCACCGTGGCCCAACTCAGGTCGCTGTCCGTCCTGATGAGATCCAGAGCACGCTGGATGCGCAGGACCCGCGCCATCGTCTTGGGCGGCAGCCCGATCCGGTCCAGGAATCTGCGGTCGAGATGACGGCGGGTCCAGCCGGCCCGGTCAGCGAGTTCGGAGATACGCGCCTGCCCATGCGAGTGGCGCAGTGCGTCCCAGACGGAGAGCACGGTGTGATCCCGGTCCCGCGCCTGGTCGAGAGGGGCGGTGAGCACCTGCTCGAGCAGCGTGAAGCGGGCGTCCCAGTCGGGCGCCTCGGCGAGCCGCTCACAGATCTCGTCCGCGGAACGGCCGATGAGATCGCGCAAATCCACCACGCCGTTGGAGAGTTCATGCAGCGGGACGCCGAACACCGCGTGCGCGCACGCCGGACTGAGTTCCAGCTGCATGATGCTCAGCCGGCCGAGGCTCGTCGACTCCAGGGCGGTCGCGTGCGGCCCGGCGATGAAGGAGTGGTGCACGGACGTCGTGCCGCCGTTGGCGGACGGCTCGGTGACCCGCAAGCCGTCCCCGAAACCGAAGACAAGGCCGACGCGCGCACCGGGAACATGCCGCCGGGTGGCCTGCGACGCCTCGTGCTCGCGATACCCGAACCACCGCACGCCCAGCTCTCTGAGCCGCGGATGAGGCTCCCGGTACGCCACTTCGACCGGCCCGGAGCCGGGCTCTAATCGTCGAACTGCG
This sequence comes from Streptomyces monticola, assembly GCF_042665355.1. Taxonomy (NCBI): domain Bacteria; kingdom Bacillati; phylum Actinomycetota; class Actinomycetes; order Kitasatosporales; family Streptomycetaceae; genus Streptomyces; species Streptomyces monticola. The sequence continues at coordinate 99,506 of NZ_JBHTCF010000010.1, read as the reverse complement.
GTGCGTGGAGAGACAGTCCTCATTACCGCCATCCAGTTGACGAAGGAATCGCAGACTTAGATGTACGGTCATGGTATCCGCTGGTAACAGGCAGGTCCAGGCGTACGGGAGTTACAGGAATTGGATGGGTGGCGCCTGCGGTGCCGTTGCGGCCGACCCTGGAGCAGGGCGTCAACGGGCCCCAGGAGCACGAGCGCCTGGCAACCGCCCTGTCGGCGCGGACTCCGGCCGAACTGGCCACGCTCACCGCCGACTTGCCGCCCGTGTCGGCCACGGGCGGCGTCGCCGGAGCGGAGGCCAAGGAGGTAGTCCGGATCGAACTCCGACGGGCCCAGACCCCGCCGTCATGACCCGTTCACGGCCACTCAGTCGAGACAGAACTCGTTGCCCTCGATGTCCTGCATCACGATGCACGACTCGTTTTCCTCGTCGGCGGGCAGCAGGCGTACACGTACCGCGCCGAGCGCGACCAGCCGGGCGCACTCGGCTTCAAGTGTGGCGAGGCGCTCCTCACCTACGAGACCGGTGCCGGCCCGCACATCGAGATGCACCCGGTTCTTGACGACCTTGCCCTCGGGAACGCGCTGGAAGAACAGTCGCGGGCCCACACCTGAGGGATCACTGCAGGCGAACCATGCATCCTCATGGTCGGGCGGCAGGGAGCGATCGAACTCTTCCCATGTGGCAAATCCCTCGGGCGGTGGCGGCAGGACGTATCCCAACACCTCGCACCAGAACCGGGCGACGCGCTTGGGGTCCGCGCAGTCGAAGGTGACTTGGAACTGCTTGATCGACGACATCGCGCCACCATAGCGGCGGGTGCACAACACCTGCTCACCGGTACCTTGGACGTCACATTTCCTTGGTGCAGGTTGAATTGGTGGCACTCGAAAGCCGATGATCACTGAGTTCGTGGCGGCGAGTGAGATCCGGAGCGTTGACGTGGCGATGCGGGCGGTGCCGCTGGTGGGCGGGCCGGTGGAGATACGGGGTGCGCTGGACCTGGAGGCCACGCAGGCCGGGGTGATGCCGCGCCGGCTGCCCGCGTGGACCACGGAGCAGTACCAGGACCCGTCGGTCCACGGGGTGACCGTGATGCCTTCGGGTGTGCGGCTGGTGTTCCGCACCGATGCTCGTGAGCTGGAGTTCGAGGTGCTGACCTCTACAGGGCAGCTCGACACCGACCCTCGTCCCCGCCCGACGGGCATGCTGGATCTCGTGGTGAACGGCGTTCTGGCCGAGCGCCGCCGGGCGCCCTTGGGCAACGTGCTGCGGATGGCGGGCCCCGGGGCCGAGCAGCGGCTGATTCCGGGAGAGCCGGGGACCGTGCGGTTCACCGGGTTGCAGAGCGGCATGAAAGAGGTCGAGCTGTGGCTGCCGCAGCAGACCCCCACGGAACTTGTGGCACTGCGCGCCGACGGCGACGTACTGCCGCCGCTGCCGGACGGCCGGCGCCGCTGGGTGCACCACGGCAGTTCCCTCAGCCACTGCATCGAGGCCGACAGCCCGACCGGTACCTGGCCGGTGGTGGCGGCCGCACTCGGGGGAGTTGAGGTGATCAACCTCAGCCAGGCGGGCAACGCGCTGCTCGACCCCTATGTCGCCCGGACGATCCGCGATCTGCCCGCAGATCTGATCAGCTTCAAGGTGGGCATCAACATCGTGAGTCTGGCCGCCTTCCGGCTGCGGACGTTCGGCCCGGCGGTGCACGGCTTTCTGGACACGGTCCGGGACGGCCATCCGGACACCCCGCTCCTGCTGACGTCCCCGGTGAGCTGCCCGGCACTTGAGGACACACCCGGACCGACCGCAATGGGCCCGGACGGGAAGATCACAGCCCTGGGCGATCCGGCGGAAGCGGCGCGTGGCGCACTGACGCTGTCCGTGGTCCGCGCCGAGCTGGAACGGATCGTGACGGCCCGCCGGACACACGACCGTCACCTCCACTACGTCGACGGCCGTGAACTGCTCGGCCCGGACGAGGCGCACGACCTGCCCGACGGCCTTCACCCCACCGCCGCCGCGTACCGCCGGATGGGAAAACGCTTCGCCGCCCACGCCTTCGCGGACGGCGGCCCCTTCAACTGAGGGAGCATGTCGTTCCCGGGCGCTCCCGACGTATGACATTCACCGGAGGGCGGGTGCGAGGGGTGCTGCGTCGGCCGGGCCAGGCGGTTCCCGTGCGGCATGAGGAGCAGTTCCGCTGGCGGGGACGGCTGACGCCAGGTGCACTGGAATGGCGCACTCCCCTTTACGCCAAGGAGCCGTCATGGCCGACGAGCACAACGTGCTGCTGATGTCCTTCACCGATCCGCAGGACTGCCGCGAGGCGTTCCAGAACGCCAAGGTGGTCCTGCCCGGACTCGCGTACGTGGGGGTTCTGGAGCGGTCGCCCGACGGGATGGTGGACGTGCCGGAGAGCCATGCGGAGGACACCACCAAGTACACGGTGGGCGCGGGCGTGGCCGGCGGCCTGCTCGGGCTGCTCGCCGGTCCGGTCGGGGCGCTCCTCGGCCTTGCCAACGCCGCGGCGGTCACCGATGCGGTCGAGCGGGCCCGCGAGGAGGAGGGCTGGGCCGGGATGATCTTTCTGAGCAGCCGGGTCGAGGAGGGTACGGCGATGCTCGTGGCCGATCTGTACGAGGAATCGCATCAGCCGGCCGACGATCTGGCCCGGCGCCATGGTGGGACCTTGGAGCGTCTGCCGGCCAAGGAGTTCGCCGCCCAAGTGCGGGCAGCCGAGAAAGCCGCCCGCAAAGCGTGAGTTGGGGGAGAGAGCGGTAACCGCCGCGCGGGCGAGGGGGCCCGGCCGCGGTGCTGACGGCCGGGCCCGGATCTCACGGAGATGTGTTCAGCGGCGGTGCATGGTGGCCAGCGCCTCGACCAGGACCTTGGGGTCGTGGCCGCCCTTGTAGACGGGCGGGGGCTGCTTGTCGAGGTTCAGGAGCGTGGCGACGGCGGTCCAGGCGGTGCGTACGGAGTACTCCACCGTGAAGACGACATCGTCGGGGACTTCGGCGTACTGGCCGATGAAGGCGAGGTTGGTGGAGCCGGCGGGGACGACCTGGGGGCGGTCCCCGGCGGAGCGGACCAGGAACTGGCTGGTGATGTACGGCATCAGGGCCGGGATCACGATCGAGTTCTCAAGAATCTGCGGCCCTTGCTCAAACTTCAGGTGGTGCAGGACCTCGTCGAGGATCTCGCGGCCGGTGCACTCGCGCATGGGCTTGCGTACGAAGTCGCCCTGCTTGTCGGGGAAGAGGGCGTAACCCCACCAGACGAAGGTGTCCTCGGGCTGCTCGTGGAAGTGCGGCTGGTGGTTGAGGACGATGGTCAGCAGCCAGCCGGAGTCCTTGAAGGTGATCAGACCGCCCTTGCCCGCCTCGCTGCCGGAGAACTTCTCCATGAGCTCGAAGAAGGTGGGGTCCTTCGTCGTGACCGTGAACGACTCCCACGTGGAGTCGTCGATCGAGGTGTTGAAGACGGCAGGGTCGCCCAACAGGCCGGGCCGTTTGGCGGCCAGGGTCTCCCACAGCCGCCACGAGCCGCCGGTGCCGGAGGTGTCGAGGGCGGCGGCGGTGTCGGTGGAGCCGAGCGTGGAGTTGGCGGTCATCGAGCCGTTGGTGACGAGGACGAGATCCTCCGGGCCCACCGGGACCGTCTCGTCGCTGCCGCCACGCGTCCAAGTGAGGGCGTCGACGGTGAGCGCGTCGCCGTCCGCGAGGCTCAAGTCCCGTACCTGGGTGTCGAGTTGGATGGTGACACCCTGGTCGGTGAGCCACTTCAGCAGAGGGCGCACGATCGAGTCGTACTGGTTGAACCGGGTCCGGTAGATCCCCGACATGGAGTCGAAGGTCTTGAACAGATGGATGAAGCGGTTGAGATAGCGGCGGAACTCGATCGCGCTGTGCCACGGTTCGAAGGCGAAGGTGGTGCACCACATCCACCAGAAGTTCGTCTGGAAGAACCCCTCGCTGAAACAGTCGGTGATCCGCTTGCCGTCGAGCAGCTTCTCCGGGGTCCCCACGCACTTGACCAGTTCCAGGCGGTCCCGCTCGGAGAAGCCCATCGAGTGCGACGGCACGACCTTGCCGTTCTCGTCGACGAGGCGCGCGTGGTCGTCCCAGGCGAAGTCCTCGTGGAACGCGAAGGTGTCGTCGGTGGCCGACTTCGACGGGTCGTCGAGGGACGGGATCGAGGACAGCAGGTCGTAGGTGCACTCGAAGTGGATCTCGAACATCCGGCCGCCGCGCATGGTGTAGCCGGTCTCCGGCGAGCCCGCCGCGTCCAGGCTGCCGCCCGTACGGTCCTGCTCCTCCAGAATCACGATGTCCGTGCCCGCGAAGGAACCCTCCCGGATCAGGAACGCCGCCGCCGACAGGGACGCGATACCGCTGCCCACCAGATACGCCTTGGCCATGAACGCCGCTCCTCGTGCTCCGTGCCGACATGAGATCCCGCCTCCCGCACGGCTGTTGACGGCCGTCGGTCGTCGGGGTCCTCCCAGACTTGCCGTCCGGTGCCCGCCGCGCAGCGGGGGAGGGCTGGACGAGTGACCACCCCGGGCAGGGCCCGCCCGGCGTCAGGTGCGCTGGAGTCAGGTGCGCTGGAGCCAGGTGCGCTGGAGCCAGGTGCACTGGACCGGCGGGTGGCTGCCCCGTTGGTGGTTCACCGTTTCGGGCGCCGCAGATGAGCCGCTCGTTCGCGGAGATGGTCGGCCAGGTCGCGGAGGGCCGCGGTGGGGTCCGGTGTCGCCCCGGAGTGGATCGCCGCGCTCATGGCGGTGAGGCGGGTGATGACGGCTTCGGCGTGGGCGAGGTCGTCGCGCCAGGACTGCAGGGTGTGGTGGTGGCGGGGGTCGGTGTGCAGGCGGGCCAGTTCTGTGCGGACGCCGGCCAGGTCGTGGTGGATGCGGCGGCGCAGTGTGTGCAGGGTTCCGGGGTCGCCGGAGCGCTCCAGGGAATCGGCGTAGTCGGCGATGGCGTCGTACGCGGTGGCGAGGCGGTGGTCGACCCGGGCATGGGTGTCCTCGGGCCACAGCAGGTAGCCGACGGCGAAGGCGAGCGCGCAGCCGATCACGGTGTCGAGCAGACGGGCCTCGGGTACGGCTGAGCCCGCCTGGCCGAGGGGATCGGCGAGGAGGAGCATCACCGGGGTGAGGAAGAGGGTCTGCAGGGCGTAATTGCGGCGGGCGTACGCCTGGAGGAGTCCGGTCAGGACGACGGTGGCGGCGATGCGCCACCAGCCGGAGGGCAGGAAGGTGACGGCGGCTAGGCCGATCAGGACACCGGCGGTGGTGCCGGCGGCGCGCAGGACGAGCCGGGCCGGAACCGTGCCGAGGCCGGGGCGGACCACGAGGGCGACGGTCAGTACGAGCCAGCCGGAGCGGGGCAGACCGCTCAGTGCGGCGACGGCCTGGGCGGCCGCCATGCATACCGCCAGCCGGAGGGCGTGGCGGCGGGCGACAGGATCGTGCAGCCGCTCGGTGAGCGCCGAGACCAGGCGCCGGGCCGGGCGGGGCCGCGGTGCCACGTGGTGCGGCGCGACGTGACGGACCGGATCGTCCTCGGAAGCGGTGACGGATGCGGCCAGGCCCATGACGGCTGCGTGCAGCTCGCGCAGGGGCGGGTCCTGCGGGGCGGGCGGGAGTTCGGGGAGCTGGGGGAGTGGTGACTTGGCGCCTGCTTCCATGGCGCCTGTTTTGATGGCGCCTGTCTCGATGGCGTCGGCGATGTGGCGTACGGCGTCGGCGTACGCGGGAGGCGGGTTGGTGGCGGGGGTACGGACGGCGGGGGCGGCGGCGATCACTTCGACCAGGTGGTTCAGGTGGCCGGCGAGCCGGGCCGCGGTGCTGCCCGGCCGGGGCGCGGTGAGGCGGCGCACCAGCACTGTGTCGTACGCGGCGTCCATCGCGGCGGTCACAGCGTGACGGCGATCGGACCAAGTGGCGGTGTCGGCGTCGGCGGCGGCCGTGTCGGCGTCGGCGGTGTCAAGGAGTTCGGCGACGGCCCGTACCGCGTCGGCGACGGACCGCCGCTCGGCTCGTCCGGGATGGCGCAGCGCGTCGGCGAGCGACAGCAGCATCAGCGGCAGACCGCCGAGCAGGAACAGTCCCGGCATCTGCCACCAGGGCGGGCCGGTGGGCAGACCGAGTCCCATGGCGGTGGCGAGCAGCAGCACCAGGGTGGCCATGTCGCTGATGCGGCCGATGGTCGAGACCAGACCGGAGACCAGCGCGACTACGGCGACCAGCAGGATCTGCGCCCATGCCTGGCCGTGGGTGAGGCGGCCCAGGCCGAGTCCGATGGCACCGCCGATCTGTGGCAGCACCAGGGTCAGGGCGCGGGTGCGCCAGGGAGCGGAGCTGTCGTCGACGGCCGCGCCGTAGGCACCGAGGGCTGCGGCCGCCCCGAGGTCCGGGCGCCCGGCCGCCTGCCCCACGGCCAGCGGCACCAGCATGCCCACCGCGCCGCGTAGCACCAGGGCACGGTCCGCCGGCACCGGACGGATCCGGACCGTGTGCTCGAGCCACTGCAGGCCGCCGGTCATGCGTACACCTCCCGTTTTGGGATTGTCGGCGAACAGCTGCCTTTGCGCCGCTCGGCGCCCGCCGGGCTGCAGGGTCCGGCCCTTCGTTGTGTCCCACAGGGGCGCGGGGCTGTGTCGATGTGCGGCTCCGCCGCGCTGGGGGTACCCCCAGCGGTAGCTGGGGGAGCGACAAGGCACGACGCACGGGCGGGTGCCCTACCGGACATCCCGCGGAGCGCTCAGTGCTCAAGCGGGTGTTGTCGGGCGGTCGATGGCTCTCACAGGGGCCGGACGCGCAGCACTCCGGTCCGCATCGGCAGGGTGAACTCGCCACGGGCGGTCTCCGGTGTGCTCGCGAGGAAGGCACGGATCCGGCCCAGCGTGGCTTCTTGTTCCTGTTCCGGCATGACCAGCATCCCCGCGCGGGTTGCGAGAGTTGCGACGAGAGAGTCGGCGGTGCGGCGCTGCCCGTGGGGGAACTGGGCCTGCTCCGGCGAGCCGAACCGGGCGGCCACGCCGCTCTTCGGCAGGTGCATGCCGGTCGTCTCGGCGCGCCAGCCGGCCGGCGTGTCACGCGGGCCGATGGCCGCGCTCCCGCTGACCCGGGCGAGCCCGGCGACCCAGTCGACCTCGTCGTCCATGAGGTTCCACAGGCCGGCCAGAATGCCGCCGGGCGCGAGGACCCTGGCGATCTCGGGTCCCGCGACGGCCATGTCGAACCAGTGCAGGGCGTTGCCGGCGAGGACCGCGTCGACGCAGGAGTCCGGAAGCGGGATCGCCTCGGCACCACCGGACAGGGCATGGACTTCCGGCAGAGCGCGGCGCAACTCGGTCAGCATGGCCGGGTCGGGTTCGACCGCGATGACCTCGGCACCCAGCGCGACCAGCGTGGCGGTCAGTTTGCCCGTGCCGGCGCCGAGGTCGAGCACGCGCGGGCCGGGCGCGGGCTCGAGCGCCCAACGCACCGCGGCCTGCGCGTAGTCCGGACGGTGCTCGGCGTAGGCGCCCGCCGCCGCGCCGAACGACGAGGAATGACGCAGCAGTTCATCCTGATCCACACGGTCACGGTAGCCGTGCCGCAGGTGGTGGGCGGAGCGATCGCGGATCTCTCGCGTGCAAGTAGCCGTGCGGGCCCGAGCAAAGGCCATTGTCAGTGCCTCCCCATAGAGTGAAAGCATCACTCGGGGAACCTCGGAGGGGGAACACAAACGTGTCCGCAAACAGGATTCAGCACAAGGTGAACCACGTCGCGCTGGTGGTGGACTGCTCGGGTTCCATGCGTAAGCACCAGAGTCAACTCATCCGCGTTGTGGACGAGTTCGTGGCGGGACTGAAGGCCGAATCGGACAGCCTCGGCCACGAGACCCGGATAAGCCTCTACTCCTTCGATCACAGGGTGGAGAATCTGGTGTGGGACATGGACGTGAAGCATCTGCCGTCCATGCGTGGCCTGTACCAGGTGAACAACGGGGCCACGGCCCTCATTGAGGCCTCGCTCAAGTCCCTGGACGACCTGGGGCATATCTGGGAGGAATACGGGGAGCACAGCTTCCTCCAGATCGTGGTGACGGACGGCGAGGAGAATGCCTCCGGCGGCGACAGGCGGCACGACGGCGACATGACCATCCTCGGGCCCTGGCTCGACAAGATCACCGCGAAGATGGGAGGGCTTCGGGACCACTGGACGTCCGCGATCCTCGTCCCGAACTCCCTGGCCAAGCGCACCGCCCAGAACTACGGCTTCCCGGCGGGCAACATCGCCGTCTGGGACGCGGACTCCCAGCAGGGCGTCGAGGAGGCGATCGGCACCGTGCGCGCCGCCGCCACCAGCTTCCTCCGGGGGCGGGAGCAAGGCGTGCGTGGCACGAAGAACCTCTTCGCCGTCGGCCAGGACATATCGCTCGACGAGGTCCGGGCGAATCTCGAACCGATTCCGGCGGACAAATACCGTCTCCTGAAGGTCGACAAGGAAGTGGAGATCCGCCCCTTCGTGAACTCGCATCCTGGTGTGACATATGAACGCGGTGCGTGTTACTACCAGTTGGGCGCCCGGGTTCAGGTCCAGCAGAACAAGGAAATCATCGTCGTCGAGAAGGACACCGACCGCGCCTATACGGGCGACGCCGCGCGCAGCCTCCTCTTCGGTTCGAATATCCAGGGAACCGTCTCCGTGAAGGCGGGGAACAACCCCAAGCTGGAGGTGTACGTACAGAGCCGGTCGGTGAACAGGAAACTCAAGCCGAAGACGCGTCTGCTCATCATGCTCTGAATCTGGAAGTGCGGCCGTAAGGACGTGGGGTCCGAAGGTGAACTCGCCCTCGGCCCCACGTTCTTGCGGAATTCTGCAGGCGTTCCGCCGCTGCCGTCTGCCGGTGCTGCCCCGGCCTGTGCGGGTGGACCGAGCAGAGTGGGCCGCGTACGGCAGAATCCCGCCATGAAGTCCGTGAAGTCCGTGAAGTCCATGAGTGTCCTGGCCGGCCTGCAAGCGGGGATGGCGGAGCTGTCCACGCCTCTGCGGGTGTACACGGCGGCCCGGCGGTTCACCGAGCCGGACCCCGGTCTGCCGGAGCTGGCTGCTCGGATCCGCGGGCTCCTGGCCGAAGTCGCGGCGGATGAGGAATGGCGGCGCTTCCTGTCCGGGTACGCGCCGCCGTCGGTCCCGGCGGTCTGCGCCGCTCTGGAACCGGTGGAGACGCACGAGGCCGCCGCGTTCCTGGCCCAGGTCGCGGCCGTCGACCTGCTCTGGCCGGGCCACCGGCACCTGTCTGCCGAGGTGGCCGCGCAAGCGGCGGGCCGGGTGGTGTCCCTGCTCGGCCCGGATGCCGCCTGGTGGACCAATCACGACACCGAATGCGGCGCCGTGAACGGGCTCACGCCACTGTTCGACAGTCTGCTCGCGGGTACGGACGGCAGGCACTTCGCGCTGCTGGTGCAGATCGCCGACGACTGAGACGCCGTACGCAGCGCAGATCACCGGAATCCGCGAGGCCGGACGGAGGCGTTTTTCCGGCATGCCGGGACGGGTGAATGGCCCCAGGCCGGTTACCAGGTCCTGGTACCGCCTCGACACAAGCCCGAAGGAGCCCACGGTGGCAAGGGGAACCGAAGACGCGCGGGACGACGGCGCCGCAGCACCCGGTGCACCGCAGCAGGGCGGCACCGGACCCGGCCTGTATCCCGTGGACCCGCAGGATCCCGCGGACCCGCACCCCGGACCCGAGAGCCCCGCTGACCCGCAGGATCCGGCGGACCCGCACCCCGGACCCGGAAGCCCTGGGGACGGGCACCGCCGGGGCGGCGCGATCCGTTCGACCGTCACGCTTCGGCTGGCAGGAGGCGCGCACCCCGCGCCGCGAAGGGCCCCTGCTGCTCGGCACCGGCGTGGCCGCCGCGACCTATCCGGCGCAGGTCGCCCCGAGCACGGCCCGCGCCACCGCCCGCCCCGACGGCAGCTATCTGATCGAGGTCAACGCCACCGGCATCGGCACCGGCGCCCGTACCGTCCTGGCACAGGTCGCCGCCGACGCCCTGGACGTGCCGCTGTCGGCGGTGACCTGTGTGATCGGCAGCTCCGATCTGCCGGACGCGCCGCTGGCCGGCGGATCGTCGGGCACCGCCTCCTGGGGCTGGGCCGTGCACGACGCCTGCACCACGCTGATGAAGAAGGCAGCCGATCACCGTGGCATCCCCGAGGGCGGTCTGACCGCCACGGCGGACACCACCGCCTCCGCCAACCAGGACCCGCCCTACGCCCGGCACGCCTTCGGCGCCCACTTCGCCGAGGTACAGGTCGACGCCGTCACCGGCGAGGTACGCGTACGCCGTCTGCTCGGTGTGTTCGCCGCGGGACGCATCCTCAACCCGGTCACCGCGCGCTCCCAGTTCATCGGCGCCATGACCATGGGCCTGGGCATGGCGCTGACCGAACACAGCACCATGGACGCGGACTTCGGTGACTTCCCCGAGAGCGACCTGGCCTCGTACCACGTCCCCGTGCACGCCGACGTCCACGGGATCGAGGCCCACTGGATCGACGAACACGACCGCCACCTCAACCCCATGGGCAGCAAGGGCGTCGGCGAGCTCGGCATCGTGGGCACGGCCGCCGCCATCGGCAACGCCGTCCACCACGTCACCGGCGTCCGCTTCCGGCGGCTGCCGCTGACCCCCGACCGCGTCCTGACCACGCTGAGCCCGAGCTGAAGCTCAGGGCTTCACTGAGCCCGAGCTGAAGCCCAGGGCTTCACTGAGCCCGAGCTGAAGCTCAGGGCTTCACTGAGCCCGCGCTGAAGCTCAGGGCTTCCAACCGGACAGCGGCGGGGCTCCCTTGAGGACGACGGGATGCTCCGACGGGGCGGACGCGAAGGAGACGACAGCCGGCGCGGCGACCACCGCTTCGGACGCGGGCACGGCGACGGGGACGGCGATCGCGGCGACGACGGCAAGGACGGCGGCCGCCCGCAGCGTCCACTTCAACACGGTGAGGCTCCAATCGGTGTGTCATGACTGTGCCTTGATCGTCGCCGTCCATCCCGTGCCCGGACATCATCCGGAGGTCGCGCCCGTATCCGCCGCACGGGGGAGGCAGTTCGTTCCGGTGCGTCTCGTTCCGGTGCGTCTCGTTCCGGTGCGTCACGCGAAGGATCAAGACCGGGAGGTGCCGCGAACCCGGCGGACAAGCCGCCGCGCCACCACATGCGCCCCGGCCGTGGCCGCCGCGGCAAGCGCCAGGCCCTGCACGGCATCGCGGGGGCGCGTGGGACGCAGGACCCCCGCGTCCCGCAGCCGGCCTCGGGCCCAGAGCGTGAAGGGGATCACCACCAGCGGCGAGGTGACCGAGCCCGGGGTGTACCGGCGCACGGCGGCGGCCTGCGCCAGATGCACCAGACCGTGCAGCCCGAATCCGTTCAGTGCGGACTGGTAGAAGGCGGAGCGCCCGCCCGTACGGTGTCCGTCGGCAGCGGCCGCGGCGACCACGACGCCCATCCCGGCGACCGCGAGCGTGAACTCACGCCGGTCGACGGACTCCAGCTGCCGCCATATCCGCCCGGGCACCCGCGGGAAGCGTTCTCGCAGCTCGGGCACCCGGGCATGCGCCCAGGGCGGCACCAGGGCCACTTCCTCCGCATCGTGCAGCGCCCACGCACCCAGCAACCCGAATGTCACTCCGGCCCCAACGCCGTTGCTGCCCGGGCTCGTTCCGTATCCGCTCATGACCGGGCAGTCTGCCAGTACCCCTCGCTCAGGCGATCACCTCGGTGATCTCGGTGACGACGCGCAGCACTTCCCGGTGCGTGCAGAACAGCGGGTGCAGGCCGAACCGCATCAGGTCCGGCGGGCGGCGGTCGGCGTAGACGCCGCGCTTGCGCAGGCGGCCGATGATGTCCTCGGCGTCAGGGTGGCGTACCGCCATGTGACCGGCGCGGCTCTGCGGCTCCCGTGGGGTCGCGACGCCGACGCCCTGGGGCGTGAGCAACTCGTCGGCGCAGGTGAGGAAGAACCCGGTGAGCGAGCGGCCGCGGGCACCGATCTGCTCGATGGTGACGCCCTCGTAGGCGTCGAGCGCATGCTCGAGCGCGATCATCGACAGGATCGACGGGGTGCCTATGCGCCCGCGGTCGATGCCTTCGGCCGGGTGGTAGACGTCCCGCATCGCGAAGGGTTCCGCATGTCCGGTCCAGCCGGGCAGCGGCTGGTCGACGGCGTCCTGGTGCCGTGCGTTGACGTAGAGGAACGCGGGTGCTCCGGGCCCGCCGCACAGGTACTTGTACGTACACCCCACGGCGAAGTCGACGTCGTGGACGTCGAGGCCGACGGGCAGCACGCCGGCCCCATGGCTGAGGTCCCACAGACAGACGACACCGGCGGCGTGTGCCGCGCGGGTGAGCCCGGCCAGGTCGTGGGCCTCGCCGGTGCGGAAGTCGACGGCTTCGTGGACGAGTACGGCGACGTCGTCACCCTCGGCGCCCAGGGCGGCGGACAGTTCCGCGGGGGCGACCCTCCGCACCCGCAGTCCTAGAAGACGGGCCACGGAGTCGGTGATGTAACGCACGGTCGTGAACTGCGTCGTGGGGGCGAGGAGGGTGCGCCGCTCGGGCCGCAGCCGGGCCGCGGCGACGAGTGCGTTGAACAACTGCACAGTCGTCGAGTCACCGACGACGGTCCGGCCCGGGGCGGCGCCCACGAGCCGGCCCACCTTGTCACCGACCCGGCGCGGCGCGTCCCACCAGCCGGCCTCCCACCACGAGGAGAGCAGGCCGCGCCCCCACTCCTGCGCGACGGTGCGGGCCATCTCCTGGGGCACGTTGACGGGCAGCGGACCCAGACAGGTGCTCTCGCAGTAGACCTCCTCGTCCGGCAGGTGGAACCGCCGTCTCAGAAAGGCGAGTTCGTCCTGGGCGTCCAGCTCGGCGGCCGTCGTCGCGAGCGCCCCGGCGACTTGGGTGTCCTGCATAGCTCTCACCGCGCTTCCTCTGGCAGCGCCCCCCGGTAGAGGGCCGTCGCGTGAAGCTGTCCCCAACACCTGCCGGTGCGGACACAACAGGGCGCCTACTTCGATCACAAGGCGAAGTAGCCGATCGTCGGGTTTGCGGGGTCGCAGAGCCTCCGGTCCCGGTGGGAGACGTCGGTAGAGCCCTGCCCCCAGCCGCAGTTGGGGACGGCCATCAGGCAGAGTTGGGCCCATGTCCACGTACGAGACCATGTCATTCCACCTGGAGACCGAGCGGCTGATACTGCGGCCGTGGGAGGAGTCGGACGCTGCCGAGTTCTGCGCGCTCCTCTCCGAACGCGGCAACGGCACGCCCACGGTCGAGCGCATCCGGTCGTCCATCGGGGAACTGCTCGCCGCCACGGCGAAGACGGGGATCGCCCTGCTGCCCATCCAGCGCCGTGACGAGGGGGACTTCATCGGCTACTGCGGCTTGATCATCGGCCGCACCACCCTTGAGGAACCGGAGATCGCGTACGAACTTTTCCAGCGCGTGCATGGGCGTGGCTACGCCACCGAGGCGGCCGGCGCGGTGCTCGACGCCGCTGTGGCGACCGGGCGGAAACGGCTCTGGTCGACCGTCGGCACCTGGAACACACCGTCGCTGCGTGTCCTTGAGAAGCTCGGGTTCGAGCGGGATCACGTCTCCATGGAGGACAACGGCGAAGTGGCCTGGCTCACCCGCTCGTTGCCGTGACGCGGAGCGGCCCCGGCCGCCCGGCTGCCCGGCCATGAATGTTTTTGCTGCTCGTCACCGGTCGCTGTGCGGGGCCGCCGTAGGCAGTTCCACGGTGATGCGGATCCCGCCTGCAGGGCGCGGGGTGAGGGTGAGGGTGCCGTCGTGTGCCTGGGTGATGGTCTTGACGATGGCCAGGCCGAGACCGACGCCGGCGTGATCGGAGCGTACGCGTTCGGTGCCTCGCTGGAAGGGTTCGGTCAGCGTCGAGACCAGCTGAGGGGTGAGCTTCTCGCCGGTGTTCTCGACCGTCAGCACCACCGTCTCGGGGCGGACGCCGGTGGTGACCCACACGGTGCCCCGTCCGGGCAGGTTGTGGACGATCGCGTTGTGCACGAGGTTCGTGGTCAGCTGCAGCAGCAGCGCCGGCGATCCCGTCGTAGGAGCGATGTCGCCGCCGGTCTCGATGGTCACGCCGTGCTTTTCCGCGAGGGGGAGGAGGGTTTCGGTGGCTTCTTCCGCCATGAGGGAGAGGTCGACGTGTTCCCGGGTGAAGGTCCGCTGCTCGGCGCGGCTGAGCAGGAGCAGTGCCTCGGTGAGGTCGATCGCCCGGGCGTTGACGGCGTGGAGGCGGTCGATGACTTCGCCGGTGACATGGTTCGGATCGGTGCGGGCCACGTCGAGCAGCGCCTTCGAGACGGCCAGCGGGGTGCGCAGTTCGTGCGAGGCGTTGGCTGCGAATCTCTGCTGTTCGGCGACGTGCGCTTCGAGCCGCTCGAGCATGCCGTCGAAGGCGTCGGCGAGTTCGCGGAACTCGTCCTTGCGGCCCGGCAGCCGGATCCGGTGGGAGAGCGATCCGTGCGTGGCCATGTGCGTGGCGGCCGTGATGCGATTCAGCGGGGCGAGCATACGGCCGGCCAGGATCCACCCTCCCAGGAGCCCGAACAGCAGAAGGAACACCATCACGGCGGCCGCCCTCGGAGCGAAGACGCCCAAAAGGACGGACCGGATGGGGAAGATGCCGTCGGGCCGGTCGTCGGGGTCGTAGAGCATCGCGCGGTCGGGGACGTAACGCAGCAGGAACACCCACACCGCCGCGAGCAGCAGAGACCCGGCCACCATGAGGAACCCGGCGTAGCTGAGGGTGAGTTTGAGGCGAACGCTCACCCCTGGCGCCCTATCCACGGGCGTCTCCCGCATGCCCGGCCTCCGGTTGCGTGTCGATGCGGTAGCCGACGCCCGGCACGGTGGCGACGATCCAGGGTTCGCCGAGGCGCTTGCGCAGGGCCGAGACGGTGATGCGTACGGCGTTGGTGAACGGGTCGGCGTTCTCGTCCCAGGCGCGTTCCAGGAGTTCCTCGGCGCTGACCACACCGCCGTCGGCGGCGACGAGCACTTCGAGCACGGCGAACTGCTTCCTGGTCAGCGCGACGAAGCGGCCGTCCCGGTAGACCTCTCTGCGGAACGGGTCGAGGCGCAGGCCCGCGATCTCGCGCACGGGAGGCCTGTTGTGGGCGCGTCTGCGGTCGAGCGCCCTGAGCCTGAGGACGAGCTCCCGGAGTTCGAAGGGTTTCGTGAGGTAGTCGTCGGCGCCGAGCTCGAATCCCGAGGCCTTGTCGTCGAGACGGTCGGCCGCGGTGAGCATGAGGATCGGCATTCCGCTGCCGGAGTCGACGATGCGTTTGGCGATCTCGTCGCCGGACGGTCCGGGGATGTCGCGGTCGAGGACGGCGATGTCGTACGTATTGATGCCAAGGAGTTCCAGAGCGGTGTCACCGTCACCCGCGAGGTCGGCCGCGATCGCTTCCAGGCGCAGGCCATCGCGGATGGCTTCTGCCATATAGGGCTCGTCCTCGACAATCAGCACACGCATGCCGTCAACGCTACGGGTCGCCACATATCGTCGGCATATCGAAAACCACATACGCGCCGGCAACGTCGCGCTGTCTTCACTGGCGGTATGAGTCACACCTCTCCGTCTGTACGAACGAGGAGCCGCCGGATACGCGGGCTCCTGGTCATCGGCCTGACAGCCGTCATCGCAGCGCTCACCGCGGCTCTCGGCTGCCAGGGGCCGACGCCGTCGTCCTCCGCGAGCGCAGCACCGTCCCGCACGGCCGCGCCACCGTCCTCCCCGAACGGTCCGTCCGCGCCGAACGGTCCGTCCGCGCATCTGGACCGCAGTGAGCGCCGTGGTGCGCTCGGCGAGGCCGACGGTGCCGTGCCCGACGGCGTGACGGTCTTCGACGACAAGGTTCCGGCCGTGGCCCACCTCGACCCGGATCTGCGCACGGCCCTGCGCCGGGCGGCGACGGCCGCGTCGGGCGCCGGAGTCGAGTTCTACGTCAACAGCGGCTGGCGTTCCCCGGAGTACCAGGACCAGCTTCTTCGTAAGGCCGTCTCGAAATACGGGTCCGAAGCCGAGGCCGCCCGATGGGTGGCCACCGCGCAGACGTCACCCCACGTGTCGGGGGACGCCGTCGACATCGGGCGGTCCGCCGCCACGTCCTGGCTGTCCGAGCACGGCGCCGCGTACGGCCTGTGCCAGATCTACGAGAACGAACCCTGGCACTACGAACTGCGCAGCGACGCGAGCGATCGCGGCTGTCCGCGGATGTACGCCGACCCCACCCAGGACCCGAGGATGCAGCAGTGACCGGCAGTGAACGAGGACAGACGATGGTGCGGGCGGACGCGGCGGAGACGGCGCACGCGGCGCACGCGGTGCACGCGGCGGAGGCCGAACCGGACGCCGCCGGCCACCTGGGCACCGGGCAGGACACTGTCGGTCACCTCGGCACCGGGCAGGACGCCGCCGGCCACCTGGGCACCGGGCAGCACGCTGTCGGCCGCCGAGGCACCGGCTCCGGGACCCGGCGCGAACGCGTCCGCCGGGCGATCCGCGCCGGCTCCCGGCCCGAGCCCTGGAGGCGCGGCCTCGTGCTCGCGGTCCTTGCGCTGCTCCTCGGCCTGGTCATGCTGCTGCACGCGACGATCCCGAACCGGGTCGGGAACATCGGCAGCCTGGTGGAGACCTTCCTGCCGTGGTTCGGCCTGTTCATCCCGGTGCTTCTCGCCGGGGCGCTGTGGCGCCGCTCCGCCTCCGCGGTGGGCGCGCTGCTGCTGCCGGTCATGGTGTGGCTGAACCTCTTCGGCGGGCTGCTCGGCGACAAGTCCGACGCGGGCGGCGACCTCACCTTGGTCAGCCACAACGTGAGCGCCGACAACCCCGACCCGGCCGGTACCGCCCGCGACCTGGCCGCCTCCGGCGCCGACGTGCTGGCCCTCGAGGAGCTCACCCCGCAGGACAAGGGCACGTACGAGAAGGAACTGGCGAAGGCGTATCCGCACCACACGGTGCAGGGCACGGTCGGCCTGTGGAGCAAACTGCCGCTGTCGGACACCCGGCCGGTCGACACCGAGCAGGACGTCGGGCCGCTCGGGGCCGCCAAACCGGCCGAAGTGAAGCTCGCCGACAACCGGGGGCTGCGCGCCACGGTGGCCACGGACCAGGGGCCCCTCGCGGTGTACGTGGCCCATCTGGGGTCCGTACGCGTGACTCCCCGGGACGGCTTCTGGACGGGCTCACGGGACCGGAACGCGCGGGCGCTCGCCAAGGCCCTCGCCGCCGAGAAGAACGAGCGGATGGTGCTGCTCGGCGACCTGAACGGCACCATGGACGACCGCTCGTTCACCGGCCTCACCTCACAGCTGCACTCGGCCCAGGCCGAGGCCGGGGACGGCTTCGGCTTCAGCTGGCCGGCGAAGTTCCCGGTGGCGCGGATCGACCAGATCCTGGTCCGCGGCGTGGAGCCGAAAAGCTCGTGGGTGCTGCCGGCCACCGGCAGCGACCATCTGCCGGTGGCGGCAGGGATCCGCTGGTGAACACCGCCGCGTAGCGGCACCGGTTCCGTCCCCCACTGCGCGGATCCTCGGTCCGCGGTCGCGGTCGTGCTGGTCAGCGTCTGCCGGCCCGGGCCAGCGCGTCTTCGGCCCCGGCGGCCAGGTCGGCCACCAGATCGGCCGCGGACGGAAGGTCGTCGATGAGGTCGACGGCCTCGCTCGCCCACTGCGGCAGAGCGGGGATCTCGCCGCGTGCCACGGCGTCCTGGTACGCCTCCCGGGCATGCGGGTCGGCTGCGAGTTCGTCCTCCCTGCCCCGCCATGCGTCGAGGACCGGGTGGGCGAGGGTGCGGGCGGTGTAGCGCGCCGGCCACCGCGAGCCGCGCGCGATGTCGAGGACGCTGCTGCGCTCGGTGTCCTCCCCGCGGCCCTCGACGATCGCCCTGGCGGTCGCGGGGGCGACCAGGGCTTCGGCCGTGGCCTGGAAGCGGGTGCCGAGCAGTGCGCCGGCGGCGCCGAGCGCCAGGGCGGCCGCCACGCCGCGGCCGTCGGCGATCCCGCCGGCCGCCAGCACCGGCACCGGCGCCGCCAGGTCCACCACGACGGGCACGAACGGCAGCGTGGACCGTCCGTGCCGGGCGCCGTGCCCGCCGGCTTCGGTGCCCTGCGCCACGATCACATCGGCGCCCAGATCCACCGCCCTCCGGGCCTCCTCCAGATCGGTGACCTGAATGATCAGCGCCGTGCCCGTACTGCGGATGCGCTCCACGAACGGGCCGGGATCGCCGAAGGACAGCATCACCGCCGACGGGCCGTACTCGAGTGCCCGCGCCACCGCACCGTCGTCGATCGCCCACGTCAGAAAGCCGATGCCCCAAGGCTTACCGGCGCCCTCGTCGGCCACGACCGGCAGTTCGCGGGCCAGCCAGTCCCGCGCTCCGTTCCCGCTGCCCAGCAGCCCGAGACCGCCGCCGCGCGAAACGGCCGCCGCCAGGGCGCCACCGGCCGACCCGCCCATCGGCGCCAGGGCGATCGGATGCTCCACACCGAACAGTTCCGTGAACGCCGTCGACAACGCCATGACCGCAATCCTCACGCCCGGCCCGCTTGCGGGGAAGTGGTGGCGCGGTGTGAGGGATGGGCGCGGTCAGGGATGGGCGCGGTCAGGTCCGGGCGTGGTCAGGGCAGGGCGCGGCGTGGCTCGGGCGCCATGTCGTCCCTCCCTGGCCGCGCGCTGTGTGCGGCGGTGTCGTCGGCGATGAGATGGGCGAGCAGGATGCCGGTCGCGCGCTTGCTGAGGGAGCGGGCCGCGGTGATGAGACGGCCGTATTGCTGTGCGGGCAAGGACAGGGCGATGCCGGACGCCCGGCCGGGCAGGCCGAGCGAGTAGGCGACACAGACTTCCTTTCTGGAGTACTCGAGGAGATCGAACTGCGCGGCGTGCGGGCCGTGGCCGTCCAACTCCTCAAGGAGATCACGGGGGTTGGTGATGGTCCGCTCGGTGAGCTGGACCGAGGGATAGCGGGACAGGTGCGCCATGCGGGAGTCGAAGTCGAGCTGGGCGAGCAGGCACTTGCCGACCGCGCTGGCATGGCCGGTGTCGGTGAAGGGCGCCCACTCGTCCACCGCGGGAGCGGTGTGGCTGTAGGCGGCTTCGTGGATGTGGATCTCCCCGTCGGTGTAACTGCTGAGGTAGACCGCCGCGTCGAGGTTGTCGCGCAGGTCGGCGAGGGTCTGTCGGAGCAGCTCGCGGTTGGGCTGCGTGGTCAGTCTCATCAACGGCCCCGGATGGTGGGCGCCGCCCACCGTGGTGATGAGGTGCTGGTCGCGGAGCCAGTCCAGGAAACGGGTGGTGGTGTTCATCGAAAGGCGGGTCCTGTGCGCGAGCGTGCGGGTGTCGATGCCGTCCGCGCCGTTGATGAGGTGGACCAGGTCCCTGGCCCGCTGCGCCGCCTGCCACGAGTGCGGTGTCGTGGTGCGGGCCGGAAGGTTGCGCGCCATGTTGTTGAGGACCGCGGGGCGCAGCGCGTTCGCCGACCACCACGGCTCCTCGCCGAGCGCCCTTCGCGGATCGCCCGCCAGGGCCGTGCGAGGTACGTCGGCCGCGCGGAGGTCGGGGAGCTGAAGCACGGGAACACGGTCCGGGGCGGCCGCGGTGGGGCGGCTCCGGTCGTCCGTGCCGTCCTGGCGGTCCGCGCTGTCGGGGCGGACCGCGCTGTCGGGGCGTGCCGCGCTCGACAGAGGGGGGAGCGGGGGAGCGGTGACCAGGAACAGCCGCGACGGCCCCGCCTCGGTGGACGCACCGGCACCGGGCGGCACCTGATGAACAGCCGCACCGAGCCCTCCCGGTTCCTTCGAAGGATCCTCCGGGGCCTGCGCCACCAGCATCTCCTCGCTGACACCGAGCAGTTGGCGGGCCTCATCGAAGTATTCGCCGTCCTCGGCTCGCGCCACCTCCGACTCCGCGTCGGGGCGGCGGTGGCCGAGGGCACGCACCAGCCGGGCCGCGTCCCCGTGCCCGAGGCGTGCGGCCTCGGCGACCAGGAACCAGGCGTCCTGCTCCCAGTCCTCGCCGGCCCGCAACGCCACCACGGCGAGCCGGAACAGCGCTCCGGGATGGCCGGCCGACACCGCGTCGCCCAGCCAGCTCACCGCGTCGTGCAGGTCACCGCGGCCCAGGGCACGGGATCCGAGGCGGTACAGCGAGTTCGCCCGCTGCCGCGCCGCGCGGTCGGGCTCCACGGACTCGGCGGGCATGCCGAAGTCCCCGTCGGGGCGGTCCCAGAAGTCCGCCGGTCCGGTCAGCGTGCTCATCAGTTCCACGAGCCCGGCAGGGAGCAGGGGCGCCTGGCGGTCGCCACTGTCCTTGTTGAAGCAGCTCACACCCTTCACCTGTCCTTCTTCAAGCATCGCGTCTTGTTCTGATGCTGGTCCCTGATGAAATCCCGCAGCGCCCGCCGGAGATCGACCACTGCCTTGTACCGTTCCCGGTAGACCTGGTCGGCGCGCATCCCGAGAATGGCCGCGATCTCCAGGTCCGTATGCCCGCGGCTCTGCAGCTGCACCACCTGCCGGCGCCGGCTCGGCGGCATCGCCTCGATCGCCGACCACACCAGATCTTCCAGGGCGTCGGTGTCGTCCACCGGTGCGTCCCCGCGCCGCTGTTCGGGCAGCAACGCCTGCAATTCCCCGGTCAGTTCAAGGCGCCGCTCCGCACGCAGGCGGGTCCGGACAAGGTTCACCGCGGCTGTCGCCAGATACGCCGGAACGTTGACGTCCTCGTCCAGTTGACCGGACTGCAGACGGCGCGCCGTTCTGAGGAACGCCTCCTGCGCCACGTCCTCACAGGCGTGGAGCGACAGCGTCCCACCCGTCTTCCTCCGCAAGGTGCCGGGCATCTGCGCCATGAAGGTGGCGTAATAGTCCAGAAGTTGCTGCCCCAGGCTGCCGTCCACGACGACGCTGTCCGTTCGCGCCTCATCCCTCACCACGGAGCCCGCTCCTTCGGCATGTGCACAAGACGTGCACGACCGGCCCCGCCACCACGCCGACGGCGACCGCGACGTCCCGGGCGCCGGTGACCTCGACCCGCACGACCTCCTCCCCCTGCACGTCCGACCCGGACGAAGCCGGGTGCCGCTGCTCCCCAGCAGAGACACCCGGCTTCGTCCGCTCCCGGTCCCGCCGCTGCGCAAGACAGCCGGAAACCAGGGCGGCAACTACGGGAACCAGCCCGCTCACCACGACCGAGGCGAGCCCGATCCACTCGAAGGACGCCGTCATCTGAATTGATCTCCATCTGTCCGATAGGAAGCGCAGCGCGCCTTACCCACCCGACGACAAACGGGCCCCCGTTCTCCCTCCGAGATCACAAACAACCAGAACTGACCGTTGTGGACGCTGAAGTGACCGGTGATGCAAGGGAGTTGAGAGAGGTAATGCGACCGGACCGGTCGCCTCCGCAGACGGGGGCCGGGGCGGAGGCGGGGGAGGAGACGGGGGCCGGGGCGGAGACGGGGGCGGAGGCGCCGGACGGCAGACGAGCACACGAAGCCCCCGGTAGCGGAGGTTCTCTTGGTCGAAAACCCATCTACCAGGGGCTTTGCGGGCCCGTCAGACGGCGTGGTGCAGCGTCACCAGTTGTAGACGATCTCCCCGTCGCTGTTGTAGTAGTTGAACGATCCGTCCTCCTGTCCGATGATGCACGCGTAGCCGCCGGCCGGTGTCTCGCCACAGAAGGTGGCGGCGCCGGCCGAACCCGCCGAGAGGACCCCGCCGCCCACGAGAACACCGGTGGCGGCGACAGCGACGGCGAGCCTTTGGGCCCGCCTGCGGCCCCGTGTGGTGGTAGTAGTCGTTTTCCGCTGCATGGCTGACTCCCTGTTGTCCCTGATGGGTTGTCGGTCGCGAAAGGTTCGCAGCGGTCACGCGGGCGGATTGCTCCGGGTGGGATTCCGTCGACCTCGTCCAGGTGCGCTTCCCGGAGTCTGTGCCGGGGCGCCCAGGTAATCGCGTTGCTGAGCCACTGCGGCTGCGGCACGTGCGGCCTGCGGCGGCCGCCCGCAGCGGAGGGAGACGCAGGTCACAGGAGGCCATGTCACAACCGGCCGGGCCGGTCCGTCATAGGTGTGTAGGCGCAAGACGACGACATGGGAGCGCATCATGGAAGCACGCCTGAACCCCTTCACCAACCCGGTCCTCGGCAAGGTCTTCAAGCACATCATCGCGGCAGGCAAGGTGCTCGAGGAGTCGACTCTGCCCGTCTCGACACAGGAACTGGTGAAGCTCCGCGCCAGCCAGATCAACGGCTGTGGTTTCTGCACCGACATGCACTTCAAGGACGCCGTGCACGCCGGGGAATCCGCGGAGCGCCTCAACCTCGTGGCGGCCTGGCGGGAGGCCACGGTCTTCACCGACGCGGAGCGTGCGGCCCTGGAGTTGACGGAGGAAGCCACCCGTATCGCCGACGCGGCAGGCGGCGTCCCGGACGCAGTCTGGGCGAACGCCGCCAAGCACTACGACGAGGACCAACTCGGGGCCCTGGTGGGTGTCATCACCGTGATCAACGCCTTCAACCGCGGCAACGTCATGCTCCAGATGCCCGCCGGTGACTACCAGCCCGGCCAGTTCGGCTGACGGCGAAGGGGTCCGGATCCGTGCCGGACCCCTTCGACACCGGCTTCCCCGGCGGGCGCCGCGGCGTGCCTGGTAGCGGCGCGGACGCAGGTGCTGCCCGAAGCCGGAGAGTGCCTGGCGCCGATTCTAAGTAACGGTGACGGGGTCTCCGGCGAGGGCGTCCTGCAGGAAGCGCACCTGGATCTTGAGAATGCTCCGTTGGATATCGATGTCGGCGACCATGTGTGCGCTGCCTGGAATCGGCAGGACGGTGTGCGGACGGCCCGCCCGGAGCAGCGCTTCGGACAGCCGGAACGTATGGGCGCTCACCACGTTGTCGTCCGCCGTTCCGTGGATGAGCATGAGCGGCCTGACCAAGTCGGGCGCATCTTCGAGCAGTGACGACCGTGCGTAGTTGCCGGGTTCACGCTCCGGGTGGCCCAGGTGCCGCTCGCGCCAGTGGGTGTCATAGAGGGTCTGATCGGTGACCGGAGCACCAGCCACCGCGGCATGGAAGACATCGGGCCTGCGGAGCACGGCCAACGCGGCCAGGAAGCCGCCGTAGGACCAGCCGCCGATGCCCACCCTGCCGAGATCGAGGCACTTGAGGGCGTCGGCGGCCCCGTGCAGGCCGTCGACCTGGTCCTGGAGGACCGGGGTGGCGATGTCCCCGTGGATGGTCCTCTCCCACTCCGGGCCGCGGCCCGGAGTGCCCCGGCCATCGACGATGACGACGGCGAATCCCTGTTCGGCGAGCCACTGGGGCAGCAGGTATCCGTCCTGTTCCGCGGTGACGCGCTGTAGGTACGGCCCGGCGTAGGGATCCATCAGCACGGGCAGGGGGCGCGCCGGGTCCGCCCCGGACGGCAGGACGACGGCGACCCGCAACTCACGTGGCCCCACGGTCAAGTGCCGGACGTTGGGGGTGAGCATCGGCTGCTCGGCCAGACTGCGAAGGGTGCAGACTGCGCCGGTGCGCCGGTGTGCCGCCACCGACCAGCCGGCGCGGTCCGGCGTACGACCGTACGACACAACCGTCCCGCCACCAGCCCGCCCGTTCCACACGCCCGGGAGCCGGGTCTCCTGCACGAGTCCCTCGGCGGGCGACCAGCTCCACAGGTGCGTACGCGTCGGCTCCCGCGAGGCACGGAAGTGGACAGTGTCCCCGTCCGTGCCGACGACTTCCCGGACCTGGAGCCCCGGCGGGGTGACCGGCGAGCCGTCGACCAGCAGACGGCGGGTGCCCTCGCGGTCGGCCGCCCACACCAGGCCGCCCGATGCGGTGATGGCCGGAACGCCGGGTACAACGGAGACCCAGGCAGCGTCCGTCTCCTCATGCACGACCCGCGTCAGGCCCGTGTCCGTCGCGACCCGCAGGACGCGCATGCGGCGCTGGCCGCGGTCCTGGACGACCACGAGGGGTTCTTCGTCCCGGTCCCAGTTCACCTCCACGACGTACTCGAACGCCCCGCGGTCCCAGGTGACGGGAACAGGTTTCCCGCGCGGGCCGAAGATCCACAGGGAGACATCGGCGTTCTCGGTCCCCGCCGCGGGGTAGGAGATCTCCCGGGGCGGCACGGCCGGCTGGGCGGGATCGTTGATGTACCAGCGTTGGACCCTGGCCGTATCCACGCGCGCGACCAGCAGCTTCTCGCTGTCCGGAGACCACCAGAAGCCGCGCAGGCGTCCCATCGACTCGGCGGCCACATGCTCCGCAAGGCCGTACGTCACATGTTCGCCATCCGGCGCGGCCACGAGCCGGTCGCCGGAGCCGTCGGCGGCGACACGGCGCAACTCGCCCGCGTGCACGTACGCGATGTGCCTGCCGTCGGGGGACAGGCGCGGGTCGAAAGCCGGCGGGAGACCGTCGAGGAAGCGGGTCGTTCCACTCTCCAACTGGCTGGTGCCGATCCGGCCGTTGACCGTGAACACCGCCATCGACACGGCCGCGTCGGTCGCGTAGCCGGTGATCCCCCGGGAGCGTTCGCGGGTTCGCTCCCGCATCCATGCGTCGGCTTCGGACGCGGCCCCGGCACCGTCCCCCGTGGCTGCGGAAGCCTGCGCGGGGTCTGCCACCAGCACTTCTTCGCCTGTGTCGAAGGTGAACTGCCAGAGACACGAGGTGGGTTCGGTCCCGCTCTGCGAGCGCAGGAACAGGATGCGCTGCCCGTCTGGCGACACCGTGAACGACGTGGGCACACCGATCTGGAACCGGTGGGTGCGCAGGTACTGGTCGAGAAACGCGTCGGCGGTACTCATCGGGACGGGTTCTCCGCCCGGGAATGCATCTCCGGCAGGCGCGACCACAGGAAGTAGTAGTCCTCGAATCCGGGCCCGCAGCCGAAGGTGCCGACGGTCTCCAGACCGGCGCCCTCGATCATGTCCGTGAAGTCCGACGGCTGTGAGAAGCGGTAGTTCTCCTGGATGATCACCGATCCTCCGGGATGCAGGAAACGCGGGGCAGCGGCGTAGAAGTCCCGGTGGATGGACCAGTCCGTGTCCTTCCAGATCAGCGCCGAGTGATTGTGCTGGTACTCCGAGGCCGGAGCGGCCTGGTTGACATGCGGCGGGTTGCCGACCATCAGGTCCCACCGGAGATCGGAGGCGATCTGGGTGAAGCCATCGGAGAGGTGGAACCGTACCTGTCCGTCCAGGCCGTTCTCCCGCACGGTCGCCTCGACCGCACGCTCGGCGTCGGGATTCACGTCACCGAGGTCGAGGGTCTTGCAAAGACCGGACGCCAGGAGCGAGAAGCCGATGAAACCGGGCCCGGCACACCACTCGAAGACGCTCTCGACACTTCCGAAGTGCTGTCTGACGAACGCCTCGTAGGTCCGGCCGAAAGTGTTTCCGCCGCCGTCCAGGTCCTCCGTGTAGGAAACCGAGACCGAACCGTACGACGCCTTCAAATAGCTGGGCATTCTTTCTCCAGGTAGAGGGAAGTGGCCGAGTGCGAACCCGGCCGTCAGTAGATGACGCGCTCGTGGGCGGCCGTACGCGCGTCACGCGACTTACGGAGATCCCTCGTGACATTGATGCGCTTGAGCCAGCGGTCCTTCCCGTCGTAACGCGCCTGGAACGGGCGCCGCCCGTGGATCGCCTTGAAGTTGTCGATGAAGATGACCTGGCCCGGCTGGAGCACGGCGTTACGCATACGCGTCTCGACCTTCTCGGAGAAGACCGTCATGGCAGTACGTGCCGCCTCGTTCTGGATCGGCGCCATGTAGTAGGGGTGGACACGCAGATAGGGGTCGGCGGAGTCGCCGAAGAGAATCGGTACCGGCTCCGGCTCGTCGAGCATGCGCCGGATCCGCGCGTAGCTGCGTTCCTGCAGTTCCGCCACGGGGGCGTCGGCCCCTGGCTCACCCCGGTTCTCCGGCCGGTGTGCGTCGTCGGGAATCAGCGGGAAGAACGCGCCACTCAGGGTCTCCCTGGTCTGCTCGTCCAGGTCCAGATCTGCTATTCCGACATAGGTGGTCTCGGCGGCGTCGGGATTACGCAGGCACATCAAACCGACGTAGTCGGCACGGTAGGGATGGAAGGCGTCCTCGGTGTGCCACTCCAGCGGGGTGCTGCTGCCGGTGCCCAACTGCCCTATCTCATGGCCCTTGATCGGCATGACATCGTGCATGATGCGGCCTTCCTGCTGCGTCGCCCACGCGATGGGGTCGCCGAGAAGCTGGCCGCAGAGCAGGAAGAACAGTTCCTCTTCGAGGGTGGGCGACTGGGCCGACCGGTTCTTCCAGTGTTCCGGTGTGGCCCCGATGGTGTTGTCGTCGACCCGGAACCCGCTGACCACACACACCACCTCCGGTTCCTTCAGGCGGAACTCGTTGAGTCCGGTACGGAGCCCTCGGGGAAGTTCCTGTGCGTACACGGCGGCGTTGTCCAAGAACTTCTGGGATTCAACCGAGGCGTGCTCCTGAGCCAGCTCCGCGGCCAACGCACGGCATTCTGCGGCTTCTTCGGGGGTGAGGGTGATTCGGTACATCACGAATTCCTTCGGTACGGAGGTTCTGAGCGGCCGACGGCCAGGCGCCCTGCGCGCGGTTCAGCGCCGGGCGAGGGCTACGGTCGGCAACGCGCCGTGCCCGTGAATGCTGACGACCCCGTGCCGGCCGGGCGGCAGATAACGGACCATGCAACCGCCAGGTCGGTCGTCGAATACGTAAGGGCTGAACACCGGGAAGACCTCGGCTTCGTAACTGCCCGTCCCCTCGGCTTCCGCGAACTCCATGGGGTATGGAGCGGGACGCACGTATTCCTGGACGATGTGGTCCTCGCGCTCCATGGCCCGGCTCACCGTGCTGTTCCACAGTTCGCGGTCGCAGTGGCGACCGACGAGAACGTCCTGCGCCTTCATGCCGATGGCGGGCTTGAGGACGAACTCCTCGGGGCTGTCGAGGAGCAGTTCGGGAAGGGAGCGCCTGGAGCCCCGCCAGTGTGTGCTCCGATCGCTCACCACACGCGTCCACGGAAGGTAGCGCTCGACTGTCTCGCGGTCGCGGGCCGACATCCAGGGCTGCCCCTCGGAGACCCAGCCGAGGACCTTCTTGTTGGAGATGAGATACGCGGTCTGTGTCGCGATCAGGGTGCATCCCGCGTCCAGAGCCGTGCGGACCGGAGTGAGGTCGATCGCGTGTCCGCGCCACTCGGGAATGGTGAAATGCCGCAGGCCGATGTCGTAGCGAGGGCGGCCCGGCAGGCCAAGTCCGGCGAGGAGATCCTCGGGCTCGAAGAACTCCGCCTTCAGCCCCTGGCTCCTGAGCGAGTCGACCTGAACGTCGTAATAGCGCGTCGTCCTGCTGCCGTTCAGGTCCCGGGCTGTGCCGACGATGGCCACGCCGGGCCTGACACCGAGCTCCCGGACGGCCCTGACAAATATCTGGTCGCGTACGGCGAGCGGGTCGGGACCGGTGAACGGTGCCAGCTCACGGCCGCCATACGCCTCGATCCACGCTGCGGAGTTCAGCGAGGTGTCGACCACACCACCGATCCCGGCGCCGATATTGAACTCGACGAACTTGGGCCCCGTGGCGTCGACCATGACATCGGGGCGGGCGATACAGGTGGCGAAGTCCTCTTCGACGGCGCCATCGATGAAGAGCGGATACATCTCTTCGTCGGCGCCGAGCGCGGCGATCCGGCCGGCTGCCGTGGGCGCGGCCTCCAACAGCGTCCGGCGCAGCAGGCGGAGAAGCGCGGCCGCCGCTGTGAACATCTCCTGGTAGGACTCTCTCGGGAGAACCACGGGGCGCAGGGAGGCAGGGGACATCGGGAAGGCGATGTCGTCCATCGCCTGGGTGAGCCCGTCGATCAGAGTGGGAGCGGGCTGCCGTGAACCGAGTGGAATCGGCTCGGATCCGTACCACTGTGTCGGCTGTGTCGTCATGAGTGTGCCCTCCTGGCAAGGCCCTTGGGAACGTTGGCGAGGAATGTGTCCAGGTCGATGTGCCGGGCCCGTTCCACACCAGGGGATTTCGCCGAGTAGTCGATACGGGCCGCTCGGTCGGCGTCGTAGAAGTAGACGGCTTCCAGAGCGCCGTCCGCCCCTTCCGCCAGGAGTGGATTGGCCACGAGGAAGTCCCGCACCTCGGGTGTGTCGTTGCGCACCTGGAACCACAGCCGTTTGTTCCCGAAATGGTTTGGCGGAAGAACCACCCGAGTCCCGAACCGGCGCTTCCACTGGTAAGTGCCCTTGCTCAGGAAGGGTTCCGTGCCCTGGAAGTCGAGAGCAAGGACGCCGTTGTCGGCCGACCATCCGATGAGGAAGTGGTAGATGGCCTTGAAGGCCCCGCTGTCGTAGTGCTCCTTCGCACCGTCGACCACCCCGAGCAGCCGGAGGGTCAGGGTGCGGGAGGCGGCGTCCCAGTGGCAGAGAGCTCCCCCGACGCGCTCGCCGTTCTGCGAAAGGCTGAACATGCGGCCTTCGCGGAACAGACACTCGTAGGAGACGTCCTTGGTCTCGGTGCGCTCCCGCGCGCCGTGGCGTGCGCGCATTGTGGGGCGGTAGAGCCGCTCGTAGAACACGTCGAACCAGGCCGGATCGTGTTCGACGGCCCACGTCCACTCATGCTGCCGCGCAGCCCGTCTGAACTGCTCGCGTTCACGCTTGGAGATCTTGCGTCGTACGGCGTCGGAACCGCCGTCGCCGGTGTCGATGACGAAGTGGACGCGCATGGGCACGATCAGCGAGGCGTCGGTCGGCAACTGCCGCGCCCTGGCCGCACTGGTGCCGACAATGGTGATGTCGGAATCCGGCAGCCGGTCAGGGTCGCCGAGTGCCTTGCCCGAGATCTCGGACTCCGTACGTCGTGCCGCTTGCCCGTTCCCCGATTCTCGGCGCAGCTCGGTGAATTCGAGGGTGTAGGCGAGCCCTTCGGGCAGACCCGAGTACGAGACGGACAGGTTCCCCAAGGACGAGCTGACGGCCGGAAACACGGCACCGTCGCGGGTGTCCAGCGCGGTACGCAACCGGGTCAGGACGGGGTGGCCGCTGTTGCGCCAGCGGTATCCGGTGTGCATGCGCAGCCTGCGGTGCAGCGCAGCGCGCGGGGGTGGAGTCACTGCTGACATGGCGTTCTGTCCTCGGTCATGGGTAGGTCAGTGGGGTGCCGGAACCGAGAATGCGGCGAAACGCAGCTCGGATGTGTAGTGGCCGTCCTGGTCGGACACCCACAGGTGTTCAGGACCGGGCAGCATCTCCGACAGTTCGACCGGTCCGGTCGCCTGTCCTGCCAGACGGGTGAGTTGCCGCACCAGCAGCGGGCTGTCCAGATCGCAGTACACGGGCTTCGTCTCCCCGGGGATCTTGGCGTAGACATGGCGGGTCAGGCCGACTTCCTGCCGCAGCTCCTGCACCTTCAAGAAGGCATCCCGTCGGTGCCGTGCGGAGAGATCCGGGGCGGCGACCCTCCAGGACTGCCGCTGGAGCACCACCGGGCCCATCCGGATCCGGGGCATGTGCGCATGGTGCCGGCCTGCGAGGAGCTTG
This sequence comes from Streptomyces monticola, assembly GCF_042665355.1. Lineage (NCBI taxonomy): Bacteria > Bacillati > Actinomycetota > Actinomycetes > Kitasatosporales > Streptomycetaceae > Streptomyces > Streptomyces monticola. Next base: position 69,860 of record NZ_JBHTCF010000010.1, on the reverse strand, counting down.
CCGCCCTGGCACCGGGCGAAGCCGAAGGGGACGAACGGGTTGTGCCGCACCCCCAGCCAGGCGTAGGGCAGCGCGGCCATACGCAGGAAGCGCTCGCTGCCCGGGCGGCGCAGTCGCAAGGTCCCCTCGACCCTTGTGACCCGAAGGTCGGCCAGGCCGAAGACCTGTTCACGAGGGCGGGGGGAGCGCCCGCTCGCCTCGATCTCGACGGTGTCCAACGGCACGCGGATATAGGACTTGTTGCGGTGAGCGAGGGTGACGCAGGCGATGTCCTCGTCCGCCGCAAGTAGCTGCCGGTACCCGTCGAGAACCGAGTACGCGAAATCGGGATATCGCTCATCGAGGGTCGGGCCGAACAAGCCGTGGCTCAGGGACTCCTCGTTGGCGTGCAATTCACTGATCACCGCATAGAAGTCGCCGGTGGCGAGATGGGCGGGCGACTCGGCCGCGATCATCAAGTCCGGATTGCAGAGCACCGGTTGGCTGGCACCGGTCGCGGCCACAAGCTCGCGCACCACGTCGGGGCTCACGGTCACTTCCGCATCCCCGTACGTGCCCCCGGAGAGACAGGCGCTCTCCACCCGGTCGAGGAAGTCCGTCTCCTCGTCGTCGATCTTCGCGTACGGCGCGGCAAGCTCCTCGGAGTCCGCCACGAATCCGTCGAGGAAGTCGTAGAGGGTGACCTCCGAGCGCCCCCGGAACCGTGTCGCGAACCAGTCGCCGAGCAACTCGGACTCGGCGGCGATCCGCAGCCGTGGTGCCGCCATGGCCAGGTCGTAGGCGACCGGGAGTTCGTCGGCGAGGAACTCCGTCACAGGATGTCCTATGGACAGGTCGGCGTACCGTCCCGAGCAGTCTTCGTGCAGCACACTGCGATCGCCGTAGAACGTGCCCCGCCCTCGTTCCGCCGGAACGCCCGTGTAGGTCTCGAAGTCGGACTTCAGGGCATCGAGCGCGGCGCGCCGCTCGACGGTGCCGCTCTCCACCGCGCCGAAGTCGCCCAGGTGCCGGGCTGCCTGACGCAGCATGCCGCGCCAGGCGACCGCCTCCGGATCGCCTTCGTACGCGCCGAGTTCGGGCAGCGGGTCGGGCACACCGTAGGGGAGCTCGGGTCCCACGAGGACGGCTCCCAGCTGTTCCAGTCGCGCGAACGAGTCGAGCACGGCCTGGGGCAGCGGATCGCCCGGCCGGTACCTGGGGTCGATTTCCCGTGCCACTTGGGCGGTCGTCCGGTCGCCGTCGCACTGAGCGAAGACGGAGAGGTCGAGGGCGTCAAGAGGTACCGGCGGACGGATGCGGGTGGCCTCCCCGACGTCCTGGACCTTCGCCGTGTAATCGATCGAGAACACCGTCAGGGTGTCGCCGGACACGGCCGCGCCTGGCGCCCGGCGCGGGCGGCACTGCCTGAGCACCTCCGGGTCCTCTCGCATGGCCGCCGCGATGGCCTCCCCCGCCCAGCGCGAGAGCAGGGGGTGGCGTCGCAGCGGCACGGACTCCGCGGACATGCCACGGCTTCCGGGGGCGAAGACGCCCAGTGTGAAGGGGCCCAGATGGCCGGTGGTGTCGTTCTTCGCGCAGGCCCGCTGGAGATGCCGGACGAGCGTGTCGATCCTGGGGCGGTCGTCCTTGTGCCAACGCCACCCGGGTTCACGGGTCTTGGCGATCCAGTTCGCGAGTACCGGCTCTGAACTCTCGTTGGAGACCAGCAGGGCGTCTCTCAGCTGCGCGCTCTCCTGGAAGAGCGTCAGCACCCGGTCGGACGTCGCGAGCTCCTCCAGCGGAAACAGCTCCAGGAACCGCTCGTTGGCGTGCGCCTCTTCGTCGAGCAGCCCGGCGAACTCCTCCAGCATGGCCCGGATTTCCTCGGAACCAACCTCGGACCGGATCTGCGGAGGAGGCAACTTGCGCTTGCGCACCGCGCGCAGGGCCGCGCCGTCCGCACGGCTGCGCGCGGTCGCGAGCAGGTCGGCCGAGTGCGACGCGGCCACAGCTCGCTCAACGGCGCGACGCGCCCTGACGAGCCGTTGTGCCGCCCCGGTCGCGTCGTCCGATACGAGCAGTTGCATCAGCTCGAAGGGAAATCCGGACATGCGGAGCGCGAAGTGCGGCAATGTGACCCAGCCCCCGCCCAGAACGGAGGCTGCTGTGGCGGGTTGAGGTGCTGCCGACGACGAGGGGATGTTCATGGCGGGCCTTCCAGGAGCCGGCGTGGCGTGTGAGCGCGTGCGTCACTCCGGCGTGAGGGCTTCGGACACGGTTGAGTACGTCAGCCACGTGTGTATGGGGGCCACTCACGGCGTGAGGGCGCCCGTCACCGGGTAACTGAGCCGGTCCTCATGCTTGCGCGGCCTTGAAGACCACGTCCTTGAGCATTTCTCCGGTCTCAACTCGGTGCAGGGCGGCCGGGGGCAGGGGGGTGTAGTCGTGCTTGCTGTAGCAGCCCGACCCGTGCACGAGGATGTCCTCCTCCGGGACGAGACCACGGTCGACAGCGTTGAGGATCCCGGTCATCGCCATGATCAGGGACCATTCGCGAAGATCCCGAGGGTCGGCGGGCAGCTCCACGCCCGCCGGTCGCAGCAGGGCCCTGACCTGCGGATACCTCGTCAGACACTCATGGAGGGAGACGACGATGCCGCCACCGCCGTGCGTCTGGATCAGCTTGTTCATCCGGGGCGACGTCGGCGGGTTTCGAGTGTAGAAGGTGGTGTCGAGCGTTTCGCCGGGGTTCATCGTCGTGTACGGGAACCTGGGATCCGCCTGCTGCTCGTAGAGCCCCGTCGATTCGTTGTAGCCGTACGAGGGCACCAGATCCGCGCTCGTGGAATCGTGGTAGAGGCTGAGCACCATGTCCGGTGCGCCGAGGTGCTGGACCAGGAAATAGCGGGGATGTGCCATCGAATCGCGCACGGACTCGTCCAGCAGGGCGTGACCTTGCGCGTGACCGAGCAGTCCGTAGGCGCTGGACACCGCATGGACGTGCAGACGAGGCGCGGCGGAGGGAAAGAGATCCGCCTCGGCGAAGGCACGCACCACGTCGGCGGCCATGTAGTTGTTCAGGCCGAGCGTGTACCAGAGGTTCACGCCGGTGGAATCCTTCAAGGCTGCCGCGTGCTCCTCGACCACATGGCGGGCCAGTGCCTTTACGTGGGCTGGTTCGGCTCCCGGGTACACCGACACCGGGTTGCGATCCTTCAGCTCCAGGTCACGGCTGAGGTCGGATTCCCACAGCTTGGGCGTCGAGCCTTCCGGAACGACGACGGAGACGCTGAGTTGGTCGGGCGTGACCAAGTTCAGGCGTATGGCATTCAGCACCGCATCGCGCATTGCGGTGGCCTTGTTGGCCGATGACGGGGTCAGAATCATGACCCGCTGACCCGTCTCCTGAATAAATCGCACAGCGCGGGCGACCACCACCAGCGAGGCAAAGGTCTTCGTTGTGCGAGTACCCGGATTCTGCGCCAGGTTCAGAAAGGAAAGACGCTTCCCTGCATAGTCGCCCAACGGCGCATAAGCGAGGCGGGACGTGGAAAAGAACTGGCGGAACTCCGGGGTCATGGCCGGGAGTTGAGGGCCTGGACTGAACTCACCAGGGTGGGCCGCATCCTCGTCGAGGAGCATCTTCGCGGCCGGCGCAATGTAGGGATAGTAACGGTCGATGGAGTTCTCGACCCGGACCTCTTCTGCAATTCCCCGCATTGCCTCTGATTGCACTGGCACTCCCCGTGGCGAAGTATCGATCCTGTCTGGCGGGAGCGATGCCACCAGACCTCCGGACCCACCACAAGGGAGGTGTGGTCCATGTCACATACAACAACTTCCGCGGTGGTTTGGATCAACCCACAGAAGCCTCAACCGCCTCCCACCTGGTCACGACCCGGTCGGCACGGTGCGGTCTCGCCGGCGAGTGGGCCCGTTGACCAGGGGTGGCCGTGGTGCCGTAACGGCATGGCGACGATCCGGGCGGCGGGAGAGGGCGATGCCGGACGGGCGGCCGGAGGCGTTGACAAGACGGCCACAGGCATGACTAAAAACTCTCATGACACAACCACCGCCGGACATCAGCGACCGGGACGAGGACGCGCAGCCACAACGCCTCTTCCGTAACAGGGATTTCCGCCTGTTCTGGCTTTCCAGAGTCCTGTCCGGCGCAGGATCTGCCGTCTCCTACGTGGCCATGCCGATCCTGGTCTACAGGGAAACCGGGTCTCCGCTACTCGTTTCCCTGGTCGCGGCCGGCGAGGCGATGCCCTACGTCTTCTTCGGTCTTCTGGCCGGGGCGCTTGCCGACCGGATGAACCGTCGCCGCCTCATGGTGGCTGCCGATATTTTGAACGCCCTTTGCCTGGCGAGTATCCCGCTGGCAGCGGCCTTCTCTTCGCTGAGCGCCGCTCATATCGTCATTGCCGCTTTCCTGTCCTCAAGTCTGTACGTATTTTTCGATGCGGCTGGATACGGGGTGGTGCCGACGGTGGTGGGCAAGGCCCAGATCCCCGAGGCCAACAGCGCGATCTGGGGCGCGGAGACCACTGTCCGCATCGTGGGAACCGCCATGGCGGGTCTCCTGGTTGCGGCCCTTCGTCCCACCGGAGTGCTTGCCCTGGACGCGGCCACTTTTCTGGCTTCGGCGTTGCTCATCCGGGCGCTGACGAACATGCCCGGCGACTCCGCGTCGGCCGCAGTCGAACGACCTGGATTTCTTGAGTCGATCAGAGAGGGACTCAGATTCCTGTGGGGTCAGCCCGAGTTGAAGGCCATGACCGTCTCCGGATGCCTGCAGTCGTTCGCGGGCGGCGCCTTCATCGGACAACTCGTGATCTTCGCCGACCGCTGCCTCGGGATCAAGGAGTCCGACCCCCGCATCGGGCTCATGTTCACGGCATGGAGTGTCGGTGGCGTGTTGGGGTCGCTCGCCCTTCCGCGTCTGCTCCGAAGGGCCGGGGCCGTCCAGATCATGCGTGTGGCGCTGCCGGCCAGCACGGCCCTCGGCCTGCTGACCGCTCTGGCCTCCGACTGGCGACTCGCCCTGCCGACGATCGCGGCCTGGGGAACCGTGTACTTGATGGTCATCGTCAACACCGTGACCTACGCCCAGACCGTCACCCCCGGCCCCCTGCAGGGCCGCGTCAACACCACGCGGCGCATGCTCTCTTCCGGTGTGGGGGCACCCGCCGGAGCCATGGCCGCCGGCCTGGTCACGGCGTCGTTCGACGTCCGCGCGGGCCTGCTGATGGCCGTCTCGGCCATCGCCCTCAGCGCGGTCTTCGCCTGGACCCTGCCCTCGTCGGCGGCCCCCTCTCCGACGGCCGGAGAGGCGTGAGCAACAGAAAACCTCAGGTCACGAGTTCGGCTGCCCCTGGGCGGCGTGGTCAGGGTGCGTACGGGATGACCGTGCGGTACTTGCCGCCGGGCGACTGCTGCGGTGCCTGGTCGGAGCGTTCGACGGTGACGTCGTCGAGCGCGTTGTCCGCGAGCAGTCGGCTCAACTCCTGCTGGACGTCCTGCCAGACGCGGTCCTGGTCGGCCTCGGCGGCGACGCGCAGACGCACGCGTAGTGCCTTGGGGCCGGCCTGCTCGACCTGGAACAACTCGACTCCGCGCGTGCGGTCGAACAGCGTGCTCACCGCCAGGGGACTGAGACGGACCGGTGCGCCGTGCGCGGTGGGGAAGGTGAGGGCGTCTCCGGCGCGGCCCTGGACGCGCAGTGCGGGCAGCGGACTGCCGCACGGGCAGGGGTCGGGGCGCAGCATGACACTGTCGCCGAGGTCGTAGCGCAGAAACGGCTGCACCCGGTTGGCGAGATTGCTGACCAGGACGGTGTGCGAGTACTCGCCGGGCGGTGTCGGACGGTAGTCGGCGTCGACCGGTTCGACCACGGCCCAGTCGCTGTTGACGTGGTACCAGCCTTCGGAGCAGCCGTGGCTGAGGTGGACGCACTCCGTCGCGCCGTAGAACGTACGCACCGTGCTGCCGAAGGCGCGGGCGATGCGGTCGGTGTCGGCCTGTGTCATGGTCTCGCCCGCGGGCTGGATCAGGACCGGATCGATGCGCAGGCGGCCGGCTTCCTGCTCGGCGGCGAGGAGCATGACGGTGCTGGCGTAGCCGATGACGACGGCGGGACGGTAGGAGTTGAGACGGTCGACGAGCTGGGGCAAGGGCGTGTGCACCGAGAAGGCGCGCAGCACCTTGGCGCGCCATCCGCCCTCGCGCATGAGGCGTGAGTACGACGAGAAGCTGGCGTAGTGCCCGCCGGTGGCGACGAGTTGGGCGTAGCGCCAGCCGCGCATCGTGGCCCTGGCGAGGCCGGTGGGGCCCAGATACTCCGTGAGCGCGCGGGTGTTGAGGGCGGCTGCCACGTTCAGGTATCCGTCGTCGAGCAGGAACAGGCCGCGCCGTCCGCTGGTGCCCGAGGTGGTGGCCACCATGTAGGACCCGAGGAAGCGTTCCCCGATCCGGCCGGGGTCGTCGGCGAGCGCCCGCACCTGGTCGAGGCCGGCCCGGCTGTCGCTCACCCAGTCGTCGAACCGTTCCATGAGCCGGTTCTTGTCGGTGACGGGCAGCAGCGAGGCGTCTTCGATGCGCTCGGGCAGACCGGCGTAGAGCTCGCGGTAGTACGGAGATGTGGCACGGGCGTGCGTGACCATGGCGGCGAGGCGGTCCCGTCGTCGGCGCGCGAGCGCGGTTTCGCCCTGCTTGCGGGCGCGGCGGACATCCCGCCCGAGCCAACCGGCGCTGCGCGCGCTGTCGTTGCCCTCCGGAGTCATCGCGTCCTCCTGTCCTGTCCTTCGTCCCGTCCTCGGCGCGCCGCCCTGGAGCGGGACGGCCGGTATCCGGCCTGGCGCAGGACGGCGAGCAAGTAGGTCTTGAGGTCGGCCGTGCCGACGGCGCCGGGGTGGGCCGCGAGATGCTGGAGCGCCGCGCCGCTGAGGATGTGCTGCAGCACCTCGAGGTCGCTGTCCGGCGGGAACTGCCCGGCGGCGCGGGCCCGTTCAAGCGTGGCGCGCACCGCCTCGCCCCGGTGGGCTCCGTGAGCTCGCTGGTAGGCGGCGAGGAGTTCGGGCAGGTCGTCGACCGTGGCATAGAGGCGGCGGACGAGACTGCGCGCGCGAAGGCTGCTGAGCTGCTCTGCCCACGCCGTGATCATCGCGTCGGTGTCCGGCCAGTCGAACGCGCCCGCTGCGGTGTCCCGGTACTCCCATTCGATCGCCCGCACAAGCAGTTCGGTGAGGGTCGGAAAGCGCCGGTAGACGGTGGCCCGGGTGACCTCGGCCCGGCGCGCGACCTGCTCGACGCTGACCCGCCCCGCGCCCCGCTCGATCAGCAGGTCGAGCGCTGCGCCGAGGACCGCCTCGTCGGCCGCGGCGCTTCGTGGTCGTCCCGGGGCGCGCGCGGGTCCGTTCTGAGCGTGTCCACTGCTGCTGTCTCCCACCTTCATGGTTATTACAATACAGCTCTGCTCTGTATTGTAATTGTTCGGGGTGTCCCCGGAACGGCGCCTGCTCAGAGTCCCGCGCCGAGCCCCTCGCCGCAGCCGGCAAGTGCCTGGGAGAAAGCGCGCGTTCGGGCCGTCTCGCGGTCGCGGTGCCATACGAGCCCGAGGAAGGAATCCTCGAGTCCGGCGACGGGGATGAACGCGACGCCGCGGTGGCGGTAGTACTCGGCGCTCGGGCGGCACATGAGCATCGCCCCCCGGTCGGCCGCCACCAGGGCCAGCCCCTCTTGCAGGGTCCTCACCGTGGGTCCGGGCGGGACGGCGAGGCCGCCGGGGGTGCTGTGCGGGGCTTGCGCGAGGCGCCAGTATTCCGGCGCGGAGCCCTGGACGCTGATCAGCGGGTATCCGGCCAGATCCTCTGCGGCCAGGGTGTCGCGCCGCGCGAAGGGGTGGCCGGCTGCCACCGCGAGCGTCTGCGGCTGCTTGGAGAAGACCTGCCCGAGCACGAGGTCGTCCTCCTCGACGGGCAGGAGCACGGCCGCGATGTCCACCTCGTGGCGCCGGAGCGGACCGAAGGGGTCCGAGAAGGGGATCTCCACGATCTCCGTGGTGCAGTCGGGACACTTGTCGTGGAACAGGCGGATGGCGTCCATGACTTGATCGCTGATGGTGCCCTGGAAGCCGATGCGGAGGACGCCGCCGATGCCACGGGCGGTGGCGCGGGCGTCGTCGACGGCCGCCTGCAGAGCGTCGTACGCCGGCCGCAGGTCCGCGAGCAGGCTTTCGCCGAGCGGCGTCAGGCGTACGCGGCGGCTGGTGCGCTCGACGAGGCGGGCGCCGACGCTGCGTTCCAGCGCCCGCAGCAACTGGCTGACGCGGCTCTGGGATACGTAAAGGCGCTCGCCGGCCCGACCGAAGTGAAGCTCATCGGCCACGGCGAGGAAGGCTTCCACCTCGCGGATCTCCAGCTGGCCCACAGATACCTCTCGACAGGTTCGACGGAATCGACGGAATCGACGGATGCGACGGGGGCGATGGGCTCGCTCTGCCGGTGATCGCTCCGATCGATGAGCCCAGCTCATACAAGGATGACACCTTCGCCATTGTTCCGGCGGCTCATGATCGATTGGCTTGGCCCATGACGCACGTGGAAGAAGTGACAGACAAACCGGCCGAGCGGGAACGGGCCACACCACGGGAATGGCTGGGCGTGGTGGCCATGGCCGCCGGTACGTTCACGGTGGTCACGGCCGAGTTGCTGCCCGTCGGGCTGCTCACCCCGATGCGCACGTCGCTGGGTGTCACCGAAGGTCTCGCCGGGCTCACTCTGGCCATCACCGGCCTGGTGGCCGCGGTGTCCTCGCCCCTGTTGACGTCCCTCCTCGGCCGGTTCGACCGGCGCCTCGTGCTGTGCGTCCTGATGGCTGTCCTGCTGACCGGCAACCTCGGGGCCGCGTGGGCGCCGGACTTCGGTGTCATGGTGGTGGCGCGAGTCCTGGTCGGCATCGGCATGGGCGGTGTGTGGGCCATCGCGTCGGGCATCGTCGTGCGTCTGGTGCCGCCGAAGTCGGTGCGCCCCGCGACCTCGGTGGTCTTCAGCGGTGTCGCCGTGGCATCGGTGCTCGGCATCCCGGCCGGGGCGTACGTCGGCGCACTCGCCGGATGGCGTGCGGCCTTCATGGCGGCCGCGGGTCTCGCTCTCCTCGTCCTTGTCGCGATGGCGGTGTTCCTGCCCGGGCTGCCCGCGGAGCAGGCCGTTCCACTGCGCGGTGTGCTGCGGCTCTTCGGCGAACCCCAGATGCGCACCGGTCTGATCGTGGTGGCCTTCCTGGTCACCGGGCACTTTGCCGCGTACACCTACGTCCGGCCGGTTCTGGAGGATGTCTCCGGGGCCGGTGCGGGCACCATCGGCACGCTGCTCCTGGTCTACGGAATCGCCGGAGTCGTGGGCAACTTCATCTCCGGGGCGGGGGCCGGCCGCTCACCCCGCAGGACGCTGATGGTGATCAGCGCCGTCCTCGCGGCCACGGTGCTGCTGCTTCCGGCGGTCGGCGGGTCGCTTCCGGTGGCAGGCGTACTGATGGCTGTGTGGGGACTCAGCTACGGCGGAGTTTCGGTGAGTACGCAGACCTGGATCCTGGCGGCCTCGTCACCCCAAGCCCGGGAAGGCGCCTCCTCCTTGTTCGTCGGCGTCTTCAACGGCGCCATCGCCCTGGGCGCGTTCGTGGGCGGTCAGGCCGCCGACGGCATCGGCATCACCTCGGCGATGTGGCTGGGCGGCGCGCTGGCGCTCGGGGCGCTCCTGACAGCCGCGACCGGCCGCGCGCCGTCCAGCGGGAAACTCTGAGCGGTACGAGCGGTCCGTGCGGTCCGGACGCGGGTTGCGACGCCGGTCCGCGTCCCGCTTTCTATCTCCAACCAGTGTTGTTCCTAGACTGGCGGGGTGGGAGACGTGGAAGACATCGACGCGATCGCGGCCTTGCAGGATCCGGTGCGGCGCCGCTTGTACGAGTACGTGGCGGCGCAGGGCCGCGAAGTCGGCCGCAACGAGGCCGCCGAGGCGGCCGGGGTGGCGCGTACCCTCGCCGCGCACCACCTGGACAAGCTGGCCGAGGCCGGGCTCCTGGACGTCGGAAGCCGCCGCCTGACGGGCCGCTCCGGCCCGGGGGCGGGCCGGCCCGCCAAGGTCTACACGCGCGTGCGGGCCGAGCGAGTGGTGTCGTTGCCCGCCCGCGACTACCGCACCGCCGCCGAGCTGCTCGCCGAGGCCGCCGAGCAGGCCGGCCTTGACGCGGGGCTCTTCGCTGCGGCACGCCGCCGGGGCGAGGATCTGCGCGGCTCGGCGGCGCCTTGCGGCGGCCTCGACGAGGCACTGGAGATGCTGGCCGCCCGCGGCTACGAACCGCACTTCGAAGACGCCGGAGATGCGGAAGACGTCGAGGCAGTTCAGGGCACCGACAGCGCGGCCGGGGCGGCCGCGCGCGTCGTCCGTATGCGCAACTGCCCTTTCCATGCCGTCGCCGAACGCTTCCCGCCGCTCGTCTGCGGGATGAATCTCGCGTTGCTGGAGGGGCTGTTCGGCACGGACGGTCCTGTCCGTGCCCGTATGGATGCCCGGCCGGGGGAGTGCTGCGTAGTGGTGGAGGCGAGTGCCGCAAAGTTCTAAAACTAATCATTATTGACATAGAAAAGCGGGCCGTGCTGGGATGAGGCCATGACCGCATCCGCGCCTGCCGCCCACCTCGCCGAGCTCAATGTCGCCACGCTCCTCCACCCGCTCGACGACCCGCGCATCGCACCGTTCGTCGAGATGCTCGACCCGGTCAACGCAGCCGCCGACGACGCGCCCGGCTTTGTATGGCGCCTGGTGGAGGACGGCGCGGCCGACGCCACCGGACTGCGCCCGGCGGGCGAGAACGTCATCGTCAACCTGTCGGTGTGGGAGTCCCAGGAGGCGCTGTGGGACTTCACCTACCGCAGCGGGCATCTGGAGATGATGCGAGGGCGCCGCGAGTGGTTCGAGCGGCACGTCGAGGCGCACCTCGTGCTCTGGTGGGTCCCCGCCGGTCACATCCCGACCGTCGGCGAGGCCCTGGACCGGCTGGCGGACCTGCGCGCCAACGGGCCGTCGCCGCGCGCGTTCACCTTCGCTTCGTCCTCCACCGCCGCGGAAGGCGTCGAGCACTTTCCGTCCGTAGCGCCCGCTCGGCCGGCGCCGGTCATCGGGAGCGTACGGCCGGCGCCGGCCGGGGACGCGGCGGCGGTATAGCCGGATCAGTCGTTCCGGTCGTCGTCCTTGCCCTGGCCGTCGTGGCCGTCCTGGTCATCCTGGTCCGGAGTGACCTTCGCCGTCTTCAGGTGGACGTGCCAGTCGCGGCCTTCGCCGCCCTTGGCGCCGGTGGTCTCCACATCCCAGTGCGCGTCCCGGCGGTCGTCGTCGGCCTCGTCCAGGTCGACGGAGGTCACGACGCCCTTCGCGGCGGCGGCCTCGGCGGCCTGCTTGGCGTTCACGGAGGCGGACTTGAGGGTGGAGCGGGCCTCGCGGGCGTCGTCGTCATCGTCCCGGTCGGTCTCCTTGCCCAGGATCCTTCCGGTGGCCGGGTCGACCTTCACCTCGTACCAGGTGGAGCCGTTGCCGAGGATCTCGACGTCCCAGTGCGCGGCGCCGACCTTGGCACCGTCCTCCTCGTCGTCGTCGCCGTCGTCGTCCAGGTCGGCGGAGACGGCGGTGCCCGGCTGTGCCTTGAGCGCGGCGTCGATGACGCGGGCGGCGGTCAGCTTCGCGGAGCCGGCCGCTGCCGCGTCGTCGCGGTCGACCTGGTTGGCAGTGCCGCTCCTGCCGCCCCTGTCGTCCCGGCCGCCCCGGTCGTCACCCTTCGCCGTCTTCGCGGCGGCCCTGTCGGACCCGGCCGAGGACGCGGTGGACGCACCGTCGTCGCCGGTCGCGAAGGCGATCGCGGTACCGCCGCCGATGAGGGCGGCCGCGGCCAGAGCGGTGGTGGCGATGACGATGTTGCGCTTCATGAATGGGTCCTTCCCAGCGGTCCTGTGCTGTCGCTGCCGTTCGGCTGCGACGAGAACACTCTTCCCGGGCAACCTGAAGCCGACCTGAAGTCGCCCTGAGGGCGGCCTCACCTGCAGGGACCGCATTTCTGGGGCAGGGCGCGACCGGGGTGCGGCAAGGGACCGAAGGCCCTGCCGGGGCGACTTTCGTACCGTCGCCACGAGAGGCACCGACTCATGTCCGCTCATGTCCGCTCCTGTACGCCCCGGCGCGTGGCGTCAGTGCGGAGCCGTGAGGAGCTGGGCGTAGCGGTTCAGGTCGACATTGCCGCCGCTGATGATCACGCCGATGCGCTTGCCGCGCAGTTCGGCACTGCGCTCACGGGCGGCGGCGAGGCCGAGGCAGCCGGTGGGCTCCACGACGGCCTTCATCCGGGAGGCGAACCACCGCATGCAGTCGGCGAGTTGGGCGTCGGTCGCCGTGAGCACATCCGTGACCCGGTCGCGGATGACGGGGTAGGTGTGGGCGCCCAGGTGCTGCGTCTGGGCGCCGTCGGCGATGGTCTGCGGGGTGTCGATGTGAACGATCCCGCCGCGCCGCAGCGAGAGCTGTCCGTCGTTGCCGGCCTCGGGCTCGACCCCGTACACCGCACAGCGCGGCGCCAGCGCCCCGGCGGCCAGCAGCGTCCCGGAGAGCAGTCCGCCGCCGCCCAGCGGCACGAACAGGGCGTCCAACTCGCCCGCGTCCTCGAAGAGTTCCTTCGCCGCGGTGCCCTGCCCGGCGATGATGTCGGGATGGTCGTAGGGCGGGACGAAGGTCAGCCCGCGCTCGGCGGAAAGCGCCTGTGCGATCTCCTCGGGGTCCCCGCTGTAGCGGTCGTACGAGACGACGTCGGCGCCGTATTCCTTGGTCGCGGCGAGCTTCGCGGCCGGCGCGTCGTGGGGCATCACGATGGTCGCCGGGACATCGAGGAGACGCGCGGAGAGCGCGACGGCCTGGGCGTGATTGCCGGAGGAGTACGCGACGACACCCGCTCGCCGCTGCTCGGGCGTGAGCCGGGACAGCGCGTTGTAGGCGCCGCGGAACTTGAACGCGCCCATGCGCTGGAGGTTCTCGGCCTTGAAGAAGTAGCGCCCGCCGAACTCGGCGTCGGTGAGGCGGGAAGTGAGGACGGGGGTGCGGTGGGCGTGCCCGGCGATGCGCTCGTGAGCGCGCACCACATCGTCGTACGTCGGCGAAGTCATGACCATGCCGGTGAGCCTAATCGGCAGGCAGGGCCAGGGCGTTGATGCCCGGTGCTCCCGGTGCTCCCGGTGCTCCCGGTGCTCCCGGTGCTCCCGGTGCTCCCGGTGGTGACAGCCGAGCCGGGGTGGGCGTCGCATGCCCGTGCCTGCCTGCACCCACGCCCGGCACGACCGGCGCCCACCGCGGCTTCCGTCAGTCAGGTCACCGTCACGGGCAGGTGCGCGTACCCCCGCAGGACCCGCGTTTCGCGGCGACGGGCGCGGCCCACGGGCCGCAGTCCGGGGAAGCGCTCGTAGAGCAGGCGCAGACCCACCGCTCCCTCGAGCCGGGCCAGGCTCGCCCCCAGGCAATAGTGCACACCGGCCGAGAAGGCCAGATGCTCGGATGCGTTCTTCCGTGTCACGTCGAAGACGTGGGGAGCGTCGAACACGGCGGGGTCGCGGTTCGCGCCGGCGAGCAGCACCACCACCGACTGCCCCCGCGGTATCTCCACCCCCTCCACCACCGTGTCCTGGTACGCGGTCCGCAGCGTGAGCTGCACGGGGGAGTCGTGACGCAGCACCTCGTCCACCGCGTTCTCCCACAGTGCGGGATCCTCCCGGACGGTCTCCAGCTGTCGCGGGTGGCGGCCGAAGAGCATCACCGCGTTGCTGATCAGGCTCACCGTCGTCTCGAATCCCGCCCCCAGCACGAGCAGGCCGACCGCGCGCAGTTCCAGCTCGTCCAGCGCGTCGTCGCCTTCCAGCGCCGCGAGCCTGCTCAGCAGGTCCTCGCCCGGGTCGGCCCGCAGCCGGTGTACGTGCCCGGCGAACCAGTCGGCCATCGCCTGCACGGCCCGCTCGCCCCGCCGGTACCCCCGCCACGTCAGTCCCGGGTCGAGCAGCAGTGCCGCCGAGTCGCCCCAGCGCAACAGATCCTCCTGGTCCTCCTCGCGCACCCCGAGGAGGTCACCGATCACCGCCACCGGAAGCAGGGACGCGTACCGCGTGACGAGATCGAACTCCCGCACCCCTTCGGCCTGGAGCTCGTCGAGCAGCCGGGTCGCCGTCCCGGTCACCCGCTCCTCGAGAGACCGGACCTGACGTGCCGTGAAGGCCCGTGACACCAGCTTGCGGTAGCGGGTGTGCTGCGGCGGGTCCACGGCGAGCATCGACGGCGGATCGATCGGCCCACGCGCCCTCTCGCGCATCACCCGGTCAAGGGTCCGCCGGAGCAGCGGCGGGAGTTCACCATGCCCGCCGCCCACGCCGAACGCATCGCTGCGCAGCACCGAGTTGGCCGCGGCATGGCCCGCTGCCGCAGCGAGTCCCGGCGAGGTGAACACCAGCTCGCCCCGGTGCCGTATCCCGTCCATGGCCGAGGTCGGTTGGCGGCGGTCGGGCTGGAGCAGGAGCCGGGCGAGCGGGTCGCCCCGCAGCATTGCAAGCCGCAGTACCGTGCGGGGCAGCCGCTGTGCGATCGCCCACTGGGTCACGGAAGCGGCGCCCTCACGCAGAGCCATCGGGCACCTCCACCGTCCTGGCGCCTTCGTCCCTCATGTGGCTCCTCCGTCCCTGCGTCGGGATATGACGTCGTTGAAGGTACGAGCCGCACACCCGGGGGAGTTCCTTGAGCTCCGGGTGCCGCACCGTCTGGCCTCCTTGCCTCACCTTCCTTGTACCGCCGCGCCGGTTCTGTCAACGGGCGGGCTCCGACGGATTTGCGTCAGGCTCACAGCGCCCGTCGGCGGTGCGAGCGCGCGGCGGACGGGGTTCCGCGCCCGGCGGTGATCCGGCGCCCCAACAGCGTGTAGGCGTGGGCGAGTTGACTCCGCTCCCGGCCCGGACGGCGTCGCACCGCCCTGGCCCGGGGGTGGCCGTACGGAGACCGTTTCCGAGCGAACATTCACGCATTCTCTTGTTGGATTGTTCCACAATCCTCTACGGTGACGATGCATCAACTCGCGGCGCATCCACGCCCCTTGAGAGGTGCGCCGAGCCACGCCTTCGAAGGCACGACCCCACCAAATCCGTGTCGCAACCCTGATGAGGCAGCCATGGCATGGGAATTCCCGGATGGCGAAGGATCGCACCACTTCACCCAGGCGTTCCGGCAGGCCGTCGCGCCGCCGAACTGGCGGCGTGCCCTGCGCAGCGAGGGGCTGCCACTGGTGGCCCTGGACGTGGACACCGAGGACGTGTCCCTGATCGGGGAGCGGACCGACCAGGTCCTGACCGGCCTCGAGCACATGCTTGCCGTGCCCGGAGAACACACGGCCACGCCGTACGCCCGTCTGTCGCGGAGGCCGCCGGAGTCACCGGGCAAGGAGTATCTGACCCTGCAGGCGGCAGCGAGCCTGTGCGGCAGCACCCCGCCCAAAGGGGCCCGGCTGTCCTGCCGCAACCTGCGGCTGATGCGGGACGTCACCGAGGAGTTCCGCGCCGATCCCGGCCGCCACCCCACCGCGCGCGAACTGCGCGACCGTACCTACTCGTTGCGCGCGGAGGAGGCGGACGGCGGCGTGCTGCACTGGCTGGCCGGTGTGCGCGATGTGTCCTTCGAGGGCGTGCTGGCGCCGGTCGGCACGCTGATCGCGCTCTTCGGGCAGCAGGTGCTTTACACCTTCCCCCGCTGGTGCTGGGCCGCCTGGTGGTCACGGCGGCTGCTGAAGCCACGACGGCTGACGGGCCGGCCCAACCGGCGCAACTGGTACGAGCAGTGGCGCCGGCTCGGCACCACCGAGCACTCGCTCTTCCACTTCGTCGCGGAACTCCTGCAGCGCGAGTCCGCCCGCCTGGTGCCTCACGGCGACGAGGCCACCGAAGGCTTCGGCGCCGCCGCCGACGAGGCACGACAGGACCTGGAAGAGCTGCTGCTGCGTGCCCTTCTCGCGGATCTTCAGGCCGCCCGGCCCGGAAGGGGACCCTGGTCGCGCAGGCGCCGCACCCGCCGGGTGCTGTTCCTCGACCTCCCGCCGGTCCCGGCCCGCCCGGGCCCGCAGGCGTCGGTGGAGGAGTGGAATGTACGGCTGCGCTCCTACCCCGCCATGGCCGGGCGCTTTCTGCGCGCCTGTGTCAGTGCCTCCGCGCAGCTGCGGGCAGGGGGCGTGGTCGTGGTCGCCGCGGGCCGGCCCGCCGACTACGACCTGCCGCGGCGGCACTGGGCCCGATGCGCGAACCTGCGCGACGGAGCGGATCGCTTCAGCCCGACGCCGCTGCCCACCGTGGTGGAGCCGTTGCTGGTGCCGCTGCGCGGCAGGTGGATCGGTGGCGGTCTGCACGTCCTGCCCGTCGAGTCGCCCAGGCCCTGGCCGCGCATCAGGCCGGCCACGGAGGCCTCGCTGATGGCCGCGGCCGTCGTCGGAGCGCTGATCGTGACGAGTGTCCGGTTCTTGCCCGGGGGTTCCGGTGGTCCCGCCGAACCGGAGTGCTTCCGGGGGCAGGCGGTCACGGCCGCACAGCAAGGGGCACAGGAGCCGGCCGGCAGCGCTGATGCCGACGGAAACACGCCGGCGGAGCAGTACAAGGCGATCCGCGCCTCGATCGACGCCCTCAACTCCCAGGCGCTGAAGGCCGAGCGCCGCGACAAGCCGGTCCGCAGGGTGGTCTACCTGGGCGCGACGGTGCCCGAGGACCGGGAGGAAGCCATCGACAACGGCGCGATTCCCGAACTGCGCGGACTGTGGCTGGCCCAGCAGCGGCTGAACGCGGCCGCTGTCGACGACCGGGACCGGGTGCGTGTCTACGTCGACGTGCGCGACACCGGCGAGAAGTTCGCCGATGCTCCCGCACATGCGAAATCCGTGGTGAAGCAGGCCGAACGCCACAAGGAGAGCAAGGACCACCGGACGGTGGTGGGCGTCGTCGGCTTCTCCGAGAGCCGCAGTGTCACCCGGCAGGCCGCGAAGATCCTCAACGACGGGCAGATACCCGTGATCGCCACGACGGCGACGGCCGACGCGATGCAGGCGGATCTGACGTACTACCGCCCCATGGCCCCGAGCAACAGCCGGGAGTCGACCGTGGCCGCGCAGTTCGCGCGCCACGCCCGTACCATCTCCACGGGCGAGGGACAGTGCACGACGGCCGACCACGCCCTCGTCGTCCACGACCCCAACGACCTGTTCAGCGACGAACTCGGCACCATGTTCGCGAAGAAGTTCGGCGCAGGCGCCGAAAAGCTGGCCCTGTCCGAGCAGAGCGCAGGTGTGACTCCCGACGACATCGCCCGCACGGTGTGCGCCAGGGTCAAGAAGAACCCGGCCACCGTCGTGTACTGGGCGGCGCGCGTCCGCCACTTCTCGGCGTTCGTGGAGCGCTACGGCCCCGACTCCGGGTGCGCGGGGCTGCCCCTCACCGTGCTCGGCAGCAACGACCTGACCAGCACCGCACTGCGCGGCAAGTACCGCCCGTACATGGAGAAATGGCTCAGCCTCTACCACACCGTGCACGTCCTGCCCGAGACGCATCAGGACAACAGCGACGAGGCCGGCACGCTCTTCCGCCTCTACGTCCAGGCCTTCACGGCCCGGGACCCCTGGCTCAACGACGGCCATGTCGCCCTGGCGCACGACGCCCTGAAGACGCTGTCCCTGGCCACGGACCGTGCCTACAACAGCACTTCGGGCCATAACCGTCCCGGTACGGCCAACACGGAACTGGTCAAGTCGAAGCTCGACGAGGAACTCTCCTTCCAGGGAGCCAGTGGCGTCGTGCAATTCCCCGAGCGCTACGGTGCCAAGCCGCCGCTGAACAAGGCCCTGGTCATCCTGCACCCCACCGCGAAAGGGCTGACCGTGGCGCTGCGCTGCGGGGCCTTCAAACTCAACGAACCCGCGCGCACGCACTGGATCCCCGAAAGCCGCCAGGCCTGCCCGGCCGACAGTAACCGCTGACAGGACGAGAGGAGTACGCAGCGCAGGCGGCTTCCAGTTCCAGGCGAGGGCGGGCGGCAGGCGGGCAGGAAGGTGCCTGCCGTGATCGGGCGGCACGCGCCGTGGACAATCACTGCATGAGGATTGTGATCATCACCGCCGGTTCACGGGGAGACGTGGCGCCCTTCACGGGCCTGGGGCGTCGGCTCCTGGACGTGGGGCACGAGGTGGCCGTGGCCGTTCACCCGTCCCTGGCCGCACTCGTCGAGGGGTGCGGTCTCGAGTGCCGGCCCATGCCGGGAGACCCGCAGGAGCTGATCCGGGCCCGAGAACGGGCGGCGTCGCCCGAGGAGGTCCGCGCCGTGATGACGGCGTACGTGGACGGGCTCGCCGGCGGGGTGGCGGCAGCCGTGGGGGAGGGGGCCGACCTGGTGCTCACCGCCTTCGGCCCGGCGCCACTCAGCCGGACGGCAGGCGACGCGTTCGGGGTCCCGGTCATCGGCACCTACCTCGCACCGTCGTTCGCCACCAGGGAGTTCCCGCTGCCCAACGCGCGAGGCGACGGCGACCAGGGACCCGAGGGCAATCTCGCCGCGGGCCGGACGGTGATCAGCCGTGCGGGAGCACTCTTCGCCGACGCCACGGCCCGGCTGCGCACCCGCCTCGGCCTGCCGTCGGGCGTGCCGGCCGGGCACGGAGACGTCCGGCCGGCGTTCCACGGATACAGCCCGCTGGTGGTGCCGCGCCCCGAGGACTGGCCGTCCCACGCCGAAGTGGGGGGCTACTGGTGGCCCTGCCGGCCGGACGGCTGGCAGCCCCCGGCCGCACTGGCCGACTTCCTCCAGGCCGGTCCGCCCCCGGTGTTCATCGGGTTCGGCAGCATGGCACCGGGCCACGGGGAACGGCTCAGCGAACTGGTGACCGCGGCGGTCGCACGGGCGGGCGTGCGGGCGGTCGTCCAGGCGGGATGGGCCGAACTGAGCGGCGGCGGCGCGGACATCATGGCCGTCGGCGATGTGCCGCACGACTGGCTCTTCCCGCGCACGGCCGCCGTGGTCCACCACGCCGGGGCGGGCACCACCGGTGCCGCACTGCGCGCGGGAGTACCCGCCGTGCCGGTCCCGGTCATGGCCGACCAGCCCTTCTGGGCATCCCGGCTGCAGCAGCTGGGAGTCGCCCCCCGGTCCCTGCCGTTCCAGGACCTCACGGCCGAAGCCCTCGGCGCCGCGATCACCGCCGCCGTGACCGATCCGGTCCACAGCCGTCGCGCGGCCGAACTCGCCCGCCACCTCGCCACCGAGGACGGCGCCGCCCCGGTGCTCGCGCATATCGGCGCCGAGTTTGACGCGTGACCCCTGTCAGGGGGGCGCCTCTCGACAGACACCTCCTGGTCCTGCACACTGTCCGCCGCAGCGGAGCGGTCGAGGCGGCGGGAGCGGCGTGGAGCGGAGGCCGGCACGGGAACCGGGGCCCGCAGGGGGCGCGCAGCAGCCGGAGCGCACAAACGGCGCGCAGCAGCCAGGGCGTGCGGCGGGCCGAGGCGGTGGTTCCGGTCCCGGCACCGGGCCCGTCCTGGGCCGTGCGCTGCAGATCCTGGGGGCGTTCAGCGCACGGCATCCGGCGATGACGCTGAGCGAACTGGCGCGGCGTGCGGGGCTTCCCGTGTCGACCGTGCACCGGATGCTCGCCGACCTGATCGCCTGGGGCGCCCTGGAGCGCGGCGCGGACGGCCGCTACCGGATCGGCCTGCGCCTGTGGGAAGTCGGCTCCCTGGCGCCGCGCGGCCTCGGCCTGCGGGAGCGTGCGCTGCCCTTCCTGGAGGACCTCTCCCAGATCACCCATGAGAACGTGCAGCTCGCGGTGCGCGAAGGCTGCGAGGTGGTCTTCGTCGAGCGGATCGCCGGATCCGGCGCGGTGCCCGTCCTCACCCGCGTCGGCGGGCGCTTCGCCCTGACCGCCACCGGTGTCGGCCTCGTCCTCCTCGCCCACGCGCCGCAGGACGTGCAGGAGCAGGTCCTCGCCGGCCCCTTCGAGCGCTTCACCGAACGCACCGTCACCGACCCGCGCACGCTGCGGTCCATGCTGGCCGAGATCCGCGCCCACGGGTACGCGGTCAGCGACCGCCAGGTCACCATGGACGCCCTGTCGGTCGCCGCCCCGGTGCGCGGCGAGCGCGACGAGGTGGTCGCCGCCGTGTCGCTGGTCGTCCGCCACGGCACCACCTCGCCACGAGCCCTGGCCGGGCTCGTCGGCACCAGCGCACGGGCGATGTCGCGGGCCATGGGCGCCTCCGGGTCCTGAACCACCCCTGAACCAGGCCGAATTGAGTTGCCCGGACGGCGGCGCCCTCGCGCACCCCGGACGCCAGACGCGTTTCCCGGCATGACGCCAGACGCGTTTCCCGGCATACGGAAAGCGCGCTGGGTGGGCGGCGTGGACCTCTGCACGATGGGCCCCACAGCCGAGGCACCCGCCTGCGCACCGCCGCGAAGGAGCAGCCCATGACCGCGTTCGCACGCAACCAGTGGTACGTCGCCGCCTACGCCCGTGAGGTGGGCCGCGAACTCCTCGGCCGTACCGTCCTGGACGAGCCGATCCTGCTGTACCGCACCGAGGACGGGCAGGCCGTGGCACTCTCCGACCGCTGCGTGCACCGCCGCTTCCCGCTGTCGCAGGCACCGAGCCGGCTCGACGGCGACCGGGTGATGTGCGGCTACCACGGCTTCACCTACGGCACCGACGGCCGCTGCGTCTTCGTCCCGGGCCAGCAGCGCGTCCCGCGCACGGCCCGCCTGGCCGCGTACCCGGTCGTCGAGCAGGACGCGTTCGTGTGGGTGTGGATCGGCGACCGCGACCCGGGCGCCACCGTGCCGCCGCGCGCGCCCTGGCTCAACTCGTCCGCGTACACGGTGGTTTCGGGCATGGAACCGATCGACTGCGACTACGGCCTCCTGGTCGACAACCTCATGGACCTCTCCCACGAGACGTATCTGCACGGCGGTTACATCGGCACCCCCGAGGTCGCCGAGACGCCCATCACCACCGAGGTCGACGACGGCGCGGGGATCGTCCACGTCAGCCGGCACATGGACGACGCCGCGTGCCCGCCGTTCTACGCCGAGTCCACTGGCATCGAAGGCCGTATCACCCGCTGGCAGGACATCGAGTACCACGCCCCGTGCCTGTACCTGCTGCACTCGCGCGTCGCCCCGGCCGGCGCGGCGGCACCGGCGGCCGACGGCAGCGACCCGGAGGCCTTCCACGTGGAGGTCGTCTACGCCATCACGCCGTCCACGCAGAAGACGACGTACGACTTCTGGGCCGTCGCCCGGGACTTCGCCCTCGACGACCAGAAGGTCACCGACTATCTGCACGCGAACAACCACACCGTGGTGATGCAGGACGTCGACGCCCTCAACGTGCTGCAGAAGTCCCTGGACACCGAGAAGCCCGGCTATCAGGAGCTGAGCATCAACATCGACACCGGCGGCCTGGCCGCACGGCGCATCCTCGCCCGCCTGGCGCAGGAGGGCGAGACCCGCGCGGCCGCTCCGGCCGCGGGGGCGGCCCGGTGAACCCGTTGCACCCGCCCGCCCTGAGCGGCGAGCGCGTCCACCGCATCCACTGGCTCCTCGGCACCGACCGGCTTCTCGCCGTCTGCCACTGCGGCGCGGAGCGGGAGTTCGAGGACCCGGTGCCCCTGTGGGACTGGCTCCTCGGCCATCCCGACGACCACCGCGCCGACGCCACCGACACACCGGGCGGCGACCCCGCAGCCCTCCGCCCCCGACCCGGGCCCGAGCCGGGCCGGAGTGCCGCCCCGGAGCACCGGCCGTCCCTGCCGCGGCCCACGGCGAGCCGCCGCACGGCGCTGGAACCCACAACATCCCTGCAAGGAGCACCGTGACGACCACGAGCCCGCCGGGCACGAGGGCCACAACCGCCACCCCGCTCGCCTCCGAAGCGGACCTCACCCTGACTGTGAGCGCCAAGGAACACCTCACGGACAACGTCGTACGCCTGACCCTCACCCACCCGTCGGGCGCCGATCTGCCCGCGTGGAGTCCGGGCGCCCACGTCGACCTCGTCCTGGGCCCGGACCTGGTACGTCCCTACTCGCTGTGCTCGGACCCGGCAGACGCCGCACGTTGGCAGCTGGCGGTGGCGCGGGAGCCGGACGGGCGGGGCGGCTCACGGTTCGTGCACGAGCACGTCGCCGAGGGCGCGGAGATACGGGTGCGGGGCCCGCGCAACAACTTCCCGCTCGTGCCGTCGCCCAGGTACCTCTTCCTCGCGGGCGGCATCGGCATCACCCCCATCCTGCCGATGCTCGCCGAGGCCCAACACCGCGGCGCCGACTGGCAGTTGGTCTATGGCGGTCGCGACCGCTCCACGATGGCGTGCTACGAGGAGCTGCGTGAGGGCTATGGCGAGCGGGTCTCGCTGCGCCCACAGGACGAACACGGACTGCTCGACCTGGAACGGCTGTTGGGCGCTCCGCAGCCGGACACCCTCATCTACTGCTGTGGCCCCGAAGGGCTACTGCAGGCCGTCCAGGAACACTGCGCCGACTGGCCCGCGGGCGCGCTGCACGTGGAGCGATTCGCTCCCAAGAGCCCGGCCCCGAATGCCCCGAACACCCGTGACGAGCCGTTCGTCATCGAACTCGCCCGCTCCGGGCGCACGGTCGAGGTGTCCGCCGGGCAGAGCGCCCTGGAAGCGCTCGAGGCGGCGGGCGTGCCGATCCTGTCCTCCTGCAGGGAAGGCACCTGCGGAACGTGCGAGACCGGCGTCCTGTCAGGCACGGTCGACCACCGCGACTCCCTGCTCGCCCCCGAGGAACAGGCTGCCCACGACGCGATGTTCCCGTGCGTCTCACGCGCCGCCTGCCCGCGACTGGTCCTCGACCTCTGACGTGCGCGCCGGCTCGGAGCCCCGCAGGCAGGGGTGCCCTGTCCGCTGCTTCTACATTGCTGTAGATTTTGACGTCCGGGCCGCGAACCGGTCCGGTCAGCAGCCAATGAGGAGGAGAGCAGTGGGAGTTTCCCTGGCCAAGGGCGGCAACGTATCCCTGAGCAAGGAGGCCCCGGGACTGACCGCCGTCCTGGTGGGCCTGGGCTGGGACGTGCGCACCACGACCGGCACCGACTACGACCTCGACGCGTCCGCGCTGCTCTGTGACGAGTCCGGCAAGGTCCTCTCCGACCAGCACTTCGTGTTCTTCAACAACCTGAAGAGCCCCGACGGTTCGGTCGAGCACACCGGCGACAACCTCACCGGCGAGGGGGAGGGCGACGACGAGACGATCAAGGTCGACCTGGCCGCCGTACCCGCCGACGTCGCAAAGATCGTCGTGCCGGTCTCCATCCACGACGCCGAGAGCCGCAGCCACTCCTTCGGCCAGGTCCGCAACGCCTTCATCCGCGTCGTGAACCAGGCGAACAACCAGGAGATCGCCCGCTACGACCTCTCCGAGGACGCCTCCACGGAGACCGCCATGGTCTTCGGCGAGATCTACCGCCACGGCACGGAGTGGAAGTTCCGCGCGGTCGGGCAGGGCTATGCCTCCGGCCTTCGGGGCATCGCCCAGGACTTCGGCGTCAACGTCTGACCCTCCCGGTGTCCCCGCCGGGCCTCGCGGTGCACAGCGAACTCACCGAGGGCGCGGCGGGACCCCACGACACACGTCGTACTGCCAAGGGAGAACTCTCCTCATGTCCGTGAACCTCACCAAGGGCCAGCAGATCAGCCTCAGCAAGTCCGACGGCAGCTCCCTGACCGCCGTCCGTATGGGGCTCGGCTGGCAGGCGGCACGCCGCAAGGGCTTCCTGGCCAGGCTCACCGGCGGCGGCGCGATCGACCTGGACGCATCGGCCGTGCTCTTCGCCGGCCAGAAGCCCATCGACGTCGTCTTCTTCCAGCACCTCACGAGCGACGACGGATCGGTGCGGCACAGCGGCGACAACCTCGTCGGCGGCGCGGGCCACGGCGGTGACGACGAGACCATCCTCGTCGACCTCGCCGGGGTCCCCGCCCACGTCGACCAGATCGTCTTCACCGTCAACTCCTTCACGGGCCAGACCTTCGCCGAGGTGCAGAACGCCTTCTGCCGCCTCGTCGACGAGACCAACGGCCAGGAGCTGGCCCGCTACACCCTCACCGGAGGCGGCAGCCACACCGCCCAGATCATGGCCAAGGTCCACCGTGCGGGCGCCGGCTGGCAGTTGAAGGCCATCGGCGAACCCGCCACCGGCCGGACGTTCCAGGACCTGATCCCCGTCATCGCCGCCCATTTGTGACGCTCGACCGCTGTCCCTACGCCCTGAGGTAGGCCAGGACCGCCAGCACGCGGCGATGCCCCTCGCCGTCGACGTGGAGTTCCAGCTTCTGCAGGATGCTGCTCACGTGCTTGTTGACCGCGGCCTCGGTGACATACAGCTCGCGGGCGATGGCGGCGTTGGCGCGTCCCTCTGCCATGAGGGCGAGGACCTCGCGCTCGCGTGGGGTGAGCCGCTGCAGGGGATCGTGGCGACGGTTCAGGAGCTGGCGTACGACATCGGCGTCCACGACCGTGCCGCCCGCCGCGACCCGGGTGACCGCGTCGACGAATTCACCGACGGCGCTGACCCGGTCCTTGAGGAGATAGCCGACTCCGCTGTCGCTGCCGAGGTCGAGCAGTTGGGCGGTGTAGGACTGCTCGATGTACTGACTGAGGACGAGGATCGGCAACGCGGGGTGCTCGTCGCGCAGGGCGATGGCGGCGCGCAGTCCGTCGTCGGTGTTGTCGGGAGGCATCCGGACATCGGTCACGACGATGTCCGGGGTGTGGGTACGGACCGCTTCGAGCAGGGCGTCCGCGGTGCCGACGGCGGCGAGCACCTGATGGCCGAAGCGGGTGAGGACGCCGACCAGACCGTCCCGCATGAGCGGGGAGTCCTCGGCGAGTACGACGGTCAGCGACACGGCAGCTCCACGTGCAGCAGTGTAGGTCCGCCCTGCGGGCTGGAGATGCGCAGGCGCCCGTCCGCGGCGGCGACCCGGTCGGCGAGCCCGGTCAGTCCGGTGCCGCCCTCCGGGTCCGCGCCGCCGATGCCGTCGTCGCTGATGGTCAGCGTCAGGATGTCGGTGTGCAGACGGGCACGCACCTCGGCCCGGGGCGCCCGGCTGTGTTTGGTGGCGTTGGTGAGGGCCTCGGCGGTCACGAAGTAGGCCGTGGTCTCCACCGCGAGGGGCAGGCGGTGGGGAAGGCCGATGTCGACGGTGACGGGGAGCGCGGAGCGTGCCGCGAGATTCTCGACCGCCGCGGCGAGACCGTGGTCGGTGAGCGCCTTGGGGTGGACGCCCCGGCTGAGCTCGCGCAACTCGTCCACGGCCAGGGTGACTTGCTCCTGGGCACGGGCGAGCTGCCCGGCCAGCGGCGAGCCGTCCTCGACGTCGAGGCGGGCGAGTCCGAGCATGACGTTGAGGGAGACGAGGCGCTGCTGCGCCCCGTCGTGCAAGTCCCGTTCGATGCGCCGGCGTTCCGCGTCGAAGGCGTCGACCAGGCGCGCCCGGGAGGCACGCACATCGGTGAGCCTGCGCCCCAGTTCGCTGTCGCGCGGCGCCAGCATGAGCCGGGTGACCGCGGCCCTGGCGCCTGCCCAGGCGGTGATGGTGTACGGCGCGGCGAACAGCAGGCACAGCCCGACGACCGCCACGGGCCAGGCGTCCGGGTCATCGACGGGCGATGTCATGAGCAGCGCGGGGACGGCAAGGGCGAAGCCCAGTACCAGGAAGTCCATCCACCACAAGGCCGTCGCCGACACCGCGGTGAAGCCCAGCGCCCGCCAGGTCGCCGGTTCCCGCAGGCGGGTGCGCACCCAGGCGCGCAGGCCTTTGTGCGCGGGGGCCCGGTGCGGGTCCGCCACCGGGTCCAGGTCCACCAGGCGCAGCCGCCACCGCTCGAAGCGGGACACGGGGATTCCCGACAGGGCGACGCCGAGCAGGATGACCGCCCCGACGACCACGACCAGGGACACGAGGCCCGCCACCAGCGCGGCCACCAGGAGTGCGGTGGCGACGGCGCCGAAGGCCACCCCGGAGAGCAGGTAGGCGAAGGACCGCCAGGGCCAGCTCGAGCCGAGCACTCTCAGCGGATTCTGCCCCAGCGCCTGCCAGGCGGTTCGATGTCGCACTCCGCGACCCTAGCCGGACCGGGATCTTGACGCGGTAGTGCCAGCACTACCTTCGGACTCCCGTGTACGCCAATGTGCCGCGGGGTGCCGGGACGGTCCACTGACGCCATGAAAACGCCGACGTCCTCAACTCCTCGTCCTCGTCCCCGTCTTCGCTTTCGCCTTCGTCCCCGCCGCAGGTCAGGTGCCCTGCTGGCCGCGCTCGGCGTCGCCACGGTGATGGGGGCGCTGTCCCCGGCCGCACCGACCGCATCGGCCGCACAGCCCGCCGCCTCGCTGGAGCCGGCTTCGATCGATCGCTACGTACGCGACTATCTGGAACAGACCGGCCTTCCGGGGGCCGCGGTCGCCGTGACCCGAGGCGACCGGGTCGTGCACAGCGCGGGGTACGGCCGTACCGCGTCGGGGCAGTCGATGACCGGGCAGACGCGTCTGCCGGTGGCGTCGCTGTCCAAGTCGATGACCGCACTCGCCGTCATGCAGCTGGCCGAGGCGGGCAAGGTCGATCTGGATGAGCCCGTACGCCGGTATCTGCCCGAGTTCACCATGGCCGACCGGCGCGCGGAGAAGATCACCGTGCGGCAGTTGCTGACGCAGACCTCGGGCATGGCCGACTCGGCCTACCCGGATCTGACCCGGACCCAGCCGCACACGCTCAAGGAGGCCGTCGCCGCGATGCGCGAGGCCCCGCTGGCCGCCGCACCCGGCACCAAGTTCCGCTACCACAACCCGAATTACTTCGTGGCGGCCCGCCTCGTCGAGGTCGTCAGCGGACGGCCCTTCGCCGACTATCTCTCCGCGCATCTCTTCAAGCCGCTGCACATGACGCACACCGCCTCCGTCGACAGCACCGAGGACATGCCCGACCAGGCCCGGGGATACGTCCGCGCCTACGGCGAGGTGTTCGCCCGTTCCCACCCGCGCTGGTTCTCGGCAGGCGGCCACGGTGTGGTCACGACGGCCGACGATCTGTCCCAGTGGCTGATCGCCCAGAACAACCAGGGAGTTTCAGCCGACGGCCGGCGGATCGCCGCGGCCCGCACCATCGATATGACCCACACCCCGCCGTCCACGCCGAAGGACACCGACTACGCGATGGGCTGGTCGCAGAACCGCCAGGACAGCGGCCCCCGGCAGATCCAGCACACCGGCCAGCTCCTGACCCAGAACTCCATGGCGACACTGCTGCCCGAAAGCAAGGTCGGCATCGCGGTCATCACCAACACCGGCATGCTCTCCGGCGACGACGCACCGCAGATCATCCAGGGTCTCGTCGACCTGGCCGAGGGGAAGCAGCCCGAAGTGGCCGCGCCGTTCTCGATGACCGGCGACTGGGTCCTCGCGGCCCTCACACTCCTTGCCGCGGGCCTGGGAATCCGCGGCGTCCTGCGCGCCGGCCGCTGGGCGGACCGCACCGCGCGCAAGTCGTGGTGGCGCGTTGCCCTGCGGATCCTTCCCCAGGTGCTCCCCATCCTCCTGTTCACCCAACTCGCCGCACTGGTCGGTCTGTTGATGAACCGCTCCGGGACCCTGGACCAAGTCACCTACGCCTGGCCGGCCCTGGTCGTCTGCGCGGCGGCGGGGGCCCTCGCCTCCACCGCGGTGATCACCTCACGCGCCGTGAGGGTCCTGGGACGGCGCCGACGCGAAGCCGTCGCATAACCTCATGCGTGGGGACGTCGAATGCCACGTGCATCCCCACGGAGGAGGCGATGGTGGTCGGAAGGGGCATGCGGTTGCTCGCAGGCGCCATGATCCTGGCCTGCATGGTGCTCGTCGGCCCCAGTGCGCCAGCCGGTGCTCCCTTGGCCCGGGCGCTGCCTGTGGACGCCGCCAAGGAGGTCGTACCGAACCGGGTCATGACGTGGAACATGTGCAATCCCTGCGAGGAGAGCAATGCCGACCGTGCAGCGGTGATCGCCACCTATGCGCCCCAGGTCATCGGTCTGCAAGAAGCGTGCGCGCGTGATGTCGCGAGGATCCGGGACTACCTGGAGAGCCTCTACGGCCTCGACTACCACGTCGAGTACGCGACGGTGCTGCAGAGTTGGGGCCGCTGCGGAGGAGTGCCGTGGAATCCGGGAGGCTTCGGTCAGGCGGTCCTCTCCGCGTCGCCGATGACGGACCGCGTCGCCGTGGAGTACCCCGACGGCGGATCCGAGGACCGTGGGTACATGGCAGTCACCACCCAGGTGGGCGACCGGCCCGTGCGGCTCTTCAACACGCACCTCGCCCAGCGAAGTCAGGAAGCCGTGCGGGCCCGCCAGATCCGCGCGTTCGCCGCAGCCGTCTCCCGGCACGAACGGGCCATCGCCCTGGGCGACTTCAACGCCGTGCCGGACGCACCCGAACTCGCTCCGATGTGGGAACTGGCCACGGACACGGACCCGCAGTGCCAGCCCTCGTCCACCGGCATCTGCGAGCCGACCACCGACTGGTACAGCAAGTTCGACTACATCTTCCTACGCGGCATCACCCGGCTCGGACACGCTGTGCACCCCACCCCGTACTCCGACCACCACCTGGTGCACACCGACGTCGACTCGACGTGAAGCCCGGTCACGCTACGCCCTGGCGGCCCGAGGTTCGGGTTGCGCCGACGGACCCTGCGCCAGGGCCAGTTCCACCGTTTCGTCGATGCTGAGCCGGGTGCCGCGGGCGAAGCACTCGGCGTACGCGACCTCGCCCAGATCCTTGAGCGCGAGCGTGAGGGCGGTCTCGTGCGGGGCGTTGAAGTGGGCCGAGCCGAACAGCGGCAGGCCCACCTTGGCCCAGATGCTCCGGGCGGCGCCCTGCAGTACCGCGGCCTGCCGGCTTCGGCCCTGGGACGTGTGCAGCAGGGCGATGAATTCGATGGGCAGCACCATGCCCACGAGGTCGCGGAACTCGTGGTTGATGGCGAGGCACTCCTGCGCCAGGCCGGTGGCCTCCTCGTGCCGGCCGCCCGCCCAGGCGGCGAAGGCCAGAACGTACAGGGCGTATGCCTTCGCCCAGCGCTCGCCGTGCCGTTCGCACAGCCGCTTGGCCTCGTTGCACTGCGCGACGGCCGTCGCCAGATCGCCCTGGAAGGCCAGGGTCATGGCGAGTTCGATCCGGGCCATCATGACGTTGCTGTTGAGTTCACCGAGGTCGCGGTAGCGGTTGAGGGCGGACTCGAAGAAGCGCTGCGCCACGAAGTGCTCGTCACGGGTGAGGGCGGCACACCCGAGCCGGTGCGTGGCGTAGGCGAACGCGGTGTCGTCACCGGCGCGCAGGGCCTCGGCGCGACAGTGGGAGAGCATACGGACGGCCGTTTCGGAGTCACCCTGCAGGATGGCGATATAGCCGTTGACCCACAGGGCCTTGAGCCGGTCGCGGGAGCCCGGAGCGTGCAGGGCGTCGAGCGCACGGTCGAGCCAGTAGCGGCCGTCGCTGAGCAGTCCGCAGCCGACCCAGTAGAACCAGAGTGTGCCGGCCAGGCGAGCCCCGGCGTGTTCGTACCCGGGTGTGGTCAGAGCGAAGTCCAGGGCGGTGCACAGGTGGGTGTGCTCACGCCTGGTGGCGTGGAAGACCGCGGTCTGCCCCGGGCCGAACCAGTCGTGCTCGCCCCGCTCGGCGAAGTTCTGGCACCAGGCGAGGTGGCGGGTGCGCTGTGCGACTTCCTCGTCGAGGCGCCGCAGCCACTCGATGCCGTAGGCGCGGACGGTGTCGAGCTGCCGGAAGCGCTCACCGTCCGGACCTGGCTCGCGCAGCAGCAGCGACTTGCCCGCGAGGCCGCCGAGCAGCGCGGGGATGTCCTGCTCGGCGAGGGCGTCGTCGGCACACACATGGCGGGCGGCCGCGAGTGAGAAGTCTCCGGGGAAGACGGCGAGCCTGGCCCAGAGCAGGCGTTCACGCGGCGGGCAGAGCTCATGGCTCCAGCCGATGGTGGTCCGCAGTGTGCTGTGCCGGGGCTCACGGTACGCACCGGACGCCACGCCGCCGGGGGAGAGGTCCTCCAGACATGCCCCGCTGGGCGGTACGCCTTCCGGCCCCGGGGTGTCCCAGTCCGTGGCACCGGAATACCCGCCCTCCCGGTAGCCGTCTGTGCCGTAGCTGTCCGTGTCGTAGCCGTCTGTGTCCTCGTCGCCGAGGATCTGGAAGCGGTCGTCGAGCCCGTCGAGCAGCTCCTGCAGGGTTGTTCCGGTGCGCAGCCGTCCGGCCGCCAGCTCCACTGCGAGGGGGATGCCGTCGAGCCGCGCGCAGATCTTCTCGATCGTCGCCCGGTCGCCCGGGGTGGCGGCGAAGCCGTGCAGTGTGGTGCTCGCGCGTTGGACGAAGAGCTCGGGTGCCTCGTCGGTGGTTCCCAACGGGCCCAGGACGAAGGTCTGTTCGCCGTCGACGCCGAGGGGCTGTCTGCTGGTGGCGAGGATGTGAAGGTGCGGGGCCGCGCCGAGAAGCAGTTCGACGAGCTCGGTCACGGGACCGATGAGGTGCTCACAGGTGTCGAGGACGAGCAGGAGACGTTTGTCTGCGAGATGGTCCGCGAGCACCTCCTCCTGCGGCCGGGTGGTGTGGTCGGTGGCCTGCAGCGTCGCGGTGACGGTGTGGCAGAGGATCTCGCCGTCCTGCAGGCTGGAAAGCTCCACCAGCCAAGTGCCGTCGGGGAATTGGGGCGCGATTCGGTTGGCTGTACGCAGTGCGGTGCGGGTCTTGCCGACACCGCCGGGCCCGGTCAGTGTCACAAGCCGTGAGTGGGCGCAGAGTTGCTGCAGTGCCGCGAGTTCTTCCAGGCGGCCGACGAAGCCTTTGTCCGCCACGGGGAGGTTTCCGGCGCTGTTGCCCGGGATTCTTCCCGGAGGTCGGTCGGACACGGTTGCCTCGTCTCGTCGAAATGGATATTCCGGAGTGTGTGCGGCCGGCGGTGCGTACGTGCGTATGGCTCACGCGGAGTACGGCGCAAAATATCCACCGTGGTTTCGGCGTGCCCTGTTTCCGGGTGGATATATCTGTGACGGCGCAGGCGTATCGGTGCCGCCGAGTTGCTCACTCGCTCACGATCGGTCTAAAGCGTCGCGGAGTTGGGTGTCTTTTCCTGCTCGCGGCTGGTCAATTCCTGTCCGGGAATCTCCGTAATCGACCAGCAGGAGCGCGGCATCATCCTGGAGCCTGCCCATTGAATACTGGATCAGATCTTCGGTGAGCGCATCGAGGAAGGCCACCGGGTCGGCGTCATGTATCCGGCTCACTCGTTCTGCCAGAGGGTAGAAAACGCCCTCCTTGTCACGGGCCTCGGTGACACCGTCGGTATAGAGCAGGAGCCGGTCGCCGTCGGCGAGCGGCACGCTGCTGGCCCGGCACCACGAGCCGGTCAGATGGAGGAGTCCGAGCGGCGGGGCCGGGGGCAGGGCGTCGATGAAGGTGCACCGGCGCGTGCGGATGAGCAGGGGCGGCGGGTGTCCGCAGCACACGAGCTCGGCGCTGCCCTCACCGTCCGAGATGGCGACCAGGAGCGCCGTGACGAACTGCTCGCAGCCCGCACGGTGGGCAAGGACGGCGTCCATCCGTTGCGCCACGCCGGTCAATGTCTTTTCATGCTGGGCGAGTTCACGGAAGGCGCCGAGGGTGTCCATGGCGGTGGAGACGGCGGGCAGCCCTTTGCCCATGACGTCGCCGATCAGGATCCGCACGCCGAAGGGGGTGTCCACCGCGTCGTACACGTCGCCGCCGACCGATGCGCCCTCCTCGCACGACATGTAGCGGACTTCGGTGCGCAGTCCGCCGACCCTGACCGGCGGCGGACGCAGCATGCCGTGCTGTACGGCGTCCGCGACGGTCCGGGCGGTTCGGAGGGCGCGCTTCTGGCGCCGGAATATGAGGAAGGTGAGTCCGATGGCCGTCGCTCCCAGAGCAATCTTGATACTGCCGGGGAAAGCGCAGAATCGCCCATGGGTGAGCGCGGCAATGTTTACCGCGGCCCATGCCCCCGTTGAAGCGGGCAAGAGCCATGAGGTGTCGCGTGGTGCATTGGTCACGGTGTCAGCTTTGCTTGCCGGGGTGTCTTCGGTCAGGTGCACCGGCCATCAGGTGGCGACCATCTGGCGGCGACCAGGAATGCTGGGGCCAAGAGCGTAGTCGGCGGGGAGCCTATGACGATGGGAAATGCGCCAA
The DNA here is from genome assembly GCF_042665355.1 of Streptomyces monticola. Lineage (NCBI taxonomy): Bacteria > Bacillati > Actinomycetota > Actinomycetes > Kitasatosporales > Streptomycetaceae > Streptomyces > Streptomyces monticola. Next base: position 37,524 of record NZ_JBHTCF010000010.1, on the reverse strand, counting down.
CTCGCCCCCCGCCGTGCTCCAATTCCACCCCGGCGCGCATCGATTCCGTTGCCGCCGGGGTTTACATTCCCATTCCGCCGTCCACCGGAAGTCCCGCCCCCGTGATGAAACGGGCGGCATCGGAGGCGAGGAATACCACCGCGTCCGCCATGTCGGCGACCTCGCCGAGCCGGCCGAGCGGGGTGCGCCCCACGACCTCGCCCACGGCGGCCTCGGCGCTCGGCCAAAGGCCCAAGTCCTGCATGTCCTGGGCGAGTTGCATGCCCATCGCGGTGGGGACAAGGCCCGGATACACACAGTTGACCCGTACGCCGTAGCCCAGTTTGCCGGACTCCAGGGCGGCCACCCGGGTCAGTCGGTCCACCGCCGACTTGGTCGCGGCGTACCCCCCGATGCCGGGAAAGGCGATCGTGGCCGCCACCGACGACACATTGACGATGGCGCCGCCCCGGCCCGAGGGGCCACCGGGGCGCATGGTGCGAAAGGCGTGCTTGAGGCCCAGGGCGACACCGACGACGTTCACATCCAGCATCCGGCGGACATCGTGCGGATCGAGGTCGCCGATCAGACCGGAGATCTCCACTCCGGCGTTGTTGACGACGATGTCCAGACCGCCGAGTTCTTCGACGCACATGGCGACGGCGGCTTCCCAGTCCTCCTCGTCGGTGACATCGAGGCGTACGAAGCCCGCGGTGGCGCCGGACTTCTGCAGCGCCTCCGCGCCCGCCCGGCCGGCCTCCTCCTGCACGTCACCGATGACGACGGCTGCGCCCGCGGCGGCCAGCGCCTCGGCGATGCCCGCGCCCAGGCCCTGTGCGCCGCCGGTCACCAGCGCTTTTCGCCCGGTCAGGTCGTATGAGCTCATGGCCGTCTCCTCGCACGAGAGCGCACCGGACGAGGGCCGTCCGGTGTGATGTGGAGCACATATTAGGGATGCCGGGGTGGCCGTCCGCGCCGGTTTCCCGAACAACTCACCTTCGGGTGGCGGTGGTTGACAAGGGGGCGGTCGTGGGCCTTGGATCCGCTCGAACCGAGTGCCCCGGGCCAGGCGGGCGCCCGGAGCTTGCGCATGCAGTTGACCTCGCGCCGGTCACGGCACCAGTACGACCTTCCCTCGCACCCGCCCGCTCTCCCCGAGCTCGTGCGCCTTGGCGGCCTCCGTGAGCGGCAGCGTCTCCTGCACCGACGGGCGCACCCCGCCACGGTCCACGAGGTCGGCGAGGGCGGTGAGATCACCCGGGCCCGGATCGAGGTTGTACTCCACGAACCGCAGCCCGCTCGCCGCCGCGCGCTCCTTCACGGCCGTACGGTCGAAGCCGATGCCCACGACATCGATCACCACACCGTCGGGACTGAGCGTGGCCAGGGACTTCAGGCCGGTCTCGCCGCTGACGGTGTCGAGGACCACATCCACGTCCCGGGTGCGGGTGAAGTCCTCCGCCGTGTGGTCGATGAGCTCGTCGGCGCCCAACTCCCGCAGGAAGCCGTGCTTGGCCGCCCGTGCCGTGCCGATCACGTAGGCGCCGCACGTCTTGGCGATCTGTACGGCGAGGTGCCCCACCCCGCCCGCCGCGCCGTGGACGAGCACACGCTGCCCCGCGTGCACCTGAGCCACCTTCACCAGCGCCTGCCACGCGGTCAGCCCGGCGATGGGCAGCGCGGCGGCATGGACGTGGTCCAGAGTCGTCGGCCCGGCGGCGAGTGAGGTCTGCGGCACCACCACGTAGTCGGCATACGCACCGTGCGGCGGGGTCACCCAGCCGAACACTTGGTCACCGGACCGAAAACTGTCGGCATCGCGGCCCGACTCGACCGCCACACCGCTGAATTCGTGCCCCAGGGTGAACGGCGGATCCCCGAACAGCCGCACATGCCCGGACCGCACCTTCCGGTCCGCCGGGTTGACACCCACGGCGCGCACCCGCACCAGGACCTCACCGGGACCGGGAGCGGGCCGCTCGACCTCCACCACTTCCAGCACCTCGGGGCCGCCGATGGACCGCTGGCTGATCGCTCGCATGATTGGCATCTGCCCATACTCTGCTGGCAGTTGACCGCTGTGAAGTGCTCAGGGATGCTCTCGGCCCAGGAACTCCCGCATGAGGCCCGTGACTTCGTGCAGATGGGTTTCCAGGGCCCAGTGCCCGGCACCGTCGAGCAGGTGCAGCTCCGCATCGGGCAGGTCGGCCAGATAGGCGCGGGCCGACTCCTCGGGCATATAGCCATCGTGCGGGCCCCACACGATGAGGGCCGCTGGCCGCGCCCCGCGCAGATAGGACTGGTACGCGGGGAACCGGTCGACGCTGCTGCGGATGTCCGCGAACAGATCGACCATGATCTCGCGGTTCGGGGACCGGCAGAGCCGCGGTGCCGAGAGTTCCCAGAGGTCCGGGCTGATGCGCTCGGCGTACGGCGCGGGCACCTCGCCGATGACCTCCTCGCGCAGCCCGCGTTCTGTCACCGCCTCCGCGAGCGCGGCCCGCCGCTCAGGGCTCGGGTCGGACCAGAATTCCTTGAGGTGGTCGTACTTGGGGCCGAGCGTCGCCTCGTAGGCGTCCCCGTTCTGGATGACGACGGCAGTGATCCACTCGGGATGCCGGGTGGCCAGCTGGAGACCCGCCTGGGAGCCGTAGTCGAAGAGGTAGAGGGCGAAGCGGCCGACGCCGAGCGTGCGGACGAAGCTTTCGAGGAAGTCGGCGTAGGCGGCGAACGCGTAGCGGTAGTGGGCCGGGTCGGGTGTCTCGCTGTATCCGAAGCCCGGGAAGTCCGGGGCGAGCAGACGCCACCGGTCCCCGAGCACGGGCAGCAGGTTGCGGTACATGAAGGAGGACGACGGATACCCGTGCGGCAACAGGACGACGGGTGCGTCCGGCGGCCCCGCTTCCCGGTAGAAGGTCCTCACCCCGTCGACGTCGAGGGTGCGGTGGGCGACGGGGACGAGTTCGGCCGGCATGGTTCCTCCAGAGCGTGAACGGCGGGTCATGCCCGTATGCCCCGTGAGGCGCCCTTTACGACGCCGCGCCAAGGCCCGTTCGACAGCCGCCCCGCGCTGTCCGTGGCAGCCTGGACGCATGATCGAGAGTGTGGAGCAGGTCCTGGCCGCCCGTGAGCCGAAGATCGCCGAGCTGGGACGGTCCGTGTGTCAGCTGATCCTGCGGCGCTTCCCGGACGCGGTGGTCACGGTCGACGGGAACGACATCGGCTTCGGTACGGGCACGGGCTACAAGGGCCTGGTGTTCACGGTGGCGCCCGCCAAGGCGCACGTCACCCTGGGCATCGCGGGCGGCGCCACCCTGCCCGACCCCGCAGGTCTGCTGGAGGGGGCGGGCAAGGTGCACCGTCACGTCAAGCTCCGCCATGCGGAGGAGCTGGCGCGCCCGGAACTGGCCGAGCTCATCGACGCGGCGCTCGCCCGGCGGCGCGAGCGCTGAGCGGCCCGCTCCGGCCCTACGCTCACCGGGTCTTGAAGGACTTGCGCACCGCGGCTCGTGTCTCCCACGATTCGGAGGCCGGGCCCTTGGCCATGTCGGGGAAGAAGCTGTCATGGCGCAGGAAGAACTCGGCCCGGGCCTCGTCGCTCATGCCCGCGACCTCGCCGAGCCCTTCGAAGTAGCCTTCGCGCGCGGCTCCCGGTGCGAACAGCATCAGGAACTCCGCCGGTTCGCCGGATATGTTTCCGAAGGAGTGCACGCCGCCTGGCGGGATGTAGAGGTAGTCGCCCACCGCGGCGTCGAACCAGCGCTCCCCGTCGAAGACATGGATCTCGCCCGACAGGACGTAGAAGGCCTCGGACATGGTCTTGTGGAAGTGCGTGCTGGTTCCGCCGGGCTGCGGGCCCATACGGTTCTTGTAGAGGCCGAACAGCCCGTCCGTGCTGAGTTTCGTGGAGAGGTAATGGAACTCTCCGCCGCCGGGAACGGTGAAGTCCGCAGGGGTGCCGGCGGGACGGAACGAGGCGTTGATCTCGCCCTCGTCGCCGTTGTAGATGATCTCGGGGTAGTCGGGGGACAGGAAAGACATCGATACTCCTCAGATCCGTTCTTCGGGCGCGGATGGAGCAGGTGCGTAGAGGCGCAGGAACGCGTGTACGCCGTCATGGACGATCTCTTCGACTGCGGATCCGGGGAGCGGGAGGGCCCCGTAGAAGGAGCGGATCAGCACGTCGTTCATGGTGAGCGTGTTGAGCCGGTTCGCCGCCTTCTCCGCGTCGTCGAACGCGAGCAGTCCCCGGTCGGCGATCCTGCGGAGATACGGCGCGAGTCGCTGGTGTGCCGAGGGCGGACCGTGGGCCATCCACTTCTCCAGGACCCCGGCGGGCAGCCTGGTCACCTCCGCGTGGATGGTGCGGACGAGTGCGAAGTGGTCGGGGAACTCGGTGATCGCGTTCGCCCGGTCCAGGCAGAAGGCGGTCAGGTCCTCCTCCAGGTTGACGATCTTCCGCAGATGCCGCTCCATCAGTACGCGCACGGCCTCGGTGACCGCGTCGGCGCCTTCCACGGCGACCGAGAGGAAGAGCGCCTCCTTGTCGGTGAAGTGGTTGTAGATGGTGCGCTTGGCGACGTTCGCCTCCACGGCGATCGCGTCGACACTCGCGCGGGCGTACCCCTGCTGCCCGAACACCCGCCGCGCGGCCTCCGAAATGGCACGGCGCTTGTCGGGTCGGCCGCCGGCCTTGACGGTCGATGTCTCCGGTGTGCCGAGGTCCTGGTCGTAGCGCGGTTCGGTCACCCGTACCTCCACTCGCATGGGACATCGTCCAGACGCCAACGCCCAGTGCCTGACGGTGAGTTGGCCCCGAACGGTGCCATCGGGAGGGCGAGCTTAACCTCGGTGGTGCAGTAACTCAACCGATTGGTGCAGCGATTGCACTGAGCAGTGCAAAGCTGCATAGGGGGCCTGCGGCGCCGCGGGTGCGCGACGCAGCTCACCCTCGTACCGCGAAAGTTGTAGGAACCGGCCGCCTACCGCGAGGGTTTCACCCATGGTCCAACGGGCGGAGGACGCCGGGGCGCGGACCTGGTCCCTAGAGTCGTTGATCAGCGGCCCGTCGTGAGCATCTCCGGGCTGCGCGCAACCGACGGGGGATGAGGATGAACGTGCTCGGGGGACAAGTGCGGCTCGGTGTGCTCGGTGCGAGCCTGGTGGCCGCGATGGCGCTGGTCTCGGCCTGCGGGACCGGGACGGAGGGGGCCACGGGGTCCGACGAACCGCCGCGCGGTTCGCAGGGCGAACAGAGCGCGGCCGACGCGGGTGTGATCGGCCGGAGCGGCCAGGACGCCGGGACTGCGGCGGCTCCGCAGTTGATCATGACGATGACGGGCGGGCTCAAGGCGCTCAACCCCAAGTGGTCCTTCAATCCGCGGGATGTGCGCGGATACGAGAACCTCCGGCAGCCGAGACTATGGGGGGCCAACGAGGCCAAGCTGCGCCGCTTCGGCGGCAAGAGGCTGGTCCTGACCACCGGGAACAGAGGGCTCGCGGCGGTCGTCGAGTTCCGCTCCAAGCGGCGTTACTGGGCGGCGAACGTCGGTGACCCGCAGAACCCGCACAGCATCGAGCTGATCCCCAAGGGCCCGCGCGGCATGGTGGCCGTGGCCTCACCGGCGGGCCGGGAGGGGATCGCGCTGTATCCCGTCAGGCGGGGACAGAACACCAGCGCGGCCACCGACAGGGAACCGCTGCGCAAGGCGCACGGAGTGCACTGGGACGGCCATCGGCAACTGCTGTGGGCGCTGGGGGACAAGTTCCTCACCGCGTACCGCATCGGCGGGACGGCGGCCCGGCCGAAGCTGGTCCAGGACAAGGCCATCGGCAGCGCGCTGCCGGCCGGGGAGCACGCGGGTCACGATCTGAGCCCGGTGCCGGGCACCAAGAGGCTGTGGGTGGCGACGGGTTCGCGCGTGCACCAGTACGATCCGGACCGCGCCCCGGGAGCGCGGCGTTGGGTGAACACCTACCCGGGCTCGGCGCGGCTGGCCAAGAGGGTCGGTGTGAAGTCCGTGACGACCAACCCCACGACGGGCCGGATCGCCGTGACCGCCGCGAACCGGTCGGACCAGCTCACCGATCGCGTCGACTTCCTGCTGCCCGGCGGGATGTTCAAGACGGGCGGCTACGGACGTATCTACAAGGCCCGCTGGTTCCAGCCCTAGCCGCCCTCACCACAGCTCCACAGGGTCCGTGACCCGCACCGCAGTCAGTACCGAGACGACCATGACGACCAACGGGGATTCGATGTACGGAACGACAAGCAAGAAGTGGAAGATCGGCCTCCTGGGGGCCGCCGCCGCACTGGCGCTGACCACCACGGCCTGTGAGCCCGGCGGAGGCGACGCGGGCGGGGAGGGTGCCGAGCCGTCCACGACCGCCTCCGCTTCCGCCTCTGCTTCCGGGACCGCGAATCCCGGTGAGAAGCCCGGCGGTTCCGGCGGCGGTCCGAGCGCCGAGCAGCCTTCGGGCGACCAGACCGGGCCGGGCGCGGACCAGGGCGCCAACACCGGTGGCGGCGACGGCAATTCCGGCGGCAACGGCGGCAACGGAGGCGCCGGCGGCGACTACGCGGACCGGCAGACCCCGCCAGGCCCCGTCTGCGCGAACAACGGCAAGGGCCCGTACATGAGGCTCGTCGCCCACATGAAGGACGACGACGCCGTCGGCAACGACCTCCTGGGCGTCCACATCGGCGGCTACGACTGCGCGGATGCCTCCCACCCCGTGCTCAAGCTGGAGGGCGGCGGCAACCACACGACCAATATGAGCGTCGACGAGAAGCATCTGAAGGTCGTCGTGGCCGGGCGTCTCGCGCAGGAGCTGGGCGCCAAGGAAGTGGACGCCCAGAAGTTCCTCGCCAAGCTGGACCAGATGGAGCAGGACGGGGAGCTCGGCTTCAACGAGGGCGACCCGCTGGAGTTCTACTACCAGATGAGCGGCGACAGCCCGGACGACCCCTACGGGGGCGGCAAGGCCGTCTACCTCCACCAGGTCAACACCCTTGAGTGAGTGCCGGTAGCGCGTCTTCGGAGCGGGGCGTCATGCCGTCGCTGCGGCTGCTGCCGCTGCTGCGGCCGCCTGGCGGCGGCGCTGACGCAGCGCGATGACGGTGACCGAACCGAGGTTGAAGGCGACGATGGCGAGAAAGGCCGCGGCCTCCGCCTGGTGCAGCAGGTGGGGGCCGGCGAGCTCGGCGGCGGCGCGACGGCACATGGTGACGAGGGCGGGCACGATGAGCAGGACGAGGTCCGCCAGGGCCGCGGCGACTCCGGCCGCGTAGAACGGCAGATACCAGCGCACGAGGCGGCGTTCGCGTGCCGGGATGGCGCCCAGGTCGACGGGCGGCCCGCCGGTCGCCCGGCGCCACTGGGCCCGCAGAACCTGACGGGTGTCATCGGCGAGGTTGCCCGCGCGCAGCCGGTTGGTGAGGACGAAGTAGAGGTCCGTGCGCAGGAACAAGGCGCACTGGAACAGCAGTTGGATGGTGACGACGTACGCCAGGGTGGCCGGGAGCCCGCCGCCTGCGTCCGCAAGCCGCAGCAGCAGGCAGGTGAGCAGGACTCCGGCTTCGAGTGTCATGCCGGCCAGGTAGGGGGCGTAACGCTCGGCGCGTGGCAGGGCGCGGACGCCGCTCATGTCGGTCTGGGCCACCAGGAAGTACATGCGTCGGCTCAGGGACAGCGCGCCCACGGCCCCGCGGGCGCGGGCGGTGACGAGATGCGCGAGTTCGTGCAGGAACACCATGGCCCAGGCGAGCAGGGCCACGATGACGGCGTTGAGCATGACGCCGTCCACGAGCAGGGTGTCCTTCGGGCGCGGCAGCAGGTCGGGGCGCCAGATGAGCAGCGCGGGCAGGGCGGCCCAGAGCAGCCGGTAGGCGACGCGGCTCGGGGAGCTCAGGAGCCAGCCGAACCAGCGCGTCGGCAGGGTGGCGAACAGCCGCCAGCCACCGGCCGGTTGACTCGCCGGCGCCGCGCCGACCGGCAGACCGTCGATGTCCTTGACGAAGCCGCAGTCGGCCAGGCCCTCGATGAACTCGTCCAACTCCGGTGCCACACCGAAGGATTCGGTGAAGTGCGCGCGGACCTCGCTGAGCGGGCAGCCCTGGTGCAGCCAGGCGATCAGAGCGACGCCTTCTTCGGGCAGGGCGATGAACACTCCGGTCTCGGGACGGCCCACTTCGCGCAGTCCGTCCTCCGGGCCGCCGATGTGCAGCGGGTGCAGGGTGACGCGGGCGTCGTCCGCGAGCGGTGGGGTCGGCATCGGGTCCTCCGTACTCATCGGCCGGGCAGGTGGCCGCAGACCGTGCAGTCGGCGCGGCGCGGCTTCTCTTCGCTGTAACTGACGTCCATCCGGGCGAGGTCGACCATCAGGCGCCGCCCGAGCGCCGCGGGTTCGGCGATGCCGGTCAGGTGTTTGACGACGTCAAGTGCGACCATGCTGCCGAGCAGACCGGCCACGGGCGCGGTGCACGGATTGAACGTGCCGGTCGCCAGCTCCTCGGTCATATAGCGCGAGGCCGCCGCATACCAGGGCAGTTCCTCGTGGGTGCTGCGCTGGACGCAGGCGAAGCACGGGGTGCGGCCCGGGTCGTGCAGGAACATGCTGACGGTGAGGCCGGTGTTGCCGCCGCGCATCCAGGGGGTGTTCGCGGCCACGGACGCGGCGTTGAACCACTCGTAGATACGGACCCGGGGCCGGTCGGCCGCGCAGATGACGAGGTCGCGGTCGTGGAACGCGGCGCGTGCGGCATCCGGGCCGTCGATCTCGGCGCGGTGTGGTGTGACGCGCACATGCGGGTTGATGCGGCTGAGGCGTTCGGCGGCCGCATCGGTCTTGGCGCGTCCCACGTCCGCGTCGGTGTAAAGCACCTGCCGGTTGAGATTGATGGCCTCGACGGTGTCGCAGTCCATGACGGCCAGGTCGCCGACGCCCATGGCGGTCAGGGCCAGGGCGGCGTAGGAGCCGAGTCCGCCCATACCGACGACGGCGATACGGGCGGTCTTCAGCCGGGCCTGGAAGTCGTACCCGGTCAGCGGCGGGAAATGGAAGTGCGAGAAGAACTCGAAGTTGCGCCGGTAGCGTTCGGCCTCCGGCGCGGAGAAGACCGCGGGGTCGGGGCCGACGGCGGCGTCCTCCAGGAAGCCCCCGGCGGCGAGCTGGCCGATCGCGGCGTCCACTTCCTCGGGCCTGACCTGGGCGTCGAAGTCCTGCATGCGCAGGACGATCTGTTCGCGGGAGTGTTCTCCGTCGAGCAACTGCAGCAGGTGCCAGGTGTGGCCCTGCTCGTCGTCGTCGAGTTCGGCGGCGATTCCGAAGTCGTACCAGCCGATGCGTATCTTTCCACCGCCGATGGGGATGGGCGGAAAGACGCGCTTTACACGTGGCCGTTGCATTCAAGTCCTCTTTCCGGAAGGTGGCGGGTGCCCCACCTGGACCGGTGCGAAAGGCAAAGGTCGGCGCCTTCGCCTTCCGCACCGGATAGGGAGGGAGAATCAGCAGTCGCACGGGTCACAAGTCGGCTGGGTCGTCTCGATCTTCTCCAGGCGACGGATGGCAATCTTCATCACGTACCTCCTCTCGGTGACTCACATTCTTGGGCTGTTTTACCGCTGCGTCCGACCGAGGTCAGGCAGCGTGTGGACCAGGACAGATGCGGTAAAGCGCCCCGGCCGAACAGAGCATGGGGTGCGGGCGCAGGCGTTGTCGCGCCCCGGTCTGCTGAGCGGACCGGACGCGCGAAGTCCGTTTGCTGAGCGGTCATTTAGGAACTGTTTACGCCCGTGCCTTTTGCTGGCTCTCTCGTTTGGAGGCGACCCTGGAAGGGGGCCGTCGTGGCCAGGGCTGCGGCAGGGGGTTCGGATGAAAACACAACGCCTGGGCGAGGGGTTCTCGAAGGCGCATTCGCATTGTTGGAGGCGATCGAGCAGACCGAGGAAGCCGGGTTGACGGCTTTGACGGCACGGAGCGGGCTGCCGAAGACCACCGTGTACCGGCTCCTTGAGCAGCTGGTGGCGCTGGGCGTGGTGGAACAGCACGGCACCAGTTACCGGATGGGGCCGCGGATCTTCCGGCTCGGCCTGGGCTGGCGTCCCCATCCGCGGCTGCGTTTGGCGTCGGCCGCTCCGATGCGGCGGCTCGCGGACGTCACCGGCGCCACGGTCGGGATCTGTGTGCTGCGCGAGGGGCGGACGCTTGCGGTGCACGGCATCCCGGGCACCGTGGAACATCTGGCGCCGCTGCAGCCCGGCGCGACCTGGCCGTGGAGTACCGCCGCGGGCAAGCTCCTGGTGGCGCTCGCACCGCGCGGCGCGCCGTTCGGTCCGCTGCCGGTGTCCTGGCGCCGCCAGGCCGCGGCCATCCGCGACGCCGGAGTGTCTCTGGACCGCGAGGAGTTGGTGCCGGGCGTGTGCTGTGTCGCCGCACCCGTCACCACTTCCGCGCGCGGCGATGCGGTCGCCGCGCTGTGCGCGATGGTCGAGCCCGCACAGGATCTGAGGCAGCTGGCCCAGGCGGTGACGCTGGCCGGACGGGCCGTGAGCGCGGGACTGCGCGGCCCGGCGCGGACGGTGCGCCGCGTGACGTATCCGCGCACGGCCACCTCGAATGCGTCGCCCCCGACCGGCAGTTGAGATGGCGGCGGTGCGACCTCGACGTACCCCCTTGTCTCTCCTCGTGATGATCGCTACGGTCCCGCCAACGTCGTTCTACGCGCGTCAAGCTTCCTTGTCCGTATGTGAAAGGCCTTCCATGCCGCTGAGCCACAAGCCCCTGTTCCTTGCCGTCGCGGCGACCCTCGCTCTGACCGCACCCGCACCCGAAGCCGTGCCGGCGTCCACACCCGCAGCCGTGCACGCGGGTTCCGCGTCCGGCGGCGGATGGCGGCAGGTCGGTGACGACGCGAGGACCGGCATCAGCGGTCTGGCCCTGACCGGGCGGTCGGCCGAGGGGATAGGGGCGCTCGTCGTACGGGACAACAAGAAGCCCGGAGAGGGCCGGCTCGGCCAACTCGCCTATGAACCGGGGGAGTCGGGGCGTGCCTCCGTGACCCCCGTCGACTGGGAGGGTGCGGAGCCGGTCGACCTGGAGGCGCTGGAGGCCGTTCCGGGTGCGAGCGGTGAGTATGTGGCGCTGGCCGGCCGGGGTCTCGTCTATCACCTGCGGGCGGGTGACGGCAGTGTGCGGGTCCTCGATGTGTCACCGCTGCCCGCTATCAACGAGGGCGCGGATTTCGAGGGCTTCGCCCTCACTGTGCAGCGGGGCAGGACGGTCGCGGTCTGGGCCGACCGGGGAGCCGGGGCGGACCGCCCCGCGACCGTGTTCGCCGCGCGGTTCTCCTTCGACCGGTACGGGGCGCCCGTGTTCGGCTCCGTACGGCAGGAGCGGTTCCGGGCCCCGTACCCCAAGGCGGATGGGGTGCGGCATGTCTCCGATATCGCGGTGACCGGGTCCGGGCGGATCAGGGTGAGTTCGGCATCCGACGCCGGCGACGACGGGCCGTTCGACTCCGCGGTGAGCGCCGCGGGCCGGGTCTCCGCCGACGGCGAGGGCGGGCGGGTGCGGCTGCGTATGGACGAATCGGCGGCCGTCCTCGGCAGGTTCGAGGGGCACAAGGTCGAGGCGGTGGAGTGTCTGCCGCACAGCGCCGACGCGGTGCTCGGCACGGATGATGAGAACCTGGGCGGCTTCGTCACCTCGGCCGCTGTGTGCGGTAGGTGAGCGGAGGAAGCGTTCCGGAAGTCCAGGCCAGAGGCGGACGGTAGGGGCCGTCGGCCTCCTGCGCCGAAGGCGGGGGCGGCGGGGGCCTCGGCGATGGCACGTCTGAAGACGACTTCCGCGGCGCCCTCGGGCCCCATGACCGCGATCTCGTTGGTGGGCCAGGCGTGGGCGAGGTCGGTGCCGATCGCGGGTGAGTCCATGACGATGTAGGCCCCGCCGTACGCCTTGCGCACGATGAGCTGGATCCGGGGCACGGTGGCGGCGCAGTACGCGTGCAGGAGTTTGGCGCCGTGCCGGATGACTCCGCCGCGCTCCTGCTCGGTGCCCGGCATGAAGCCGGGAACGTCGACGAGGGTGAGCAGCGGAATGCTGACCGCGTCACACAGGCGGATGAAGCGGGCGGCCTTCTGCGAGGCGTCGATGTCCAGGACACCGGCCAGATGGAGGGGCTGGTTGGCGACGACACCCACGGTCTGGCCCCCGATGCGGGCCAGGCCGCACAGGATGTTGCGGGCCCATGCCTCGTGCACCTGGAAGAAGTCGCCGTCGTCGACGATCTCCTCCACGACCTCCCGCATGTCGTAGCTGCGGCTGCTGACGGCGGGCACGAGGTCCACGAGACGGTCGTTGGGGCGGTCGACGGGGTCCTCGCAGCGGTAACCCGGCGGCGCGGAGCGGTTGTTGTACGGGATGAAGGAGAGCAGCCGGCGAACCTCGTCGAGACAGCTCTCCTCGTCGTCGTAGACGAACTGGGCGAGCCCAGAGCAGGTGCCGTGCATATCGGCGCCGCCGAGTTCGTCGGTGGCGACCGTCTCTCCGGTGACGGCCTGTACGACGTCGGGGCCGGTCAGGAACATCTGCCCGACCCCACGGACCATGAAGATCGCGTCGCTCCGTGCGGGGGAGTAGGCCGGACCTCCCGCGCACGGGCCGAGGATCACGCTGATCTGCGGGATGACACCGGAGCAGCGGACATTGCGCAGGAAGATGCCGCCGAAACCGTTCAGGGCCGCGACGCCCTCCTGGATCCGGGCGCCCGCGCCGTCGTTGAGGCTGATCAGCGGGGCGCCGACCGATTCGGCGAGATCCATCACCTTGTGGATTTTCGCGGCGTGGGTGGCGCCGAGCGAGCCGCCGATGACGCGGAAGTCGTTCGCGTAGACGAAGACGGTGCGTCCGTCGACGGTGCCCCGGCCGGTGATGACGCCGTCGGAGTGGGGCCGCTTGTTCTCCAGGCCGAAGCCGGTCGTCTGATGGCGGCGCAGACCTTGCAGTTCCTGGAACGAGCCCTGTCCAGGAGGAGTTCGAGGCGTTCGTGGGTGGTCAGCTTGCCGCGCTCGTGCTGGCGTGCGGTGCCGTCCTCGCCCCCGGCATGCTCTCTGGCCTCATCCTTCAGCGCGGCGATGGCCTCGGCCCTGGCCGCCACGGACGTACCGAGCAGGTCGGGAGCACGGTGGGCGGGGACTGGTGCGTCATAGGTCACGGCTGGTGTCCCCCTTCGCCGGTCAGGGAGTTCAGCAGGTGCGGGTCGTAGATGTTCTCCCAGTGCTCGGTGATCCTGCCGTCCTCGAAGCGCCACAGGCCGCAGAAGGGCTGAGCGGTCGGCGTGCCGTGGAAGCGCGCTTCGAGGGTGTCGAGCACCGTGCCGAAGTGGTCGTTGGCGGCGATCTGCTGGACGTCCATGACCAGCGTGCCGGCCGTCGAGGCGACCAGAGCGCGCTCCCATGCCTCGACGGCGTCCTTGCCCACGACATCGGTGGCGTCCGGGGCGACGGCGCGGGTGGCCGGGTGGAGCACCACGTCGTCGGCGACGTACGCGGCGATACGCGTCAGATCCTGGTAAAGGACGTGCAGGGCTCGGGCGTTGGAGTGGATGGGCGGTGCGGCGCCGTCGTCGCTGTGGGGGTGGGACATGGCGGCTCCCGTCGGGGTGCGGCGATCAGTGGATGGGTGAGGGTTCGGCGGGCGCGGGTTCGGGGCGCCACACCGGGATCCGGGCCGCGTCCACGGCGGCCGTGATGGCGGACATCTCGCCGTCGGTCAGGGAGAGGTCGGCTGCCCGCAGGTTCTGTTCGAGATGTTCCAGCGAGGTGGTGCCCGGGATGGGGAGGGTGGCGGGGGAGTGGTGGAGCAGCCAGGCAGGGCGAGTCGGGAGGCGGTCGTGCCGTACTCGCGGGCGATGGCGGCCAGTTGGCCGTCGGGGGCGACGAGTCCGCCGTGCCCGAGCGGGAACCACGGGATGAAGGCGATGCCCAGTTCCTCGGCATGGCGCTGCGCTTCCTCGCCGGCCCGGTCGGCGATGTTGTGGAGGTTCTCGATGGCGGCGATGTCCGCGTGCGCGCGGGCGCGGGTGAGGTCGTCGACGGTCACGCCTGGCTGTCCCGACAGGCCGATGTGGCGGATCTTTCCCTGCTCCTGGAGGCGGACGAGTTCCCCGAACTGGTCGGTGAGGGGCACGGCGGGGTCGATACTGTGCAGCTGGTAGAGGTCGATGCGCTCCACGCCGAGGTTGCGCAGGCTCAACTCGACCTGCTGGCGCAGATATGCGGGCCGCCCCAGCGGAGTGATGTAGGGATCGCTCTCGCCGGTCCAGTCGTCGGGCCCGCTGCGCAGCAGGCCTCCCTTGGTGGAGATGACCAGCCCCTCGGGGTAGGGATGCAGGGCGCGGCGGATGATGCGTGGTTGGTGCGAAGGTGGTGGGGGTCCACTGGATTCCGGGGTGATCGACGGGCGGCGGGTGGATGAGACGAGGGGGCGGCCCGTGAGTGTTCGGAGTCATCCGCCCTTTCCGTACCTCGTGGGCGTGACGGTGCCCGTGGCCGGCGCGGTGGGGCTCACAGTGGTGCTGACCTCCGCACATCGCGGTTCCAGTGCCTGGCTCATCTGGAGCTGCGCCGCCGTCGCGCTGGCGGCGGCGAGTGGGGCGGCGTTCGTCCACGGTCTGCGGCGCTGGGCGGAACTCGCCCGGCTCGGCGAGGTGCCGCCGCGGGTGGCCGTCGGACCGCTCGTTCTCGTCTACGCCGTCAGCGCCGTGGTGCTCGTCCTCGCGCTGCGCGGGGATGTCGCCGGGGCCTGGCGGGCTCTGGTGCTCATCGTGCTCGCCGCCCTCGGACTGGCCCCCGGTGCGGCCACCATCATCGGTGTCGGTCATGTCGTACGCGTACGCGCCGACGTCGCTTCGGCCTCGCCGGGTCACCAACTCGGGACCCTGATCGCGGCCGGCCGGCTGCTGCAGTCCCTGCTGACGGTCATGGGCGGGATCATTGCGCTACTGGTGATCGCGGAGGCCACGGGCCAGCGCATGACCCAGCAGAGCAGCATCGAGACGACCCTGGTCTTCGGCGCGGGCAACTCCGCCCTCGTCGCGGTGGTGTACTCGCCCACGGCGGCGAAGCTGCGTCAGCGCGGCCGCGAACTGGTCGACCTGTGCCACCCGTTGGGGACACTGGCCCCCGACGAACTGGCCGATGCCCTGGACAAGCGTGCTCGCCTGGAGACGGCACTGGGGGTGGACCGCACCGCCTTCAGCGACATTCAGAGCAACCTGGTCGTCGTCGGCCCGCTCCTGGCGGGCGCGGCTTCGGTCTTCCTGTCCCGCTGAGCGCTGCGCCTGTCCCGCAGGGGGCTGCGCGGGGAGTCCGGTCCGCGGTGGGTGCGGCGGGTGCGGCGGGCGTCGTATGAATCCCGCAAGGAATGAGCGCGCGGGCGCGAAGAAAGCGCAAGGGGTGCGCACAAAGGTCCGCACCGGGACGGAACCTGTGCGGACCTGCCCAAGAAGGAGTGCGCACATGTCTGTTCTGGCCCCGGAGCCGGCCACGGCCATCGCCGACGAGCAGCCGCCGGATACCGGTGAACGCCACCGGCTCACGGCCCTCACCGGTCTGGCCGCGCTCTCGCTCGACGCGATGGCATCCGTGGCCTACGGGCCCGAGGCGATCGTCCTCGTCCTCGCCGCGGCCGGCGGATACGGACTCGGCTTCACGCTTCCCGTGACGCTCGCCATCGCCGCCCTGCTCGCGGTGCTCGTCGCGTCGTACCGCCAGGTCATCGCCGCCTTCCCCGACGGAGGCGGCTCGTACGCGGTGGCCAGGACCCATCTGGGACGGCGCACCAGCCTGGTCGCGGCGGCGTCCCTGGTCCTCGACTACGTCCTGAACGTGGCCGTCGCCACCACGGCCGGGGTCGCGGCGCTCACGTCCGCGTTCCCCGGGCTGTACGGCGACCGCCTGTGGCTGTGCCTGGGCGTCCTGGTCCTGATCACGGCCGTGAACCTGCGCGGCATCGTCGAATCGGCCAAGGCCTTCATAGCCCCGACCGCGGTCTTCGTCGTCTCGATCCTGGCGATGATCCTGGTGGGACTCTTCCGCAGCGCTCCCGTCTCCACGGCCACGGCCCAGGGCCATGCCTCGGTCCTCGCCGACAACGCCACCACGGTCGGCGCCCTGCTCCTGCTGAAGGCCTTCGCGTCCGGCTGCTCCGCGCTCACCGGAGTCGAGGCCATCGCCAACGCCGTGCCGTCCTTCCGGACACCGCGTGCCCGCCGCGCCCAGCACGCGGAGATCGCCCTCGGCGTGCTCCTCGGTGTGATGCTGATCGGCCTCGCCGTCCTGATCTCCCGCTTCGGCCTCCAGCCGGTCGCGGGCGTCACCGTGCTCGCCCAGCTCGCCGACGCCTCCCTCGGCCACAACTGGGCTTTCTACGTCATCCAGTTCGCCACGATGATCCTGCTCGCGCTGTCCGCGAACACCTCGTTCGGGGGCTTGCCGGTGCTGCTCAAGCTCCTGGCCCGGGACAACTTCCTGCCGCATGTCTTCGCCCTGAAGGCCGACCGCCAGGTCCACCGCCACGGAGTGCTCGCGCTGGCCGCGATCTCCGCCGCCCTGCTGCTCTTCTCCGGCGGCGACACCAACACCCTGGTGCCGCTCTTCGCGATCGGTGTCTTCGTCGGCTTCACCATCGCCCAGACCGGAATGGTGCGGCACTGGCGCCGCGAGCGCGGCCCCAAGTGGCTCGGCAAAGCGGTGCTCAACGGCCTCGGCGCGCTGCTCACCGGGGTCTCGGCGGTCGTCGTGACGGCCACGAAATTCCATGACGGCGCCTGGCTGATCGTGGTCGCCCTGCCGCTTCTGGTCGTCTCCTTCGAGACCGTGCACCGGGCCTATACGGCCATCGGCGAGCGGCTTGACCTCGGCCGGGTCCCGGACTGCCCGCACCGCGACCGCTCCCTGGTGATCGTCCCGGTCTCCGGTCTGTCCAGGCTGACCGCCGAGGCGCTGAACGCCGCGGTCTCCCTCGGCGACGAGGTGCGCGCGGTGACCGTCACCCACCTGGAGCCGGAGGACCGCGAGTCGGCGTCCGCGCTGCGCCGCGACTGGCAGCTGTGGGACCCGGGCGTCGAACTGGTGGAGCTGAAGTCCGGGCACCGAACGGTCGGCCGCCCGATCGCGGAGTACGTGCGAAAGATCTACCAGTACCACCCCGGTACCCGGGTCACGGTCCTGATCCCCGAGGTCGAGCCGTCCCGGGTGTGGCAGCGGATGCTGCAGAACCAGCGCGGAGCGGTGGTCGCCCACGCGGTACGCCGCGACACCGACGCGGCGATCTGCCGCCTGCGCTTCCGGCTGAGCGGGCGCTGATGAGCCCCGTGACGGCCACAAGAGCGTGATCTTCCCCGGCCGTACGGCTCCAGGTCATCGAACCTTCGGGGCGAAGCGGGCGGTGAGCGCGCGGGGCTTGTTCATCGTGAGGATCAGCTCCGGGCCCGTGTGCCGGGACTTCTTTCCGTCCAGGGTCCAGCCCGTGAACCTGAATCCCTTCTCGGGCTCGGCCATGACCTTGATCCGGTCGCCCGGACGGTACGGGCCCCAGACGCGGGGCCGCACCGAACCCCCGGACTTGGGGGTGTGGCCGACCTTCAGGGCATGGCGCTTCGGCGGCTTGGCGGGGCGCCGGTAGGCGGCGATCAACGGTGTGGTCACGCGCAGGACGCCGGCGCTGTCGTTCTTCTCGTCTCCCAGCGGCCGGCCGTGCCACTTCTGCCGCTGGTCGGAGAACCGGCCGATGCGCTCGCAACCGTCGCAGTACTCGCCGTACGCCATGATCGTGCGGAAGGACTTGTCCGGCGCGATCCAGCCGGTGTTGTAAGGAAACCGCGTGCTGAGGGCCATGGCGGACCCCGTCCCGCCGTTGAGTGCGGTACCCCGGTCATGGGCGAGACCGAGGTTATGGCCCAGCTCGTGACTGCTGCTGTGCGAGCTGATGGAGTCGAATCCCACGGCCGAGAACGCCTTGTGGTCGGTGCCGGGGCCGGGCAGGTCGGCGGCGCTGAAGGGGTAGGTGCCCGTGCCGGAGCCCCAGTCGGTGACCACGGTGACGAGGTCGGCGCCGAGCCGGTCGCGCAACTTCTGTGCGGGCCTGCCGAGTTCCTCGTCGTCGGCGTCCTTGAGGTGGTCGAGCACCTTCGCCGTGCTTTCGTGGCCCGTGTAGTCCTCGAACTCCTCGACGTGGACCACGTTGATGCGGGCGGGCACGCCGCTGTCCGACAGCGAGGTGTTCATGCGGTGCTCGATATCGGCCCCGGTCGACTGCAGGCTGCCGTATTCCCGCGCTTGCCCGGCGGCCAGGGGCGTGAAGCCGACCACGACATCGATCACCGCGGGCGCCTGCGGGGTGGCCTTCTTCAGGACCACGCCGGCTCCTGGCCGATCCGGCCGGATGGCGAGCGTCGGTGCGGCCGGGTCCATGTCGACGTCGTCGCCCTCGGACGACGGCAGCTCGGCCGGGTCGATCTCCTCGAAGACCGCGACGCCGGGCCGGCCGTCGACCGGGCGGGCGTTGTACTGATAGCGGCCCAGATCGGCGCTGCCGTACAGGGAGACGGGGCCGCCATCGCAGGCGTGGGTGACATGGATGAACACCTGGCGTTCCGGATGTCCCTTGTGATGGCCCGACCAGAAGACCGTGCCGTCCTTGTCCTCGGACGAGTAGTCCGCGACCGCTTGGAACACCACACCCTCGGGGCGCAGCGGCACGCGAAAGCCGAGCTCTTCGGGCAGCCCGGCGTCGGGCCGGTGGCACAGCGGGGTGAAGTACTCGGGCCTGAGGGCGAGTGTGGTGGAGCGGACGACCCAGGGGCGGTCGGGGTCGGGGCCTGAGGTGGCGGTCGCGGAGGAGGCGGTCGCGGTGAGGGACGAGGCGGGCGCGGCGAGAGGCGCGGCGGTCAGGAGCGCTGCGGTGAGCGCGCAGAGGCCGGTCAGGGTGAGGCGGCGCATCGGCGGGTCTTTCGTACGGTGCTGCGCGGACGGTTGCCGTGACCAGTACGCCCGGCCGGCGCCACCGCATTTGCTCTCGAGGTGGAGTGCCTTGCCGATTCACCGGATCGGTGCGCTCCGTGTTGGGCTGGGCGGAGGGACGGCCCGCACCGCGCCGTTGCGCGCGGGCCGGGCCGACCAGCGGAGGCGAGCGGCCGCAGGCGTGCCCCTCACCGCCCGCTCCGGACGAGCACCGCCTCCCGCTGGGCAGGTGCGCTGTCCGTTGCCGCGCTCTCCTGCGGCGGTGCGGGCAGCGCGCAGGCGCAGCGGACATGACGCAAGAAGGGCGAATCCAGCCAGTAGGCACCGAGTAGCTGTGCGCCTGCGGCGGTGGGCGGCGGCACCGTGGAGTCCATGCTCAGTGAACGACCTGTGCGGGGAGGTGAAGCGGAAGGACACGGTGCAGCACGCGATGGTGGGCTTTCCCGGCGGAACAGGTGTAGAGCGTCGTAATGCAGGCAGGAGTGCCAGTTTGAGGGTGCGTCGGCTCGGCGAAGAGCGATCAGGCGTCGCTCACTTGCTCACGCGCCGCTCCAGGATGACCACTTCACCGGCCTCCGGATCCTGTGCCCGGCCCACCGCGACGAATCCGGCCTTCGCGGCCACCCGCAGTGACGCGGGGTTGTGGACCTGTGCGGTGATCCGGATGCCGGTCACGTCGGGCCGGCCGAGTGCCCAGTCGGCCAGCAGCAGCGCGGCTTCCGAGGCGAGGCCCGCCCCGGCGCAGTCCGGGTAGACGGCGTAGCCGAGCACGAGGAATCCGTCCTCGTCGGGGTGTCCGCCGAACCCGGCCGACCCCACGGCCCTGCCGTTCGCCGTCCGTACGCACAGCCAGGCCCACAGGCCCAGTTCGTCGGGGTGTTCGCGCATCCGGTCCCGCATGAAGGGGAGGGCGTCCTCCATCAGCGGGGGCGGCGCGGGCGGGTCGGGAAAGACCGCGCCGGTGAGGCGCTCAAGGGCGGGACGATCGCCCGCGGTCCAGGCCGTCAGGGCGTCGGCGGTCAGCGGGCGCATCTCTACGCGGCCGCCCGTCAAGGGAGTCAGGTGGTCCATGGCCGCAGAATCGCAGATCCCGCACGGCCGCCCCGTGCTGACGTCCGAGCGCCTCGTGGTCACCGGTCGTTCATCCGTCGCAAGGGCGGCGGACACCAGGTGATTGACGGCGCGTCAGCTACCGTCGGCAACCGGCGCCCATGACCACCGGACGCGCAGAGCGTCTCGTGTCGTACGCCTTCCCTCACTTCAACCTGGTTCACCCCCCCCAAGTCGCCCGCGCCGGCGGGTACTTGCGGTGAACAATCCGGGCCGTCCGACCCGCCTGCGCGTCGACGGGTGGTCAGCCGGGCGCGATGCTGAGCAGGTTCTCCAGCCGCGAGAACTCGCAGTCCGCCATCGCGCCGGCGTCGAGCTTCAGGAGCTGTCCGGCGCTCAGGTCCTCGTCCAGGACCTCGGTGCCCTTGCACGGTGCCGCGTACATGGTGGTCCGCTGCGGTGAGGCGACCGCGGGGGCGCAGAGGCAGCAGTTCAACGCGAAAACCAGCGATCCGGCGACTGCGACGCTCCATCGTCTCCCGTGCATGGCGCGCGTACCTCCCGTGGGCTCACTGCATGACGCCCGGTCAGCCGATCATCGAGCGGGGCGGTCCGCACGCAGAGCGAGCCAGCCGGGGGAAGCGGCGACCCCGCGATGGAGCTTGCGGCCTGACCTTGATCCCTTTGCGTGCGTCTCCCGCAGCGTCGGAGGGGAATTGCGGAATTCTGATTTCCCCGGGATCGATTTCGGGGAACAGAAGACGCCGACAACCAGATCGCGAGCCTCCGCAACGCAAAGGACGATGATGGCCTTCGAGGAGAACACCAAACCGCTGACCACTGAGGCCGGCGCACCCGTCGCCGACAACCAGGACAGCCTGACGGCAGGGCCGCGCGGGCCGATGCTGCTGCAGGATCTCTGGTTCCTGGAGAAGCTGGCGCACTTCGACCGCGAGGTCATCCCGGAGCGGCGTATGCACGCGAAGGGCTCCGGCGCCTTCGGCACGTTCCGTGTCACGCATGACATCACGCGGTACTCCAAGGCCGCGATCTTCGGCAAGGTCGGCAACGAATGCGAGGTGTTTCTGCGTTTCTCGACGGTGGCGGGGGAGCGCGGTGCGGCCGACGCCGAGCGTGACATCCGCGGCTTCGCGCTGCGCTTCTACACCGAGGAGGGAAACTGGGACCTCGTCGGCAACAACACCCCGGTCTTCTTCTTCCGCGACCCGCTGAAATTCCCCGACCTGAACCGGGCCGTCAAGCGCGACCCGCGTACGAACCTGCGCGATCCGGAGAACAACTGGGGATTCTGGGCAAATCTGCCCGAGGCGCTGCACCAGGTCACCATCGTGATGAGCGACCGCGGCATCCCGAAGTCCTACCGGCACATGCACGGCTTCGGCTCCCACACCTTCAGTTTCATCAACGCCGACAATGAAAGGTACTGGGTCAAGTTCCATATCCGTACCCAGCAGGGCATCGAGAACCTCACCGACGAGGAGGCTGCGCAGGTCGTCGCCGGGGACCGTGAGTCCGGTCAGCGCGACCTCTACGAGGCGATCGAGCGCGGCGAGTATCCGAAGTGGACGATCAGTGTCCAGGTCATGCCGGAGGCCGAGGCCGAGGGGTACCGCTTCCACCCGTTCGACCTGACCAAGGTGTGGAGCAAGAAGGACTACCCGCTGATCGAGGTCGGTGAGCTGGAGCTCAACCGCAATCCGGACAACTACTTCGCCGATGTGGAGCAGGCCGCCTTCACTCCGGCGAACCTCGTACCGGGAATCTCGTTCAGCCCGGACAGGATGCTGCAGGGCCGGTTGTTCTCCTACGGAGACGCGGCGCGGTACCGGGTCGGGGTGAACCACTCCCAGATTCCGGTCAACTATCCGCGGGCGGCCAAACTGGTGAACACCTATCACCGTGACGGGGCGATGCGGGTCGACGGCAACCAGGGCGGGGTGCCCGGCATCGAGCCGAACAGCTTCGGCCGCTGGCCCGAGCAGCCCGAGTACGCGGACCCGCCGCAGACCGTGGGGTCCACGGCCGGCCGCTTCAACTTCCGCGAGGACGACGACAACTACTACGAGCAGCCCGGTGACCTGTTCCGGTTGATGACCGGCGAACAGCAGCGTGCGCTGTTCGAGAACACCGCACGGGCGATCAAGGGCGCCCGGCGGGAGACCGTCGAGAAGCACATCGCCAACTGCACCAAGGCCGACCCGGCTTACGGCGCGGGCGTGCGGAAGGCCTGTGAGGCGATCGGCGCTCTCTCTGCCTGAGTGGGCCAGGGTCAGACGGGGCCGGGCATCGCCCGGCCCCGTACCTGTGCCTGCCCCCACTGGGTGAAGGCTCCTGGTCCCGGATGGGCGTACATGATCGCGGAGTCCCCGTGAAGCTGTTCTGATGAGGAGAACGGTGCCTCTGAGTATTCGTCGGGCACTGTCAGTAATCAACGGGTCGACGGGCGCTGTGCGTCCGAGGAGGCAGGAATGAAGGAGACAAAGCACAGGCTCAGTCGGCCGGGGGGACTCGGCGCAAGGCCGGCTCTGCGCACGGTGTGCCTGACCGCCGTCGCCGCCATGGGCATCTCGCTGCTGACCCCGCTGGTCGCGGTCGCGGCTCCCGTGCCCGAGCCGGAGCCGGGAGACGAGATCTCGGGCGAGCCGTTCACCACGGACAAGCTCGTCGATCCCTGGGTGGGTTCCAAGAGGCCGAAGAAGGGTGAGCCGCAGACCGGCTGGCCCTGTCTGACGGCGGCCAGCGGTACCAACAAGGGCCCGCTCATGGGCTGCCTCGACGCGCCTCAGGGCAAGGGTCTCGACCCGAAGGGCAAGGGCGCCCTGCGGCTGACCGGGGCGCAGAAGGCCCAGAGCGGAGTCGCGCGCAGCACCGACGCCCGCCCTTCCAAGGACGGCCTTGAACTCGTCATGAATTTCGCCGCCTACGGCGGCAACCGGGCGCCGGGCGCCGACGGTATCGCCCTGATGCTGCTCGACGCCGACGCGTACAAGGGCAAGGGCAAGAAGCGGGCGCCCGCGGGCCGCCTCGGCGGCGGTCTCGGCTACGACGGCCTGGAGGGCGGCTACCTGGCCATCGGCCTGGACGAGTTCGGCAACTTCTCCACGGGCCTCGGGCTGGTCGACGGCAGGCCCGGAGAGGTCCGCAAGCCGCAGATGGTGAGCCTCGCGGGCCCGACGAAGGGCGGGAACCCGCGCTTCGGGCAGACGGAGCTCAAGGACAAGATCCCGGGCGGCACCATCAGCGTGACGGAGGCCAAGACCCGGGAGGAGGCCCAGCGCTCCGTGCGGATCCGGGTCTCGACCAAGGGATATGTCTCCGTCGACATGGATATGACCGGGCGTCAGAAGAACTGGAAGCAGGTCATCGCACCGACGGAGATCAAGAGCGGAACCAAGGTTCCGGTGCCGGAGCGCGTGCTGTTCGGTGTCTCGGCCGCGACCGGTGACTCCACCAACATCCACGAGGTCTGGGGCGCCAAGCTCCGCAATCTGCCCGCGAGCATCAGAACCGATCTGAAGGCCAAGGAGCCGCTGACGGCAGGCAAACCCGGCACGCTCCTGGGTACGGCCGAGAACAACAAGGTGGCCGGCTGGACGGACGAACCGTTCGACGCCGTCTTCGACCTCGGCGACAAGATCGACCTCGACACGTCCCGGCCGATCAAGCCGGGTCCGGGCTGGGACAAGTGCGCCAAGGCCGAGGGCACCACGGTCAAGTGCACCTTCACCCCGGACAAGAAGAAGAAGTTCCAGCCCGGCGACAAGACGCCGGCGGTGGAGATTCCGGTGAAGCCGAAGGCGGACGCCACGGGCGACGCGGTCGTCACCGGCGGGCTCGGCGACAAGGACAAGGACCGTGAGGACCCGAACGGCGGCGGTGACATCAACCTGCCGATCGCCGGTGGAGGAGGGGCCGACCAGAAGGGCCCCGCGCTGACCTCCACCATCACCCCGGAGAAGGTCGAGAAGGGCCGCCCCGCGTCCTTGCAGATGGTCACCTCCAACGCCGAGGGCGCGGGAACGGAGACCGGCCCGATCCGGACCAAGGTCGAGATCCCCAAGGACTTCGAGGTCACCGGCGCCGCGGGTATTGGCTGGGAGTGTCCCGAGTACCCGGCCGACGCCGACGCCAAGAAGCGGCAGGAGCTGGCCCAGGCCGAGCTCAAGAAGAGCCCCTTCGAGTGCGTCTACAAGGGCATGACCGACGAGCAGGTCGACAAGCTCGACATGACGGAGGAGGAGAAGGCCAGGCTGAAGAAGGAACTCCAGGAGGAGCGCCTGCCGTTGGCCGGCGGCAAGCACACCACGCCGCTCGCCATCAACGGCATCGTGAGCAAGGACTTCAAGGGCAGCAAGCTTGAGGGCAAGGCGACCACGACCGGCTCCTCGAAGAAGCCCGTGGAGAACCTCATCGCCATCGACGCCGTCGACCCGGCGCTGTCCGATCCGGTGCTCACCCCCGAGGTCACCCAGGAGCCGGCGACGGCCAAGGCGGGCGAGGCGGTCACGCACGAGATCACCTACAGCAACGGCGACCACTCCAGGCCCACCAAGGACGGTGAACTCACCTTCGGCTGGAACGTCGGCCCGCAGGGCCCCTTCCCCACCGAGGTCCAGGCCGACGCGAAGGACTGGCAGTGCCCGTCGAAGGACGCGCTGAAGAAGCTGGTCGACGAGGTCAAGAGCACGAAGAAGGGCAAGAGCTTCGCGTGCAAGCACCTCAAGCCGCTCCCGGCCGGCGGGAAGACCTCGCCGGTGAAGGTCGTCTCCGATGTCGACAAGGACAGCTCGGGCACCCTCAAGAGCACGCTCCTGACGCCGGACCTGACCAACGGCGGCAAGGACGACAAGGGCAACAAGCTGCGCCCGAAGGTCCGTGACATCAACACGCTCGTGGCTGCCGGCAACCAGGACCCGGACTGCGGTGGCTGGGCCAAGGAGGGCACCGCCGATCGCACGCTGGGGCGCATCTGCCCGCAGTGACCGGCTGACGTAGTACCCGCAACACCCGCAACACCCGCAAGAGGTGGGGCCGTGCAGGAGCTGGTCTCCTGCACGGCCCCACTGCGCGTACGGGGAAGCGAAGGCTCAGCCGGGGATGCGGTCCAGGATGTCGATGACGTGCAGCACCGGCTTGCCCGGCGGAGTGGCCATACCGCCCTTGGTGAACTTGAAGCCCGGGCGCTGGTTCGGCGGCACAGCGATCACGACCCGGCTGCCGACCTTCTGACCGGCGAGCGCTTCGTACCAACCGGGCAGCAGTGCCTTTTCCTTCATCAGGAAGCCGTTCGGCGTCTTGCGCAGATACGTCGAGTTGAAGGGCTGTTTGTCCTTCCACACCCACGACGTGGCCTGTACGACCACCTTGTCGCCGTCCTCGATCCGGGCCCCGTCACCGGCCACCAGAGCACCGCTTCTCAGCTTCTCGGGTGCCTGGCTGTCACCCCAACGGACGGTCGGCTCCTGCCCCTTGGGGACGTTCACCTCGGGAAAGCCCGCCACGGGTGCGCCGGGGCGCTCGGGGATCTGCTGGTGCGGCTCGTACGCGCCGATGAGGTCGAAGACGACCGCGAGGTGGTCGGTGGGCGTCACGTTGGCCGGTGACATGCCGTGCGGCCCGAAGCCGTGCGTGGCCGGTGCGACCATCAGTACCCGGCTGCCCGCCCGCTTGCCGATCAGTGCCTGGTCCCAGGTCTTGGCCACATGCTCGCCGTCGAAGGTGACGCTGGTCGGCTGCTGCTGGTCGTACGTGCTCATGAACCGCTTGCGCTGCTCCCAGATCCACATGTCTACCTCGGCGACCGCGATCTGGCCCTTGCGCAGCTCGGGGCCCTCGCCCTCGTGCAGGACCGTGGCCCGGGCCTTTTTGGGGGCGGGTTCGTGCGGGATGGTGACCGTCGGGCGCTGGCCCACGGGGCCCTTGACCCAGCTGACCTCCGGCGGGGCGTTGTCCGACCAGGGCGTTGCGCACCCGGCGGTCAGGGACGCGGTGAGGGCCAGGGCGGCGAGCAGGGCGCGGGCGCGTGGCGGCGATGGCACGGTGGGTCTCCTCGGGTACGGATGGCTGCGACGCTCCCGAGCGTTGCGGAGGAGACGGTGGACGGTGGGTAGTGAAACAGGGACACCCTCTGCCGTCCGCCCGTTCGGCGGACGGCAGAGGGTGCCGGGGATGGTGCGGTTCGGGCCCTGTGGCAGGGGCGGCAGACCTCACCCGGTCAGCAGTTCTTGAACAGCTCCGTCTTCGCCATCTTGGCCTTCAGCGCGGGGGCCAGGTGCTTCGGCGGCGCGAACGGCGAGCAGTAGCGCTTGTTCGGGTCCTGCGAGCGGTTGGGCAGCGCGCCCGCTTCCTTGGCGCTTCGCGGCATCTTGCTCGTGCCCTTGGGCAGCGCCCGGGCCTCCCGCACGTCACGGGGCATCGCCTTGCCGCCGGTGGTGGCCCAGGCCTGCTGCTCGTTGGGCGACATGTAGGGGTTCGCGTACTTGTCCGTCTTCTCCTTGTCGCGGATCACCGCGGCGTGGCCCAGGGAGAGGTCGGCGACGTTCGTACCGAACAGGCTCAGGTGGATGGCGTTGATGTAGCCGCTGGTCGCATTGGTGTCGTACTGGTACTTGTTGGTGCCGGCCTTTCTGGTGGGCACGCCCTTCTTGTCGGTGGTGACCTGTTCGTTGGTCATCACCGAGACCCACGGGAGCTCCGGGTGGTCCGGCGGGAGGCTGAGGCCGACGTTGACGCCCCACAGCGGCGGCACGTTCAGGACCTGCACGCCGGCCAGGTTCAGCGAGCCGCCGGCCGCGCCGCCGGTGAACTCGATCGCCTGCTTGGGCTTGGACCAGGCACTGACGTCGATGACACCGACCTCGACGCCGAGCAGGCCGTAGCGGCCGCCGTCGTTCTTGGGCTTCTTGGTGTCGAGCGGCAGGCCGACCTCGATGGTGCCGAGTCCGGCCTCCGCGTAGCTGGAGCCGCGGAAGTCCTTGAACTTGCCGCCTTGGGTCTCCGCCGGCGTCTGGTGACCCATCGCGCGCGTGAACAGCGCGGAGGCCTTGCCGAGGCCGACACCGTTCCTGTCGGTGAGGTTGATCAGATCGGCGCCGCCGGCCTGCGTGTGACCGGCCCGGGGGATCCCTGGGTAGTGCGACTCGAACAGCGGGATGTCGATGATGCCCGCGACGCCCTTGAGGCGCGCGACCCAGGCGTCAGCCTGGACGCAGTCCTTGGTGTCGTCGAGCACCACACCCCACTGATCGGAATCGGTGACCGGGTCCTTCTCGGCGTTCTCCGCCTGGGCCGGCATCACGGAGCACAGCAGCGCGGCGAGGCCAAGGCCCGCCGTCGCCGCCATGCGCGGCCCTGAGTTGCGCCACGTTCCCATGGCTCTCTCCTTGTGTGTGAAGCGGGCAGGACGACAGCAAAAGGATCGCTACTGTCCGTATAAAGATCACTTCGTACCGTGACATTTGCACGTCAGGGGCCCCCATCCGGTACTCAATGGGGCCCCCATCCGGTACTCAATGAGGGCGGCCCGGCGCTCACGGGGAGGCTCCGGGCCGCTGAGGAGGGGAGGGGTCGTGCGGGCCGGGGACCTACTTGAACCCGAGCCAGCCGAAGAAGTTCTTGCCGGCCTCTCCGATGACGCCGGCGATGTGGTTGACGCCGTCCCAGACGAACTTTCCGGCGTCGGAGATCACCTGGATCCCGCCCTTGATGATGTTGTCGGCGGTGTTGATGATCCCCTGGCCGATCGAGCCCAGGAAGCCGAAGAACGAGTTCGCGGCGCTGGCGACCGTGTCGAGCAGCGTCGGCATCCTGATCTCCGCCTTGGCCTTGGCGACCAACGGGACACCCTGTTTCTCCGCCTCTTCCGGCGTGAGGTCGGGGATGTCGAGCTCGATCTCGCCCGGCGGCGGGAACGGCGGCCGGGACCCCTTGTAGTTCGGCGTGACCTTGGCATCGCAGCCTGGCGCGTTGTCCTCGTAGCAGGGCACCCGGTCCGCCGCGCGAGCGAGGGCCCGCAGTTCGGCGGCCTTCTTCTGCTGCTTCTGTTCCTTCTTGTCCGGCTTGCGGCACGCCGCGACGTGACCCACCGTCACATCCGCGACCTCGGGCCCGAGCAGGCTCGCGTGCACGGCGTTCGCGTAACCGCAGGTGGACTCGGGCAGGATCGTCGTGTTCCCGCGCTTGTTGAGGGTGACCTTGCCGTCCTGGTCGGTCGTGTGGATCTCGTTGACGGTGACGGTGGCCATCGCCTTGTCATCGGCGGCGCCCTGCGGCAGGACGAGTTTGCGGTTGGGCTCGCCGAGATCACCCAGATCGATGGTCTTCTGCCTGTTCTTGGGGCCATAACCGATGCTGGCCTCTTTCGCCATCGCCGTGAACTCGATCGGCTTGCCCGGCCGGGTCACCGCCGACATGGCGAGCCCCGACAGGTCGATAGTGAGGAAGTCGGGGTTCTTCTTGTCGCTCGACCCGGGCGAGGGGATGGCGAGCGCTACCTGGCCGCTGCCGATGTCGGCCGTCGCCGCGCCGGGGGCGTCCACCGGGTCGCCCTTGTACTTCTCCGGCGGCGTCCTGTCGCCACGGGCGCGCACGAAGTCGGCCGAGGCCTGGCCCATGGGCACGTCCCCGGCCTTGAGTTCGGTGATGTCCTTCGCCGACACCACATCCTCCGGCGCGCCCTTGCGGGCCGGGAACGCCGCCTCACGCAAAGGCGTGGGCTCCACCTTGGACACGCCCTTCATGCGCGCGAGCCAGGCGTTGGCCCCGAGCCCCTTGTCCGTCGACACGACGGTGCCCCAGTCGCCGGGCCCGTCATCTCCGGGCGGCACGACGATGTGCGAGGCGGCCGGGCCCGAGCCGGCGAGCAGGGCGCCCGCGGTCAGGCATGCGGTGACGGCGGCCGTACGGGCGGTGGTGGTGCTGCGCCGGGCCGTCATGACCTGGTCCCCTTCGCCGGGCGTCCGTCCTTGCCCGCCGCACCCGTCCTGCCTGCCGCACCCGTCTTGCCGGGCGCGGTCACGGGAGCGCTGCTCAGCGCGGCGGCATGACCCACCGTCAGATCAGCAGCGTTCGTGCCGAGCAGGGTGAAGTGAAAGGCGTTGGTGTAGCCGCTGGACGCCTGCTCGTCGAAGGCGTACTTGCCGTCCTTGCCCAGCGTCGGCTGCCCCTTGGCGTCGGTGCTCACCTGCTCGTTGAGGACAAGGCTGATGGCGGGCGTCGTGCCCTTCTTGGGGGAGATGATGCCGCCGAAGTTCGGAAGTTCACCCACCGGGAAGTCCTTGGGTACCTCGATCATCTTCTGGCCGAGCAGTGAGAGATAGCCCTTCACTGGGTTGCGCTTGAACGCCACCGGCTTGCCCGGCGCCGCGGTGGCCGTCGTCGACACGTTCTCCAGGTGGAGGCCAATCGGGGACAGGGCGGGGGTGCCCTGCCCGCCCGTCCAGTACGGCAGCCCGATGTCAAGAGACTTGGCGGTCACCCCCGCGAAGACCGCCCCCTTCGCATCGACCAGATCCCCGCCCGGCTTCTTGGGCGGCAGCTTGCCGTCCACGGCCACGGCGATTCCCTCGGTGGCCCGCCCGAGCGGGAACTGACCCGCCCGAAGGTCGGCGGGAGCAGCCCCGGTGTTCACGGTGCGCGGCAGCTTCTTGTCGTGGGAGTGCGCCTGTACGAGGGTGGTGTCCGCCGCTCCCGGAAGCTGGCTGCTGCGCACCAGCCAGGCATGGGCCTGGGCATCCTCCCCTTCGATGATCTTGCCCCAGTAGTGCGGCGAGTCCACCGGTCCCGGTTCGAAGGACATGTCGGCCGCATGGGCGGGGGGAGCGACGGTGGCGCTCACGGCGAGTCCGAGGGCGGCGGCGAGCAGTACGCGGCTGAGGGCGCGTGGTGCGGCTGGGTTCTTCCGGTGCATGATGCGGATTCCTCACGTGGGCTGACATGCGTGTGACGCACTGTCAGCCGATCACCATGAGTAGTCGCCTGCACGCAGAGTGAGCCCAGCTGGGGGATGCGGGGCGCCGACCGGATGCCACGGCAGGTGCGCGCCCGGTCTTCCCGGACCCGGACCTCCTTCTCCGCCTTCTCCGACCGGTTCCGGGCCGTGGTCTTGGAGCGTTCGACACCCTCGCCATAGAAGGCCATGCGCCAACAACCGCTCCACGCACGCGCCGTGACGGCCGTTCACCGGCTGGGCACACTGAGGGGCCGATGCGGGTGGTGCGGTGGTGTGAGGGGCCGTTGACATGATCCGGCCGTGGATACGGGAACGAAGGCGAACGAGATACGGGCCGGCCGGCCGCAGACCGGAGCAGCGCGGGGAGTGGACCATGCGCCCCGCGCGGCCGGCGGACGTCGAGACGATCGCGGAGCTGCGGGCCGTCGTGATGCGCCCGGATCTGGAGCGGCTCGGCAGGTTCGACGAGGACCGGGTCCGCCGGCGGCTGCGGGACTCCTTCTCCCCGCGGCATACGTCGGTCATCGTGGCCGACGGCACCTTCGCGGGCTGCGTCACCTTGCGGCCGGCCGAGGACGGACAGTGGCTGGAGCACTTCTATCTCGCCCCAACTCTCCAGGGCCGGGCCTGGGTTCGGCTGTTCTGCGCGCCCTGCTCGAGCGGCTGGACGCCGACGGCGAGCCGGTCCGCCTGAACGTCCTGCAGGGCAGCGCCGCCCGGCGGCTCTACGAGCGCCACGGGTTCACCGTGGAGGCCCAGGACCCGATCGACGTCTTCATGGTGCGGACGCCCGGGTGCGGGGACGACGGCTCGACCGATCGACCCGCCCGTCATGACTACCGCTCCCTGAGGAGGACTTCGCGATGTGGTTGTGGTCCAGCATCATTGCGGTGCTCGGCACTTGGCTCGGCGGTGCGCTCACCGGGCTGCTGCAGATCAGGGGCGAACGAAACGCCAGGAACGCCGCCCGTGCCGACCGGCGGGCCGAAGCGCTGCGCGTGGCGCTCGCCGAGCTGGTGGCCGCTCTGGGTGACCACCGGCGGGCCATGTGGCACCGCGAGGAGCTGCGCCTGAACGGCGCGGGCCAGGAGGTTCTCGAGGCGGCCCGCGCCAACTCCCATGCCACGCGCTCCGCCGTCACCAGCCCGCTGGTCGCGGTCTCCGTCCTCGAACTGGCCCTCGCCGAACCGGCTCGTCAGGCCGCCCTGGCCGTGTTCGACCTGCGCGACGCCGCCGACCGGGCTGCCCTCGCCGCCCGTCGCGAGAGCGCCATCGCGGCCACCGACCACCTGGTCGCCGCCGCGGGCCGCGCCATGGCCTGATGGGCCGGGCCGTGTCCTGGTCCGGGTGCGCTCAGGGCCGGTGCAGCGGGACGGCGGCGGTGAGGACGGTGCCCTCGCCGGGCGTCGACTCGATGGTGAGGGTGCCGCCGAGCTGGCGCACCCGGGCGCGGGACGCCGGCACTCCGTGGCCGCGTACGCCCGTGGGAAGGTCCGGGAGCGTCGCCACGTCGAAGCCACGGCCGTTGTCGGCGATGTCCAGGACGACCTGGTCGTCGAGGGTGGTGAGGGTGAGCGCGGCGGTGGTCGCACCGGAGTGCTGGCGTACGTTGGCCAGCGCGCCCTGGGCGATGCGCAGCAGCGCCGACTGCACCAGTTCGGGCAGTGCGGCGCCGGTGGGGTCGTCGATATGGACGCGGACCGTCAGGTGGTCGTCGCTCTCGCGGGCCGCGAGGGTGCGCAGCGCAGCGGGGAGGCCGCCGCCCGTGGCGAGGTCGGCGGGGGCCAGATCGTGGACGAAGCGGCGGGCCTCGGTGAGGTTGTGCTCGGCGATCGACGCGGCGGTACGGATGTGGCCGCGGGACTTCTCCGGGTCCGAGTCCCAGGTCCGCTCCGCGGCCTGCAGCAGCATCTGCTGGCTGGACAGGCCCTGGGCGAGGGAGTCGTGGATCTCCATCGAGAGGCGCTGGCGTTCGGCGAGGGTGCCGGCGCGGCGCTCGGTGGCGGCCAGTTCGCGCCGGGTGCGGATCAGGTCATCGATCAAGGTGCGTTGATGGGCGGCCTGGCGCTGCATATGGCTGAAGACCGCGGTGGCGAAGGCGGAGACCGCGAGCGGGCCGACCACCAGGTCCAGGTTGAAACGCGGCGCCAGGGCCAGTTGCGCGAAGACCACGAAGAGAGACAGGAGGCCGACCAGGATGTACGCGGCCAGCGGCGGCAGCGTGCGCAGCGCCGCGTAGATCAGGGGGACCGCGACCCAGGCGAAGCTCGGGGCAAGTTCGACGAGCACCGCCCACACCACGACCACCGCGGCCAGCCACACCAGGCGGCGGGCCGACGGCCACGCCACCGGTACGTCCGGGACCGCCGGCACGCCCGGGCCGTTGCCCGCCACGTACAGCACGGCGAGCAGCACCGCCAGGGCGATCACCGAGTGGGCTTGCACGTCGTCGCCGTGGCGCTGGATGAACCGGGCCATGGCGGTGCCGAGCAGCAGAAAGAACGCCCCGTGCATGATGTACGCCAGCCAGCGGGCATCCGGGGCACCGGCGGGCAGCTGCTCTCTCGCACGCACCCCGTACCGCCTCTCTCACCAGCCACGGACCGGATCCGTGGGCTCGAAACCGTGCAAACACTCACATTCTCCACTGACTGGGCCGGATTGGGGGTGAGCCGCTGTGGGTGAACTCGTCGTCATCAGCGCCCAGATGCATCGTCGGCGCGGCGTCGGGGTGTGAGGACCCGCACTGGTGCGGCCGAAAACGGAACCGTGCGCACACGTACCTCAGTACGCTGCCGCAGACGCCTCGTGGGGAACCGGCGGGCACGTCCGTCGCGCGACTGCGGGCGCAAGGGAGGGGTGCGAGCATGCCGCGTACGGAGACGACCCCCGCCGAACTGGCGGCGCGTTACGGACTGCGGCCGCTGCCGGTGGAAGGCGGCCTCTTCCGCCAGACCTGGGCCGGACCCGTGGACGCGCAGGGGCGTCCGGCCGGCACGTCGATCATGATGCTGCTCACCGCGGACGAGGGCGACTTCTCCGCCCTCCACCGGCTTCCCATAGACGAGATCTGGCACTTCTACCGGGGGGACCCGCTGGAGCTTCTGCTGCTCGCGCCGGACGGAACGGACCGGGTGGTGCCGCTCGGCGCCGACGGGCCGGACGGTGGCGGCGCTGAAGTGCAGACCGTTGTACCCGCAGGGACCTGGATGGGCGCGAGGGTCGCACCCGGAGGGCGGTGGTCGCTGTTCGGCACCACCATGGCGCCCGGATTCCTGCCCGGTGACTACGAGGGGGCGGACGCCGCGGAGTTGTGCGCCCGGTTCCCGCAACAGGCCACCCGTATACGCAAGTTGTGCCGCCCGGACATGCCCCTGCGCATGCCCGCCCGATCCGAGCAAGGAGCTGCTGATGCGTGACCCCCAACTGCCCGACCTCACCGGCCAGGTGGCCCTGGTCACCGGTGCGAGCGGCGGCATCGGCGGCGGCATCGCCCGGCAGTTCGCCAAGGCCGGAGCGTCCGTCGTCGTGCACTACCACCGGGCCAAGTCACAGGCCGAGGCCCTGGCCGAAGAGATCGAGGAGATCGCGGGCGCGGGTGGCCGGGCCCTCACGCTGCACGCCGACCTGACCGACGAGGCGGACTGCGAACGCCTGGTGGAGGAGGCCGCCGCCTGGCAGGACGGACGTCTGGACGCGCTGGTCAACAACGCGGGCATCCAGCCCGTCACCCCGCTCGCCCAGCTGACCGCCGCGGACTGGCGCGCCCTGTACGACGCCGACACCACCAGCGCCTTCTGCTGCACCCAGGCGGCCGCCCGCGTCATGCGTGCGCGCGGCGGCGGCACCATCACGCACATCGCCTCCATCGAAGGCACCCAACCTGCCCCGGGCCACGCCCACTACAGCGCCGCCAAGGCCGCCCTGATCATGTTCGCCCGCTCGGCGGCCCTGGAGTACGGGGCCGACGGCATCCGCGTCAACACCGTCTCACCCGGCCTGATCGACCGCCCCGGCCTTTCCGACGCCTGGCCCGAGGGCGTGCGCCGCTGGACCGCCGCGGCCCCGCTCGGCCGGCTCGGCCGCCCCGAGGACATCGGCAGCGCCTGCGTCTTCCTCGCCTCTGCCGCGGCCGCCTGGATCACCGGCACTGACCTGGTGGTCGACGGGGGAGTGGGCGCACACCCGACCTGGTAGCGGCCTGAACCAGCCCCACCCAGCGAAGCTGGTCCGTACCAAACCCTTGACAGGTCTTTCGTTCACTTCTTAAATCACGCCGTGAACTAAGCGCTCCGCAGTGCCTGTCCGGCCCCGCCCCCCGTTCGCGCAGCAGCAACCGTCCGGTTCCGCATGCGCCTACTGCCGCCTGTCATCGGCATACCGCAACCAGGCTTCTTCGACTTGATCCTGGAAGTGAGAGTTATGGACTCCGCTCGATTACCCCGACGCCTGCTGGTGCCCCTCGTCTCGCTCCTCGCCCTCGCGTCGCTGTCCGCCGGACCTGCGCAGGGCGCGCCCACGCCCACACCCACCTCCGTGTCCGGCTCCGCGCCCGCGGCCGTCACGTTCTCCGACGACTTCAACGGCCCTGCGGGCAGCGCCGTCGACGGCGGGAAGTGGCAGATGGAGACGGGTGACAACGTCAACAACCATGAGCGGCAGTACTACACCTCGGGCACCCGCAACGCCGCCCTCGACGGCCAGGGGCATCTGGTCATCACCGCCCGCCGCGAGAATCCGGGCAACTACCAGTGCTGGTACGGAAGGTGCGAGTACACCTCCGCCCGCCTGAACACGGCCGGCAGGTTCACCACGACGTACGGCCGCGTCGAGGCGCGGATGAAGATTCCGCGCGGACAGGGCATGTGGCCCGCGTTCTGGATGCTGGGCAACGACATCGGCCAGGTCGGCTGGCCCAACTCCGGTGAGATCGACGTGATGGAGAACGTCGGCTTCGAACCGTCCACCGTCCACGGCACGCTCCACGGCCCCGGCTACTCGGGCTCCGGCGGAATCGGCGGCGCGTACTCGCTGCCCGGCGGACAGGCCTTCGCCGACGCCTTCCACACCTTCACCGTCGACTGGAGTCCGAACGCGGTCACTTGGAGCGTCGACGGCACCGTCTACCAGCGGCGCACGCCCGCCGACCTCGGCGGCAGGCAATGGGTGTTCAACAAGCCCTTCTTCCTGATCCTCAACCTCGCGGTCGGCGGCTACTGGCCCGGAGACCCCGACGGCAGCACGGTCTTCCCCCAGCAGCTCCTGGTCGACTACGTCCGCGTCACCACCGACACCGGCCAGCCGGGCGGCGGTCCCATCACCGGCATCGGCGGCAAGTGCGTGGACGTGGCCGGTGCCAACACCGCCAACGGCACACCCGTGCAGCTCTACGACTGCAACGGCACCGCGGCCCAGCAGTGGACCATCGGCGGCGACGGAACGATCCGGGCGCTCGGCAAATGCCTCGACGTCGCCTCGGGCGGCACGGCCGACGGCACGGCCGTCCAGCTGTGGGACTGCAACGGCACCGGCGCACAGCAGTGGGCGGTGCCCGCCGCCCGCGACATCGTCAACCCGCAGGCGAACAAGTGCCTGGACGCCACCGGCGGCAGCACCGCCAACGGCACCCGGCTGCAGATCTGGACCTGCACCGGCGCCGCCCATCAGAAGTGGACGACACCGAGCGTCGGTGCGACCTAGTCGAGGGACGGCGGCCCCGCACGGTGCCCGGAGGTGCCGCTGCCACGCGTGACCAACCGCTCCCCGTTCAGCCCTGGGCGGTGCGCAGCAGTTCGGCGATCTCCGTGTAGCCGCGGCGCTCGGCGTGCTGGAGCGGGGTCACGCCGCTCTTGTCGGCAAGGTCCGGATCCGCGTGGCCGTCCTCCAGGAGGAGTTCGACGACCTCTTGGTGGTCCTTGCCTCCGTCGCCGAGGATGACCGCCTCCAGCAGGGCGGTCCAGCCGAGGTTGTTGACGTGGTCGACGTCGACGTGGATGCCCGGGTTGGTGAGCACCTCGCGTACGTAATCCACGTGGCCGTGCTCGCCCGCCGGGATGAGGGAGGTGCCGCCGTAGCGGTTGAGGAGGGTGTAGTCCGGGTCCGCCTGGGCCAGGGCGCGTGCCATCTGCGCGCCGCCGGTCACGCCGGTCACGAGCCAGGGCGTGTCGTTCTGCTGGTCCCGCGCGTCCGGATCCGCGCCCGCCTCCACCAGCGCCTTCGCCGCCTCGACGTGGTCGCCGGTCGCGGCGAGCAGCAGCGGTGTACGGCGCCGGTCGTCGCGGGTCTCCAGATCCGCGCCGCGACCGATGGCCTCCCGCACGGCTTGCGTGTCGCCCTCCCGCGCGGCCTCCAGCAGGGCGGCGCTCGCCGCCCGAGCGGCCCGGGGGTCCTCGCCGGGCCGTGACTCCTGAGCGGACGAGGACGGCGAACTGCCCTCGCTAGCTGCGCTGTTGGAGGCTTCGGAAGCTGCGCTCTTGGATGCTTCAGTGCTGGTGCAGCCGGCCAGGAGGACGGCGGCCGCCGCTGTGAGACCCAGTGCCGCGCGCTTCACCGTACGGCCCTCAGCAGGCCGGCGATCTCGGTGTAGCCGCGGCGTTCCGCATGTTCGAGGGCGGTGACGCCGTCGCCGTCCGGGAGGCTGGGGGTGGCTCCTGCGGTGATGAGCAGTTCCACGACCTCTTGGTGGGCGCGGCCGCCGTTGCCGAGGATGACCGCCTCCAACAGGGCGGTCCAGCCGAGGCGGTTGACGTGGTCGACGTCGATATCGGTCTGCTGCAGCAGAGCCCGTACATAGGCGACGTGACCGCGTTCGGCGGCGGGGATGAGGCAGGTGCCGCCGTAGCGGTTGAGCCGCTTCAGGTCGGGGCGCCCCGGGAGCAGGGTCTCCATCATGGCGACGCTGCCGGTGACGCCGGTGACCAGCCAGGGGCTGTCCTCACGGTCGTCGGCGGCATTGACGTCGGCACCCGCGGCGACAAGCACTGCCGCGGCATCGACGTGGTCCGCGAGCGCGGCCAGCAGGAGCGCGCTGCGGCCGTGGACGCTGCGGGCATCGACCGGTGCGCCGGCGGTAAGGGCCGCACGGACGGCGTCGACGTCACCGTTCTCGGCGGCGAACAGCAAGTCGCGGTCGGCAGGGGGCATGGGGCTACTCCTCAGGGACGTCGCATCGCGCAGGGCGGACAGGGTCGTCCTCGCTGTCGTACGCACCGCTATGCCGACGCCCGTCCGGAGGCCTGCGCGGATCCGGGCGGGGAGAAACGGCCGGCGGCGCACGGAAGGGGGGATTCCGCGCGCCGCCGGGGCATGGGCGGGCGCATCACGCTGCGTACTCATGTCGGGGGCTGAACCGGATGAGACATCGGCGGGTACGCGCTCGGGGGTGTTACTTGCCGAGGGCCGCGACGCCGGCCTGGGCGAACTTCTCGTCCTGGTCGCCGGAGGGGGCGCCCGCGACACCGATGCCCGCGATCGGGGCGTCCTTGGCGGTCACGGGGGCGCCGC
>NZ_JBHTCF010000009.1:0-307004 GCF_042665355.1 Streptomyces monticola | reverse complement strand
TTGATTGGTTAAGGCTCCCAGTAGACGACTGGGTTGATAGGCCGGATGTGGAAGCCCTGTAAGGGGTGGAGCTGACCGGTACTAATAGGCCGAGGGCTTGTCCTCAGTTGCTCGCGTCCACTGTGTTAGTTCTGAAGTAACGAACAGCCGTGCCGGCTGAACAGTTCCTCAATTGAAGAGTGTGCTTGTTCGCTGCCCTGTTCAGCGTCCCGGATAAACGGGATGACTTCATAGGGTTTCGGTGGTCATAGCGTGAGGGAAACGCCCGGTTACATTCCGAACCCGGAAGCTAAGCCTTACAGCGCCGATGGTACTGCAGGGGGGACCCTGTGGGAGAGTAGGACGCCGCCGAACAATTCTTAGGAGGACCCCTGGTCCCAGCGTTCACGCTGGGACCAGGGGTCCTTTTTGTATTTCGCCGAAGCGCGGCCCGCAGTCGGGTGCGCGAGAATGACTTGCGGTACCGAAGACAGGAGTCACCGATGTCGACCAACTCTCCCGACGATCGCCCCGAGCGCGAGCAGCGCCGGCGGGACGACGGTGACCGGGGAGGTCACCGCGGAGGACCGCGTCGCGACGGTGACCGTGGCGGATACCGCGGTGCACGCGACGACCGTGACCGCGGTGGCCGCGACCGTGGGTTCCGCAGGGACGGCGACCGCCCCTCGTACCGCCGTGACGACCGCCGTGACGACCGGCGTGATGACCGGCGTGACGATCGCCGGGATGGTGACCGTGGCGGTTTCCGCCGTGACGATCGGCGTGATGACCGCCGTGACGGCGACCGGGGTGGCTTCCGGCGTGATGACCGGCGCGATGCGCCCCGTGATGACCGTCGTGACGGTGACCGCGGTGGGTTCCGTCGTGATGACCGTGATCGTGGGTTCCGCAGGGACGGCGACCGCCCCTCGTACCGCCGCGACGACCGG
This sequence comes from Streptomyces monticola, assembly GCF_042665355.1. Lineage (NCBI taxonomy): Bacteria > Bacillati > Actinomycetota > Actinomycetes > Kitasatosporales > Streptomycetaceae > Streptomyces > Streptomyces monticola. The sequence goes on along the minus strand of NZ_JBHTCF010000009.1, from coordinate 306,075 downwards.
CGTGATGACCGGCGTGACGATCGCCGGGATGGTGACCGTGGTGGCTTCCGCCGTGACGATCGGCGTGATGACCGCCGGGATGGTGACCGTGGTGGCTTCCGCCGCGACGATCGGCGTGATGACCGCCGTGACGGCGACCGGGGTGGCTTCCGGCGTGATGACCGGCGCGATGCGCCCCGTGATGACCGTCGTGACGGTGACCGCGGTGGGTTCCGTCGTGATGACCGTGATCGTGGGTTCCGCAGGGACGGCGACCGCCCCTCGTACCGCCGCGACGACCGGCGTGATGACCGGCGTGACGATCGCCGGGATGGTGACCGTGGTGGCTTCCGCCGTGACGATCGGCGTGATGACCGCCGGGATGGTGACCGGGGTGGGTTCCGGCGTGATGACCGGCGCGATGCGCCCCGTGATGACCGTCGTGACGGTGACCGGGGTGGCTTCCGGCGTGATGACGACCGTAGGGGCGGTGGCTTCCGGCGGGACGATCGGGGGCGTGCGCCGCGGCGTGAGGACAGCCGGGGTGGTAGGCCCGGTGGCGGTGGCTACCGGGGGCGCGACGACCGCAGGGACGACCGGCGCGGTGGCTTCCGCGGCCGTGACGACCGGGCCCCGCGCCGCGACGACCGCAGTGACCGCGAGCCCATCAAGCGGCTGCCGATTCCCGATGACGTAACCGGCGAGGAGATCGACAAGGACGTACGGCAGGAGCTGCAGAGCCTGCCGAAGGGGCTTGCCGAGGACGTCGCCAGGAACCTGGTGATGGTCGCCAAGCTCATCGACGAGGACCCCGAGCAGGCCTACGGGTATTCGAAGGTCGCTCTGCGGCTCGCCTCGCGCGTCGCCGCCGTCCGTGAGGCGGCGGGCTTCGCGGCGTACGCGAACCAGAAGTACTCGGAGGCGCTCGCCGAGTTCCGGGCCGCGCGGCGGATGACGGGCTCCGCGGAGCTGTGGCCCGTCATGGCGGACTGCGAGCGGGGTCTCGGGCGGCCGGAGAAGGCGCTCGACATGGCCGGTGAGCCCGAGGTGCAGCGGCTCGACAAGGCCGGGCAGGTCGAGATGCGGCTCGTCGCGGCGGGTGCGCGGCGTGACATGGGGCAGCTGGACGCCGCCATCGTGACGCTGCAGAGCCCCGAGCTGGCTTCGAACTCCGTGCAGCCGTGGACCGCGCGGCTCCGCTACGCCTATGCCGACGCGCTGATCGCGGCCGGCCGCGAGGGCGAGGCGCGTGAGTGGTTCGCCAAGACGGTCGAGGCCGACCGGGACGGCAGCACCGACGCCTCCGACCGGCTCGCCGAGCTGGACGGTGTGGACTTCGTCGACGCCTTCGACGAGGAGGCCGACGACTCCGGTGCCGAGGCCCCGGCACCGGCCCCGGCTGACGATGAGCGTGCCGACAGCGACAGCGACGGGGACCGTAGCGACGAGGTCTGATCAGCAGGCGTAAGGGCGGGACCGGATCGGTCCCGCCCTTTGTCGTATCCGGGGCCCGCGGTCGGCGCCGGTGCCGGTGTCAGTGGTCGAGGCTGCGCAGGACCAGGCCCGTCGCGGGCTTCGGGCCGAACGACGTGGACTTGCGGGGCATCGTGACGCCCTGGCGGGCCAGCTCGCGGACGACTTCCTCGCGCACCGGGTGCATCAGGACGGCCGTGCCGCCGTCGCGTTCGGCCTTGTCGACCGTGGCCTCGGTGTCGTGGATGTAGGCGATGTCCTCCGGGGCGTCCGGGATCTGCCAGATGTGGTCCAGGAGCGTGGAATGCAGGACGGCCGCGTCGAGGGTGCGCCAGGCCTCCGGCCGGTCCTTGCGGATCGTACGGTCGAGGAGGGCGGGGGACGGCCGGTCGAGCAGGTGGAAGGCTCCGTCGCCGGCCAGCAGGAAGGCGTTGGACTCGGCGGCCGCATCGGCCAGGGCTTCGAGGGCCTGGGGGAGCGGCGCGTCGATACGGCGTATGCGGAAGGTGTCGGAAACGGCCGTGAGGGCGTCGGCCACCGGCAGCCGGTGCAGGAGGCGATGGATGGAGCGGACGCGCAGCGGGTAGCGCGCCGTGTCCACCAGGAGGACCAGGCCGAAGTCCCAGGGGGAGGGCGAGGGGTGCTCGGCGCGCAGCCGCAGATACGTCGCCCAGCGGTGGTGGCCGTCGGCGATCAGGGCCTGGCGGTGCGTGAAGTCGGCGTGTACCTCGGCGAGTTGGGCCGGATCGGTGACGGACCAGAGGCGGTGGCTGTAGCCGTCCTCGGTGGTGGTGGAGAGCAGCGGAGTGCGCTCGACCGTGCGCTCGATGACGGCGGTCGCGCCGGTGGCGGTGCCCTCGCTGCGGTAGGTCAGGAGGAGCGGTTCCAGGTTGGCGGCGGTCGCGCGCATCAGGTCCGCGCGGTCCTCGACGATGTGCGGCATGACGTCCTCATGGGGCAGCACGATGCCGTCGGTCGCTTCGGAGAGTTCAAGGGCGCCGATGAGGCCGCGCTGGAGCAGATCGCCGTTGCGCTGCTCGTACACGTAGAGCGCGGGCTCGGCATCGGGGGCGAGAACGCCTTCGGCGAGCCAGCGGCGCAGGGTGTCGGCGGCCTGCCGGTGGCGGGCGGCCGGTGTCGGCGCCTGCGGCAGGATGAGCCGGACGATGTTGTGCGGGTCGGCGGACTCCAGGTGATGCAGTCCGTCGGGGCGAACCACCACGTCGTACGGCGGTGAGGTCACGGCGGCCAGGCTGCCGACGCGTTCGGGTACGTAGCGCAGTCCCCGGATGGGGTTCAGTCGCAGCCCTTTGCCGCCAGGACCTGTGGTGTTCATTGCTGCATCGTATGTGGGGTCGCGGAGTACGAGATGATCGGGGGAGAGTCGTCGATCGAGGAGCCGTACGCAATGAGCCAGACCGTCAGGACCGTTCCGGCAGGCAGTGAGCGGGCGTTGAGCGAGGCGTACGACACGGCGCTGCTCGACCTCGACGGGGTGGTGTACACGGGGGGTGCGGCGATTGAACACGCGGTGCCGTCGCTGCTCACGGCGCGCGAGGGCGGGATGCACCTCGCATATGTGACCAATAATGCGCTGCGGCCGCCGGAGACAGTGGCCGCGCACATCACCGAGCTCGGTGTGCCGACCGAGCCCGCCGATGTCATCAACTCCGCGCAGGCGGTGGCCCGTCTGATCGCCGAGCAGGTGCCCGCGGGGTCGCGGGTGCTCGTGATCGGTGGTGAGGGGTTGCGGGTCGCGCTGCGCGAGCGTGGCCTGGAGCCGGTGGAGTCGGCCGATGACGAGCCGGCGGCGGTGGTGCAGGGCTTCGGCGGGCCCGAGCTGCCCTGGGGGCGGTTCGCGGAGGCCTGCTATGCGATCGCGCGGGGCGTGCCGTGGTTCGCGTCCAATACGGACCTGACGATTCCGAGTGCGCGCGGTATCGCGCCCGGCAATGGTGCGGCGGTCGAGGTCGTACGTATCGCCACGGGCGCCGAGCCGCAGGTGGCGGGCAAGCCGCTGCCCCCGATGCACCGGGAGACGATCCTGCGGACCGGGGCGGAGCGGCCGCTGGTGGTCGGTGACCGGCTCGACACCGATATCGAGGGTGCGTTCAACGGCGAGGTGGACTCGCTGCTGGTCCTGACCGGGGTCACCGACGGGGCGCAGCTGCTCGCCGCACCGCCCGAGCACCGGCCCACGTATGTGGACGCGGATCTTCGTGGTCTGCTCACCGGGCAGCCCGGGGTGTCCGCGGACGGCGACGGGTTCCGGTGCGGCGGCTTTGTCGCGCGGGCCGGTGCCGAGGCGCTCGTACTCGACGGTGAGGGTGTGCCGATGGACGGGCTGCGGGCGCTGTGCGCGGCGGCCTGGACCGCGGCCGGTTCGGGCATGTGCGAGCTGGACGCGGGGAAGGCGCTGGCGCGGATCGGGCTGTGAGGCCGAGGCCGAGGCCGCGGCTGCGGGGCGGGGCGCGGCGCGGCGGAGCGGGGCGGGGGCTGCGGGGACGGGCGGGGTGGCCTAGGCCGCTTCGTTCGTCGCCAGGAGCTGGTCCTCCGTGGCGCCGCGGCGCCAGTAGCCGGTGAACTTCACGCGGGTGCGGTCGAAGCCGCGGTCGGTGACGAGGTGGCGGCGTACCGCCCGGACGGTGGCGGATTCGCCGGCGATCCAGGCGTAGGGCGTGCCGGGCGGTAGTTCGGCGTCGCGGATGGCGTCGGCGGTGGGGGTGCCGACCAGCCAGGTGACCTCGGCGTCGGGGAGTACGGGCAGGTCCTGACGGTCGGCCGGGCTGCGCAGTTCGAGCCAGGCGCGCACGGGGGTGCCCGGCGGTACGGACTCGAGGATCTTGGCGATGGCGGGCAGCGCGGACTCGTCGCCGGTGAGCAGCAGCCAGTCGGTGTCCTGCGGCGGGCGGTAGTCGTAGGCGCTGTTCTCGCTCTCCACCGGGGCGAGGACACCGACGCGGTCGCCGGGTGCCGCGTCCAGGGCCCAGCGGGACGCGGGGGCTTCGCCGCCGTGCAGGGCGAAGTCGACGGTCAGCTCGCCGCTTTCGAGCTCGCGGACGGTGTAGGTGCGCATGATGCCGCGGACCGCGGGGTCGAGGGCGCGCCAGGCGGTGTACCAGTCGGGGCCCTGTGTGGGCGGCATGACGGGGGCGCCCTGTCCGGGGTGCGGCAGAAACAGCTTGATGCGCTGGTCGCGGCCCGCCGTCGCCATGCCGTGCAGGCCCCTGCCGCCGGCGCCGGTGAAGGTGATGCGGGCCATCGACGGGGTGAGGCGCTGGACGCGGCCGACCTGGGCGTCGAAGAACTGGAAGGGGGCGGCGGCTTCGGTCGCCGTGGCGGTCGTGGCGGTCGTGGCGGTCGTGGTGGTCCTCGTGGTGCCGGTCGTGGTGCCCGTCGTGGCGGCTGCGGCCGTGGCTCGCGTGGGCGTGGGCTTCGCCTTGTCGGTCATGAGGCGACCTTCTTTGCGTTTAGGAGTGCGGTGCTGTGCGGTGCTGTGCGGTGGTGAGCGCCTCGACGAGAGGGGGCGTGACCGGCGTGGTCGAACTGGGCCTCGTGGACCACGGGACGCCCTGGCTCGGCGCGTGGACCGGAGCCCGGTGGGGGGTATTCTCGATGGGAGGGTAGGCTAACCTAACTGCGTGTTGGTCGACAGTCCCTCTCCCGCCGCAGAGCGCGCCAAGGCGCCACCGCCCGAACCCGCTACCGCGCGCGGGCGCACCGTGACACGTGCCGCCGGGCTTCTCATAGCCGTCGGCGTCCTGGCGCTCGTCGTGGTCGCCAGCATCGCGGTGGGCGCCAAGCAGATACCCGTCGGTGACGTCTGGCACGGACTGTTCGACAACACCGGGACGGACAACGACGTCGTCATCAGCGATCTGCGGCTTCCCCGCACCCTGCTCGGTCTCCTGGCCGGCTCCGCGCTCGGTGTCGCCGGTGCCGTACTGCAGGCGCTGACCCGCAATCCGCTCGCCGACCCCGGACTGCTCGGCATCAACGCGGGCGCCTCGGCCGCCGTCGTCTCCGCCATCAGTTTCCTCGGGGTCACCTCGCTGACCGGCTATGTGTGGTTCGCCTTCCTGGGCGCCGCGGCCGTTTCCGTGCTCGTCTACGCCCTGGGCGGCGTCCGCAGCGCCACGCCTGTGCGGCTCGCGCTCGCCGGCACCGCCGTCACCGCCGCGCTGACCGGCTACGTCAACGCCGTGATGCTGATGGACAACGCGGCCCTCGGCAAGGTGCGCTTCTGGACGGCCGGATCGCTCGCCTCGGCGTCGATGCCGACGATCCAGCAGGTCCTGCCGTTCATCGCCGTCGGGCTGCTGCTCGCGCTCGGTCTCGGCCGGCCGCTGAACGCCATGGCGATGGGCGACGACACGGCCCGTGCACTCGGGGCCCGGGTGAACCGCACCCGGGTCCTGGCCATGACCGCCGCCACCCTGCTGTGCGGGGCTGCCACCGCGGCCTGCGGGCCGATCGTCTTCGTGGGCCTGATGGTGCCGCACATGGTCCGCGCGTTCACCGGGCCCGACCAGCGCTGGATCCTGCCGTACGCGGCCGTCCTCTCGCCGGTGCTGCTGCTCGGCGCCGATGTGGTCGGCCGCGTCGTCGCCCGCCCCGCGGAGCTGCAGGTCGGCATCGTCACCGCGCTGATCGGCGGCCCGCTCTTCATCTACCTCGTACGACGCCGGAGGATGGCTCAGCTGTGAAGGCCCTACGTACCGGTGGCGGCAGTGGCCTCTCCGTGCGGCTCGACCCGCGCGCCCTGACCGTCAGTGTGCTGCTGTTCGCCGCGGCCGTCGTCGCGAGCGTGGTCCTCATCGGGACGGGCGACTTCGAGATCCCTGCCACCGACGTGATCAGCACGCTGCTCGGCAACGGCACGACCGCGCACGAGTTCATCATCAACGACCTGCGGCTGCCCCGTGTCCTGGTCGGCCTGCTCGTCGGCGGCGCACTCGGCCTGGCCGGGACGATCTTCCAGTCCATCTCCCGCAATCCGCTGGGCAGTCCCGACATCATCGGCTTCGGGCAGGGCTCGACGGTGGGCGCGCTCGTCGTCATCGTGCTCTTCCAGGGCAGCGCCGTGGCGGTCGCTGCGGGCTCGCTCGCCGGCGGCCTCGTCACCGGCGTCCTGATCTATCTGCTCGCCTGGAAGCGCGGCGTGCACGGCTACCGGCTCGTCCTCGTCGGCATCGGCGCCGCCGCCATCCTCACCGCGCTCAACGCCTATCTGCTCACCAAGGCCGACCTCGTGGACGCGACCCGCGCCTACGTGTGGATGGCGGGCTCCCTGAACGGCCGGGACTGGGAGCAGGTGTGGCCGCTGCTCGGCCTGTGCGCCGTCCTCGTACCGCTGGCGCTTGCGTACGGACGTCCGCTGCGGATGCTGGAAATGGGCGACGACGTGTCCTACGCGTTGGGCGTACGGCCCGAACGCACCCGGATCGTCCTGATGCTGGCGGCCGTGCTGCTCACCGCGGGCGCCATCGCCGCCGCCGGGCCCGTCTCCTTCGTCGCGCTGACCGCGCCGCAGCTCGCCCGGCGGCTGACCCGCTCGCCCGGGCCCAACCTGGTGCCGTCGCTCCTGATGGGCGGGACGCTGCTGATCGCCGCCGACCTGGCCGCGCAGCGGGCGTTCGGCGCGGACAAGCTGCCCGTCGGTGTCCTGACCGGAGTGCTCGGCGGGGTGTACCTGCTGTGGCTGCTCGTCAGCGAGCGGAAGGCGGGACGGATTTGAGCAGGCGGAAGACGGCCGCGCCCGCCGAGCCCTTGGCGAAACGGCCGGCACCACAGGCAGTACGAGCCCCACAGTCACCTAGGAGCACCGCAGTGAACCGGCTCATCGCCGACGACGTCACCCTTGGCTACGACCAGCGGATCATCGCGGAGCGGCTCTCGGTCGAGATCCCCGACAACTCCTTCACGGTGATCGTCGGCCCCAACGCCTGCGGCAAGTCCACGCTCCTGCGGGCCCTTTCACGCATGCTGAAGCCCTCGCACGGGCGGGTGCTGCTCGACGGGCAGACCATTCACTCGATGCCCGCGAAGAAGGTCGCGCGGACCCTCGGCCTGCTGCCGCAGTCGTCGATCGCGCCCGACGGGATCACGGTCGGCGATCTGGTGGCCCGTGGCCGCTACCCCCACCAGGGCCTGCTGCGGCAGTGGTCACCCGAGGACGAGCGCGTGGTCCAGGAGTCCATGGCCTCGACCGGGGTGGCCGAGCTGGCCGACCGCTATGTCGACGAACTGTCCGGCGGACAGCGGCAGCGGGTGTGGATCGCGATGGCGCTCGCCCAGCAGACGCCGCTGCTGCTCCTTGACGAGCCGACGACGTTTCTCGACATCCAGCACCAGATAGACGTGCTCGACCTGTGCGCCGAACTCCACGAGGAGCAGGGGCGCACGCTGGTCGCCGTCCTGCACGACCTGAACCACGCGGCGCGCTACGCGACCCATCTGATCGCGCTGCGCGACGGCTCGGTGATCGCCGAGGGCTCCCCGTCCGAGATCGTCACGGCCGAGCTCGTGGAGGAGGTCTTCGGCCTGCCGTGCCAGATCATCGACGACCCGGAGACGGGAACTCCGCTGGTGGTGCCGGCCGGGCGGAAGGCACGGGCGGGCAAGAAGGCGGCCGCGGCCGGACCGCTGGAGCGGTGAGCGGTGAGCGGTGACCGGGGCGTGCGCTGTGGGCCCCGGCTGTTGACGCGGTGAGGGGCCTGGCCGTCATAGCGGTGAGGGCTCCGGTCGTCGCAGCCGTCGAAGCGGTGAGGGCCCGGTCGCCGCAGCCGTCCAGGCGGCGCGAGCCCCGGCCGTCAGAGCAGTGACCTGAGGCGCAGCAGGTCGCGGAAGCCGGCTTCCAGCTTCACCCGGCCCGAGGCCCAGGCCTTCGCGAAGTTCAGTTCGCCGTCGACCATCGCCACCAGGTCGTCGCCCGTCATGGTGAGCCGGATCTGGGCCTTCTCGCGCGGCGGGCCGTCGTACACCTCGGCCACCTCGATCCGGCCGTCCTGGAGGCGGCCGCCGAAGGTGATGTCGAGATCGGTGATACGGCAGCTCATCGAGCGGTCGAGCGCGGCTGCGCTGCGGACGTCACCGCCGGCACCGGCAAGGTTGTCCGAGAGCTTGTCGAGTGCGGCGCGGCACTCCTCCAAAGTCGCCATCGTGATCGACGGTACCCCAGCCCTTCGCGGTAGCGTCGGGGCATGAGCGACACGATGCCGGGTGCCGACGAGCAGCCGCCGGGCCCCCCGCCGGGCACCCCCGAGCCCCACGAAGGCCCGGAGGAACCGGCGTACGACCCCGCCGAACCCCGCTCCCTCGGCGTGGCCCGCAGCGCCACCGGCAACACCGAGGTGGACGCCCAGCTGTCCCGCCTCGCCGATGTGGACCACCTCGCCACGGACGGACACATCGAGGTGTACGAGGATGTACACCGGGGGCTGCGCGACGCGCTGACCGCGCTCGACGCACGCCCGGGCCCACCGGCCCCCGCCCCTTCGGGCCCGTACGACAACAGGAGCTGAACCGAACGTGGCAGGAGTGGCACGCCGCCGCCTCGATGCCGAGCTGGTCCGCCGCAAACTCGCGCGCTCACGGGAGCACGCGAGCCAGCTGATCGCCGCCGGACGCGTCACCGTCGACCGCAACACCGCGACCAAGCCCGCGACACAGGTCGCCACCGGCGCCGCGATCGTGGTCACCGAGGACGACAGCGACCCCGACTACGTCTCGCGCGGCGGGCACAAACTGGCCGGTGCCTTCGCGGCCTTCGTCCCGCAGGGGCTGCGGGTCGAAGGCCGGCGGGCCCTGGACGCGGGTGCCTCCACCGGGGGCTTCACCGATGTGCTGCTGCGCGCAGGCGCGGCGCATGTCGTCGCCGTGGACGTGGGCTACGGCCAGCTCGCCTGGTCGCTGCAGAGCGACGACCGGGTCACCGTCAAGGACCGTACGAACGTACGGGAGTTGACGCTCGAGGCCATCGACGGCAAGCCCGTCGACCTGGTCGTCGGCGACCTCTCCTTCATCCCGCTCGGCCTGGTCCTGCCCGCCCTGGTGCGCTGTGCCGGGCCCGGCGCCGACCTGGTTCTGATGGTCAAGCCGCAGTTCGAGGTCGGCAAGGAACGGCTCGGCAGCGGCGGTGTCGTCCGCAGCACCGAACTGCGCGCCGAGGCCGTCAGGAACGTGGCCGCGCAGGCCTCGAAGCTGGGCTTCGGCGCCCTCGGCGTCACCGCGAGTCCGCTGCCCGGGCCGTCCGGGAACGTCGAGTACTTTCTGTGGCTCAGAGCCGGTGCTCCCGAACTGGACCCGGCGGATGTCGACCGTGCAGTGGCGGAGGGACCCCGTTGACGACCAACCCGACGGATGCGCAGGCGGTTCACCCGGGCGGCACTGCGGAGCGCACGGTCTTCCTGCTCGCCCACACCGGCCGCCCCGCTGCCATCCGCAGCGCCGAACTCGTCGTCCAGGGGCTCCTGAAGAGCGGGATCGGGGTGCGGGTCCTCGAGGCCGAGGCCTGTGACCTGCCGCTGCCGTCCACGGTCGAGCAGGTCCAGGAAGCCACACCGGACGTACTCGACGGCTGTGAACTGATCGTCGTCCTCGGCGGGGACGGGACCCTGCTGCGCGGCGCCGAGTTCGCCCGTGCCTCCGGGGTACCGATGCTCGGCGTCAATCTGGGCCGCGTGGGCTTCCTCGCGGAGGCCGAGCGGGACGACCTCGACAAGGTGGTCGACCGGGTCGTCACGCGCGCGTACGAGGTCGAGGAGCGTATGACCCTCGATGTGCTCGTACGCAACAACGGCACCGTCGTGCACTCCGACTGGGCCCTCAACGAGGCCGCCGTCCAGAAGGTGTCGCCCGAGCGGATGCTGGAGGTCGTCCTGGAGATTGACGGCAGACCCGTCTCCGGCTTCGGCTGCGACGGCATCGTCTGCGCGACTCCGACCGGCTCCACGGCGTACGCCTTCTCGGCGGGCGGTCCCGTGGTGTGGCCGGAGGTCGAGGCGCTCCTGATGGTGCCGATCAGTGCCCATGCCCTGTTCGCCAAGCCGCTGGTGACCTCGCCCGACTCGGTGCTCGCCGTGGAGGTGCAGCCGCACACCCCGCACGGAGTGCTGTGGTGCGACGGACGGCGGACCGTCGAACTGCCCGCAGGTGCGCGGGTGGAGGTGCGCCGCGGCGCCGTTCCCGTACGGCTCGCGCGGCTCCACCACGCGTCCTTCACCGACCGTCTCGTCGCCAAGTTCGCCCTGCCGGTGTCGGGGTGGCGGGGGGCGCCGGACTGACGGGGCGCGTCGCCTTCACCACGGATACTGACTGGTCACGTCGCCTTCACCACGGATATCGCCTGCCGCCGCAGCACCGCCCGCACCGGCACCCAGGTGGCCGCGAGGGCGAGCAGGGCCGTCGACCCGATGATCCCGGCGAGCACCGGCCACGGTACGTACGGCACAGCCGAGCCGAAGGCCGCCGACAGCAGGGGCGCCAGGGTGCCGAGGGCGATGGCACCGCCGAGCAGCAGCGCGGTCAGCGCGACGACCGCCGCCTCCCAGAAGGCCATGGCGCCCACCTGGCGGGGGAGCGAGCCGACGACGCGCAGCAGGGCGATGTCGCGGCGGCGCTCGAAGGAGATCATGGCCAGGGTGTTCGCCGCGGCGATGGCGGCGAAGCCCGCGTACAGACCCGTGCCCACATAGTCGAGCCAGACCTCGCCCGTGCTGCCCGGAGAGCCGGTGCGGTGCTCGGCCGTCGTATGCATGGCGATCTTGGTGAGGCCGAAGCCGACGACCAGGATGAGCGGGACCAGGGCGGCCGAGAAGCGCCTCGGCTGTGAGCGCACATTGAGCATCGCGAGCCGCGCGCCGCTGCCGAACCTGCCCACGACCGCGGAGACGAGCCAGGCCGCGGGGCCGATGATCCGCGGACCGAGCAGCCCGGCCCCGACACAGAAGAGGATCAGCACGAGGAACGCGCCCTGACTCGCCTGGTCCGCGGGCTGCCCCGACAGCAGCACGGAAAGGACGCAGCCGCCCGCCACCGCGATGAGTCCGAGCGGAGCACGCAGCGCGCCGAGCTTGCGCCGTCCCGCCGCGGCTTCGTCGAGCGCACGGGCCGGGCGCAGCAGCGAGAAGCGCAGGGACGCGAGCAGCGCGGCCAGGGCCGAGGTCACCACGGCCACCGCGAGGCACACCGGCAGCGCGACCCAGCTGAAGCGGAACGGCACCCCGGCCGGGACCAGGCCGTGCGTCACCATCCCGTCGAACCAGATCCTCGCCAGGAAGCCGCCGAGCACGCAGCCCACCAGGGCGGCCGGTACGGAGGCCATGAGTGCCTGTGCCACCACCGCCCGGCGGACCTGCCGTGGCCGCGCCCCTATGGCCCGTACGAGAGCCAGCTCGCGGTGCTGCTGGACGACGGCCGTGCCCATCGTGGACGCGACGACGAATATCGACAGATAGACCGAGCCGATGAGCAGGACGGCCGCCATATCGCCCACGCCGTTCGCGGTGAGCTGTCGCCGGGCGGCCGGTGAGACGCCCTTCGCGCTCGTCGCGACGAGCATCGTGGTGCCCGCGCTCACCACCGCCGCCGCGAACAGCGCGGCCACCGCTGTGCCGATGAACGCGGGACGGTGGGCGCGCAGCGCCGCGTGTGCCAGTCCGGAACCCATGCGTCCAGCGTGGGTGCCGTGACGGGTGCGAGGCCATGAGGCGGGCCGCACAGTCGCACGGGGGCGGACCGCAGCGCCGGACTGAGGTTTTCCCCACCCCGGCCGGGGCAGGTGAGCGGCGTGGTCAACGCGGGGCCACGGGAAGAGTGACGGCGACAGCTCACATATGCCGTGACGACCTGTGTTTTCGCCGCTGAAGCCGGGGTGACGTCGCGCCGTGTGGGGGAAACCTCGTATGGTCAGGTCCGTGTTGGAGGAGATGCGGATACGGTCGCTCGGAGTCATCGACGACGCGGTCGTGGAGCTGTCACCCGGCTTCACCGCCGTGACCGGTGAGACCGGCGCGGGCAAGACGATGGTGGTCACCAGCCTGGGCCTGCTGCTCGGTGGACGTGCCGACCCCGCCCTTGTGCGGATCGGCGCCAAGTCGGCGGTGGTGGAGGGCCGGATCGCCGTACCCGCGGGTGCCACGGCGATGGTGCGCGCGGAGGAGGCCGGGGCCGAACTCGACGACGGAGCGCTGCTGGTCAGCCGTACCGTCTCCGCGGAAGGACGCTCGCGGGCACACCTGGGCGGCCGGTCGGTGCCGGTCGGGCTGCTCGCGGAACTCGCCGACGACCTCGTCGCCGTCCACGGCCAGACCGACCAGCAGGGCCTGCTCAAGCCCGCGCGGCAGCGGCAGGCGCTCGACCGGTACGCGGGGGACGCGGTGGCCGTGCCGCTCGCCAAGTACGCGGCGGCCTACCGTCGGCTGCGCGCCGTCGCGGCCGAACTCGACGAACTGACCACACGCGCGCGTGAACGGGCCCAGGAGGCGGATCTGCTGCGCTTCGGCCTCGACGAGATCGCGGCCGTCGAACCCCGCGCGGGCGAGGACACCGAACTCGCCGCCGAGGCCGAGCGCTTGGGTCACGCCGAAGCCCTGGCCTCCGCGGCCTCCGCCGCACACGCGGCGCTCGCCGGCAACCCCGAGGACCCCGAGGGCGTCGACGCCGGCATGCTGGCCGGCGGTGCGCAGCGGGCCCTCGACGCCGTGCGCTCCCACGATCCGGCCCTGGCCGCGCTGGCCGAGCGGCTCGGTGAGATCGGCATCCTCCTCTCGGACGTGGCGGGGGAGTTGGCGGGGTACGCCGACGACCTGGACGCCGACCCGCTGCGGCTCGCGGCCGTGGAGGAGCGCCGCGCGGCGCTCACGCAGCTGACCCGCAAGTACGGCGAGGACATCAACTCGGTGCTCGCCTGGGCCGAGCAGAGCGCCGCCCGTCTCACCGAACTCGACGGGGACGACGACCGGATCGACGAGCTGACGGCCGAACGTGACGCGCTCAGCGGCGAACTCGCGGGGCTCGCGCAGGCGTTGACGGAGGCGCGTACCGAGGCCGCCGACCGCTTCGCCGCCGCCGTCACGGCCGAGCTGGCCTCGCTCGCCATGCCGCACGCGCGCGTGAGCATCGACATCCGCCAGACCGACGTACCGGAAGGCACGGACGGCGTCGAGATCGACGGGCGCACCGTGGCCTACACCGCCACCGGAGTCGACGAGGTCGAGCTGCTCCTCGCCCCGCACCCCGGCGCCCCGCCCCGGCCCATCGCCAAGGGCGCGTCGGGCGGTGAGCTGTCCCGCGTGATGCTCGCCGTGGAGGTGGTCTTCGCGGGCTCCGACCCCGTGCCGACCTATCTCTTCGACGAGGTCGACGCGGGCGTCGGCGGCAAGGCGGCCGTCGAGGTGGGCCGGCGCCTGGCCAGGCTCGCCCGGTCCGCGCAGGTCGTCGTGGTCACCCACCTCCCGCAGGTCGCGGCCTTCGCCGACCGGCAGCTGCTGGTGGAGAAGACCAACGACGGCTCGGTCACCCGCTCGGGAGTGAAGGCCCTGGAGGGCGAGGACCGCATCCGCGAACTGTCCCGGATGCTCGCGGGCCAGGAGGACTCGGAAACGGCCCGCGCCCACGCGGAGGAACTACTGGAAGCGGCCCGCGCGGACGCGTGAGCTTGTCGGCGGGGGCGGATGGACACGTGAGCCCCTGGCGGGGGACGCGTGGACCCCGGCGGGGGCGGTGACGGGACGCGTGGGCCCTGGCGGGCGGTGACGGGACGCGTGGGCCCTGGCGGGCGGTGACGGGACGCGTGGGCCCTGGCGGGGGGTGACGGGACGCGTGGCCCTGGCGGGGGCGGTGACCGGGCGTGTGAACCTCTGGCGGGGTGTGAGTTGCTGTTGGCTGGTGGGGCGGCGGGTCTGTGGCGGCAGCTGACCTCGGGTGCGGGAGCCGCGTCGCGGCTCGTGACTTTCGCCCGCATCTGCTGTCGCCGCCCGCGATCACCTCGGCAACCCGGCCGGTCGACGGGCGTGACGGCTCGCATAAGGTCGGTCGTATGTACGCAGCTCACAGCAGGTCCGGTGGTCGTATCGTCGCGTTTGTCGGCGCAGTTGGTGCCACGCGGGCCGGGTACGTGGCGCTGAGGCGCATGAAGCCGGGCGGTGCGGGGCGATGGGAGCGCCGGAACTACTCCGGGCGGACCCTCGACCTCTGCGCGGGACCGGCGGTCGCCGTCGGCACCGCACTCGGGGCGCTCGCCCCGCGCGGTCTGCCCGCACGCGCGCGTGGCGGTGTTTCCCTCGCGGTGGCCGCTGCCGGAGCCTGCGGCGTATACGACGACATGGCCGGCGCCGGAGATCCTCGCCGTGGCTTTCGCGCGCACCTCTCCGCGCTGCGCCAGGGCGAGATCACCAGCGGTGCCGTGAAGCTCTTCGGTATCGGCGCGGCAGGGCTCGCCGCGGGCGCGCTGCTCAAGGAGCGCCCCGTCGACAAGGTCCTCGCGGGCGTGGTCATCGCGGGCACCGCACACTTCATCAACCTCGTGGACGTACGCCCCGGCCGCGCCCTCACCGCCGCGCTCGCCCTGGCCGCGCCGGGACTGCTGAAGCGGAACGGCGCGTTCGCCGCGGCCCCCTTGGGCGCTGCCGCAGCCGTCGTGGCCGACGATCTGGACGAGCGCACAATGATCGGCGACGCCGGAGCCCACGCGCTCGGTGCCGCCGTGGGCGCCGCGATCGTGGCGAGCAACGGGCGAGTGGGACTCGTCGCCCACGCCGCCGCCGTAGTCGCGGCCACCGTCCGCGGCGAGCAGGTCAGCGCCCTGGCGAAGGACTTGGCGGTCCCGGCCCGTCAGGCTCGCCCGGCCTAGGCGCACGCTCGGCCACGGTGCGGGGCCGCGCTGCACGCAAGGCCTCAAGAGCCACTCGCGAACCGCTCAAATCCACCGGGGACGGACACCCGAACGCTCCCCCGTGTGGGTGATCCGACACGGCCGAGCCGCGCCCCGACACGGCTTCGCACGCCCAGCGGTGCCGGAACTCCCGTACGGACTGGCATCCTTGGCGGGGCACTTCGCGCCGCCGCCTCGCCTCCGTCCGCCCCGGAGCCGCCGGCAGCGCACCCGGCCCGCACCGGAACCCCGTAATCCTCCGCCCCCGACACCGTCGACCCAGGAGCCCGGCCACGTGACCCACGCGAGCAGTCCCCCGCCACAGGGACAGTCGCCGCTGCGCACCGTGCAGGTGCTCGGCGGCGGCAGCGCGGGCAGCAGCGCGCATGTCCGTTCGCTGGCCGCGGGCCTGGTCGCCCGTGGTGTGCGCGTACTCGTGTGCGCGCCCGCAGAGCTCGACCGGCTCTACGACTTCACCGGTGCCGGGGCGCAGTTCATGCCGGTGCCGCGGCGCAGCGACCCGGTGTCGGTCGCCGCCCTGCGCGCCGCCTGTACGGACGCCGACCTCGTGCACGCACACGGGCTGCACGCGGCGATCCGCTCGTCCCTCGCGCTCGGCGGCCGCCGCACCACGCCGTCCGGCCGCCGCACCCCCCTCGTCGTCACCTGGCACACCCGCGCCCATGCCGAGGGCGCCCGCGCCCATGTCCTGCGGCTCCTCGAACGCCGGGTCGCGCGGGCCTCGGCCGTCGTGCTCGGCACCTCATCGGATCTGGTCGACCGGGCCAGGAGCCGTGGCGCCCGCGACGCACGGCTCGCGCCCGTCGCGTTCCCGGTGCCGCGCCCGCCCGCCGTGCCCGTGCACGAGGAGGCGGACCGTGTGCGCCACAAGGCGCGGGCCGAACTGGGTGCCGTGGAGCGCCCGTTGCTGCTCGCCGTGGGCGCCCTCGAACGGCACCGTGGCTACTCCACGCTGCTCGACGCCACGCGCGCGTGGCGCGGCCTCGACCCCGTGCCCCTCCTGGTGATCGCGGGCGAGGGCCCCGAACGGGGCGTACTGCAGCGCCGTATCGACGCCGAGGGGCTGCCGGTCCGTCTCCTGGGCCGCCGTGACGACGTGCCTGAGCTGCTTGCGGCCGCCGATGTCGCGCTCCTGGCGAGCCGTTGGGAGTCCCGCTCCGTCCTGGCGCACGAAGCGCTGCACGCGGGCGTGCCGCTGGTGGCGACCGCCGTCGGAGGGGTGCCCGAGCTGGTGGGCGACGCCGCGGAGCTCGTCCCCTACGGCGACGCGGAGGCACTCGCGACGGCCGTCACGGAACTCCTCGCCGACCCCGCCCGCCGGGAGCAGCTCAAGGTCAAGGGCCTTGCCCAGGCGGCGACCTGGCCCAAGGAGGACGAGACGGTGGCTCAGATCCTGAGCGTGTACGACGAGTTGGCGGAGCCCTTCAGCCGTTGACGGTGACGGTGACGGTGATGGTGACGACGGCGGTCACGACGTACCACTGACACTCCGGCCAGGGAGTCCCGCCCCTCACCCCACATGCCGCCGGGCCCGCAGCGCCAGGCTCAGTGCGAGGACCGTCTGCGGGTCGTCGAGGTCCGTGCCGAGGAGCTCCGCGATGCGGGCGAGGCGGTTGTAGAGGGTCTGGCGGTTGAGGTGGAGTTCGCGGGCGGTCTCCGCCTTGCGGCCCGCGTGCGCGAGATAGGTCTCCAGCGTGGGCAGGAGCGGCGGCTTGGACTTGCGGTCGTGGTCCTGCAGCGGCCCGATCGCCCGTTCCACGAACGCCGCGAGCGCGCTCCCGTCGCCGTGGTTGCGCAGCCGCCACAGGAGCAGTTCGGTGTCCAGGCGCCGGGCGTCGTACCAGGGCCGGTCGACCAGTCCCTGGGCCGCGGTCGCCGTCTCCGCCGCGTGCCGCAGTCCCGCCGACGCCGCCGCCCAGCCGCCCGCGACGCCGACGACCACGACCGGTGGCCGCACTCCGGCCCCCTGCAGTCCGGCGCGCGCGTCGGCCTGGCGCAGGCCCGCCCGCAGGGCCTGCGCGACCCGGTCGGCGACGGCGGTGCGCTCCGACTCCGAGCGCAGCCCGAGCAGCACCGGAACCCGCCCTTCCACGGGGCGTACGCCGACCAGTACGGGCACCCCCACAGCGGCGAGCTCCTCCGCGACGGCCCGCGCGAGCACGGCCCAACCACCGCTGGGCGCAAGGCTGTCGGAGACCCGCATCACCACCGGGAGCAGTGGTCCCGCGCCCGGTTTGAAGCCGAGGACCCGGGCCTGTGCCGGGGCGTCGTCGGCGCTGACGCGGCCCTCGGCGAGGTCGGAGAGGAAGTCGCCGCGGCCGCGTGCCGCGAGCTCCTCCTCCTGCCGGGCCTGCATCAGGACGACGGCGAGCGAGCCGGCCGCGCGCTCGGCGGCGATCCGGTGCACGGGCTGCAGAGGCGCGGACACCGCGAGCAGCGCGATCCTCGCCCGCACCGAGCCGGCGCCGGAGGTGCCACGGGAGCCGGCGGCGCCGGAGCCGCCTGGGCCGCCGCCGGGCACATCCACCAGGACCGACCCGGCAGGCGCCGCACCGCCGGGGGAGCGCCCGCGCAGCCCTTCCCACACCTGCAGGGGGTCGACGACGTTCGGGGAGTCGGAGTCGGTCCCGCCGCCGGTCGGCTCCGCCGAGTAGAGCAGCTGACCGTCCGCCGTCTCCAGAAACACCGGATTGCCGCTGAACTCCGCGAGCACCGAAAGGACTTGGGGCACTCCGCCACCGCCGAGCAGCGCCTCGGTGCACCGCCGGTGCACCTCGTCGGCCTCCTTGAGGAGCGCGTAATGACCGTTGACGATCTCCGTGTGGACCTCTTCGGTCACGGCCACGAACGGCACTTCGCGGTGCAGCTGCACCAGCGGAAGCCCCGCCGACCGGGCCGTCTCCACGATCGCGGCGGGCAGCCGGCTGAACCGCGGTCCCAGCTCGACCACGAGCGCCGCGATGCCGCGCTCCGCGAGCTTCCGTATGAAGGCGCGCTGCTCGGCGGGCCTGGCGCCGAGCCCGAGTCCGGTCGTCATGAGCAGTTCGCCGCCCTTGAGCAGCGACGCGATATTCGGCACCTCGCCCGCGTGCACCCAGCGCACCGTGCGCTGCAGCCGGTCGGCGCCCGCCACCACCTCCGGGAGCCCGCTGCGCAGGCCGGGCAGTTCCAGGGCGCGCTGCACGGTGATCCCGGCCTGGGGGTTGTGCGTGTCCATCCGCCGGACGCTACCCGGGCCCGCGTTCCAGGAACATCACCCGGCGGTTACGGGAGCGGCCGGCGGCCGCCGCGGGGCGACAACTCGTCGTACCCGCAAGGAGATTCCACGACTTACTGCCGGTTGTGGTGTGCGTCACTCCCCGGCAGGCTGCGCGCCCATGACTGAACCTTCCAGAGGTCCCGCCAGAGGCTCCTCCAGCGGTCCTGCCCGTAGCTCTTCCAGCGGTCCCGCCAGTGGATCTTCCGCGGGGCTCGCCGGCGCACCGGACGCCGCCGCGTCCCCCGGAGTCGACCGGCTCAAGGCCGACTCCGTGGGAATCGTGGGCGTCGTCTTCATGGCGGTCGCCACCGCGGCCCCGATCACGGCGATGACCGGAAATCTGCCGATCGCCGTCGGCTTCGGCAACGGCACCGGCGCACCCGCCGGCTATCTCTTCGCCACCGTCGTCCTGACCGTGTTCTCCGTCGGCTATGTGGCCATGGCCAGGCGGATCACGGCGGCGGGCGCCTTCTACGGCTATATCTCGCACGGCCTCGGCCGGATCGCGGGCATGGCGTCGGGGATGCTCGCGGTACTCGCCTACGTGGTCTTCGAGGCGTCGATCGTCGGGGTCTTCGCGTACTTCACCAAGACCACCGTCGCCGACCAACTGGGCGTCGACCTGCCGTGGATCGTCTACGCGGCGGCGATGCTCGCGGTCACCGGTGTCCTTGCGCACTTCGACATCAACCTCACCGCGAAGGCGCTCGGCGTGATGCTGGTCGCCGAGATCGCGGTGCTCTTCGCCGTCGCCACCGCCGTGGCGCTGCAGGGCGGCGGCCCGGACGGCATCCCGATGGAGCCGGTCGACCCCAGGAACGCCTTCACGGGCGCCTCGGCGGGCCTCGGCCTGTTCTTCGCGTTCTGGTCGTGGGTGGGCTTCGAGTCGACCGCGATGTACGGCGAGGAGTCCAGAAACCCGAAGAAGGTCATCCCGCGGGCCACGCTGATCGCCGTCGTCGGCGTCGGCCTCTTCTACATCTACGTCTCCTGGATGACGATCGCGGGCAACGGCCTGAGCGGCTCGGTGAAGATCTCGTCCTCCGACAGCCCGCTCGATCTGTTCTTCGCCCCCGCGCACTCCTTCATCGGCGCGTGGGCCGTCGACACCTTCCAATGGCTGCTGATCACGGGCTCGTTCGCCTGCGGCATGGCCTTCCACCAGTGTGCCTCGCGCTATCTGTACGCGATCGGCCGCGAGGGCTTTCTGCATCCCGCCCTCGGCCGTACGCACCCCCGGCACGGCTCGCCGTATCTCGCCTCGTACGTCCAGTCGGCGATCGCCGTGACTCTCGTCGCCACCTTCTGGCTGACCGGCCAGGACCCCTACATCCATCTGTACACGCTGCTCGCGATCCTCGGCACGATGGCGATCCTGATCGTGCAGACCCTGTGCTCCTTCGCCGTCATCGGCTACTTCCGCCGCAACCACCCCGAGGACCGGCACTGGTTCAGGACCTTCACGGCTCCGCTGCTCGGCGGCCTCGGTATGACCGCGGTCGTCGTGCTCCTGGTCCTGAACATGGAGACGGCCGCGGGCCTCGCCGCCGACTCGCTGTTCTTCAAGGCCATTCCGTGGATCGTCGGCACGGTCTTCTTCGGCGGTCTCGGACTCGGCCTGTATCTGCGGGCCCGGCGCCCCGAGCGCTACGAGATCATCGGCCGGATCGTCCTCGAGGACGCGGCCGAGCGCACCACCGACGTACCCGCGCCGGCCAACGTCTGAGCCACCGGCACATCCACGCAGTCCACGCCTGAGCGACCGAGGAGCCCTGTCATGGCCCGTACGCCGATGATGCACGCCCTGAAGCAGCTCACCGCACAGCACGCCGCCGCACGCCAACTGGGCCTGCCCGCAGCCGAGATCCGCGGTACGACACGGCGCGGGCTCCTCAAGCGCGCCGCCGCACTCGGCCTCGGCACGGCCGTCGCCACCCAGGCCGCCCCCGCCGCCGCGCGTACCCAGAGAGCCGCCGCGGCCCCCCGGGTGGCCGTCGTCGGCGCGGGCATCGCAGGCCTCACAGCCGCCCTGACCCTGCACGACGCGGGCCTCGGCTGCACGCTGTACGAGGCGAATCCGGACCGCGCGGGCGGTCGCATCTGGACCCAGCGCGCCCACTGGGCGTACGGCCAGAGCTCCGAGATCGGCGGCGAGCTGATCGACACCAGCCACAAGAAGATGCTTGAGCTCTGCCGCCGCTTCGGCCTGCCCACGGAGGACTTCCTCGGCGGCGGCCCGGGCGGCGCCGAGGAAGTCCTGTGGTTCAACGGCACGTACTACCCGCGCGAGCAGGCCGACGAGGACTTCAAAGCCGTCTACCAGGCGCTCCGGCGCGATCTGCAGGAGTCGGGCGAGGTCTACTGGAACCGGACGACACCCACCGGCACCGCGCTGGACAATATGTCGATCCATGAATGGATCGACTCGCGCGTGCCCGGCGGCCACAGCGCCCCGCTCGGTCGCTTCATCGACGTGGCGTACAACGTCGAGTACGGCGCCGAGACCTCCGACCAGTCCGCCCTCGCCCTGGTCCTGCTGATGGGCTACCAGCCCAACCCGGGGCACTTCAACGTCTGGGGACTGTCCAACGAGCGCTACCACATCACCGGCGGCAACGATCAACTCACGGGCGCCATCGCGAAGTTCCTGCCCGCGGGGACCCTGCGCCACGGCTGGTCCCTGACCGCCCTGAAGGCCGGCGCCGACGGCACCCAGACCCTCACCTTCACCGAGGCGGGCGCCACCCGCACCGTCACCGCCGACCACACGATCCTGTGCCTGCCGCTGCCGGTCCTGAAGCAACTCGACCTGAGCGGGGCCGGGTTCGACCCCCGTATGACACGACTGCTGCGCGACGCCCGCATGGGCCACTGCACCAAACTCAACATGCAGTTCACCGGCCGCCCTTGGCGCGGTACGGGCCCCTGGCCCGGGGTGTCGGCGGGGGAGTGCTTCACCGACTCCGACGTCCAGCAGACCTGGGACACCACCAAGGTTCAGCCGGGTACGGGCGGCATCCTCATCCAGTACGGCAGTGGCAGCCTCGCCAAGGCCCTGACCCCGTCGGGCCCCTTCGCCACCGAGACCGATCCGTACGTCCGCGACCTGGCGACAAGGCGACTGCGCGGCATCGACGCCTTCTTCCCCGGTACGTCAGCACGGTGGACCGGCAGGGCCCAGCTCTCCGCCTGGCACCGCAACCCGTACGCCCAAGGCGCCTACTCCTACTGGCCGGTGGGCTATCTGCACCGCTACGCCGGGTACGAGGGCACGCCGCAGGGCAATGTCCACATCGGCGGTGAACACTGCTCCTACGACTTCCAGGGGTTCATGGAAGGCGGCGCGACCGAGGGCGAGCGCGCCGCACGCGAAGTGATCGGAAAGCTCGCCTAGCCGCCGTACGCCCCGGAGGCCGTCAGCCGCAGTGCCGTGTCGATCAGCGGCACGTGGCTGAAGGCCTGCGGGAAGTTGCCGACCTGGCGCTGCAGCCGCGGGTCCCACTCCTCGGCGAGCAGGCCGAGGTCGTTGCGCAGGGACAGCAGCTTCTCGAAGAGCTCGCGGGCCTCGTCGACCCGGCCGATCATCGCCAGGTCGTCCGCGAGCCAGAACGAGCAGGCCAGGAAGGCCCCTTCGTCGCCTTCGAGTCCGTCCACGCCCTCGTCCTCACCGGAGGTCGGATAGCGCAGGACGAAGCCGTCCGGCGTGGACAGCTCGCGCTGGATCGCCTCGATGGTGCCCACGACCCGCTTGTCGTCCGGCGGCAGGAAGCCCACCTGCGGGATGAGCAGCAGGGAGGCGTCCAGCTCCTTGGAGCCGTAGGACTGCGTGAAGGTGTTGCGCTCCGGGTCGTAGCCCTTCTCGCACACATCGCGGTGGATGTCGTCGCGCAGGTCGCGCCACTTCTCGATCGGACCGTCCGCGTCACCCGACTCGATCAGCTTGATCGTGCGGTCGACGGCGACCCAGGCCATCACCTTGGAGTGCACGAAGTGACGGCGCGGGCCGCGCACTTCCCAGATGCCCTCGTCGGGCTGGTCCCAGTGGGTCTCCAGGTAGCGGATCAGCTTGAGCTGCAGCAGCGAGGCGTAGTCACTGCGGGCCAGGCCCGTCATATGGGCCAGGTGCAGGGCCTCGGTGACCTCGCCGTAGACATCGAGCTGCAGCTGGTGCGCGGCGCCGTTGCCGACGCGCACGGGCTGCGAACCCTCGTATCCGGGAAGCCAGTCGAGCTCGCTCTCGCCCAACTCCCTTTCGCCCGCGATGCCGTACATGATCTGCAGGTTGTCGGGGTCGCCCGCGACCGCGCGCAGCAGCCATTCACGCCAGGCGCGGGCCTCTTCGCGGTAACCGGTGCGCAGCAGCGAGGACAGCGTGATGGCCGCGTCCCGCAGCCATGTGAAGCGGTAGTCCCAGTTGCGTACGCCGCCGATCTCCTCCGGCAGCGAGGTGGTCGGCGCCGCGACGATGCCGCCGGTCGGCGCGTACGTCAGCGCCTTGAGCGTGATCAGCGAGCGTACGACCGCTTCGCGGTAGGGCCCGTGATACGTGCACTGCTCGACCCAGTCGCGCCAGAAGTCCACGGTCGCGGCCAGGGCGGCCTCGGGGTCCTGCACCGGCGGCGGGCTCTTGTGCGAGGCCTCCCAGCTGATGGTGAAGGCCACCCGGTCACCGGGGGCGACGGTGAAGTCCGAGTACGTGGTCAGGTCCTTGCCGTAGGTCTCGGCCGACGTGTCGAGCCATACGGAGTCGGGACCCGCCACCGCCACGGTGCGGCCGTCGACCTTGTGCACCCACGGAGTGATACGGCCGTAGCTGAAGCGCATCCGCAGTGCGGAGCGCATGGGCACCCGGCCGCTCACCCCCTCGACGATCCTGATGAGTTGGGGCGCGTGGTTGCGCGGCGGCATGAAGTCCGTCACACGGACGGTGCCGCGTGGGGTGTCCCACTCGGACTCCAGCACCAGGGAGTCGCCGCGATACGTCCTGCGGTCGGCCTTCGGTGGCGCGGAGTCGGCGCCGTGCGCCGGCCCGAGCCTCCAGAAGCCGTGCTCCTCGGTCCCGAGCAGTCCGGCGAAAACGGCGTGCGAGTCGAATCGCGGCAGGCACAACCAGTCAGCCGTGCCGTCCCTGCAGACCAACGCCGCGGTCTGCATATCGCCGATGAGTGCGTAATCCTCGATGCGCCCGGCCACGTACATCTCCAGTCGAACGGCCACGTCCGCCCCGCGGGGCGCTTGCACTGCAGTCAAGGGTCGTTGACGAGCTTGGAATTCCGGTCGGGCGGGGGTGGTGCCGTGTTCCGGCCCGGCTCGGCAGCGAACGTCCGAGCAGGATACGACGCACCCTAGTGATCCGCGCGAGGGTCGCGGCAATCAGTTTGAGCCGAACGGGTGGCCGCCGAGTGAGTCTCGCGCGGCAAACACGGGGCGCGGCCACGGACGGTGCATTCCAGGGTGCGCTGCGTGGCCGGAAGCGACCTCGCCGCGTCGCTGATACCCTGGTAGCCCGTGGACCGGTGGGTGCAAGACCCCCGAACCGCAGCGACGGCAGCCACCCCGGAATCCCAGTAATTCCGGGCCGGACGCCGGTACGCACCACCACCTCGCGACCACGGGAGCCCCCTCTTGGCCATGCCGCCCAAAGCCACGACGACCAAGCACATCTTCGTCACCGGGGGTGTCGCCTCCTCCCTCGGCAAGGGCCTGACCGCCTCCAGCCTGGGTGCGCTTCTCAAGGCGCGGGGCCTGCGGGTCACGATGCAGAAGCTCGACCCGTATCTGAACGTCGACCCCGGCACCATGAACCCGTTCCAGCACGGTGAGGTGTTCGTCACCAACGACGGCGCCGAGACCGACCTGGACATCGGCCACTACGAGCGCTTCCTCGACGTCGACCTCGACGGCTCGGCCAACGTCACCACCGGCCAGGTCTACTCGCAGGTGATCGCCAAGGAGCGGCGCGGCGAGTACCTGGGTGACACCGTGCAGGTCATCCCGCACATCACCAACGAGATCAAGCACCGCATCCGCCGCATGGCCACCGACGACGTGGACGTCGTGATCACGGAGGTCGGCGGCACGGTCGGCGACATCGAGTCGCTGCCGTTCCTGGAGACGGTCCGCCAGGTCCGCCACGAGGTGGGCCGGGACAACGTCTTCGTGGTGCACATCTCGCTGCTGCCCTACATCGGCCCGTCCGGTGAGCTGAAGACCAAGCCGACCCAGCACTCGGTCGCCGCCCTGCGGAACATCGGCATCCAGCCGGACGCCATCGTGCTGCGCGCCGACCGTGACGTACCGGCGTCGATCAAGCGCAAGATCTCGCTGATGTGCGATGTCGACGAGGCCGCGGTCGTCGCCGCCATCGACGCCAAGTCGATCTACGACATCCCGAAGGTGCTGCACACCGAGGGCCTGGACGCGTACGTCGTCCGCAAGCTGGACCTCCCGTTCCGCGATGTGAACTGGACGCAGTGGGACGACCTTCTGGACCGGGTGCACAACCCCGACCACGAGGTCACCATCGCGCTGGTCGGCAAGTACATCGACCTGCCCGACGCCTATCTCTCGGTCACCGAGGCGCTGCGCGCGGGCGGCTTCGCCAACAAGGCGCGGGTCAAGGTCAAGTGGGTCACGTCCGACGACTGCAAGACCCCGGCCGGCGCCAAGAAGCAGCTGGCCGACGTGGACGCGATCTGCATCCCCGGCGGCTTCGGCGACCGCGGGGTGAACGGCAAGGTCGGCGCCATCACCTACGCCCGCGAGAACAAGATCCCGCTGCTCGGCCTCTGCCTCGGCCTGCAGTGCATCGTGATCGAGGCGGCCCGCAACCTCGCGGACATCCCCGAGGCCAACTCCACCGAGTTCGACGCCGCGACCGCGCACCCGGTGATCTCCACCATGGCCGAGCAGCTCGACATCGTGGCCGGTGACGGCGACATGGGCGGCACCATGCGCCTGGGCATGTACCCGGCGAAGCTCGCCGAGGGCTCCATCGTGCGCGAGACGTACGACGGCAAGGAGTACGTCGAGGAGCGCCACCGCCACCGCTACGAGGTCAACAACTCCTACCGCGCGGAGCTGGAGAAGCGGGCCGGCCTGGTCTTCTCCGGCACGTCCCCGGACAACAAGCTCGTCGAGTACGTCGAGTACCCGCGCGAGGTGCACCCCTACCTGGTGGCCACCCAGGCGCACCCCGAGCTGCGCTCCCGCCCGACCCGCCCCCACCCGCTCTTCGCGGGCCTGGCCAAGGCGGCCGTCGAGCGCCAGCAGGCGGGCAAGAAGGGCAAGTAACACCCAGGCGATACGGTTGCCGGGGTACGGGCCTTTTGAGGCGCGTACCCCGGTTTCTGTGTATGTGCTTTCGGGCCTGTGGGAGGACGTTCCGTCATGACGCTCAAGGACACCGCCGAGGAGTGGCAGATCAAGGCCACCGCGACCCCGTTCGTCGGCAACAAGACCAGCGTCCGCACCGACGACGTGGTCATGCCCGGCGGAACGGTCGCGCGCCGTGACTACCAGGTCCACCCCGGCTCGGTCGCCGTCCTCGCCCTGGACGATCTCGGCCGCGTCCTGGTCATCCGCCAGTACCGCCACCCCGTGCGCCACAAGCTGTGGGAGATCCCGGCCGGGCTGCTCGACGTGCCCGGTGAGAACCCGCTGCACGCGGCCCAGCGCGAGCTGTACGAGGAGGCGCACGTGAAGGCCGAGGACTGGCGGGTCCTCACCGATGTCTTCACCACTCCCGGCGGTTGCGACGAGGCGGTGCGGATCTTCCTCGCCCGCGATCTGTCGGAGGCCGAGGGCGAGCGTTTCGAGGTCTCCGAGGAAGAGGCCGACATGGAGCTCAAGCGGGTGCCGCTCGACGAGCTTGTCCGCGGTGTGCTCGGCGGCGAGCTCCACAACAACTGCCTGGTCGTGGGCGTGCTCTCGCTGGTGGCCGCCCAGCAGGGCGACGGCCTCGACGCGCTGCGCCCGGCCGAGGCGCCCTGGCCCGCGCGGCCCTTCGAGGCCTGACAGGCCGCCGTGGATGCCGGGCCCGCCCAGGAACGGGCCCCGGCACCCGCTCCTTGATCACCGCCGGTGTGACCATCTCCTGATCCGATCGGGGGACCTGTCCGCCCTGCTCCACCCGGTTCGTCGCAGAGCGTGAACTACGCTCGGAATTCCCCGTACCGCAGCCGCGGGCGGGCCCTGTGCGCAGCTGGACGGGAGCGTGGCCCGTGACGGATCAGGCGGTGGACACCCAGGCCTCTTCGCCCACGGCGGAGGCCTCCGCACCAGGAATGGTGCGGCATACGGGGGCCCCCGAATTCGTCGGGCGGCAAAGGGAGTTGAAGGAGTTGCGCGCCGATATCGCGCGCACCGGACTCGACACCCTCTCGGGACGCGCACCGGCACGCGCACGCGTGCTGCTCATCGCCGGGCGCCCGGGATCGGGCCGTACCGCACTCGCCGAAGAGCTCGCCGAGCGCCTCGCCGACGACTACTGCGACGGCGTCCTGCGCGCCCGGCTCACCGAGCCGGACGGCGAGCCGGTGCCGACCGAGCGCACCGCCCGCGAGCTCCTGGGCGCACTCGGGGTCCCGGTGGCACCCGGGGCGGCCGAGGACGAGCTGGCCGAGCAGCTGCGCGAAGCGCTCTCCGTACGCCGGGTGCTGTTGCTGCTCGACGGCGCGGCCGACGCCGAGCAGGTCGAGCCGCTGCTCCCCGATGCCCCCAAGTGCCTGCTCCTCGTGACCTCGCAGGGGCCGCTGACCGGGATCTCCGACGTGCGCCCGTGCACGCTCGGCGGGCTCGACACGAAGTCGGCCCTCGAACTGCTCAGCGGCTACACCGGCTCCGTGCGCATCACGGTCGACCCGCGCGCCGCCGAGAACCTCGCCGAGCAGTGCGCCCACCAGCCCGCGGCCCTCGTCCTCGCGGGCGGCTGGCTGGCCGCCCGCCCCAAGGCCTCCGTCGCCGAGCTCGCCAAGCAGCTGCACAACCTGCCGGAGGACGAGAGCGGCGGCGGCAAGGGCGCGCCGGGCTGCCTGGCACGGGTCTTCCGGTTCGTGTACGACGGGCTGCCCGGGCCCGCCGCGCGGATACTGCGACTGCTCTCCCTGGCCCCCGCGGGTCTCGCCGACCCGCACACCGCCTCCGCGCTCGCCGGGTGCTCGGTCTCGGCCGCCGCCACCACCCTGGAGGACTTCACGGAGCTCGGCCTGCTGCGCCGTGTCGACTCGCCGCTGCCGCAGTACGAGGTGCCGGGCTGTCTGCAGCCGCTCCTGCGGGCCCTGACCGAGGTCCAGGACCGGCCTGCGGAGGTGCAGCTCGCGCGGGCCAGGATGCTGGAGCGCACGGTGCGGCTGCTGCAGTCCTGCCGGGCGGTCACCGAGCCCGAGGGTTCGCCCGCCCGCAAGAAGCTCGCCGGGCTGCCACGCGCCCTGCGGTTCCCGAACCCCCGCGCCGCGTCGGACTGGCTGCGTATCCGGCAGGCCGCGCTGCTCGCCTCGGCCCGGCTCGCGGTCGCCGACGGGGACCTCGACACCCTGGCGCGACGGCTGATGGCCGCGCTGACCCGGGCCCTGGTGGCCCACCGCGGCACCGCTGCGGCCGCTCCGGAGCTGTACGGCATCCACCGGCTCGTGCTCGACGTCGCCGAGCGCCGTGAGCTGCCCCGCGAGCAGGCGGCCGCGCTGCTCAACCTCGGGGACCTGGACGCCGAGACCGGCCGCACCCAGGAAGCGCTCGCCCGCTACCGGGCCGCCCTGGTCGCGGCGCGCAAGGCGAAGGATCCGTACGCCACCGGGCGGGCCATGGAATCCGTGGGCGGCGCCTACCAGGAACTGGGCGACTGGCAGCGGGCCGCCGACTGGTTCGGACGGGCCCTGAGCGAGCGGCTCACCCGCGACGAGAAGCTGGACGCCGCCCGTCTCTACGGCCGGATCGGCACCGCCCACACCTACGCCGGCCGCTACGGCGAGGCGCTGCGGCACTGGCGCTCCGCCGTCGCGGGCTACCGCAAGGCCGGTGAAATCCCGGCCTACGCAAGGGCGTTGAGCGAGATGGCCCGGGTGCAGGAGTACGCGGGACGGCCCGAGGAGTCACTGCGTACCTGCAGGGAAGCCGTCGAGTGGGCGCGGCAGGCGCAGGACGTACGGCTGCAGGCGGCGCTGCAGCTGCGCCTGGCCGACACTCTCGACCGGCTCGGCGACCCCGCGTCCGCGGGCCTGCATCGCGCCGCCGCGGAGCGCATGCTTGGCACAGAGCTGACAGAAGCCGACGGAGCCGGACGCTCCGCCTACGAAATCCGCAGTGCATCTCAAGAAGGTTGATGCATTGAAAGGCTAGACAGCTGAATATCCTTCATTAGACTGGGTCCGCCGCGTACTTCCGTGGTGTCTCCCGTTGCGCCGCAGTGCATACGGGTATGTCTGTCATTGCCTGAAACATCCCCTGAGCCAAGGACCGTGATCGACGATGAAGGTCGGCATCCCCCGCGAGGTCAAGAACAACGAGTTCCGGGTGGCGATCACCCCCGCCGGTGTGCACGAGCTGGTGCGCCACGGCCACCAGGTCGTCATCGAGCAGAACGCCGGCGCCGGCTCCTCGATCACGGACGACGAGTACGTCGCCGCGGGTGCGAAGATCCTGCCCACCGCCGACGAGGTCTGGGCCGCCGCCGACCTGCTCCTGAAGGTCAAGGAGCCGATCGCGGAGGAGTACCACCGCCTGCGCAAGGACCAGACGCTCTTCACCTACCTGCACCTGGCCGCCTCCAAGGAGTGCACCGACGCCCTCCTGGAGTCGGGCACCACGGCCATCGCCTACGAGACGGTCGAGACCGCGAACCGCGCCCTGCCGCTGCTCGCCCCGATGTCCGAGGTCGCGGGCCGGCTCGCCCCGCAGGTCGGCGCCTACAGCCTGATGGCCTTCAACGGCGGCCGCGGCGTGCTGCCCGGCGGCGTCCCCGGCACCCACCCGGGCAAGGCCGTCGTCATCGGCGGCGGTGTCTCCGGCTGGAACGCCACACAGATCGCCGTCGGCATGGGCTTCCACGTGACCCTGCTCGACAAGGACATCAACAAGCTGCGCGAGGCCGACAAGGTGTTCGGCACCAAGGTGCGCGCGATCGTCTCCAACGCGTACGAGCTGGAGAAGGCCGTCCTCGACGCCGACCTCGTCATCGGCGCGGTGCTCATCCCGGGCGCCAAGGCCCCGAAGCTGGTCACCAACGAGCTCGTCTCGCGCATGAAGCCGGGAAGTGTTCTTGTCGACATTGCGATCGACCAGGGCGGCTGCTTCGAGGACTCCCGTCCGACCACGCACGCCGAGCCGACCTTCAAGGTCCACAACTCGGTCTTCTACTGCGTCGCCAACATGCCCGGCGCCGTGCCCAACACCTCCACGTACGCGCTCACCAACGCGACGCTGCCCTACATCGTGGAGCTCGCCAACCGCGGCTGGGTGGAGGCGCTGCGCCGTGACCCGGCGCTCGCGCTCGGCCTCAACACCCATGACGGCCAGGTGACTTACGGTCCCGTCGCCGAGGCGCACGGCATGGAGCACGTCGAACTGAGCACGCTGCTCGGCTGAGTCGAGCGCGCTTCGTCAACGCGCGACGTCAACCTCGCGCAAGCGGCCGGACCTTGCCCGCCAAGGTCCGGCCGCATGTGTATCGGGTCACTTTGCGAGGCTCGATCAACTCGCCTCGAACGTAACTCTTTAACCGTTTCGCACACCCGCGAAACAACCCCGGAGGGCGCCTCGCACCCTTGACACAGGGGTGTTCGGATGCCGACACATCGGGCCGGGTCCGGCGGATTGTGTTGCTGCGGACCGGTGACACGCCATAGAGTCGCCAACCGTCGGCATGGTGCCACGCTGACCTATCTAGAAGTTTCCTGGTCACCAAGGAGGTAAGACGACTTGTGAATGAGTCGACATTTACTCCCGGGGGTGGTCAACCAGGAATGCCTGAGCAGGGACCGGGCTCCGCGGGGCTCGAAGCTGTCGGCTCCGTCGCTGTCCGCACCTTTGCCGACCGCCAGAACACACCGCGCACGCAAGCGACGCAGCGTCCGCAGTCGACGCTTTCAGCCCACCAGAGCATGGATGGCCATCAAGTGAACGCCATGGCCGGCGACCCAAGTGGCGAGAACCCCACCCGTTTCGCCGACTACGACGA
Source organism: Streptomyces monticola (assembly GCF_042665355.1). Lineage (NCBI taxonomy): Bacteria > Bacillati > Actinomycetota > Actinomycetes > Kitasatosporales > Streptomycetaceae > Streptomyces > Streptomyces monticola. The sequence continues at coordinate 275,298 of NZ_JBHTCF010000009.1, read as the reverse complement.
GTTGCCCGAGGGGCATTTCTACGACCCCGACGCCGAGTACGAGCCCGACCCCGAATACGCGGCGACGCTCGCCCCGGACGCTGCCCGCCAGCGCCGCGAGCGGATCGGCCCGACGGGGCGCCCGCTGCCGTACTTCCCGATCCCGGGCCCGCTGACCGACCACGGCCCCGCGAAGATCATCGCGATGTGCAACCAGAAGGGCGGCGTGGGCAAGACCACGTCGACCATCAACCTGGGCGCCGCGCTCGCGGAGTACGGACGCCGGGTCCTCCTGGTCGACTTCGACCCGCAGGGCGCGCTCTCGGTCGGTCTCGGTGTGAACCCGATGGAGCTCGACCTCACCGTCTACAACCTGCTCATGGAGCGGGGCATGGCGGCCGACGAGGTGCTCCTCAAGACCGCCGTGCCCAACATGGACTTGCTGCCGAGCAATATCGACCTCTCGGCCGCGGAAGTGCAGTTGGTCAGCGAGGTCGCCCGTGAGTCCACGCTGCAGCGGGCGTTGAAGCCGCTGATGCAGGACTACGACTACATCGTGATCGACTGCCAGCCCTCGCTCGGTCTGCTCACGGTGAACGCGCTCACCGCCGCGCACAAGGTGATCGTTCCGCTGGAGTGCGAGTTCTTCGCGCTGCGCGGTGTGGCGCTGCTCACCGAGACGATCGAGAAGGTGCAGGAACGTCTCAACCCGGACCTGGAGCTCGACGGCATCCTCGCGACGATGTACGACTCGCGCACGGTGCACAGCCGCGAGGTCCTCGCGCGCGTGGTCGAGGCCTTCGACGATCACGTGTACCACACGGTGATCGGGCGGACGGTCCGCTTCCCGGAGACCACGGTCGCCGGTGAGCCGATCACGACGTATGCCTCCAACTCCGTTGGCGCCGCCGCCTATCGCCAGCTCGCCAGGGAGGTGCTCGCCCGGTGTCACGCCGAGTGAGTCTGCCCGGGGCCGACGAACTGTTCCGTACCACCGGGGGAATGGCGCTGCAGGCGTCGTCGCCCAAGACCGGCCGCCGCCAGGCGAACGGTGAGGCGCGGGTGCCGGCTCCGGCGGGCGAGAGCGACGCGGCGGCCGCCGCGGGGTCCGGCGAGGGCGCCGCGGCGGGCACTTCGGGTGCGGCCACCACCGCCCCGAAGGGGACCGACGACAGCGGGGAGAGCGCCGAACACACCGCCGCGGAGGCGGAGTCGGGCGAACACCGCAGCCGGGGCGCGGAGAGCGAGAAGCAGGACGAGCGCTCCGGCCGCCGGCAGTCGCAGGACGGCGCGGCCGCGGGACAGTCCACGCGGCGGCGCGGCCGGGGCTCCGGGCGCCGGCCGAGCGGGCGCGAGCGGCACGACGAGAAGATCACGGTGTATGTGTCCGCCGAGGAGCTGATGGACCTCGAGCACGCGCGGCTCGTTCTGCGCGGTGAGCACGGCCTCGCGGTGGACCGCGGGCGGATCGTGCGCGAGGCCGTCGCCGTCGTGCTCGCGGACCTCGAATCGCGCGGTGACGCGAGCATTCTCGTACGGCGGCTGCGCGGGCGCTGACACGCCGGGTCCCCGGGTGGGGCGGCAGGGACGATAACCTGCCCGTTCGTACGAGCTGTACGTTTCCCCTGCTTCCTGGACCGCGATGCCGACGACTGATGGACCCGCCGCCAAGGCCCGCCGCAGTTTGGGTCGTGGGCCCGGTGCCGCTCCGGCGCCGGTGGATCCCGCGCCCGAGCCGGTGGCGGTGCCCGCTGAGCCAGTGGCGGTGCCCGCCGAGACGGAGCAGGGCCCGGAACCGGAGCCCGAGGCTCCGGCGGCCACCGGCTCCGGCGTACCGGAGCAGGCGCGTACGGAGCCGGAGCCTGGGCCCGAGACCGAGACCGAGCCCCGCGAAGAGGGTGAGCCCGACGACGGGCGGTTCAAGGTCCGTCTCGCCAACTTCGAGGGGCCCTTCGATCTGCTGCTCCAGCTGATCTCGAAGCACAAGCTGGATGTCACCGAGGTCGCCCTGTCCAAGGTCACCGATGAGTTCATGGCGCACATCCGCGCCATGGGGACCGACTGGGATCTCGACCAGACCACCGAATTCCTCGTCGTGGCCGCCACGCTCCTCGACCTCAAGGCCGCCCGGCTGCTGCCAGCGGCGGAGGTCGAGGACGAGGGGGATCTCGCGCTTCTGGAGGCGCGTGACCTGCTCTTCGCGCGGCTGCTGCAGTACCGCGCGTACAAGCAGATCGCCGATATCTTCAGCCGGCGTCTCGACGAGGAGGCACGGCGGTATCCGCGGACCGTGGGCCTCGAGCCGCACCACGCGGAGCTGCTGCCCGAGGTCGTCATCAGCATCGGCGCCGAGGGGTTCGCCAAGCTGGCCGTGAAGGCCATGCAGCCCAAGCCCAAGCCGCAGGTGTACGTCGACCACATCCACGCCCCGCTGGTGTCCGTACGCGAGCAGGCAGAGGTGGTCGTGGCGCGGCTGCGGGAGCTGGGGGAGGCCAGCTTCCGCGGCCTGGTCGAGGACGCCCCCGACACCCTCACCGTGGTCGCCCGCTTCCTCGCGCTCCTGGAGCTGTACCGGGAGAAGGCCGTGGAGATGGACCAGGAGGAGGCGCTCGGCGAGCTGACCGTGCGCTGGACCGGGGGCGAGGGCGCCGAGCCGCAGGTCACCGACGAGTTCGACCGGCCGCCTGAGGTGCCGGAGGCATCGGGGGCATCAGGGGCGCAGGGCCGGTCGGGCGGCGGGGACTCCGGCGGGCCGGACGACGGACGGGATGACGGGCCGGACGACAGGACTTCCGAAGGCGATGCGGAGGGCAGCGCATGAGTGTCGAGCAGGGGTATGCCGAGGGGCAGGCGGCGCAGGGCCATGAGGCCGACGCCGCGGAGCTGAGCGATGTCGCCGCGCTCGATCTGAAGCCCGCCCTCGAAGCGGTTCTCATGGTCGTCGACGAGCCCGCCACCGTGGAGCACCTGGCGAAGGTGCTGGAACGGCGCCCGCGCGAGGTCGCCGACGCGCTGCGTGCGCTGGCCGACGAGTACACCGTGCAGGGCAGGGGCTTCGAGCTGCGGCTCGTGGCCGGGGGCTGGCGGTTCTACACGCGGCCCGAGTACGCCGCCGCCGTCGAGGGTTTCGTGCTCGACGGGCAGCAGGCCCGGCTCACCCAGGCGGCCCTGGAGACCCTGGCCGTCGTCGCGTACCGCCAGCCGGTCAGCCGTTCCCGGGTCTCGGCCGTGCGCGGGGTGAACTGCGACGGCGTCATGCGGACCCTGCTGCAGCGCGGTCTGGTGGAGGAGGCGGGCGCGGAACCCGAAACAGGTGCGATCCTGTACAGGACGACGAACTACTTCCTTGAGCGAATGGGCCTGCGCGGCCTGGACGAGCTCCCGGAGCTCGCGCCCTTCCTCCCCGAGGCGGACGCGATCGAGGGCGATACGCAGGAAGGCGTTCCGTCGTTCGATCCGGACGCACCCGATGCTCCGGGTATCGAGCACGCAGACGACTAGACGGAACTTTGATGCGAAGCAGCAACGGCAGGAACAGCAGCGGAAACAACGGCGGGAGCCGTGGTGGCAACAGCGGCGGCCGGAGCAGCAGCGGTGGCCGCGGCAATTACCGGGGTGCCGGTAACAGCCGCGATGACAAGCAGGGCGGCCGTCCGAAGCGGCCGCGCCCGGAGGAGCGGCGCTACGACGTAGGCCCCGGCGCCTCGCAGGAGGGCCCGAAGTCGGGCCGCGGTGCCTCGGCGCGCGGCGGCGCGAAGGGCGGCCCCAAGCAGGGGCAGCGCTCCGGCGGCCGGTCGGCGCCCTCGCGTTCGCGCGAGTACGAGACGCGGACCGAGGAGCGCAACCGCGACCGGTACGCGGGCAAGAAGGACATCAAGCTCCCGAAGACCTTCCCCGGCGCCGAGCAGGAGGGCGAGCGGCTGCAGAAGGTGCTCGCGCGGGCGGGCTACGGCTCGCGGCGTGCCTGCGAGGAGCTGGTCGACGAGGCACGGGTCGAGGTCAACGGCGAGATCGTGCTCGAGCAGGGCCTGCGCGTCGACCCGGAGAAGGACGAGATCAAGGTCGACGGCCTGACCGTGGCCACGCAGTCGTACCAGTTCTTCTCGCTGAACAAGCCCGCCGGTGTCGTCTCCACCATGGAGGACCCGGAGGGGCGCCAGTGCCTCGGCGACTATGTGCAGAACCGTGAGACGCGGCTCTTCCACGTCGGGCGGCTCGACACCGAGACCGAGGGCGTCATCCTGCTCACCAACCACGGTGAGCTGGCGCACCGCCTGACGCACCCGAAGTACGGCGTGAAGAAGACCTACCTCGCGCACATCGTCGGGCCGATCCCGCGCGACCTGGGCAAGCAGCTCAAGGACGGGATCCAGCTGGAGGACGGGTACGCGCGAGCGGACCACTTCCGCGTCGTCGAGCAGACCGGCAAGAACTACCTGGTCGAGGTGACCCTCCACGAGGGGCGCAAGCACATCGTGCGGCGCATGCTCGCCGAGGCCGGGTTCCCGTGCGACAAGCTGGTCCGGGTCTCCTTCGGACCGATCACGCTCGGCGACCAGAAGTCGGGCTGGCTGCGCAGGCTGTCCAACACCGAGGTCGGGATGCTGATGCGCGAGGTCGACCTCTAGGCCCCGTCCCCATCCGGCGGGCGATCTCCCGTCCCGCCCGCTCGGTAAAGGGTTGTGCCGACCACCCCCCTCTCTTTATAGTCATCGTGACTTTAAAGAGAGGGGGGTGGAGTGCGTGCAGGGCTATGACAAGTACGCCTACGAGCCGTTCGCCGTCACCGTCGACCTGGCCGTCTTCACGCTCCGCGAGGACGTGCTGCAGGTGTTGCTCGTGGAGCGCGGGCAGGAGCCGTATGCGGGGCGAAGGGCGCTGCCGGGCGGCTTCGTGGGGCCCGAGGAGTCGGCGGAGACGGCCGCCCGGCGTGAACTCGCCGAAGAGACCGGCCTGCTGGATGTCGCCGGGCTCCATCTGGAGCAGGTGCGGACGTACAGCGAACCCGGCCGCGATCCCCGTATGCGGGTCGTGTCCGTCGCGTACGCCGCTCTCGTGCCCGACGCCCCGCAGCCGCGCGGCGGGGGCGACGCGGCGCGGGCGGACTGGCTGCCGCTGGTGTCCGTCGGGCGGCTCGCCTTCGACCACGACCGGATTCTCGCCGACGCCCATGAGCGCGTGCGGGCGAAGCTCGAGTACACCGGGCTCGCCACCGCCTTCTGCCCGCCGGAGTTCACCCTCGGCGAGCTGCGGCAGGTCTACGAGACGGTGTGGGGCTCCGCCGTCGACCCCGCCAATTTCCGGCGCAAGGTGCTCGCGACACCGGGCTTCGTCGAGCCGGTCAGCGGACCGCCGCGGCGCACCGGCGGCCGCGGCAAGCCCGCCGCCCTCTTCCGCGCGGGCGGCGCCACCACCCTGCACCCGCCCCTCCTGCGACCCGAAGGACGACCCTGATGAAGCGTGCCGCCACCGGATCCCTCATAGGGCTCGCCCTCGGGGACGCACTCGGCTTCCCGGCCGAGTTCGACGACGTACCGTCGATCCTCGCCAAGTTCGGGCCCTGGCGGGAGACGGAGCTTCCGTCGCCCGCCATGGTCACCGACGACACCCAGATGACCCTCGCCCTCGGCCGTGCCCTGACGCGGGCGGCGGAGCGCAGCCTGTGCGGGCCCGAGCGGTTCGCCCACATGGCGCGCACGGAGTTCGTCGCGTGGAACGAGTCGCCGGACAACAACCGTGCCCCGGGCGCCACCTGCATCCGCGCCTGCGAACTCCTCGCCGACGAGGAGCGGCCCTGGCGGGACGCCAGTCAGCTGCACTCCAAGGGCTGCGGCGCCAACATGCGCGTCGCGCCGCTCGGTCTGATGCCCTGGCTCGGCGACGACATGCGGGCCGGTGCCGCCCAGCTCCAGTCCGCCCTCACCCACGGCCACCCGACGGCGCTCGCCGCCAGTGACCTGACGGCCTATGCCGTACGGCTGCTCGCCGCCGGCACCGAACCGCTCGGCCTGGTCGGACGGCTGCGCTCGTACGCCCTGGAGAACCGCACCCACTACCGCGAGCACTGGCTCGGCGACCTGTGGACCCGCTCGCAGGACCCGGGCCCCGAGCACTTCATCGCGCGCGGCTGGGACGAGTGCCTCGCGGTGCTCGAACGGCTCGCCGCGGCGGTCAAGGACGCCAACCCGGAGACCGATCCGTGCCTGGCCACCGGCGCCGGCTGGATCGCCGAAGAGGCGCTCGCCACCGGCCTGTTGTGCTTTCTGCTCTTCCCCGACGAGCCGCTCACCGCGATCCGCCGGGCCGCCTGCAGCTCGGGCGACTCCGACTCCATCGCCTGCCTGGCCGGCGCCTTCGCGGGCGCCCATCTGGGCGCCGGGGCCTGGCCGAAGGAGTGGGCGGAGCGCATCGAGTACCGGGACGAGCTGCTCGCCCTGGGACAGGCGTGGGACGCGTGAGCGCGGAGAGGGGCATGGGGCGCGAGAGGGCGGCGAGGGGGCCGGGGAGCGCGACGGCGGCGGAGCGGTTGCGGCAGGCGGGACTTCCGGAGATCGACCTTGCCCCTGTCGTCGCCGAGCAGCCCGACCCGGTGCTCTTCGCCACGGTCTCCGGCGCGCACCTGTACGGGTTTCCGTCCCGTGACTCGGACGTGGATCTGCGCGGCGTGCACCTGCTGCCCGCCGCCGCGCTCGTCGGCCTGCACGAGCCCGAGGAGACCCGGTCGCGGATGTGGGAGCGGGACGGGGTCGAGATGGATCTCGTCACGCACGATCTGCGGAAGTTCGTCCGCCTGATGCTGCGGCGCAACGGCTACGTACTGGAGCAGCTGCTCTCGCCGCTCGTGGTGCATACGTCGGACGCGCACGCGGAGCTGGCCGCGCTCGCGCCCGCCGTGCTGACCGGCCACCACGCCCACCACTACCGGGGGTTCGCCACCACACAGTGGCGGCTTTTCGAGAGGAGCGGTGAGTTGAAGCCGTTGCTCTACACCTTCCGGGTGCTGCTCACCGGGATCCATCTGATGCGCTCAGGCGAGGTGCAGGCCCATCTGCCCACGCTCATCGGGTCGGTGGCGGCCCCCGCGTATCTGCCCGACCTCGTCGTCGCCAAGGCCGAGGCGGAGCACGGCGACGCGGACGTGGACCACGCGCGCGTGCAGGCCGATGTGGAGGCGCTGCACGCGGTCCTAGACGCCGCGCAGGCGGAGACGGAGCTGCCGGACGCGCCCGCCGGGTACGAGGCGCTGCACGACTTCTTGGTGCGGGTGCGGCTCGCTCAGCGGGGGGGGGGCTGAGTGGGCGTAGAGGGCTGAGAGGGATCGCCTAGCCGAGGGGCGAGCAGTGCCCCGGCTGCCCGAGGGCCGACGCGCGGCGTACCCGGTACAGGAAATCCGCCACCCGCGCGGTGTCGGGTTCGGCGGGGAGCGGGGTGGTGCCGGCCGCCGCGTCGGCCTCGTCGGCCAGGCGGTTCATCCGGGACTCGACCTCGGCCCAGGACACCTCGCCGCGCTTCACCGCGAGCAGTTCGCCGCGGGCGTCGCCGACGTCGATCACCAGCTCGCCGGTGCGCAGCAGGTCGCGGCAGCTCATCAGGAGGCGCAGCAGATGCATGGCGTGCTTCCAGCGCGGGGCGCCGTGCTTGCGTACGTCCGCGTCGAGCTTCTTGCGCTGGCCGAGTGCGTAACGGGCGAAGGTCTCATGGGCCTTGCGGGACAGGAACGCGCCGCGCAGCGCGAGGAGTTCACGGCCCGTATCGTCCACGCGCTCCACGATCGGGGAGTGCAGACACTCCAGGACATTGGGGTTGGCGCGCAGGGCGAGCTCGCAGAAGCGCTCCAGCTCCCAGGAGAACTGCTCGTCGAGCGGGCCCTCCACATGCGTCGGCGGCTTCTCGAACCGCCAGAACAGCGGCGTGGGCGCGAGGTAGACACCGCGCCGGTCGGTGTCGCTGTCCTCCGTGGCCAGGCCGAAGGCGCGTGAGCCCATCACACAGGAGTACACGGTGTGGTCGCGGACCAGGTCCACAGGTCGCGCGGCGGGCGCTTCGTGGTGCATGGGAGCGGAGCGTACGCGAGTGCCTCACGTCAGGCGGATGGATTTCCCCGTCACCGTGATCTTGCGGGGCGGGAGCGGGCGCGGAGCCGGGCCGCCCGCGACCGAGGCGTCGGCGACGCGGTATCTGCTGCCGTGGCAGGTGCAGTTGATCGTGCCGTCGGAGACCTCCGCGACGATGCAGCCCTGGTGCGTGCAGACCGCCGAGAACGCCTTGAACGTGCCCTCCTCGGGCTGTACGACGACGACCTCGCGGTCCTTGAAGACCTTGCCGCCGCCGACGGGGATGTCGGCGGTGTCCGCCAACTCCTCGCCGCCGGAGGGCTGTTGGCCGCCTTCGTCCGGCGCCGGCGTGGCCGTGTCCGGCTGTTCCTTCGTCGCGGGCGGCGGCTCGGCGGGCCCGGCGGACCCGGCGGGCCCGTCCTCGTCGCCGTACTCCGCGCACCCCGTCAGCGCCGCGCCGGCCGTGACCGCGCCCGCGGTGAGCACGGTGCGGCGCCGCGGCCCGGCACGGCCGCGGTCACGGCCCGCGGAAGTCGTCATGTCGTCACTCCGAACGTGCGGAAGAACCACAGGGCCGAGGTCAGCCAGACCACCGTGAGGGCCGTGAAAACCAGACCGCCCACGATCGGCAGCAGCCAGGCGGGCAGCCGTTCGGTGCGCAGCAGGAGCATCTTGGCGCTGAAGGCACCGAAGAAGAAGCAGCCGAGCAGCGAGTGCCACAGGACCCTGGTGTCGTACGACTGGTAGCCCAGGGCGTACAGGCAGTGCACCGCCACCGGCACCGCGAGCAGGAACGCGGCCCGCCCCGACCACCGGTGCACGGCCGCCATCCAGGGCCTGGACCGCACCCCCGGCAGCCGCCCGTACATCGCGAGCGCCGAGCCGGACTGCACGACGGCGAAGGCGAACGCGGCGGTGCCGAGCCAGGCCTTCACCGCGCTGGCGCTGCTGAACCCGGCCAGGTTGAAGGCCGTGCCCGCGGGGCCGTGCACCGTGCCGTAGGCGCCGAGCCCGACCGCCACCGCGGCGGCGACCAGGGCGGGCACCAGGAAGCGGGCGGCGCGCGGGCGTTCGGCCACGCCCCGGGCCGGTGAGGGGAAGTCCTGGGTGGCGGCGTTGGGATCCACACTCATCGGGGCACCTGCCTCCTTCAGGGGGTGACGGGGCGGGCCGTGAGGCGTTCGCCGTCGACGGTGACGGCTCCTGTGCGCGGCTCGATCGCGGGCGCCGGCGCGGGCCTGCCGTCCCGTTTGAGGATGCCGACCTGCTGTCCGGAGGGCAGGACGATCCAGCCGCCGTCGACCTCGGCGCCCCGCACCTCCTGCGTCGCGCGGTAGAGCCCGGACGGCTTGATCGCCCGGTCCGCCGTGAAGCCGTAGGAACGCTTGCCGACGACGGCGCTGCCCGTGACGCGCTTGCCGCGCAGGGTGCCGTCGAGCGTGGCGCCGTTCTTGCCGGTGAGCCGCATCGAGCCGTCGTCCTCGACGTCACCCTTGAGCCAGGACTCGCGGTCGCGGCCGTCGCAGAAGTACGCCACCGCCTTGCCGTCCCGCACGGTGATGGCCACGGCAGAGGAGCCGTCGTCGGTGCGGCCCGCGTAGTCGGCGTCGGCGGGCGGGGTCTTCGTGGGCGGTGCGCTGGTCTCGGGCGCCCGGCTCGTGGGGGCGGCGCTGCTCGGGGCGGGCGAGCCGGATCCGCCTCCGCCTCCGCCTCCGCCCTCGTGTCCGTACGACGAACGCCCCGTCCCCGTCGTCGCGTTGAGCGTCAGCATGAACAGGGCGAGGAGCAGCCCGGCGAGCAGCGTCACAAGGGGTCCCGAGCGCTTCATACGTGCCTCCCCCGAGGCCGGTGCGCGGCAGGTGCCGGACCCTCCATGCAAGCGGACACCGGTCGCGGCGTCCAGGGGCGGGGCGGGCCGTTGCCGCTGTGCCAAGTGGCGGCACGTGGTGGATCAGGTGACATTTGAACTGTCTGAGGTGCCCGGCCCCCCCGCCGGGCCCCGGCCACACTCTGCGAAAGGCATGACCATGGCGGGTAACGATCTGGGCAGCCTTCTCGGCGGCCTCCTCGGCGGCGGCCAGGGCGGTTCCGCCGGAGCCGGTGCGGCCGGAGGCGGCGCCAACATCCTCGGCAGCCTGCTGCAGTCGGTCCTCGGCGGCGGCGGAGCCGGTGGGGCGGCGCAGGGCGGCGCGAGCAACCCCCTGGGCGGACTCCTGGAGATGATCACGAAGTCCGGTCTGGTGGACCAGAAGCAGCTGGACTCCTGGGTCGGCACCGGTGACAACCAGCCGCTCAGCCCCGACCAGGTCAAGCAGGCCGTCCCCGACGAGACCCTGGACAAGGTGGCCACCGGGGCGGGCGTCAGCCGTGACGAGGTCGCCGACCAGGTCGCCCAGCAGCTGCCGCAGGTCGTGGACAAGCTGACCCCCCAGGGCCAGGTGCCCACCGCCTCCCTCGAGGACATCATCAGGCAGCAGCAGCTCTGAGCCCCCACGGTGTCGCGCGGCGTCCGTCTCGGCAGACGGGCGCCGCGCACCCGTGCGCCCCGGGCTGACTACCCTGGTCCGTGCAGGTTTCGACAGCTCGGCAGGCAAGGAGCGGCAGCGTGGCGGTACGAGCGGTACGGGGTGCCGTCCAGTTGGAACGGGACGCGGCCGGACACATGGAGGAGCAGGTGGGCGAGCTGCTCACCGCCCTCATCGAGCGCAACGGCCTGACGCAGGACGACCTGATCAGCCTCTGGTTCACGGCCACCCCGGATCTGCACAGCGACTTCCCGGCCGCCGCGGCCCGCAAGCTCGGCATCACCGACGTACCGCTGATCTGCGCCCAGGAGCTCGACATCGAGGGCGCCATGCCCCGGGTCGTACGCGTCCTCGCCCATATCGAGTCCGACCGGCCCAGGTCCGAGGTGGCGCACGTCTACCTCGGTGCCGCGGCCGCACTCCGCAAGGACATCGCCCAGTGAGAACCGCCCTCGTCATCGGAACCGGCCTGATCGGCACCTCCGCCGCCCTGGCCCTGGCGAGCCGTGGGGTCACCGTCCATCTCGCCGACCACGACCCGGAGCAGGCCCGTACCGCCGCCGCGCTCGGCGCCGGCACGGACAGCGCGCCCGAGGGATCCGTCGAGCTCGCCGTGGTCGCCGTGCCGCCCGCCCATGTGGCCGCCACCCTGGCCGGTCTGATGGCGCGCGGTGCCGCCCGCGGCTACATCGACGTGGCCAGCGTCAAGGGCGGGCCGCGCCGCGAGCTGGAGGCCCTCGGCCTCGACCTGACCGCGTACATCGGCACGCACCCGATGTCGGGCCGTGAGCGCTCCGGGCCGCTCGCCGCGACCGCCGACCTCTTCGAGGGCCGCCCCTGGGTGCTCACGCCGACCCGGGAGACCGACACCGAGGTCCTCAACCTCGCCCTGGAACTGGTCGCGCTCTGCCGCGCCGTACCGGTCGTCATGGACGCCGATGCCCACGACCGTGCCGTCGCCCTCGTCTCGCACATGCCGCACCTGGTCTCCAGCATGGTCGCGGCCCGTCTGGAGCATGCCGAGGAGACGGCGGTACGCCTGTGCGGCCAGGGCATCCGCGATGTCACGCGGATCGCCGCGTCCGACCCGCGGATGTGGATCGACATCCTCTCTGCCAACCCCGGCCCCGTCGCCGATCTGCTCGCCGAGGTCTCCAGCGACCTGGACGAGACGGTGCGGGCGCTGCGTGCGCTGCAGTCGTCGGACGAGGACAAGCGCAAGGACGGCGCCGACGGTATCGAGAAGGTGCTGCGCCGGGGCAACGCGGGCCAGGTGCGGGTGCCCGGCAAGCACGGTTCGGCGCCGGTGGCGTACGAGGTCGTGGCCGTCCTCATCGACGACCAGCCGGGCCAGCTCGCGCGGATCTTCGCGGACGCGGGCGCCGCGGGCGTCAATATCGAGGACGTCCGCATCGAGCACGCGACGGGACAGCAGGCGGGCCATATCCAGCTGACGGTCGAGCCGTCGGCGGCCCCCGTCCTGACGGCCGCGCTGCGGGAGCGGGGCTGGTCGATCCGGCAGTAGCGGCGGGCAGGCCGCCCTGGCGGCGGCGGGACCGGTCGTGCCACCGGCGGAAAAGCCGCGTGAACTCCCGCCGCACGGGTCGCCGCCACGGGTGGCGTCCGTCGTCACAAGCGTCTCGGGCGACGGGCCGTAAGGAGCTCGTTCCTGAGCCAGTAACCTTGTGCGGGGCGTTCTTGCGCCCGCCTCCCTGCCCCGTGCCCTGAGAAAGGTGTCCGTCCCCCGTGGAAACCGCCGCAAACGCCGCCCCGGCAGCAGTGATCGTCGCCATCGACGGCCCCTCCGGCACGGGCAAGTCGAGCACCTCGAAGTCCGTCGCCGCCCAGCTCGGGCTCAGCTACCTGGACACCGGCGCCCAGTACCGCGCGATCACCTGGTGGATGGTGAGCAACGGCATCGACGTCACCGACCCGTCCGCCATCGCCGCCGCTGCGGGCAAGCCGGAGATCGTCTCCGGCACCGACCCGTCCGCACCGACCATCACGGTCGACGGCACGGACGTCGCCGGGCCCATCCGTACCCAGGAGGTCACCTCCAAGGTCAGCGCGGTCAGCGCGGTGCCCGAGGTGCGTACCCGGATCACCGAGCTGCAGCGCTCCATCGCCAAGAGCGCGCAGCGCGGCATCGTGGTCGAGGGCCGTGACATCGGTACGACCGTGCTGCCCGACGCCGACCTGAAGATCTTCCTCACCGCCTCGCCCGAGGCCCGCGCCGCCCGCCGCAGCGGGGAGCTGAAGGGCGTCGACGTGGCGGCGACCAGGGAAGCGCTCATCAAGCGGGACGCGGCCGACTCCGGGCGCAAGACCTCACCGCTGGCCAAGGCGGACGACGCCGTCGAGGTGGACACCACCGAGCTCACCCTGAAGCAGGTCATCGAGTGTGTCGTCACCCTCATCGAGGAGAAGCGGGCCGCGAAGTGACCTCGCCGTCCGAGGCAGGTGCCTCCGAGAGGGGCGCGGAGGTCGGCCGCCGGATCGGTGTCGGCCTCATGTACGGCCTGTGGAACCCCCGGGTGCTCGGCGCCTGGCGGGTGCCCGCGAGCGGCCCGGCCATCCTCGCCGTCAACCACGCCCACAATCTCGACGGCCCCATGCTGATGGGCACCGCGCCGCGCCCCGTGCACTTCCTCATCAAGAAGGAGGCGTTCGTGGGGCCGCTCGACCCGTTTCTGCGGGGGATCGGGCAGCTGAAGGTGGACCGTGACACCACCGACCGCTCGGCGATCACTCGCGCTCTCGGTGTCCTCGACGCCGGTGGTGTGCTCGGCATCTTCCCGGAGGGCACCCGGGGCGAGGGCGACTTCGCGTCGCTGCGCGCGGGGCTCGCGTACTTCGCGGTGCGCAGCGGGGCGCCGATCGTGCCGGTCGCGGTGCTGGGAAGCGGAGAGCGGCAGGGACGGTTGATACGAGGGCTGCCACCGCTGCGCAGCAGGGTCGACGTCGTCTTCGGCGACGCCTTCGAGGCGGGGGACGGCAGCGGACGGCGTACGCGCAAGGTGCTGGACGAGGCGACCGTGCGCATCCAGGAGCGGCTCACCGGCCACCTGGAAAACGCCAGGCGCCTGACCGGGCGCTGAGCGAGACTTTGAGTAGTGGACCGTGAACTGCGGTCCATCGATGACTGATGACAGAGGTACGGACTTCATGAACGACCAGATCCACTCCGACGGCTCGGACGAGCACGAGCACGGAGCGCTTGGCGATGCCGAGTACGCGGAGTTCATGGAGCTCGCCGCGGAAGAGGGCTTCGACCTCGACGAGGTCGAGGGCGCGATCGGGGAGGCCGGGCACGGCCCGCTGCCCGTGCTCGCCGTCGTCGGCCGCCCCAATGTCGGCAAGTCGACCCTGGTGAACCGCATCATCGGCCGCCGCGAGGCCGTCGTGGAGGACAAGCCGGGCGTCACCCGTGACCGTGTCACCTACGAGGCCGAGTGGGCCGGCCGCCGCTTCAAGGTCGTCGACACCGGCGGCTGGGAGCAGGACGTCCTCGGCATCGACGCGTCCGTGGCCGCCCAGGCCGAGTACGCGATCGAGGCGGCCGACGCCGTGGTCTTCGTGGTGGACTCCACGGTCGGCGTCACCGACACCGACGAGGCCGTCGTGAAGCTGCTGCGCCGCGCCGGGAAGCCGGTGGTGCTCTGCGCCAACAAGGTCGACGGACCGAGCGGCGAGGCCGACGCCACCGCCCTGTGGGCGCTCGGCATCGGTGAGCCGCACCCCGTCTCGTCGCTGCACGGCCGCGGCACCGGCGACATGCTGGACGCCGTCCTTGAGGCGCTGCCCGAGGCGCCCCGTGAGTCCTTCGGCGGCACCGGGATCGGCGGTCCGCGCCGGATCGCGCTGATCGGCCGTCCGAACGTCGGCAAGTCCTCGCTCCTGAACCAGGTGGCGAAGGAGGACCGCGTCGTCGTCAACGAACTGGCGGGCACCACCCGCGACCCGGTCGACGAGCTCATCGAACTCGGCGGCATCACCTGGAAGTTCGTGGACACGGCGGGTATCCGCAAGCGCGTCCACCTGCAGCAGGGCGCGGACTACTACGCGTCCCTGCGCACCGCGGCGGCGGTCGAGAAGGCCGAGGTCGCGGTCATCCTGATCGACGCCAGCGAGTCCATCAGCATCCAGGACCAGCGCATCGTCACCATGGCCGTCGAGGCGGGCCGCGCCATCGTCGTCGCGTACAACAAGTGGGACACCCTCGACGAGGAGCGCCGCTACTACCTGGAGCGCGAGATCGAGACCGAGCTCGGCCAGGTGGCGTGGGCGCCGCGGGTCAATGTCTCGGCGCGCACCGGGCGGCACATGGAGAAGCTGGTCCCGGCGATCGAGACGGCCCTGGAGGGCTGGGAGACGCGCGTGCCGACCGGACGGCTCAACGCCTTCCTCGGCGAGCTGGTCGCCTCGCACCCGCACCCGATCCGCGGCGGCAAGCAGCCCCGTATCCTCTTCGGCACCCAGGCGGGCACCAAGCCGCCGCGGTTCGTGCTCTTCGCCTCCGGCTTCATCGAGCACGGCTACCGGCGGTACGTCGAGCGCCGCCTGCGCGAGGAGTTCGGCTTCGAGGGCACCCCGATCCACATCTCGGTGCGCGTGCGCGAGAAGCGCGGCCGCAAGAAGTAGCTGACGCAGTAAGACAGTTGAGCGGTACGTGGCCGGGTCCCCGGCGACGTACCGCTCTCTTGTGCGCTGGTGCCCGCAAAACTGCGCGACCAGCCACGACGCAGCCGTAGACGGAGTACCGGAAACCCCGCGGAGCGCTCAGTGCTCGCGGCGTGGGACGGGTGGCAGGGCGGCCTGGGGGCGGTGTCCCTGGTGGTGCTGGCGGCCGTCCGGGTACCAGGGGCCCGGCGGGGTGCTGTGCCCGGTGTGCGGGGGATGGGCGCCGTGTCCGTAGGGACCGGTGCCGAAGGCCGTGAACCCCAGGTCCTCCTCGCCGCTGCGGTCGCCCGGCAGGGCCTTGAAGGACCTGCGCCACTCGGAGTAGAGCTCGTCGTAGATCGGGGTGGCCGAACGGCCTGCGGAGGCGTCCTTCGCGGGGCGCATCGAGGGGATGTGGTGGCGGGAGGGGTCGTAGGACGGCACGTATGTGCCAACGACCAGGGGGCCTGATCGGATGCGGTGCGTACCCCGATCCATCAGGCCCCCGACCTGCCCGGAGCCGCTCATGTGCCGGCGAGCGGCATCGCCGCCGCCACGAGCCGGCCGTCGGCCGCCGCCTTGTCCAGGGCCCCGCGCAGCAGGTCCTCGCGCGGCTGGCGGCCGATGGAGCCGACGGGGGCGGCGAAGACGAGGACGGTACGCAGCTTGTTCGCCGCGGCCCGCCAGCTCTCGGTCACCTGCAGCGGCTGGTGCGCCTGCCACCAGGCGACCGCGGTGCCGCCGCCGGAGCCGGGCTGGAGCACGGCGTGCAGCCGTCCCATGGCGAGCAGCACGGACCAGCCGGGGAGCGGGGCCGGGACCTCCTGCACTTCGGAGAGCGGCTGGAAGCCCTGCTCGATGAGGAGCGGCAGGAAGTCGTCGCCGCCGCCGGTCGCGCCGGGGCGCGCGATCGGGCCCGTCGGCTCCACCACCAGGGCCGGGTGCAGCTCGCCCGCGAGCAGCACGAGCCCGCTGGTGACGCCGAGCACGGCCTGCTGGGGGCGGGGGGCCGAGGCGCTGTCGGCCGGGCTCTCCTCGGCGTCGCCGGTGATCGAGCGCACGGCGCCCTGCAGGTGCTCCTCGGCGACCTTGACCACCTGCGAGGGCAGACAGGTCGCGTGGGCGAAGGCGAGGACCGCGGTCTCGTCGCCGACGAACAGCACGGTGCTGGTGCGCTCCTGCTCCGGGTCACCGGGGGTGCGGCAGGAGGTGCAGTCGTAGCTGCCCGGGGAGTTGTCGCCGGCGAGCAGCCGGTCGGCTTCTTCGTCGCCGATCTCGGCGCGTACGTCGTCGCTGACGTCGAGCATGCGCTGCACGGGTGCTCCTAGGAATTCGGGCGTCATTCGGTGCGTCGCCGGGCCGGGCGGGTCCCGGCCCGTAAAAGGCTCAACGGACGACCAGTGGCGCAAGTCACGCGAGAAGGCGAACGGAATCGAACCATCCGAAGCGGAGCGTGAGAGTCCCGGCGGAATCCGTCACTCCATGCCAACTCCTGCTGAACGCATGCAAGTTGAGTGGGTGAGGTGTGTCACAGATCGGCTGGGTGATGGGTCGACAAATGACGAAATCAAGGAATCAAGTGGGTGTCCGAAACTCGACGATACCCCGGGTAACCGGCAACTGGCCTGGAATGACTAGGAGTTGGTTGATATCAGGGCGAGAGGGTCTCTAGATTCCAGCGCCGTGTGCAGCGAGCACCGCTCGGGTACGTCCGCCGGTCGCACCAAGCCAGCTCTTCGCACCACCACCTCCGGCGGACGGGGCGGCACGGATCACCCCGCGCCGGACGCGCGGGACCCGCGCCGCTCCGGGGGAGCCCGGGTCCTCCGAGAGGGAAATTCATGTCCGCACGTCCCAAGTGCAGTCGTGAGACAGCAGTACTCGCCGGGGCCGTACTCCTCGCCCCGCTGGGTCTGTTCGCCGCCACCGGTCAGGCCTCGGCGGCGGACGGCGGAGTATGGGACCGCATCGCGCAGTGCGAGAGCGGCGGAAACTGGCACATCAACACCGGCAACGGCTACTACGGCGGACTGCAGTTCTCCGCCTCGACCTGGCGCGCGTACGGCGGCGGGGCCTACGCGGCCACCGCTGACCGGGCCAGCAGGGCGCAGCAGATAGCCGTCGCCACCAAGGTCCAGCGCGGACAGGGCTGGGGCGCGTGGCCCACCTGTTCGGCGCGTGCGGGCGCGTACGGCGGCGCACCCGCGGCCGCGGCACCCAAGGCTGCCCCCAAGGCCGCTCCCAAAGCGACTCCCGAGGCCGCTCCCCGAGCGGCCGAACCCCGGCGCGGCGAGAGCCGTACCGGCCGGGGCGCGTCCCGCGGCGACTACACGGTGAAGCCGGGAGACACCCTGAGCTCCATCGCCGCGCGGCACGGCACCAGTTGGCGTGCCGTCTTCGCCGCCAATGAGTCGGTCATCGGCGGCGACCCGAACCTGATCCTGCCCGGGCAGCGGCTCGACCTCTGATCGGCCCCTCTGATCAGCTCCACTGGATCAGCTCCACTGAATCAGCTCCACTGAATCAGCCTCCCTGATCGGTTCCATGGATCAGTTCCGCTGATGGGCCGCACGTGTGGCCCGACATCGCCCCGCCCGGTCGCCCGACCGGGTGGGGCTCGTCGGTGCCGGGGCGCGGCACTCGGCCGGCCGGGTCCCGGCTGAATAGCGTGACGCGATGTCGAACACCCGTGTCTGGTTCGTTGCCCTGCTCGCGGCCGTCCTCTCACTCATCCCGCTGACCGCCTCCGCCGCCCCGCCGCCACCCGCTCCGGCCGCCGGCTCCGCCGCAGGTCCGGGGGCTGCGCCGAACGTGGTCAGCTACTCGTGCTCCGCCGGAAAGTCCCCCTGGACGTGTCTCGCCGAGTGTGAGAGCAGCGGCCGCTGGGACACCAACACAGGCAACGACTACTACGGCGGGCTGCAGTTCTGGCAGCCGACCTGGGAGGAGCACGGCGGCCTCAAGTACGCGCCGCGCGCCGACCTCGCCACCCGCGAGGAGCAGATCAAGGTCGCCGAGGAGGTGCTGAGCACCCAGGGCTGGGAGGCGTGGCCGATCTGCTCCAAGAAGGTGCGGCCCGACGGCCGTATCCACACCGTCAAGCCCGGCGAGACGCTCAGCTCGATCGCCCTGCGCTACAAGATCAAGGGCGGCTGGTACGCGCTCTACAAGGCCAACCGCCTGATGATCGGCGACCACCCGAACCGGCTCAACGTGGGCACGATGCTGATGATCCCGGGCGTCGGGCGCCAGGTGTAGCCCGGCCGTCGGGTGCCGGGAGTTCCCCCGCCTCGCCGCTGAACACCACTGCCCCGCGTTGTAGTTCGTGGACGACGACGGGGCGGTGGGCGGGGGAGTGGCGCAGGGGCGGGGGGAGTCGCTGCTCGGCGAGCACCACCGTCGCGGGCAGCACCGAGAGCAGTGCGTATGTCCGGGCCGCCACGGCCGCCGACATGCCCTGGCCCGGTTCGTCGACAAGCACCACGCGCGCGTGCGACAGCAGGGCGCGGGACAGGGCCAGCATCCGCTGCTCGCCGCCGGAGAGGGTGCCCGCGCGGCGCCCGAGGAGCGGGCGCAGCTCGGGGTAGGCGTCCAGGGCGCCGTCGAACTCGCCGTGCGGCTCGGCGAGTTCCAGGTTCTCGGCCACCGTGAGGGAGCCGAACACCGCCTGCCGGTCGGGGACGAAGGCGATGCCGCGGCGGGCCCGGTCGTGGGCCGCGAGCCGGGTCACGTCCTCGCCGCGCCACACGACGGCGCCTCCGGAGAGCGGCACCGTGCCCGCGAGGGCCCGCAGTACCGTCGTACGCCCCGAGCCGTTGCGGCCGAGGAGGACGGTCACGCCGGGGTGTGCGGCGGCCAGGGAGACGCCGTGCAGCGCCTCCAGGGGGCCATACCGCACGCGCGCGTGCCGCAGTTCCAGCTCGGCGCTCATGGGCCCGCCGCCTTTTCGGAGACGTCGGAGACATCGGACGCGTGGGGCCCGTCGTGTACGGCGGTGGTCGCGGCGTCGAGCGCGTCCAGGACCTGTTCCGGTGGCCCGGAGGCGACGATGCGGCCCGCGGCCATCGCATGGACGGTGTCGGCGAGGCGGTCCACCAGGTCCAGGTCGTGCTCGACGATCAGCAGGGCCGTGCCGTCCGCGGCGAGGGCCTTCAACACCGTGGCCAGGACGGCCACTTCGGCGGCGTCCAGGCCTGCCGCGGGCTCGTCGAGAAGCAGTACGTGGGGGCCGCCCGCGAGGGCACGGGCGAGCTCCACGCGGCGCAGGGTGCCGGTGGGCAGATCCGCGGCGGGACGGTGTGCCACGGGCCCGTCGAGGCCGAGCAGCGTGAGCGTCCTGCGTACCGCCGCGGCGTCGCGCACCCGGCCCTGCTCGGCGCCGACGCGGACATTCTCGGCGACGGTCAGTGTCGGGAAGACGGCGAGCTGCTGGAAGGTGCGGGCCACTCCGAGCCGGGTGCGCGCATGGGCCGGGCAGGCGGTGATGTCGCGCCCGTCGAACTCCACCCGGCCCGCGTCCGGCCGCAGCGTGCCGGCCAGGCAGTGGAACAGGGTGCTCTTGCCCGCACCGTTCGGCCCGACCACCGCTGTGATCCGGCCGGCGGGCACGGCCAGGTCGACTCCGTCGAGCGCGGTGAACTCGCCGTAGCGGACGGTGAGTTCGCGGGCGGTGAGCGGGGTGCGGGGGTGTGTGCGCACGGCCGGTCCTGTGGGGCGGGGCGCCGGTGCGGAGCGGTGCGCGGTCCCGTGCATCGGCCTCGGCCTTCCCCCGCCCGCGGGTGCCGGGTGCCCCACCGGCCCCGCCGCCACCCGCAGTCGGGCCGCGACCCGTGCCCCCAGAGGCGAAAGGCGCTGCGCGCGGGGCAGGCGCAGACGTGCCGCCGTCGTGCGCAGCGCCTCGTAGGGGCCGCCGGGGAAGCGGCCGATGAGCACCGCGAGTACGCCGATCACAGCGGCCGCGACTCCGCCGCGTGTCCCCGCGTCCAGGCCCACCAGGAGCGCCGCCGCCGCCAGGGCGCCCAGCAGGGAGTCCGCGCCGAGCACCACGACGGCGGCGAACCAGAGCAGTCCGCGCACCGGGTCGAACGCCGCCGGGTCGAAGGCGCGCACCCCCATGGCGAGCATGCCGCCGCCGAGCGCGGCCAGGGCGGCGCCCGCCACGAAGGCCGCGACCTTCAGGAGCGGCACCGGCACCCCGGCGGCCGCCGCGCCGGACTCGTGGTCCCGCATCGCCGCGAGCGCCCGGCCCGTGCGGCCCCGGCGAAGCGCGGCGACGGCCAGCAACGCCCCGGCGAGCAGGGTGAGTTCGAGCAGGTAGTAGGCGCGGTCGCCGCCGAAGCCCGCGGGCCGGCCGAGGCCGAGCCCCGAAGTGGCGTACGGCTGCGCGAACACGAACCGGCTCACGCCCACCCCGACCGCGAAGGTGGCGAGGGCGAGCGCCAGGCCGTGGCGGCCGATCGCGGGCCACCCCGTCAGGAGGCCGAGCGGCGCGACCAGGAGCACCGCGACGCCGAGCGCGACGAGCAGCGGCATGGCGGGCAGGCCCGGGAAGCGGCCGGCCGCGAGCAGCGCCGTGAAGAGGGCGCCGAGCCCCGCGTACGCCGCCTGCCCGAGGGAGATCTGGCCGCCCCTGCCCGTGACGACGACCAGGGAGAGCAGCACCACGGCGAGCGCCGGCACCTGCACCGCCGTATGCAGGTCAGAGCCCGCGAAGCCGAGCGGCAGCAGGAACAGGACACCGGCGGCGATCCAGGCGCCCGGCGGGGTCGGCACGCGCGCGGTGGCGGTGCGGGGCAGCGCGTCGCGCCCGCCCACACCGGGGAGCACAAGGGCGGACACCAGCAGCGCCACCACGAAGAGGTTCGCGCCCACGGCCTGGATCAGCGGCTCGCCCCAGCCCGAGGGGTGCAGCCGGGTCAACTGGCTCTGGACCACACCGATTCCGATGGCCACGGTCACCGCGATCGGCAGGCTGCTCATCGCCGCGCCCACCGCGACCGCCATCACTTCCATGACGAGCAGGGGCAGGCCGTACGGGTCGAGGCGGACGTAGGGCGCGAGCAACACGCCCGTGAGGCCGGCCGTGAACGAGCCGAACGCCCAGCCGGCGGCGGCCACCCGGTCGGCGTCGATACCGCCGAGCACGGCCAGGCGGCGGTTGTCGACGACGGCCCGCAGCTCGCCGCCGAACCGAGTCCAGCGGATCACCGCCCACACACCGGCCGCGAGGGCGAGGGTCACGGCGAGGTGTCCCCAGGGCTCGGTGCCGAGCAGCTGGGGCGCATCCGCGCGGGCGCCCTGTCCCCACATCAGGGCGGCGCCGCCGACGAGAAGGATGAACACCCCGAGAGAGGCCACCAGGGTCTGCGCCGGGTCGCCGCCGAGCACGGCCAGGGGCCGGAACACGGCGCGTTCCAGGGCGAGTCCGATGCCGGGGGCCACGACGAGCAGCGTGAGCGCCGCCGCGAGCCACAGCGGCAGGCCCCATTCGACGGTGAGCTGGCGCAGCAGGTAGGCGCAGACCATGGCGACCGCGCCGTGCGCGAGGTTGAGCACGCCGGTGGCGCGATAGGTGACGATCAGTCCGATGCCGGTGAGCGCGGCCGCGCTGCCGACCGCGAGCCCGGCGAGGGTGAGGTCGTACGTCAGGGAGGCCACGTCAGGACTCCGAGGCCGCCTCGCCGGACTCCTGCACCCCGGGCCCGGACTCGCGCGCCCCGGGCCCGGACTCGCGTGCACCGGGCCCGGATTGCTGTGTCCGGGACCCGGACTCGTGTGCCACGGGTGCGGACTCGTGCGCCCGGGTCCCCGACTCCTGTGCCGCGGCCCCGGGTTCGCAGATCGGGCAGGGGGCGAGGCCGCCGTCCACGCGCGCGTGCGCGTCGGCCGGTACGGCCTCCGGCTTGCCCGCGACGAGGGGGCAGTCGGCGCGGTGGTACAGGGTGCCGCCCGGCACCTGCCGCAGGTCGCCGCTGATGGCCACCGGCGCGGCAGCGGTTTCCTTGGCGGGATCGTCGGCGCCCGGGTCCGCTGCCACGAGCAACTCGTAAAGCTCCTGCACGCGCGCGGTGGCAAGGGCGTTGCGGCTGCCCACGAGAAGGACCGCACCGGCGACGATCAGAGCGGCCCCGGGCAGGGTGCAGGAGGCGAGATAGGGCACCTGCCGCTCGGCGAAGCGCTCACCGGAGACTCCGTACCAGCCGGTCACGCACAGCACGGCGCCGAGCGTGAGGGCGGCCGATGCGGCCCAGAGCAACGGGTGGACAGTGCGCAGTCGTGCGGTCCGCATCCGGGCTCCCTGAGGATCTCTGACGGTGCGTCTCTGTGCATGTCTGTTCATGTCAACCGATCGCTAGCACTATGCCTTCTGGAAGCTGACCCTGAAAGCACCGGGCCGTCACGGCCCGGACGAATACCGGCGGTGAGCCAGATGGTGCTCGGCAGCGGCGGCAACAGGCGGGGCAGGACACGGATTGCGGCGTGGGCGGCCGCCGCGGTCCTGGTGACGGGCGCGGCCGCCACGGGGTGCGGGGACGACAGCGGCGGCGGCGACGGGACACCACCGCCCAGGCCGACCGCGGAGAAGACGGCGAGCGCACCCGCCGATCCGTCGCCGAGCAGCCCCAGGGACGCGGGCGCGGCGGAGAAGGAGATCAAGGAGAACTGGGAGAAGTTCTTCGACCCGCGCGTGGAGATGAAGGACAAGGAAGCCCTCCTGGAGAACGGCACCGAGATGCGTGCGGTCCTCAAGTCCTTCAGCGGCGACGAGCGCGGCGAGCAGGTCACGGCGAAGGTCTCGAAGGTGGAGTTCACCTCGGCCGACGAGGCGGACGTCACGTACTCGCTCTCCCTGAAAGAAGCCACCGTCATGCCCAGCGCCTCCGGCGTCGCGGTCGAGCAGGACGGCGACTGGAAGGTGTCGGTCAAGACGCTGTGCTCGCTGGTGCAGTTGAGCGGCAATGAATCACCGGGTCCGGGCTGCTGATGAACCGCCGGGCCAGGCCCGCCGAGGTTCTGGCCGCGGGCCTGCTCCTGCTGGTGGGCACGGCCTGCGGCAGCCGTCTTCCGGAGAGCGACTTCACGGACCGGCCGAGCGGGCCCGTGCCGTCCGCGCAACAGGAGCCGCTGCGCGTCGGGATCGTCTCCAGTGCGACCAGCCCGGTCGGAGGCGAGGCCTTCACGGGGCCGCGGGACGGCGCCAAGGCGTACTTCGAGCGGCTGAACGCGCGCGGCGGTATCGCCGGCCGCAAGGTCGAGGTGCGCACCTGCGACGACGGCGGCAGCGGCGTCGGCAACAACGAGTGCGTGCACAAGCTGGTCGACGAGCAGAAGGTCGTCGCGCTCGTCGGCACCACCGTCCTGGACTACGCGGGTGCCCCGCGGGTCTCGGCGGCCGGTGTGCCCGACATCGGAGGACAGCCGATCGGGCCCGCGTACGACACGTATCCGCATCTGTACTCGATCTACGGCAGCCTCGCCCCGCGCAAGGGCGGCAAGCCCGGCTGGGACGGCAGGCAGTACGGCGGCACCGAGGTGTACCGCTACTTCAAGCGCGAGCACGGCGCCCGTACCGCCGCCGTCATCTCCTACAACCAGTCCGCGTCCGCCGCCTACGCCCGGCTGGTCACACGGGGCCTGAAGGCCGAGGGCTACGAGGTCGTCACCGAGCAGGTCGACTTCGCCCTGCCCAACTTCCGCGCCGCGGCCGCCGACTTGAAGGAACAGGGCGCCGACCTCGTCTTCGACGCGATGGACACCCATGGCAACGCCCAGCTGTGCAAGGCCATGGACGAGGTGGGCGCGAAGGTCACCGCGAAGGTCACCAACGCACAGAACTGGACCTCCACGGTCGCCGATGACTACAAGGACGCGCCGCGCTGCCGCAACGCCCTGTGGGTGACGGGTTCGAGCCACAACTACGACGACTACGACGACTACGACGACAGCGACGACAGGGAAGTACGTGCGTTCCGTACCGCCATGAAGGACGGCGGGCCGCTGTCGCAGTGGGCCCTCGAAGGGTGGGCGGCCGCCATGTGGTTCACGGACGCGGCCACTTCCTGTGCGCGGCGCGGAACCGCCATCACGCGCGCGTGCGTGGACCGTTACATGGAGCGCGACAAGCCTTACAGCGCCCGGGGTCTGCTCGTGCCGGTCGTCTTCGACCGGCTCGCCGAGCCGCCGAAGACCCGCAGAACCTGTGTGTCCGCGGCCCGCTGGCTTGACGGCAGAGGCTGGGTGACCCAGGGCGGGGACATGAACGACAACTGCTTCCGGGTACCGCAGCTGGCGTACGAACCCTGAGCGAACGGCTCCTGGTGTTCACCCTCGGTCAAGCTCTCCGTTACGCCCTTACTGCCCCTGATGCATCAGGCTTGCCTCGGGTTCCCGATTTCACCTACCAATGGCGCAACTGTTCGGGAACAACACGGTCATGGTGGCCAACCATTGGCACCGGGTCCCGGTCTAACCCTGCGGTAGGCGGACGAGACATGACTGTCCGCGGGGAAGCGTGGGATACGGGGACGCATGCATATCTCTTTCCTGATACACAACGCGTACGGAATCGGGGGGACGATCCGGACGACCTACAACCTTGCCAACACGCTCGCGGAGCAGCACGACGTGGAGATCGTCTCGGTGCTCAGACACCGGGAGGAGCCGGTCTTCCACGTCGATCCGCGGGTCCGGGTGAGGCACCTGGTCGACATCCGCAAGGGGACACCGGGTTACGAGGGCCAGGACCCGGACTATCTGCGTCCGGCAGCGGTCTTCCCGCGCGCCGAAGGCCGCTACCACCAGTACAACGCGCTCACCGACCGCCGCATCGCCGACCACCTTGCGACCGTCGACGCCGATGTGGTGGTGGGTACCCGCCCCGGCCTCAATGTGCACCTCGCGCGCCAGACCAGGCGCGGCCCGCTGCGCGTGGGCCAGGAGCACCTCACGCTCGACAGCCACTCCAAGGCGCTGCGTGCCCAGCTGCGCGGCGCCTACCCGCGCCTCGACGCCCTGACCACGACGACCGAGGCCGACGCCCGCGCCTACCACGGGAAGATGCGGCTGCCCGGTGTCCGCGTGCACGCCATGGCCAACCCGGTGCCCGCGCCCGAGGTGGCGCCCGCCGACGGCACCGCCAAGTGGGTCGTCGCTGCCGGCAGGCTCGCCCCGGTCAAGCGCTACGACCTGCTGGTCAGAGCCTTCGACAAGGTGCGCGCCGAGCGGCCCGACTGGCGGCTTCGGATCTACGGCGGCGGCAAGCAGAAGGACCAGCTGCGTCGGCTCATCGATGAACTCGGCCTTTACAACCATGTGTTCCTGATGGGGCCCGCCCACCCCATCGACCCGGAGTGGGCCAAGGGCTCGATCGCCGCGGTCACCTCCAGCCTGGAGTCGTTCGGCATGACCATCGTCGAGGCGATGCGCTGCGGCCTGCCCGTGGTCTCCACGGACTGCCCGCACGGCCCCGGCGAGATCATCGACAACGGCGTCGACGGCCGCCTCGTACCCGTCGGCGATGTGGACGCCATCTCCGGCGGACTCCTGGAACTGATCAACAACGACGATCTGCGCGGCCGGATGGCCTCCGCCGCGCTCAAGGGCTCCGAGCGCTTCGACCCCTCCCGGATCGCGGAGCGCTACGAATCGCTGTTCACCGACCTGACCGCTCGTGCCGGCGCCGTCGGCAGGGTGCGCGGCTCGCTGCACCGCACCCGCGGCGCCCTGCTCGGCGGCGCCTACGCGATCAGGGACGCGGGGCGCTCCGCCCTGAGAAAGGGACGTACCGCATGACCGCTGTGCTGCCGCCGCCCACCGGAGACATGGTCGAGGAGCTCTCCGTGCTGCCGAAGGCCGACTGTGTCGCCGACTCCGCGGGCGGACTCACCTTCGACCTCGCCGATCTGTGCCGGCCCGGCGCCGCCCATCTGCTGCTCCGGCTGCGGGACAAGGGCGACGAGGGCGTGGGTGACGAGACCAGGCTGCCGCTCACCCCGGCTGCCGACGGCCGGCTGCGCGCCGTCCTGCCCAGCAGCGTCGAACTCGCCGAGGGCCGCTGGGACGTCTACGTCGACCACGGCGACGGGGAACCGCAGCGCCTGGTCCCCGGCGTCAACGATCTGCGCTCGCTCGTCGACCGGATGCCGAGCGGCACCCGCCCGCACACCGCGGTGCGGATCCCGTACGCCACCAAGCACGGCAACCTCACGGTGCGCGCCTGGCATCGGGCCCCGCACGCCGAGGCCGGTGAACTGCTCATCGCGGACGAGGCGTTGACGGTCGGCGGCCGGGTGTTCGGCACCCCGCTCACCACGGACGCGTACGCCGAGCTGCGCAGCCGCACCGACGCCGCCCTCGTGCACCGCGCGGAAGTCACCGCCGACGGCGCCGACTTCGGTTTCACGGCGGCGTACGCCGAGCTCGCCGAGAAGCCCGGGGTGTGGGACCTGTGGCTGCGGCCCGCGGGCCAGGACGGCCCCGCGGCCCGGATAGGACGCCTCCTCGACGACGTGGCGGACAAGAAGGCGATCTTCACCTACCCGGCCGTCGAGGTCGGGGGGACAACGGTCCAGCCGTACTACACACGCGACAACGACCTGTCGGTACGCGTCACGGCCACCGGCTGACAGGGGCGGGGCCCGCGCCCGACGGCGCGGGCCGGGCCCGCATCCCGGGGGCGGGGCCCGCGCCCGACCGCGCGGGCCGGGCCCGCATCCCGCGGGCCCCGCGGACCGTACCTGTCCGCAACCGCTGGCAGACTCGGCCGTATGTTGGAGACCTCGGCACGACTCCTGCGCCTGCTCTCGCTGCTGCAGGCCCACCGCGAATGGTCGGGACCGGACCTCGCGGAGCGGCTCGGCGTCACTCCGCGCACCGTGCGCCGCGACGTGGACCGGCTGCGCGAACTGGGCTACCCGGTGCACGCGTCCCCGGGCACCGGCGGCGGCTACCAGCTGGGCGTGGGCGCCGAGATGCCGCCCCTGCTGCTCGACGACGAGGAGGCCGTGGCCGTCGCCGTCGGCCTGCGCACCGCCGCCGGGCAGGGCATCGAAGGCATCGGGGAGACCTCGGTGCGGGCCCTGGCCAAGCTGGAGCAGGTGCTGCCGAACCGTCTGCGCCGCCGCGTCGGGGCGCTCAACGCCTTCACGGTGCCGATGCTGCGCGGCCCTCAGGGCGCCGCCGTCGACCCCGAGGTCCTCACCGAACTCGCCCACCTGTGCCGGGACAGCGAGCGGCTGCGCTTCGAGTACCGCGACCACGCCGGCGCGGCCACCCGCCGCACCGTCGAGCCGCACCGCCTGGTGTGCACCGAGCGCCGCTGGTACCTGGTCGCCTGGGATCTGGACCGGGACGACTGGCGTACGTTCCGCGCCGACCGGATCACCCCCAGGCCACCGCACGGCCCGCGCTTCGCGCCCCGCACCCCGCCCGCCGCGGACCTGGCCGCCTATGTCTCCGAGGGCGTCTCGCGGCGGGTCTACGCCGAAGAGGCCGTGATCCGGCTCTTCGTGCCGAAGGAGGAGGCCGCCGCGGAGATCTCACCCTCGACCGGCACCCTGGAGCCGGAGAGCGCGAACAGCTGCCTGCTGCGCACCGGCGCCGGGAGCCTGGACGTGATGGTGATCCATGTGATGCTCCTGGGCCTGGAGTTTGAGGTTCTGGAGCCTTCGGAGCTGACCGAGCACCTCAGGTCGGCCCGTGACCGCCTCTCCCGGGCTCTGGAACGGGCTGACTCTCCCGCTGGATCGCCGCGTACTCGGGATGGTGCAGATCGAACGCCGGGGACTCGGAGCGGATCCGGGGCAGCGTGAGGAAGTTGTGCCGCGGCGGCGGGCAGGACGTCGCCCACTCCAGGGACCTGCCGTACCCCCAGGGGTCGTCCATCTCGACCTTCTCGCCGTACTTGGCGGTCTTCCAGACGTTGTAGAGGAACGGGAGCGTGGACAGGCCGAGCAGAAACGCCCCGATCGACGAGACGGTGTTGAGCACCGTGAAGCCGTCGGCCGCCAGGTAGTCCGCGTACCGCCGCGGCATGCCCTCGGCGCCCAGCCAGTGCTGCACCAGGAACGTGGTGTGGAAGCCGACGAACAGCGTCCAGAACTGGATCTTGCCGAGCCGCTCGTCGAGCATCTTGCCGGTGAACTTGGGCCACCAGAAGAAGAATCCGCCGAACGTCGCGAAGACGACGGTGCCGAACACGACGTAGTGGAAGTGCGCCACGACGAAGTACGAGTCGGTGACGTGGAAGTCGAGCGGCGGCGACGCCAGGATCACCCCGGTGAGCCCGCCGAACAGGAACGAGACCAGGAAGCCGACCGCCCACAGCATCGGGGTCTCGAAGGACAGCGAGCCCTTGAGCATGGTGCCGGTCCAGTTGAAGAACTTCACCCCGGTCGGCACCGCGATCAGGAACGACATGAACGAGAAGAACGGCAGCAGCACCGCGCCGGTGGCGAACATGTGGTGCGCCCACACGACCACCGACAGACCGGTGATGGCCATGGTCGCGCCGACCAGCATCATGTAGCCGAAGATCGGCTTCCGGCTGAACACCGGGATGATCTCCGTGATGATGCCGAAGAACGGCAGCGCGATGATGTAGACCTCCGGATGCCCGAAGAACCAGAACAGATGCTGCCAGAGCAGCGCACCGCCGAACTCCGCCTCGAAGACCATGGAGTGGAACCTGCGGTCCGCCTCCAGGACGAGCAGCGCCGCGGCGAGCACCGGGAACGCGATCAGGATCAGGATCGATGTGAACAGCACGTTCCAGGTGAAGACCGGCATCCGGAACATCGTCATCCCGGGCGCCCGCATCCCGATGATGGTGGTCAGGAAGTTCACCGCGCCGAGGATCGTGCCGAACCCGGAGAGCGCGAGCCCCATGATCCACATATCGGCGCCGATACCGGGGGACCGCTCCAGGCTGTTGAGCGGCGCGTACGCGAACCAGCCGAAGTTGGCCGGGCCCTCGGGCACGAGCAGGGAGCCGAGCACGATGAGGCCGCCGAAGAGGAACAGCCAGTACGAGAGCATGTTCAGCCGGGGGAAGGCCACATCGGGCGCGCCGATCTGCAGCGGCATGATCTCGTTGGCGAAGCCCGCGAAGGTCGGCGTCGCGAACAGCAGCAGCATGATCGTGCCGTGCAGCGTGAACGCCTGGTTGAACTCGTTGTTGCTCATCAGCTGCAGCCCCGGGCGGGCCAGTTCGGCGCGCATCATCAGGGCCATCACTCCGGCCACGAGGAAGAAGCCGAACGAAGTGATCAGATAGAGGTGGCCGATCTTCTTGTGATCGGTGGTGGTCAGCCAGTCCACGATCACGCGCCCGGGCCGCCGTATCCGTTCCGGCTGTGCGGCCGTCTGCGCGGTATCCGTCCCCATCGCTGCTCCCTCGCTTCTCACGGCTTGGGCTCCGGGCACAGGCCATGATGCTCGCGGAGCCCCCGGCTCCAACAGAGGGCGTACGCGGCGGAGTTTCCCCCTGTCGTGCGGATTGTGCGGGGAGTCAGTGAATTCCATACGCCCCGTCAAAACTCCGGCAGGCTCCCGGAATCGGAAAATCAAGGAATGGATCTTCGACACCGCGGACGTTGAATTGCCGTGCCCGGTATGCGTATGTGGCCTGCTTCTGCGGGAATTCGGAACCGCTCGTACGTGTGAAGCGAGAATCAGCAAACGCGTGTGGCGATCCTGTGACACAAGCGTGACCCATGAGGGACGCGTGACCCTCGGTATCCGCGTACTGTCCGATTTCTCCGAAGCTTTCCCCGGCCCCTTCTCCCGGCCTACGGTGGCCGTATGGCACCTATACCGACACCCCCCGCAGAGCCCCAGGACGCCCCCGAGTCGTACGTCGGACTCGATGCCGCGGGCGCCGAGCGGCTGGCCCGCGAGCGCGGCTGGTCGACCGTCAGGTCGCTGCCGCCGGGCACGATCATCACCATGGAATACCTCGCGGGGCGGCTCAACTTCGAGGTCAGCGACGACACCGTGACCCGCTGCTGGAAGGGCTGACAGGCAGGCCGACAGGCCCGGTCACGCAGCCGGAACATAGGCGAAGGCCCCGGTTCCACAAGGGAATCGGGGCCTTTGCGTGCGGGGAAAGTTGTGCGTACCGCCCCCGCGGTCCTTGGGTCAGCCGCCCGTCACCGGGCTGGCCGGGGTGGAGCGGCCGACGCGGGCGCCGCTGTCCGCGTGCGCGGCCCTGCGGCTGCCGCCGCCGACCGGGGTGGCCGGCGCGCGCTCCGTGCGCACCGCGTGGCCGCGCTGGCCGAGGTGTCCGGTGTTCCGTGCGGTGTGTCCCGCGCCGACCGGCTCACGCGCCGGGGAGGTGCCCTCGGCGGGGGCGCGCTGCGGGAACAGGGCCGGGGCGCCGGCCGGTGCGGACACCGGGGTGGTGCGGCGGTACTGCGAGAGCAGCCGGTCGCGCTGGGCGAGGATCCACGCCTCGGCCCGGGTGATCAGCGGCTCGAACCAGGGCAGCGCGAGCAGGATCAGGAGACCCGCGGCCCAGCCGAGCAGGACGTCGCTCAGCCAGTGCGTGCCGAGATAGACCGTGCTCAGGCCGACGCCGAGCGCGACCACGGCGGAGACCGCCGACAGATAGCGGCGGGTGCGGGCGGTGGAGGCGAGGTAGGCGAGGATGCCCCAGGTCACCACGGCGTTGGCGGTGTGGCCCGAAGGGAATATGTCGCCGGTCAGCCACATCTCGTTGGAGCCGATGGTGGTGGCGTAGTGCGGACCGAGGCGGCCCATGCTGAGCTTCGCGGCGCCCACCGTGATGTTGAGCAGCAGCAGCGAGGTGCCGAGCATCAGGAGCGGCCGCAGCGTGTGCTGCCGCCAGGAGCGCCAGCCGAGCCAGGCCGTGACCATCACTGCGGTGGGGCCGCGCTGGCCGAGCACCACGTAGTAGTCGATGAAGGCGTGCACCTCCGGCCACTGCTGGTAAGGCCGGAAGAACATCAGCTGCCAGTCGAGCCGGACCAGCCAGGAGGTGTTGATGACGGCCACGACAATGAGCAGGTAGAAGACCAGGGTCGAGCCGAGCAGCACGATCCTGTGTGGGCTCATGCGGGGCACATCCAGGCCCGCCGGCCGTTCGGGTTCCCGGTCTAGCCGGGCAAAGAGCCGGTCCAGACGGGTGAGGTTTCGTTCGGTACGCACTCAATCGACGCTACAGCGAGTGAGCGGGGCACTAGGCCGAATCGGTGGCTTTGTGATGACGATGTGATGTGGCATTGATCTCAGGGCGGACTTTATTCCCGACGTTTCGGTAAACCCGGATGACCTTGGGCCCCAATTCCACTGATCAATACTCACAGCATTTTTAGGTGCCGTCTGAATTCGTTCACCGTCAGCTGGCATGGAATTTTCCATTCCACCATCGTGGAGCCGGACCGCACACCGGATCACGGAGCGATCACGGCCGGACCGCGGCGATCACGGCCGGAACCCACCGCTCCCGTCGCCGGTCACGGCGGGCCCGATCCGTTCAGCCAGAACGCCCCGTACACCGCCGAGGCCACCGCCACCGTCCCGAGCACCGCCGCCGACCTGGAGTTACGCAGCCGGGCGAGGGCCACCGCGAGGGGCAGCAGCAGCGGGAAGGCGGGCAGCAGCAGCCGCGGCTTCGAGCCGAAGTACCCCGAAGCGCACAGAGCAAGCGCGACGACGATCCCGCAGTAGACGAGCAGGGGCAGCGGCTGGCCCCGGCGTACGCACAGCACGTACAGCCAGATCACAAGGGCGACTCCGACGATCAGCCCGACCCCGGCCAGGGCGGACGGGAAGGAGGTGAGCTTCTCGCCGATGAACTGCGCGAAGGCCAGGCCCCCGTCGAAGCCATTGCCCCACTGCGCCTGCACATCCAGATACCCGAAGAGCCCGCCGCCGGTCCTCTGCCCGACCCACAGCACATAGGCCGCGGCCCCGAGCGGGGCGAGCACGACCCCGAGCACCATGCGCCAGGGCGCGCGCCTCTCCCGTACGAAGAAGGCCACCGCCGCCACCCAGACCGCCGCCACCACCGCGGCTCCCACGGGCCGGGTCAGCCCGGCGAGCGAGGCGAAGAGGCCGGCCCACACCCAGCGCTCGCGCAGCACCGCGTACAGCGCCCAGGCCGCGAGGGCCGTGAACAGCGACTCGCTGTAGGCCATCGACTGCACGATGCCGACCGGCAGCACCGCCCACAGGGCGACGGCGCAGATCCCGGCCCTGCGGCCGTGGAGCCGCTCGGAGATCAGGAAGATCCCGAGGGCCGCCGCGAGGGAGGCGAGCCAGGCCACCACGAGACCCGCGTCGGCGTACGACAGCGGGCTGACCGCCGACACCGCCCGCTCCAGCCAGGGCAGGAGCGGAAAGAACGCCAGATTGGAGTGGACGCCGCCGTCGGGCAGGCGCACCTCCCAGCCGTAGCCGAAGTCGGCGACCCGCGTGTACCAGAGCGAGTCCCAGCGCGCGGTGAGCAGCTGGTGCGCGCTCTTGCCGTTCGCCGCCGACCACACCGCGAGCACGGCGAGGCCGAGAGCTCGCACCCCCGCATAGGCGAGCAGCGCGGGGGCGGCCCGGCGCAGAGCGGTCCGCACCGGAGCGAGTCGGTCGGTCGGAACCCGTTGATCAAGATCGGTCACGGGCTCGATTATGGGCGGCGCGTGGAACCGGATACCCCCCGGCGGTCGTCATCGCAGGGGGAGGGCGTGGCGTACGCCACAGTGCGTCGTTCAGTTACGTGAGAGGTGGGACACCCACCTCAGCTGTGAACTCGCGTACGCTGGCTGCTCACTCGTACGCGCGGTCGGGTCCTGGAGGCGCCTGCCCCGCCGGTCGCTTGAGTACGGGATCACTGGGAGGTACGCAGATGTCCGGGACGACCACGGCTGCTTCGGCGCGGCCTTCGGCATCCCGGTTTCTGGAGCGAGCGGGCATCGGGCGCCCCGAAGGTGCCAACCGCTGGGTCATCCTCATCGTCCTGTGCGTCAGTCTCGCGATCGTCGCCATCGACTCGACCGTCCTGCACGTCGCCGTGCCCGCGGTCACCGAGGACCTCAAGCCGGGGCCGATCCAGCTGCTGTGGATCGTCGACTCCTATCCGCTGGTCTGCGCCTCGCTCCTGATCCTCTTCGGCACCCTCGGCGACCGTGTCGGCCGCCGCAAGGTGCTCCTGCTCGGCTACGGCTTCTTCGGCGTCGCCTCCGCCATGGCGGCGCTCGCGCACGACCCGCAGATCCTCATCGCCGCCCGCGCCCTGCTCGGCCTCGGCGGCGCGATGATCATGCCCGCGACCCTCTCGATCGTCCGCCAGGTCTTTCCCGACCGGCGCGAGCGCGCCCTGGCCATCGGCATCTGGAGCGCCGTGGCCGCCGTGGGCGCCGCCGCGGGACCGCTGCTCGGCGGCTTTCTGCTCGAGCACTTCTGGTGGGGCGCGGTCTTCCTGATCAACATCCCGCTGATGTTCGCCAGTCTCCTGGTCGGCCGCTGGCTGCTGCCCGAGTCGACCGGCGACCGCGACGGTCCGTGGGACGTGGTGGGCGCGCTGATGGCCGCGGGCGGTCTGTTCGGTGTGGTGCTCGGCATCAAGCGCGCGGGCGGCGGCGAAGGCGTGCTCAGCGGGATGACCGTCGTGCCGCTGCTGCTCGGCGTCGCACTCCTGATCGGCTTCGTCCGCAGACAGCGCCGGCGCAAGCATCCCCTGGTCGACCTCACGCTCTTCTCCCGGCCCGCCTTCGGCACCTCGGTCAGCTGCATCATCCTGGCGATGCTCGCCCTGGTCGGCCTGATGCTGATCGCCGCGCAGTATCTGCAGCTGGTGCTCGGACTCTCGCCGCTCGAAACCGGCCTCCGGATGGTGCCGCTGACCCTCGCCGCCATGGCGGGCGGTCTCACCGGCTCCTCGATCCTGCCGCGTCTCGGCCCGCGTCTGATGGTCTCGCTCGGCTTCTGTCTGACCGCCGTCGCCGTCCTCACGCTCACGTTCATGGGTCACAAGGACAACCTCGCGCTGCTCCTCGTCGGCTTCGTGCTGCTCGGCTTCGGACTGCAGACCACGCTGTTCGGCGCGTACGAGTCGATGCTCAGCGAGGTCACCCAGGGCCAGGCCGGCGGTGCCGCGGCGATCGGCGAGACCTCCTACCAACTGGGCAGCGGCATAGGCATCGCCTTCATCGGCAGCGTCATGAACGCCGCCTACGGACCCGCCCTCTCCTCGGTGCCCGGCGTCCCGGAACGCGCGGTCGAAGCGGCCCGGCACTCCCTGGGCGAGGCCTATGAGGTCGCGAACCGCCTCGACGCCCCCGCGAGCGAGGCCCTGCGCAGCGCGGCCCGTGACTCCTTCGTGCACGGCCTGCACGTCACGCTGCTCGCCAGTGCGGGACTGCTCCTGATCGGGGCCCTCGCCGCACTGAAGCTGCCCCGCGCCATGGACTGCCCGGCACCGTCCCTTGACGGCGAGGCCACCGAGGGCGGCGAGACCACCGAGGGCGCGCCCACGGAAGACGGCCAGGCCCAGGCTGTGGAGGGCGCCACGGAGAACGGCGCGATCCCCGGACCCTCGGCCCGTGACCGCGAGACGGTCTGCGCCGAGTCCTCGGGCTGAATCCGTCCGCGCCGAGTCCTCCGGCTTCTTTCTTCATCACCGCCACGCTCCGGTCGAAGCGCCCACGGGCGGCTCTGGACGCGCGGGACACTGGCCCGTAACGTCGGCGTCACGCCGTAACTACCACTGCTAGTTTTTCGCGCCGTGTCCCGGAGGCTCCGTCATGTCATCCCGCACTGCCCTGCCGCCGTTCGACCCCACCGACCCCCTCGGCATCGACGATCTGCTCGACCCCGAGGACCTCGCGATCCGCAGCACCGTGCGCACCTGGGCCGCGGACCGGGTGCTGCCGGACATCGCCGACTGGTACGAGCGCGGCGAACTGCCCCAGGTCCGTGAACTGGCCCGTGAACTCGGCGGACTCGGCGCCCTCGGCATGTCCCTGACGGGCTACGGCTGCGCGGGCGCGAGCGCCGTCCAGTACGGCCTCGCCTGCCTGGAGCTGGAGGCCGCCGACTCCGGCATCCGCTCCCTGGTCTCCGTGCAGGGCTCCCTCGCGATGTACGCGATCTGGAGGTTCGGCTCCGAGGAGCAGAAGCAGCACTGGCTGCCCGGTATGGCCGCCGGCGAGACCATCGGCTGCTTCGGTCTGACCGAGCCCGACCACGGCTCCGACCCGGCCGCGATGCGGACCTACGCGAAGAAGGACGGCACCGACTGGGTGCTCACCGGCCGCAAGATGTGGATCACCAATGGCTCGGTCGCCGGGGTTGCGGTCGTCTGGGCACAGACCGACGAGGGCATCAGGGGCTTTGTCGTCCCGACCGACAGCGCGGGTTTCTCCGCCCCCGAGATCAAGCACAAGTGGTCCCTGCGCGCCTCGGTCACCAGCGAACTCGTCCTCGACGAAGTCCGGCTCCCCGCCGACGCGGTACTGCCCGAAGTCACCGGTCTGCGCGGCCCGCTCAGCTGTCTGAGCCACGCTCGCTACGGCATTGTCTGGGGCGCGATGGGTGCCGCCCGCTCATGCTTCGAGGCGGCGGTCGGCTATGCGAAGACGCGTGAGCAGTTCGGCCGGCCCATCGGCGGCTTCCAGCTCACCCAGGCCAAGCTCGCCGACATGGCGCTCGAACTGCACAAGGGCATCCTGCTCGCCCACCACTTGGGGCGCCGCCTGGACGCGGGCCGGCTGCGGCCCGAGCAGGTCAGCTTCGGCAAGCTCAACAACGTACGAGAGGCCATCGAGATCTGCCGCACCTCGCGGACCATCCTCGGGGCCAACGGCATCTCGCTCGAATACCCCGTGATGCGGCACGCGACGAACCTCGAATCGGTGCTCACCTACGAGGGCACCGTCGAGATGCATCAGCTGGTGCTCGGCAAGGCGCTCACCGGGCTCGACGCGTTCCGGTGAGCGGCCCTGCCGCTAGCTCTGATTGAAAAAGCCGTCCGAAGGCCGGCCCGCCGCCTCGCCGTTGACGATCCGGGTGTCGGCGGGGGTGAGCAGGAAGACCCGGTTGGCCACGCGCTCGATGGAGCCGCGCAGGCCGAAGGTCAGCCCGGCCGCGAAGTCCACCACGCGCTTGGCGTCGGCGGGGTCCATGGCCGTGAGGTTCATGATGACCGGGACCCCGTCCCGGAACAGCTCGCCGATGCCACGCGCGTCCCGGAAGCCGTCCGGGGCGATCGTGCCGATCCGGCGGCCCTTCTCCTCCGCCTGCTCGGTGGCCACCCGCACCCGCGGGTCGGTCACCCAGGCGTCACCGGACTCGGGGCCCTCGGCCGCCTCGTCTTCATAGCCGTCGTAGTAACGCTCGTCATCGTTGTCGTCGACGAGGCCAAGCCAGGCACTCGCCTTGCGCACCGATCCCATGGACGCCTCCTCTCGCAGCGGTTCCTGCTGTCCGCACCCCTATGGTCGTCCATGATGCGGATGCGACGCCAAGTGGATAGTCGCCGCGCGGGGGTTTCGTGACGGTACTGGTGCACAACGTACCCCCATTCTCCAAGGGCATTGCCGTGTACGGCTGCTGACAGTGAGTGAAATATGATTTGTCGAGGCGTATGGGTGACGGCGGGCGTGTCGAGATGATCAGCGCGCTCGCTACGATGCGGGCGCAACGGATCAGCGATTCACGGGGGAACCGTCGTGTTCGGCATCGTCAGGCCCTGCAGTCACCGGCTCGGGGAAGGGCTCACGGCGCAGTGGATGGCGCATTTGTGCGGGCTGTGTCTCGCGCTGCGCGGTGACCACGGTCAGTTCGCGCGGGTGGTGACCAACTACGACGGGCTGCTCATCTCGGTTCTGACGGAGGCTCAGGCCGAGCGCGGCACCGCCGGACGCCGCACCGCGGGGCCCTGTCCGCTGCGCGGAATGCGCAGCGCCTCGGTGGCGCAGGGCGAGGGAGCGCGGCTCGCGGCGGCGGTCTCGCTCGTGCTCGCCTCGGCCAAGGTGCGCGATCACGTGGCGGACCGGGACGGGCTGCTTGCCCGGCGGCCGGTGGCGGCGGCCGCGCGGAAGGTGGCGCGGAGCTGGGACAAGGCCGGGGCGCGCACCGGCACGGCGGTCGGGTTCGACACCGCGGTGCTCCTCGACGCGGTGGACCGGCAGGGCGGGATCGAGGCCCTGGCGGGGCCAGGCACCCCGCTCCTCACGGTGACCGAGCCGACCGAGACGGCGACCGCCGCCGCCTTCGCGCACACCGCGTACCTCGCCGGACGGCCGGCCAACGCGGCGCCGCTCGCCGAGGCGGGGCGGCTCTTCGGGCGGCTCGCGCACCTCCTCGACGCCGTGGAGGACCGCGAGGCCGACGCGGCGTCCGGTGCGTGGAACCCCCTGACGGCGACCGGGACTTCGCTCGCCGAGGCCCGGCGGCTCGCGGACGACGCACTGCACGGAATGCGTCTCGCGCTGCGGGACGCCGAGTTCACCGACGCCCGGCTCGCGCACACGCTGCTCGTGCACGAACTGCCGCGCTCGGTCGACCGGGCCTTCGGTACGGGTACGTGCGCGCATCAGCAGCCGGGTCCTCACGGTCCGCCCGGCCCCGGCGCGCCTTATGCACCCGGGCCTGGTGGGCCGTATGGACCGCATGGGCCGCCGCCGGGGCCGCCCGAGCCGCCGCGGCGTGGCCGGCGCGGGCTGATCGCCGGGTGTCTGGTGTGGGCGGGGCTCGCCTGTACCTGCCAGTTGTGCTGCGGCAGCCATGAGGACCCCTGGAGCCGGGAGCGCAAGGAAGGGCTCTGCAACGACTGCTGCGGCTGGTGCGACTGCTGCTCCAACTGTTCCAGCTGCTGCCCCAACTGCTGTGGCGGCAGCGGCGAGGGCGGGAGTGACGGCGGCTGCTGCGACTGCGACTGCGGTTGTGACTGCTGAGTCCCGCTGACCGCCGGGCCGTGAACGGCCCTCGTGCGTCCCGGTCCGGGAATAGCGGGGTACGGCTGCTTGCTCACCGACCGGACAGCGGGGGCGAGCGGGAAGGGCCGAGAAGTGATGGCGAGTGACG
The DNA here is from genome assembly GCF_042665355.1 of Streptomyces monticola. Taxonomy (NCBI): domain Bacteria; kingdom Bacillati; phylum Actinomycetota; class Actinomycetes; order Kitasatosporales; family Streptomycetaceae; genus Streptomyces; species Streptomyces monticola. The sequence goes on along the minus strand of NZ_JBHTCF010000009.1, from coordinate 237,044 downwards.
CCGTGGACACCGAGGGCGCCGTGGACGCCGAGGGCGTCGCCGACGCCGCGCAGGAGTGGCGGCGCTGGCATGAGCAGCGGACCGAGGCCGTGTCGGGTCCTTACGGGCCGCCGGCCCTGCGGGGCACGTACTGGCTCGCGGAATATCCGGAAGGCCAACTTCCGGCCATTCCCGGGCACTGGGCAGACGCGGGCGAAGCGGTCGTACTGACGGCGACGGCGGCCGATGGGCTCACCCTCGACGGGGTGCCCTTCGAGTGCGAGGTACGGCTCGGCGCCGACACCGGGCCGGTGGCCGGAGCCAGGGCCGGACTCGGGGAGCGGCGGTTCGTGGTGCTGCGCCGCGAAGGTCTGTGGGCGGTACGCGACTTCGACCCGGCGGCGCCTGCGCGGGCGGCCTTCCGCGGTATCGAGGCCACGCCGTACGACGCGGACTTCGCGGTGCCGGGGCGGTTCACCCCGTACGCGAAGGAGAGCACCGTCCGGGTGCCGAACGCCGACGGCAAGGAGCGCGGGCTCGGGCTCGGCGGTGAACTGGCCTTCACCCTGGCCGGGGTGGAGCACACGCTGCAGGTGACGGTCGAGGCGGACGGGTCCTTGTGGGCGGTGTTCGCCGACGCGAGCAGCGTGCGCGGCAGCTATCGCTTCCGCTTTCTGCGGCCCGCCGCGCCCGACGGGGACGGCCGGGTGAACGTCGACTTCAACCGGGCGCTGCTGCCGCCGTGCGCCTTCACGGATCACTTCCTGTGCCCGCTGCCGCCGCCGGGGAACACCCTGGACGTCGCGGTCGAGGCGGGGGAGCGGAACCCGGCCACGGCCTGAGCGCCCCGGGCCGCGAACTCCCCTCAGGGCGCCGTCAGTCGGGCCGGGAACCCCACGGCGCTCCCATACGTCACACCCGTGTCGATCAACCCCGGCGGCACCCGCGGAACACCGCGACGCACCAGCCGCCGGGGTAGACGCGTGTGCGCGTGCAGACGACCGAAAGGCGCTCTTGTGCCGTCACGGCGGGGCCCAAATACTCCGAGCAGCGCTTGTCAGGGGCACAACGTATCCGGAATTCGGACGTTCCCCCCTGGCTGCGCCTCACGGGCCCGCTTTCTCCAGGCGGGCCCCCGATTCCCCTCGGAGGAACGCCAAGTGAGGAACAAGCGCATCACCCCCCGCAGTGGTTTCGCGAGACGGGCTTCGCTGATGGCGGCGGCCGGTGGTCTCGTGGCCGCTGGCGCCCTCGCCGCCCCCACTGCCGCTGCGGACGAGGTCACGACCTACAGCACCGCCCAGCTCACCAAGGCGAGCGGTGCCGTGCTCAAGGCCGATGTGGCCGGCACCGCCTGGAACATCGACCCGAAGACGAACCGCCTCCTGGTGACGGCGGACAGCACCGTCTCCCAGGCCGAGATCAACGAGATCAAGCGCGCGGCGGGCGCCAACGCCGGCGCCCTCAAGATCGAGCGCACCCCCGGCAAGTTCAGCAAGCTGATATCCGGTGGCGACGCCATCTACGCGTCCCAGTGGCGCTGTTCCCTCGGCTTCAACGTCCGCAACAGCAGCGGCACCAGCTACTTCGTGACGGCCGGTCACTGCACCGACGGCGCCGGCACCTGGTACGCCAACTCCGGGCGCACCACCGTCCTCGGCCCGACCGCGGGCTCCAGCTTCCCGGGCAACGACTACGGCCTGGTCCGCTACTCCAACACCTCGATCAGCAAGCCCGGCACCGTCGGCGGCCAGGACATCACCAGCGCGGCCGACGCCACGGTCAATATGGCCGTCACCCGCCGCGGCTCCACCACCGGCACCCACAGCGGCCGGGTCACGGGCCTCAACGCCACGGTCAACTACGGCGGCGGCGATGTCGTCTACGGCATGATCAGGACCAATGTCTGTGCCGAGCCCGGCGACTCCGGCGGTCCGCTCTACTCCGGCACCCGGGCCATCGGCCTGACCTCCGGCGGCAGCGGCAACTGCTCCTCCGGCGGCACGACCTTCTTCCAGCCCGTCAGGGAGGCCCTGAGCGCGTACGGGGTCAGCGTCTACTAAGCGCTCCGCGGGAAGTCCGGTGCATCATCCGCGGGTGCGTCGTGGCCGGTCGCGCCGCTCAATGGTCCCGGACCTTCGAGCCCCCGCCCGAACTCCCGGGCGGGGGCTCCCCCTTGACCGGCAAACAGGGCTACCGTCGAATAACACGCCCAATTCGGACCCTGGGGGGCCGTGATGGTCGAGGAGCTGGTGACGGCGGGAGTGTCGGTGGCGGCCGCCGGCGTGGTCTATGTGATGGCGGCGGCGAGGGTCGTCAAACAGTACGAACGGGGTGTGGTGTTCCGGCTCGGCCGGCTGCGGTCGAGCCTGCGCGGGCCCGGGTTCACGATGATCGTGCCCGGCGTGGACCGGCTCCGTAAGGTCAATCTGCAGATCGTGACGATGCCGGTGCCCGCCCAGGAGGGCATCACGCGGGACAACGTGACCGTACGGGTCGACGCCGTCGTGTACTTCAAGGTGGTCGAGGCGGACAAGGCGGTCGTGAACGTGGAGGACTACCGGTTCGCGGTCTCCCAGATGGCGCAGACCTCGCTGCGGTCGATCATCGGCAAGAGCGATCTGGACGACCTGCTGTCCAACCGCGAAAAGCTCAACCAGGGGCTCGAGTTGATGATCGACAGCCCGGCGGTGGGCTGGGGTGTGCAGATCGACCGGGTGGAGATCAAGGATGTGTCGCTGCCCGAGACGATGAAGCGGTCGATGGCCCGGCAGGCGGAGGCCGACCGGGAGCGCCGGGCCCGGATCATCAACGCCGACGCCGAGCTGCAGGCCTCGAAGAAGCTGGCCGAGGCCGCGCACCAGATGGCGGACGAGCCCGCGGCGCTGCAACTGCGGCTGCTGCAGACCGTGGTGGCGGTGGCCGCGGAGAAGAACTCGACTCTGGTGCTGCCCTTCCCGGTGGAGCTGCTCCGGTTCCTGGAGCGGGCGACACCGCATGCCTCGCAAACCTCGTATACGCCGGAGGCGGAGCAGGAGCAAGGCGCGCAGCGGACACCGGTGACGCCGCGGGTGCCGGAGACACAGGCGGTGCTGCAGGCGGCGCTCCAGCAAGTGCAGCAGCAGCTTCAGCGGGGCGCGGGCGTGCCGGAATCCGGCGCGGCGCCTTCGGAATTCGGCGCGGGGACGGCGGAATCCGGCACCCCGGGGGCGAATTCAAGACAGGACTAGTCCTCACCCGCTGCCGACCGTTCGTTCGCACGGGGTGTTCACCGGGGGAGCCGACTTGGCGGGAGCGCGTTCGTGAACGGCTCGGGGGCGCCACGTGGTTGTCGAGTGCGCGTCCTGAAGTCGACCTTGTGTGCCCCCTGTGAAGCTGGGAATAGTGGCTGTCACCCGTTGGCATGGACGCGACTTGTGGCTTTACGTCGGCTACGCCGCTTCTGTGCCCGTATACGCCTTCAGGGCCCGGTGAACCCCACCGATCCGGGTCCGACCCCCCACAGGAGGACGTAAGTTGAAGCACCGACGCATACCTAAGCGCCGTGTCGCCGTAGCAGGTGCGGGCATCGCCGCCCTCGTCGCCGCGGGTGTCACCTTCCAGACCGCCAACGCGAGCGACGCTCCCACCCCCGAACTCAAGAGCCTCACCGCGGCCGCGGCCGGAAAGCTCGGCGGCACCCTCGGCAAGGACCTCGGTGCGGACGCCGCTGGTGCTTACTACGACGCGAAGTCCAAGGCGCTCGTCGTGAACGTCCTGGACCAGAAGGCGGCCGACGCCGTCGAGCAGGCCGGCGCCAAGGCCAAGGTCGTCGAGCACTCGATGGCGAAGCTGAAGAGCACCCGCAGCGACCTGATCGAGAAGGCCAGCACCAAGGGCGTCTCCTGGGTCATCGACCCCACGAGCAACAAGGTCGTCGTCACCGCCGACCGCACCGTGAAGGGCGCCGCGCTCAGCAAGCTCACCAAGGCCGCCGACGCGCTCGGCTCCCAGGTCGAACTGAAGCGCTCCAAGGGTGAGTTCAAGCGGTTCATCGCGGGTGGCGACGCCATCTGGGGCGGCACCGGGCGCTGCTCGCTCGGCTTCAACGTCACCGTGGGCGGTGAGCCGCACTTCCTGACCGCGGGCCACTGCACCGAGTCCATCCAGAGCTGGTCCGAGGAGCAGGGCGGCGCCGTCATCGGCGAGAACGCCGGCTCCAGCTTCCCGGACAACGACTACGGCATCGTCAAGTACACCGGCGACACCGCGCATCCCAGCGAGGTCAACCTCTACAACGGCTCGACGCAGGCCATCGCCAAGGCGGGCGACGCCACGGTCGGCCAGGAGGTGCAGCGCAGCGGCTCCACCACGCAGCTGCACGACGGCAAGGTCACCGGCCTTGACGCCACGGTCGACTACGGCGGCGGCGATGTCGTCAACGGCCTCATCCAGACCGATGTCTGCGCCGAGCCCGGCGACAGCGGCGGCGCGCTCTTCGCGGGCGACACCGCGCTCGGTCTGACCTCCGGCGGCAGCGGTGACTGCTCCTCGGGCGGCGAGACCTTCTTCCAGCCGGTGCCCGAGGCCCTCGAGGCCTTCGGGGCGGAGATCGGCTGAGGCACTCTTTTTCCCGCTTGAAGGCTCGGCCCACCTCGGTGGGCCGAGCTTTTTCGAATTTCTTGTGAAAGTTTTCACAAGCTCGCAAGGGACTTCTGGCCCTCGATGTTCCTGCAGGTCAGAGCGGCTTTCTGTAGCCGCTACTGGATCTTGAAGGGACTTCTTTCCCTGCGGATGGGGCCCTTATCGGCATCTTCTCGGCGCGCTCCGGGTGTGCAATTAATTCGTGAGCGAAAAAGGTCGCAACCGCGCTGAAGGAGACGTTGCCATGCAGGCCCAGGAGATGGTGGACGGACTCGTCCAAGGGGCGCTGAAGTCCCTCGATCTGTTCGAGACGTATGACCAGGAGCAGGTCGATCACATCGTCAAGAAGGCCTCGCTCGCGGCTCTCAGCCGGCACGGCGAGCTCGCGAAGCTCGCCGTCGAGGAGACCGGGCGCGGCCTCTTCGAGGACAAGGCCGTCAAGAACCTGTTCGCCTGTGAGCATGTCGTCAACTCGATGCGCGGCCTGAAGACGGCCGGAGTCATCGCCCGCGACGAGCTCAACGGCATCACCGAGATCGCCGAGCCGGTCGGTGTCGTCTGCGCCATGACCCCGGTGACCAACCCGACTTCGACCACGATCTTCAAGGCCCTCATCGCCCTGAAGACCCGTAACCCGATCATCTTCGCCTTCCACCCGAGCGCACAGGAGTGCTCCGCAGAGGCCGCCCGGATCGTGCGCGACGCCGCGATCGAGGCCGGTGCCCCGGAGAACTGCGTGCAGTGGATCGAACAGCCGTCGATGGAGGCCACCGGCTTCCTGATGAACCACACCGGCGTCTCCACCATCCTCGCCACCGGCGGCAACGCGATGGTCAAGGCCGCCTACTCGTGCGGCAAGCCGGCCCTCGGCGTCGGCGCGGGCAACGTGCCCGCGTATGTCCACAAGAGCGCCAAGCTGCAGCGCGCCATCCACGACATCGTGCTGTCGAAGGCCTTCGACAACGGCATGATCTGCGCCTCCGAGCAGGCCGTCATCCTCGACGAGGAGGTGTACGCGAAGGGCATCGAGGAGTTCAAGCGCCTTGGCGCGTACGTGGTTTCGGGCGCCGAGAAGACCCAGCTGGAGAACTTCGTCTTCGGCACCAGCGCGTACGCCGAGAACTGTGCGGGCGCCAAGCTCAACGCCGCCGTCGTGGGCAAGTCCCCGCAGTGGATCGCCGAGCAGGCCGGGTTCTCCGTGCCCGAGGACACCTCGATCCTGCTCGCCGAGTGCGCCGAGGTCGGCGACAACGAGCCGCTGACCCGCGAGAAGCTCTCCCCGGTGCTTGCCGCCCTGAAGGCGGGATCCACCGAGCTCGGCATCGAACTGGCCGCGCGGATGGTCGAGTTCCACGGCCTCGGCCACTCGGCCGCCATCCACGCCGAGGACGAGAAGCTCGTCGAGGAGTTCGGCAAGCGGGTCAAGGCGATCCGCGTCATCGCCAACTCGCCCTCGACCTTCGGCGGCATCGGCGATGTCTACAACGCCTTCATGCCCTCGCTGACTCTCGGCTGCGGCTCCTACGGCCACAACTCGGTGTCGAACAACGTCACCGCGGTCAACCTGATCAACGTCAAGCGGATCGGACGGCGCAACAACAACATGCAGTGGTTCAAGGTCCCGCCGAAGATCTACTTCGAGCGCAACTCCATCCGCTACCTCGGTGAGATGGACGGCATCAAGCGGGTCACGATCGTCACCGACAAGACCATGTCGACCCTCGGCTTCGTGCAGAAGGCCGTCGACATCCTGCAGTCGCGCGAACAGGGCGTCGTGCTGCAGATCATCGACAACGTCGAGCCCAACCCGGAACTCGCCACCGTGCGGGCCGGCGCCGCGATGATGCGGGACTTCCAGCCCGACACCATCATCGGCCTCGGCGGTGGCTCGCCGATGGACGCGGCGAAGATCATGTGGCTGATGTACGAGCACCCCGAGGTCGAGTTCGCGGACACGAAGGAGAAGTTCTTCGACGTCCGCAAGCGCGCCTTCAAGTTCCCGGCGCTCGGCAAGAAGGCGCAGATGGTGGCCATCCCGACCACCTCGGGCACGGGCTCGGAGGTCACCCCCTTCGCGGTCATCTCCGACCCGGAGGCCGCGCAGAAGTACCCGCTCGCCGACTACGCGCTCACCCCGAACGTCGCGATCGTCGACCCGGTCCTTCCGATGGGGCTCCCGGCGAAGGTGACCGCGGACTCCGGCTTCGACGCCCTGACGCACGCCACCGAGGCGTATGTCTCCGCGTACTCCAACGACTACACCGACGGCCTCTGCCTGCAGGCCATCAAGCTGATCTTCGAGAACCTGGAGCGGTGCGTCGTCGACGGGGCGAACGACCCCGAGGCGCGCGAGAAGATGCACAACGCCTCGACGGTGGCGGGTATGGCCTTCGCCAATGCCTTCCTCGGGCTGGTGCACGCCATGGCGCACACCCTGGGCAACACCTTCCATGTCGCCCACGGCCGCACCAACGCGCTGCTCCTGCCGCATGTCATCCGGCACAACGGCACCGTCTCGCACAAGGCCACGCCGTGGCCGAAGGCCGAGGTGTACCGGGCGCCTGAGCGGTTCCAGGAGATCGCGAAGATGCTGGGCCTGAAGGCGGGCACGCCGGAAGAGGGAGTCGAGTCGTACGCCAGGGCCGTCGAGGAGCTGCGGTCGCGGTGCGGGATTCCTTCGTCCTTCGCCGAGGAGGGTGTCGACGAGGCGGCCTTCATCGCGGCTCTGCCGCAGCAGGCGATGAACGCCTACGCCGATCAGTGTGCGCCCGCGAACCCGCGGATGCCGATGATCGACGACATGCAGCAGCTGATGCGGCAGGCGTACTACGGGAACGTGGAGGGGGCGCCCGCCGAGGCCGCGTAGCTCTTTGAGGGCTGGGGCCCGTCCGGTGCGGATTCGTCCGCGCCGGGCGGGCCCTTCTTATTACGGCTCCGGGTGCTCCTCGTGCAGGGCCGGGGCGATGAAGCGGCCCATGGGGAGGACGTTGCGGCCCCAGGTGGAGGCGAGGACCTGGCCTGCCAGGAGATACAGCGCGCCGGCTGCCGCACACAGGCCCGCCCAGCCCGCGACGCGGTTCCAGCCGACGCTGCCCGTGAAGCCGTTGCAGGTCATCGCGATGAAGACGATCAGTACGCAGGTGAAGGTGAAGAGCAGGGCCACATGGATACGGAAGGTGGCCAGCCACAGGACGAAGACCACGAAGACCCAGGGGAGGGTGAACAGGCCCATCGTGTCGCCGCGCAGGGACGGGTCGAGGCCGGGGAGCACCCACTGGAGCATCAGTGCCTTCGCCATCCAGAACAGACCGAAGCCGCCGAAGACCGTGGCGTGCCAGGTGTCACCGCGCTGTGCCTGGAAGAGACCGGCGAGAAGCTGGGCCAGGCCGCCGATGAAGAAGCCGACCATGGGCAGCACGGAGTGCAGCAGCTTTTCCGGGAAGACGCCGGCGTCGATGCCCGTGGCGATCATCGTGACCACGATGAAGCCGGTGAGGCCGAGCGGTCCGAGCTGGGCCTGGGCCGAGGGCTCCATCCGTTTGACGGAGAGCGCCTGGGCGATGGGACCCGAGCGGTTGAGGAGGTTCATGAGGGGTCCCTCCTCGGAGCCGTCGCCGCCTCGGTGAGCCGGTCGTCCAGGGCCTTTTTGTCCTGGCGCAGAAAGGACAGGACGAGCGTGACCGCCGCCGCGCCCACCGCCCAGGCCGCCAGGATCAGGAACGGGCCGCCGGCGCCGTTGCCCTTGAAGTAGGCGATGGAGCGGGCCGCGAACGTGCCCGCGCCCGGCGGCAGTACCGGCCCGATCCCGCGCCAGAAGCCCGGCAGCAGCGGATACGGATAGGCGCCGCCCGCGCTCGGGTTGCCGAGGACCACGACCAGGAGGATCGCCAGGCCGATACCGACCACACCCGCGATGCCCTGGAACGCGAGGGTGATCGCGCCGACCGCGAAGACAAGCAGGGAGCCGAGGCCCCACAGCGCCATGACGCTGCCGGGCAGCGCGCCGAGCACCGGGCCTGCGATCACCGCCCCGAGCAGGCCCGCCACGATCGCGTAGAGCAGCATCACGCACAGCCGGATCAGGGCGCGGGCCGGGTTCGCGGGTTTGGCGCCCGCGCTGATCGCCAGGGCCGAGGCGCACAGATAGCCGCCCACGCACCAGCCGACGACCAGATAGAACGAGGACAGACCACGGGCGTCGCCGGGGTCGTCGGGGACCACGTCGGTGACGGTCAGAGTCCGCTTCTGCGCCTTCTCGGTGGCGCCGAGGATCTCCTCCAGGGCCTGGGAGAGGCTGGCGCCCGCGCCGCTGGCGACCAGGAGCCGGTCGCCGGGGGCCCGCGGGTCGACGATCAGGGCGCCGTCGACGTCCCGGTTCTTGATCTGGGAGAGCGCCTCCGCCTCGTCCTTGACCGCACGTGGCTTGAGCGGTTTGCCCGGCAGGGCGCGCAGCTGCTCCACGGCCTGGTCGGTGATCTGGGCCGCCGGGGCCGTCACCGCGATCGGGATCTCGTGCGGCTTGGGTTTGTGGAAGGCGCCGATGTACGACGCGATGAAGGCGAGCTGAACCGCGAGCACTCCGATGACCAGGAGGGCGGTGCGGGTACTCACCGCATCCTTGACCTCGCTGAGAAAGCCCGTACTCGGATCGCCGTCAAGGCCGCCGCCGCGTGTGGTCCTCGTCATGCCCCCACGCTCGGTGGCCCTGCGGTGCACCGCAGCAGGGCGGGCCCGAACGGGTGAGGGACTCCAGGCTTCGGGAGGAGGGGCGAGGTTACTGTCGCTCCTGGAGTCGTACGCACGTTCGAAACCGTCTATGGTGGAGAAGGGGATGCGAGAGCGACGGTTTTCAGGAGGTGCGTGTGCCGGGGTTCACGCATCTGCACACCGTCTCCGGGTTCTCCCTGCGCTACGGCGCCTCGCACCCGGAGCGGCTCGCCGAGCGCGCCGCCGAGCGGGGCATGGACGCCCTCGCGCTCACCGACCGGGACACCGTGGCCGGAGCGGTGCGCTTCGCCAAGGCCTGCGAGAAGGCCGGGGTGCGGCCGCTGTTCGGGGCCGGCCTCGCGGTGGCCCCCGAGGTGCGGGAGAGCGGATCGGGGCACGAGAAGCGGCGCGCTCCGGTGCGCGGCGGTGCCTTCGTCGACGAGTCCGCGCCGCGCGTCACCTTCCTCGCCCGGGACGGCGCCGCGGGCTGGGCCGATCTCTGCCGCCTCGTCACCGCCGCGCACACGGCGCCCGACGGGCCGCTGCTCGACTGGCCGGACAACCACGGCGACGGACTCACCGTGCTGCTCGGGCCCGCGTCCGACGTGGGCCGCGCGCTCGCCGCGGGGCGTCCCGACCGGGCCGCGAAACTGCTCGGCCCCTGGCGGGAGATCTACGGCGACGCGCTGCGGCTCGAAGCGGTCCACCACGGCCTCAAGGGCACCGGGCCCGGCTCGCTGCGGCTCGCCGCACGCACCGTGGGCTTCGCCGCCGAGCAGGGGATCAAGCCCGTGCTCAGCAACGCCGTCCGCTATGCCGACCCGGGGCAGGGGCCCGTCGCCGACGTCCTGGACGCGGCCCGGCGCCTGGTGCCGATCGACCCGGCCAAGGGGCTCGACAGCGGGGAGCGCTGGCTCAAGGGCGCCGACGGCATGCTGCGCGAGGCGGAGCGGATCGTGGCGGCCGCGGGCTACCGGCGCGATACCGCGTACCGGCTGCTCGAAACCACCCAGGAGACCGCCGCCGCCTGCCTCGTCGACCCCGAGGACGACCTCGGTATCGGCTCCGTGCACTTTCCCGAGGCGCACCTCGTCGGCGCCGGGCGGCGCACCGCGCAGCGTGCCCTCGCCTCGCGCGCCACCGCCGGGATGCTCCGCCTCGGCTACGGCGGCCGGCGCCACTACTGGGAGCGGATGCACCACGAGCTGGATGTCATCGCCCACCACGGGTTCGCCTCCTACTTCCTGACGGTCACTCAAGTCGTGGACGACGTAAGGGAGATGGGTATCCGTGTGGCCGCCCGTGGCTCGGGGGCCGGGTCCCTGGTCAACCATCTGCTCGGTATCGCACACGCCGACCCGGTCGAGCACAACCTGCTGATGGAGCGCTTTCTGTCCAAGCGGCGCTCCGTCCTGCCGGATATCGACATCGACGTGGAGTCGGCCCGCCGCCTCGAGGTGTACCGCGCGATCATCGGCCGGTTCGGTACCGAGCGCGTCGCCACCGTCGCCATGCCCGAGACCTACCGCGTGCGGCACGCCATCCGGGATGTGGGCGCGGCCCTGTCCATGGACCCCGCCGAGATCGACCGGCTGGCCAAGGCCTTCCCGCACATCCGGGCCAGGGACGCGCGCGCGGCCATGGAGGAACTGCCCGAACTGCGCGACGTGGCACGGGAGAAGGAGAAGTACGGACGGCTCTGGGAGCTGGTCGAAGGGCTCGACGCACTGCCGCGCGGAGTCGCCATGCACCCGTGCGGGGTGCTGCTCTCGGACGCCTCGCTGCTCGCCCGTACGCCCGTGATGCCGACCAGCGGCGAGGGCTTTCCCATGTCCCAGTTCGACAAGGAGGACGTGGAGGAGCTCGGCCTTCTCAAGCTCGATGTGCTCGGGGTGCGGATGCAGTCCGCGATGGCGCACGCCGTGGGCGAGATCGAGCGGGCCACGGGGGAGCGGGTCGACCTCGACGCCGTGCCGCCGGGTGACGCGGCGACGTACCGGCTCATCCGTACCGCCGAGACGCTGGGGTGCTTCCAGATCGAGTCGCCGGGCCAGCGCGACCTGGTCGGACGGCTTCAGCCCGCGACCTTCCACGACCTCGTGGTGGATATCTCGCTGTTCCGTCCCGGGCCGGTCGCGGCCGACATGGTGCGGCCGTTCATCGAGGCCAGACACGGCCGCAAGCCGGTCACCTATCCGCACCCGGACCTGGAGGGGCCGCTGCGCGAGACCTACGGCGTGGTCGTCTTCCACGAGCAGATCATCGAGATGATCGACATCATGACCGGCTGCGGCCGGGGCGAGGCCGACCGGGCGCGGCGCGGTCTGTCCGACCCGGAGTCGCAGGGCCGGATCCGGGTGTGGTTCGCGCAGCACGCGGCGGCCAAGGGGTACAACGCCGAGACGATCCAGCGCACTTGGGAGATCATCGAGGCCTTCGGCTCGTACGGCTTCTGCAAGGCGCACGCCGTGGCCTTCGCCGTGCCGACCTATCAGTCCGCGTGGCTCAAGGCGCACCACCCGGCCGCCTTCTACGCCGGTCTGCTCACCCACGACCCCGGGATGTACCCGAAGCGGCTGCTGCTCGCGGACGCCAGACGGCGCGGGGTGCCGGTGCTTCCGCTCGATGTGAACCGGTCCGCGGTCGCTCATCGGATCGAACTGGTGTCCGGTTCGGAAGGCGGTTCCGGTACGTGGGGGCTGCGGCTCGCCCTGTCGGACGTGCACGGGATCAGTGAGGCCGAGGCCACGCGGATCCAGGACGGCCGGCCGTACTCCTCGCTGCTCGACTTCTGGGAGCGGGCGAGGCCGGGCAAGCCGGTGGCCGAACGGCTCGCCCAGGTAGGGGCGTTGGACGCGTTCGGCGGCAACCGGCGCGATCTGCTGCTGCATCTCGCCGAACTGCACCGTGGCGCGCGCGGCTCCTACGGCGACCAGCTTCCGCTCGCCGGCGGGCGCAGAACCGCCCCGGTCGGCCTGCCCGACCTGGGCGAGACCGAGCGGCTCAGTGCCGAACTCGGTGTCCTCGGCATGGACGCGTCCCGCCATCTCATGGGCGACCACCATGAGTTCCTGCGCGAACTCGGCGTGACCTCCGCCAAGCGGCTGCGGATGGCCGAGCACGGCCAGACCGTCCTGGTCGCGGGCGCCAAGGCGGCCACCCAGACCCCGCCCATCCGCTCCGGGCGCCGGGTCATCTTCACCACGCTCGACGACGGCACGGGCCTGGTCGACCTGGCCTTCTTCGACGACAGCCACGAGCGGTGCGCGCACACCGTCTTCCACTCCTGGCTGCTGCTCGTCCGCGGCGTGGTGCAGCGGCGCGGGCCGCGGAGCCTGTCCGTGGTGGGCGCGGCGGCGTGGAATCTGCAGGAACTGGTGGAGCTGCGCGGCGAGGGCGGGCTCGAGGCTGTGGGGGAGCGGCTCGCGCAGCCGCCTGTGGCCGCGCGGGAAGCGGGCCCGGGTGAGGCAGGCCCGGATGAGGCGGGTCCGGGTGGGGTGGCCGCGGATGAGGCGGGCCCGGACGGCGGGCGCCGGATCCGGATGCCCACCGGCTACGAGATGCACCCGTGGGCCGACCTCAAGCCACCCGGCGAAGGGCCCGCGGGCGGAAGGAAGTTGTGGCACCGGAGTCCGGGGAGCGCGGGATGATTCTCTGTGTACGTTTCCGTGAGGTGGCCGACGGTGATGCGCTGCTGCCCGAACTCGTCTCGCTGGTAGGGGAGTTGACCCCGGTCGTCGAGGCCGCGCCGCCCGACGCGGTGCTCGCCGATGTGCGCGGCGCCCTGCGGTACTTCGGCCGGGACGCCGGTGAGCTCGCCGCGCTCGTACGGGTGCGTGCGCTCGCCTTCCACGGCGTGGACTGTGTGATCGGGGCGGGCCCGAACCCGATGCTGGCCCGGATGGCGGCCCAGGAGGCGGGGCCGGGGGCGACCCGGGTGGTGCCCCGGTCGGCCGACGGCGTACGGGAGTTCCTCGACCGCAAGCCGGTCGTCGCCCTCGAAGGTGTCGGCCGCGCCACGGCCCGCACCCTGTGCGCCTACGGCCTCGACACCATCGGCAGGACCGCCGCCGCGCCGCTCGGCACGCTGCAGCGGATTCTCGGGGCGAAGGCGGGGCGCGAGGTGCGCGAGAAGGCCCTCGGTATCGACCGTACGCCCGTCGTACGCAATGCGGCCGCCCGCTCCCTTGCCGCCGAACGGACCTTCCCCCGCGACGAGTTGGACCCGTCCCGGCACCGGCGTGCGCTGCTGTCGCTCACCGAGGAACTGGGGGCCAGGATGCGCGGCGAGAGCCAGGTGTGCCGGTCCCTGACGCTGACGGTGCGCTACGCCGACCGTTCCACGACCGTGCGCTCCCGCAGCCTGGGCGAGCCCACCGCGCACTCGGCTTCCCTCACCGCGGCCGCTTACCGCATGTACGAGGCGCTCGGGCTGCAGCGCGCCCGTGTCCGTGCTCTCGCGCTGCGCGCGGAAGGTCTCGGCCCCGCTGAACTTGCCTCCCGTCAGCTGATGTTCGACCCCGCGGACGAGAAGGCCCGGCGCCTGGAGGAGGCGGCGGACCGGGCTCGGGCACGGTTCGGGACGAAGGCTGTGGGACGGGGTGCGCTGGCCGCGTAGCTCTTACGCGGCTATCGGCACCGCCGTTCAGTGGCGCCGCATCGCCCTGCGGGCTCGTCCTCAAACGCCGGACGGGCTGCTCAAGAGCCTTCGTAGCGCCAAGCCGAAGACCGCCCGTCCCGCCCGTGCCGTCAACGGGTCGAAGAGTCGGGGGAGCCGGGTTACTCGCAGGTCCTCGCGCCACACCACGTGCGTGCCGCTTCCGTGCGGGCGGACCTCGATCTCGGCCCAGCCGGTGAGGAACGTGCCGGTTTTCAGCAGGTGGCAGCGGCCGTGCGGATCCTCGGCCGTCGGGGGCCGCCACTCGGTGACTTCCATCGGGTCGTCGAAGGCGAGGCGGCCGATGCCGGTGCGGGCCACGAAGCGGGTGCCGGTGCGGGTGGGCGGCGGGGTGAGGACCGTCGTTCCGGTCAGCGGGACCTGGGCGGCGTGGCGCGGCCAGTCGGTGACGCGCCGCCAGGCCTGCTGCGGGGTGAGCGGGCAGCGGCGGTCGATACGGAACTCGGGCACCCGGTCAGCGTAGGGCCGTGGCGCCGGCCGTCCTGCCCGGACACGGCGGCGCCGCCGTCCCCCCCTGAGGTGAAGGAAGGGGGAGCGGCGGCGCGGCCGGACCGGCATCCGGGGCTCATGTCCCTGGAGCCCCGGAGTCTGGGTGCCGGAGTCTGGGTGCCGGAGCCCGACGGGCTCAGCGGCCGTGGCGGCCACCCGTGACGGCGCGGCGGCGGACCGAGCCGAAGAGGGCCGCGGCACCGATGGCCAGGGCGGCGGCGCCACCGATCGCGATGTACGGGGTGGTGGAGTCGCCGCCGGTCTCGGCGAGGTTCTCACCGGCCGCCGCCGCGGGCTTCTCGGCACCGCCGTTGACCTCGGGGGCGTTGGCGTCGGTCCCGGTGTGGTCGCCGTGCTCACCGGCGGGGGCGGCGGACTCGGCGCCGGTCTTGGCGTCCTGGTCGCCGTGGCCGTGGTGCTCGAGCGTGGACTTGTCGGCGCCCGAGTCGATCTGCTCCTGGGACGGGGCGGAGGCCTCGGGGGCCGGCGCGGCGGCGTCGGACGAACCGGCGTTGTCCTTGCCGAACACCACGTCGGAGCAGGTGTAGAAGGCCTCGGGGGAGTCCGAGCGCTGCCAGGTCGAGTAGATCAGGTGCCGGCCCTCACGAGCGGGGATCTTGCCCTCGAAGACATAGTCGCCGCCCTCCATCTTCGGGTCCTTGACGTCCACGAAGGGCTTCTCCTCCAGGTCCGACCACTTCAGCGGCTTCGACGGGTCGTAGCCCTCCTTGGTGATGTACAGCTGGAAGGATCCCTTGTGCGGGGCGGTACCGGCGTAGCGGAAGGTGTGGTTGCCCGCGGAGAGCTTGGTGGACGGCCAGTCGGCGCGCGGCAGGTCGAGGCCCTTGTACTTGTCGTTGCCGGCGCTGCAGAGCTTGCCGTCGGGGATGATCTCCTTGTGCTTGCCCGCGGCGTTGGCGATGTTCACGCCGTTCCAGTCGTAGAAGGCCTGCGCGCCGCTGGCCTGGACGGCCGCCTTGCACGCCGCCGACTTCGGGGACTCGGGGCCCTCCTGGAAGCAGGCCGAGACACGGCTCACCGGGTCCGTCATGGAGCCGTGCGCGGCGGCCGGGGAGGCGGCCAGGGCGGTCAGCGCGAGCGGGGCGATACCGATGGCGGCGATGGACGCGGCCTTGCGGCGAGCAGTCATGGGGATCGATCTCCTCGAAAACGGGTCACAGCTTGGGGGATACGAGGCGGATACGGACCGGCGGTGCCGCCCCCCGAAAGCGCGGCGCCGTAGGTCCGAATCCGCCCCGGCGATCAGAAAGCTAGCCCCTGAAATCCGTGAAATCGCCTGCTGGGACCGGGTTATGGAGATCCTTATGCCTCGTTTAAGGAAGCGCTCAGAGGCGATTAAGAGCAGGTCCGGAAAGTCCGGTTCCGCGTCGCGTCCGCACGCTCACCGCCGCGTCCGCACGCTCACCCCAGCCAGCGGTAGCGCCGCTCCGGCCGTCCCGTACCGCCGTACTTGAGCGTCACCTCGACCCGTCCCGTATCCGCGAAGAACTCCAGATAGCGGCGGGCGCTGACCCGGGACAGGGAGCCCGCGCGGGCGCACTCCGTGGCGGAGAGCCCGTCGCGGTGCTCGCGAAGGACGCGCTCCACCAGGTCCGCGGTGTGGGTCGCGAGTCCCTTCGGCAGCTCGCGCGAGCCCGGCGGGCGGGTGCCGAAGATCTGGTCGACGTCCTCCTGCCGGGCCTCGTCCAGATCGTCGAGGCGGGCGCGCAGGGCGGCCACATGCGTCAACTGCTCCTGCAGCGCGGCCTGGTTGAAGGGCTTGATCAAGTAGTGCAGGGCGCCCGCGCGGAGCGCCGAGCGGATGACGTCCGCGTCCCTGGCGGCGGTGATGAACAGGGCGTCCACGGGCGGCCGCCGCGGATCGCGCTCCTCCGCCGCCCGCAGCTCACGCAGCACGCTGATGCCGTCCATGTCGGGCAAATACACATCAAGGAGGACGAGGTCCGGGCGCAGTTGCTCCGCCGCGCGCAGGGCCTCGGCTCCGCTGTACGCGACCCCGACCACCGTGAATCCGTCCATCGCGGACACATAGCGGCCGTGCAGCTTCGCCACCATGAAGTCGTCGTCCACGACCAGCACCTTCGTCATCGCCGCAGGCTAAGTGCGCGAACACAACGACCACAACGTCCGTTGCTTGCGGAAGGGAGACAGCTTGTTAACGCGCGGGCAACATGTGGGCCACTTCACAAGCCTTAACGGCACCCTTACCCATTCACGTACCGACAGGTGGTGGCACCCGTGCGTCTGCGCACACCCCTCGCCCTGCTCGGGGCCGCGCTGCTCGTGCTCGCCGGGCCGCCGCTGCTCACCTCGGGCAGCGGCGCCGACACCGGCACACAGATCCCGGGCCTGCGCTTCATGGTTCCCAACACCCCCGGCGGCGGCTACGACATCACGGCACGTACGGCCGCCAAGGACGCCGAGGACGCCGGACTCACCCACAACATCGAGGTGTTCAACCTGCCGGGCGCGGGCGGCACCGTGGGTCTGACCCGGCTCGTCGGCGAGCACGGCAACGGCAAGCTCGCCATGTCCATGGGCCTCGGCGTCGTCGGAGCCGCCCGCTCCAACCACTCCCCGAAGACCCTCGCCGACACCACCCCGATCGCCCGCCTCACCGAGGAGCAGGACGTCGTGGTGGTCGCCAAGGACTCGCCGTACCAGACCATCGGGGACCTGGTCGACGCCTGGAAGAAGAACCCGGGCAAGATGCCCGTCGGCGGCGGCTCCTCGCCCGGCGGACCCGACCACATCGCGCCGATGCTGATGGCGCGGGCGGCCGGGATCGAACCGAAGAAGGTCAACTACGTGCCGTTCGACGGCGGCGGCGAACTGCTCGCCTCGATCCTCGGCAACAAGGTCGCCTTCGGCGTCTCGGGCGTCGGCGAATACCTCGACCAGATCAAGTCGGGCGAGCTGCGGCTGCTCGCCGTGACCGGGCCGAAGCGGGTCAAGGGCCTGGACGGGCCGACCCTCAAGGAGTCCGGCTACGACGTGAACTTCACCAACTGGCGCGGCATCGTCGCCCCGCCCGGACTCTCCGAGGCCGAACGCGACAAGCTCACCGGCCTGGTGGAGAAGCTGCACGCCTCCGACGAGTGGCAGAAGTCGCTGAAGAAGAACGGCTGGGAGGACGCCTTCACCACCGGTGCCGAGTTCGGTGACTTCCTCGCCGCACAGGACAAGCGCGTGGTGTCCGTACTGAAGGAGCTGGGGCTGTGACGACCGCGACCAAAACCCCCGAGGCGCAGCCGGAGCCCGCGCCGCGCAGGTCCTGGCTGAAGGAGCACTCCGAACTCGGCGTCTGCGTCCTGCTGTTGGCGCTCGGGACGCTCGTCCTCACCGACGCCCTCACCATGGACGTCGACATCGCCCAGCGCGGGCCCATCGGCCCCAAGACCGTGCCGGTCGTGGTCGGTATCGGCCTGCTCGTCATCGCCGTACTGCTCGCCGTCGACGTCCTGCGCGGCGGCCGCGGCGAGGCCGAGGCCGGCGAGGACATCGATCTGTCCGAACCCGCCGACTGGCGCACCGTCCTGCTGCTCGCCGGGGTCTTCCTCGCCACCGCCGTCCTGATCGACCCGCTCGGCTTCCCGGTCGCCGGGGCGCTGCTCTTCTGGGGCGCCGCCTTCGCGCTCGGCAGCCGCCGCCTCGACCGCGATCCACTGATCGCCGCGGTGCTCTCGCTGCTCACGTACGTCCTCTTCAACAACCTGCTCGGGGTGCCGCTGCCCGGTGGCCCGCTGATGGGAGTGCTGTGACATGGATGCCCTCAACTCCCTGATGGACGGCTTCGGTACGGCCCTCACTCCGCTCAACCTGCTCTGGGCCGCCGTCGGCGTCCTGCTCGGCACCGCGATCGGCGTGCTGCCCGGCATCGGGCCCGCGATGGCCGTGGCGCTGCTGCTCCCGGTGACCTACGGACTCGATCCGACCGGCGCGTTCATCATGTTCGCCGGGATCTACTACGGCGCGATGTTCGGCGGCTCGACCACCTCGATCCTGCTCAACACCCCCGGCGAGAGCGCCGCCGTGGTGGCCGCCATGGAAGGCAACCCGATGGCCAAGGCGGGGCGCGGCGCACAGGCGCTCGCGGCCGCCGCCATCGGCCACTTCGCGGGCGGCATGGTCGGCACGATCCTGCTGGTCGCGCTCGCCCCGAAGATCGCCGAACTCGCCGTCGACATCGGTGCACCCGACTACTTCGCGATCATGGTGCTTGCCTTCATCGCGGTCACCTCGGTGCTCGGCTCGTCCCGTATCCGCGGTCTCGCGTCGCTGCTCATCGGTCTCACCATCGGCCTGATCGGCCTGGACCAGATGACCGGCCAGCAGCGCCTCACCTTCGGCACGCTCCAGCTCGCCGACGGAGTGGATGTCGTGATCGTCGCCGTGGGTCTCTTCGCGATCGGCGAGGCCCTGTGGGTCGCCGCCCATCTGCGCCGCTCCAGCGGCGAGGCCATCCCGGTCGGCCGCCCCTGGCTCGGCCGCGGGGACGTCAGGCGCTCCTGGAAGTCCTGGCTGCGCGGGCCCGTGATCGGCTTCCCGTTCGGCGCGATCCCGGCCGGCGGCGCGGAGATCCCCACCTTCCTCTCGTACGTCACTGAGAAGCGCCTTTCCAAGCACAAGGACGAGTTCGGCAAGGGCGCCATCGAGGGCGTCGCGGGACCGGAGTCCGCGGCCTCCGCGTCGGCCGCCGGAACCCTGGTCTCCATGCTCACCCTCGGCCTGCCCACCACGGCCGTCGCGGCCGTGATGCTCGCCGCCTTCCAGCAGTACGGCATCCAGCCGGGACCGCTGCTCTTCGAGCGGGAACCCGAGCTGGTGTGGGGCCTGATCGCCTCGCTGTTCGTCGGCATGGTGCTGCTGCTCGCCCTGAACCTGCCGCTCGCCCCGCTGTGGGCGAAGCTGCTCAGGATCCCGCGGCCCTATCTCTACGCGGGCATCCTGTTCTTCGCGGCGGTCGGCGCGTACGCGGTCGGCGGTGAGGCCCTCGACCTGGTGATCCTGCTCGTCATCGGCCTGATCGGCTTCGGAATGCGGCGCTACGGCCTGCCGGTGCTGCCCGCCGTCATCGGCGTCATCCTCGGCCCGGCCGCCGAACAGCAGCTGCGCCGTGCCCTGCAGATCAGCGACGGCAGCGTCACCGGCCTGGTCGACACGCCCTTCTCGGTGACGGTGTACGCCGTGGTCGTGCTGCTGCTCGCCTGGCCGCTCCTCAAGAAGCTGATCAGGCGCGGACGTTCGGACCGTACCGTGGACGCATGACGACAGCCGACGGCATCCGGCCCGCCACCACCGACGACGTGCCCGCCGTGCGCGCGGTGACCGACGCGGCGTACCACCGCTACATCGAGCGCATCGGACTGCGTCCTGCGCCCATGGACCGGGACCACGCCGAAGACGTGGCGGCGGGGCGGGTGTTCGTCACCGGTGACCCGGTCACCGGTCTGGTGGTCCTGGTCCCGCACGAGGACCATCTCTACCTCGAATCCATCGCGGTCCACCCCGACGCCCACGGGCGCGGGGTGGGCCGCGTCCTGCTCCACTTCGTGGAACGACGGGCCCATGAACTCGGCCTGCCCGAAGTGCGGCTCCTCACCAATGCGCTGATGTGGGAGAACCAGAAGATCTACGCGCACTACGGCTACGAGGTCGTGGAGCGGCGCAAGGAGGGTGCGTACGACCGCATCCACTACCGGAAGCCGCTGACGGAACCCGCGGAGAGCTGAGCTCAGCCGTCGGGCCACCAGGTCCTGTGGATGTCCTTGCGGATCTCGGGGCGGGGCTGCGCGACTTCTTCGCGCCGCTCCCGCTCACGGCGGCGCACGGGCTTGGCGAGCGGCTTCTGCAGGGTCTGGCGGCGCATGGCGGCCTCCTAGGGCGAAGCGGTCCGGTCTGTGTTCCACGTATCCGTAGAGCTAGACCCGGACAAGGAGCCTGACTCATCGGCGCCGCTCTGTCAGTGGTACCCGTCACGCTCTGTTGTGACTCTCATCACGGCCTGGTTCGAGGCTTGAGTTCCGCCGCCCACCGCTCCGACCAGTGCGTAAGGCCGGAGAGCGCCGCGCAGGCTTCCCTGCCGAGAGGGGTGAGGCGGTAGTCGGTGCCGGGGCCGCGCTCGACGAGAAGGCTTTCCTGGAGCTCGGCGAGACGCTGGTGCAGGACGCTCGACGACATGCCGTCGCACGCCTGCCGCAGAGGGCGGAAGCCCAGCGGGCCGTCCAGGTGCAGCTCCCAGAGGATGCGCAGATTCCACCGGCGGCCGAACAGATCGAGCGCGGCCATCAGAGGGCGTCCGGTGGCGGAGCCGCGTACGGGCCCGCCGGGGCGGGGAGTCGGCATGTTCTCCAGCCTGTTCCGTGTTCTGCGCCCGTGCTCCGGCGCTTCGGAATCGGAAACGCGCTTCGGAATCAGAAACGTTAGCGCGCGGCGTACCGCGCGATGTGCGGAGGTACGGCGATGTCCTCGGTAAGGGCGGGGTCCGGCTCCGGCGTGCCCCAACTGCTGTGCAGCGGAAGGACTCCCGCCCACAGGCCGAGCTCGGCGTCCGGGCCCTCGCCGTCCTCCGGCGGGCCCGAGCGCAGCTTGACCGAGGCCTCGTCGAGGGAGAGGGCGAGCAGCCTTGTGGCGGCCAGTTCCTTGCGGCTCGGGCGGCGGGCGTAGTCCCACTGGCCCGGTGTGCACTGCTCGGTCAGACAGCGCAGGCCGGCGAGCTTCTCCTCGGAGTCCGTCACCGCGCGGGGCACGCCGTAGACCATCGCGCTGCGGTAGTTGACGCCGTGCTCGAAGACCGAGCGCGCCAGGACCAGGCCGTCGACATGGGTGACGGTCACGCACACCGTGGCGTCCGGATCCGCCGCCAGGCTGCGGCTCGCCACGGACCCGTGCAAATAGAGGGTGTCGCCGTCGCAGCCGTACACCGTGGGCACGACCATCACCGTGCCGTCCACCGTGACCCCGAGGTGGCAGAGGAACCCGGCGGCGAGAACGGCGTCGAGGTCCGCCCGGTCGAGGCTGCCCTGCTCGCGCAGACGGCGGTGGCGGGTGCGGTCGGTCACGGGGAGCCGGGGGCGGGTCGCGGGGAGCCGGGGGTGCGCATTCATGGCGGGGACTCTACTGATGTCGACTGTCGAGAACCAGATAACCTTTCGTATTCGTCACTGCACGCTTCCTGTGCGACGAAATCCGTTGTTGTCAGAGGTGGCTGGGACCATCGGGCTCATGATGATCGACTGGGACGACGCAGCCGACAGCTTCGACGACGAGCCCGACCACGGGCTGCGCGACCCGGCGGTGCGCGCGGCCTGGGCGGAGCGTCTGCGGGGCTGGCTGCCCGCGGCGCCCGCCGATGTCCTCGACCTCGGCTGCGGCACCGGCAGCCTGGCCCTGCTCGCCGCCGGGCAGGGCCACCGGGTCACCGGCGTCGACCGTTCGCCGCGCATGGTGCAGCTCGCGCGGGAGAAGCTCACCGGGACCGGGGCGCGGGTTCTGGCGGGGGACGCCGTTCAACCTCCGGTCGGGGAGCGGAAGTTCGATGTCGTCCTCGCCCGCCACGTGCTGTGGGCGCTGCCCGACCCGGAGGCGGTGCTGCGGCGCTGGTCCTCGCTGCTGCGCCCCGGCGGGCGGCTCGTCCTGGTCGAGGGCGTGTGGGGCGAGCAGAGCCCGGCCGGCATCCCGGCGGAGCGCCTCACCACGGCTCTCGCGCCGACGGCCGCGCGGGTGCACGTGGAGCGGCTGTCGTCCGACGCGCGCCTGTGGGGACGTGAAGTCGCCGACGAGCGCTATGCGGTGGTGGCCGTCGTCGCCGGGCGGCCGCGCCACACGGAGGTCGTCGACGTCCATCTGATCGTGCGGCGCGGAGCCGACGTGCTGCTCGCCCGGCGGGCCGGCACCGGGTACGCGGACGGGCTGCTGCACGCGCCGTCCGGCCACACCGAGGACGGCGAGGACGTCCGCGCGGCGATGATCCGCGAGGCGTACGAAGAGGTGGGTCTCGTCCTCACCCCGGACCAGCTGCGCGTCGCCCTGGTCATGCAGCACCGCGGGCCTGGCGGCGCGCCCCGTATCGGCTGGTTCTTCGAGGTGCCGGACGGCGCGGGCGGCGAGCCGGTCAACCGCGAGCCCGACAAGTGCTCCGGCATCGGCTGGTACCCCCTGTCCGCCCTGCCGGACGACATGGTCGCGTACTGCAGAGCGGGTCTCGACGCCTACCGCGCGGGGGAGCGCTTTCTCATCCACTGGCATGAGGACGGGGACTCCGTCGCGTATGACGGCACACCGCGGGGCGTGCCGCTGCCCGTGAGCGGCGGCCACGGCTCCGGGCACGGCGGGGTGCACCACATCGAACTGTGGACGGCCGACCTGGAATCGGGCGAGGCCTCCTGGGGCTGGCTGCTCGGCGAGCTCGGCCACACCCCGTACCAGCGCTGGGAGCGGGGCAGGAGCTGGCGCCGGGGCGACACCTATGTGGTGCTCGAGCAGTCCGCGGACCTGACAGGGGACCGCCACGACCGCACCCGGCCGGGGCTCAACCACATCGCCTTCCAGCTGCGGGACCGGGCCGCGCTCGACACCCTGGTGCGGCGGGCGCCCGAGCACGGCTGGCGGCTCCTCTTCCCGGAGCGCCATCCGTACGCGGGCGGCGCGGGGCACTACGCCGCCTACCTGGAGGACGCTTCCGGGTTCGAGGTGGAGCTGGTGGCGGACTGAGGCGGCCGGTCAGTCCGCAAGCAAGGGGGCCAACCCCTCGGTCCTGGCGAGGAGTTCGAGGTCGTCAAGGGCCCGCGAGGCGGCGGAGGCGGCCTCGGGGTCACGGTCGGCGAGACCGCTCTCGGCGAACTCGTCCTCGTCCAGGCGCAGGACGGACGCGCCGTCGGCCGAGACCCAGAGGTCCAGGTCCAGATCCTCCGAGACCAGCTCGGCACCGGCGCCGGTGCGGGAGGCCGGGCGGGCCATGTCGCAGTACCAGCCCTTCAAGGCGCCCTCGCCCGTGCGGACTTCCTTCACCGAGTACCAGCGGTCCCGCCAGTAGTGCTCGGTGAACACATCGCCCGGCTCGAAGCGTACGAAGCCGAAGTCCCGTACTCCGTCGCCCGCCCAGGGGGCGCGCACCACGATGTGGGTGCCGTCGTCGTGCAGCAGCGAGGCGGGGTAGCGGATCTTCGTACGGCCCGCCTTGCGCAGCACCACGTCGACCGTGGGCCCGGCGGCCTCAGCCGAGGGCCAGTTCGCGGACATGCCGTACCTCCGTCGCGCAGATGTCGTAGCCGAACCACTTGTTGACCGCCAGCATCGGCTCGTTGCCGGCGTCGTTGCCCGTGAAGGCCTCCGTGCAGCCCGCGGCGCGCGCCCGGTGCAGCGAGTGCGCCTTGACGAGCTTCGCCAGACCGCGGCCCCGGTACGCGCGGCGCACCCCGGTCATGCCCGAGGTGTAACGGCCGCGCCCGTCCGTGCGGACCGCGGTGAACGCCGCCGGGACCCCGTCCACCACGGCGACCACGGTGAGTTCACGGTTCTGGCCCGGATGGCCCCACGTCGAGGTCAGCCAGTCCTCGTAGTCGTCGAGTTCGGCGCCCACATCGCTCGGCTCGTCCGCCGTGACCTCCGCGTCGAGCTCGAACAGCGGCCGCGGGTCGGCCGCGAAATCGGCCGCCGTGCGCAGTTCGACACCGGCGGGCGGCTCGGGCGGCTCGGGCAGCGTGCCGTGCGCCAGGTCGAGGCGCAGAAAGTGCGCGGAGCGGCTCGGGCGGTAGCCGCGGCGCTCGGCGAAGGCACGGTTCGCGGGCTCGTCGAGCACCCACGAGTAGACCGTCCGCGCGCCCGCGACGGCCAGATGCTCCTCGGCGGTGCGCAGCACCAGGGAGCCCGCGCCGCGCCCGCGGTGGTCCGGATGGACGTACACGTTCGCGTACGCCTGGCCGGGGGTGGTGCTCTCG
Source organism: Streptomyces monticola (assembly GCF_042665355.1). Taxonomy (NCBI): domain Bacteria; kingdom Bacillati; phylum Actinomycetota; class Actinomycetes; order Kitasatosporales; family Streptomycetaceae; genus Streptomyces; species Streptomyces monticola. The sequence goes on along the minus strand of NZ_JBHTCF010000009.1, from coordinate 212,609 downwards.
TGCGCGAGGCCGACCTGGCCGCGGGCGACGATCCGGCCGTCCGCCTCGGCGACCAGGAGCCGGTACCGGGCGGCCGGGTTGGCGTGCGCCGTCGACCAGGCGATCTCCTCCGGCGTCGTCACCAGAAAGGGGATGGCCGCACGCAGTACCTCCGCGGTCGACTCGGCGTCCTCGGGGCGGAATTCTCTTACGAGCACAGTCATGGTGTCGGACCGTACGTGCGCGGGGTGTGCCCGCGCCTTCGAATTTTGTGGCCGTACGGAAGAATCGGCGCCGTGACCCTGAAGATTCACGTGGAGCAGGACAGCGATTCCGGCGCGCCGTACGAGCAGGTGCGCGCCCAGATCTCCGAGCAGGCCAGGTCGGGCGCGCTGCCCGTCGGCTACAAGCTGCCGACGGTGCGGGGGCTCGCGGAGTCCCTCGGCCTCGCGGCGAACACCGTGGCCAAGGCGTACCGGGCCCTGGAGGCCGACGGGGTGATCGAGACCCGGGGCCGCAACGGCACGTTCGTGGCCGCCGCCGGTGACGCGGCCGCCCGCCGTGCGGCGGACGCGGCGGCGGAGTACGCGACCCAGGCCAAACGCCTCGGCCTCGACCGGGCCGCGGCCCTCGCCGCGGTCCAGGACGCGTTGCGGGCGGCGTACAGCTGAGGGATGTGCGGACGGGCCCCTCTCTTGCTGCGGGGCCCGCGTCGGTCCGGAGACCGTCACGGTTCCCGGCCCGGCTCGGCTACAGATACAGCCCCTCATCCGCCCCGGCCCGCTGATCGGGCACCGACGTCGGGCTCGTGCCGCGGCGCAGGGCGAACAGCTCGGCGAGCGTCGCGCCGTCGCGGCCCACGGCCTCCTCGTGCGCGGGGAAGTCGGGGCCCAGCCAGTTGATGGACTCCGTGCGGGTCAGACTCCCGACCTCGATCCGGGCCAGACAGCGGCCGGGGCGGACCACGGCGGGGTGCAGCCGCTCCAGGTCCTCGTTGGTGGTGACCCCCACAAGAACGTTCCGCCCCTGGCCGAGCAGGCCGTCGGTGAGGTTGAGCAGCCGGGACAGGGCCTGGCCCGCCGTGTGCTTGGCCTCGCCGCGGATCAGTTCGTCACAGTCCTCGAGGAGCAGCAGCCGCCAGCGGCCCTTGGCCGAGCCGTCGTCCTCGCCGATCGCGATGTCCATCAGATAGCCGACGTCGGTGAACAGCCGCTCCGGGTCGAGCACGCAGTCCACCTGGCACCAGTCGCGCCAGGACCGGGCGAGGGTGCGCAGGGCCGAGGTCTTGCCGGTGCCGGGCGGACCGTGCAGCAGGAGCAGCCGGCCCGCGATGTCCTCGGGGGTGGTCTTCATCAGGCTGTCCATCGCGTCGGCGACCGGCGCCGTGTAGTTGCCGCGCACCTCGTCCCAAGTGCCCGCGGAGATCTGCCGGGTGGTGCGGTGCGGGCCGCGGCGCGGCGACACGTACCAGAAGCCCATCGTCACGTTCTCCGGCTGCGGCTCGGGCTCGTCGGCCGCGCCGTCCGTGGACAGCTTCACGATGTCCTCGGCGAGCTCCGCGGTCACCGCGGTGACCGTCACATCCGCACCCCGGTTCCAGCGGGAGATCAGCAGGGTCCAGCCGTCGCCCTCGGCGAGGGTCGCGCTGCGGTCGTCGTCGCGGGCCACGCGCAGCACGGTGGCGCCCGGCGGCAGCAGAGTGAAACCGGACTTGACGCGGTCGAGCGACGAACTGTGCGCGAACGGCTGCTCGCCGGTGGCGAAGCGGCCGAGGAACAGCGCGTCGACGACGTCGGACGGTGAGTCGCTGTCATCGACATTGAGCCGGATCGGCAGGGTGCCGTGAGGGTCAGCTGGCATGGCGTCCATGATCCGGCACGAACGCCCGTCGTGCACCGCATTTCCGTGGTACGGGCCAGGTCCGCGCCGTCCGCGGGCCCCGGCGGCAGTCCGGCGGCAGCCCGATGTCAGGGGCGTCGTCGGGGCGCCGGCGAGGGCTCGAACGGCGGGCGCCGCAGCCCGCGCACCGTTATGGAGCCGTCTCAGCGGAGTCTGCCATTCCGCCAACTCCCTTCGTTACTCTTGCCCTTGATGGGACGTCATGGGTGGAAATCGGGGGCAGGGCGGTGGCGGCTCATCGCCCTGCTCGGTGTGGGTCTCGCCGTCCTGGCCCTGGTGCTGACGCTCAGCACCCTGCCCGACGACCCGGGCTCCACCGACGGCACCACGCGCGCCGGCGACAAGGTGCACGGCACCCCGCGCATGCCGTCCGGCGCCCCCCGGCCCGAGCTCGGCTGGGGCTTCACGCACACGGCGAACAGCGCGGACGAAGGGGAGGACGCGGCGGTCGCGCGCGCCCGCAAGCTCCTCTCGGGGCAGCGGCTGCCGCAGCTCCAGCACATCATGGGCTGGGGCGCCGACAATCCCGAACCCAAGCCGGGCTTCTACGACTTCGAGGCCATGGACCGCCGTGTCGACTTCGTCCGCGCCACCGGCGGCACCCCGGTGATCACCCTGTGCTGCGCGCCGGACTGGATGAAGGGCGGCGAAGCCGGGGTCGACAACACCGACTGGAGCCAGTCCGCCCTGGAGACCGCGCCGGCGCGCGAGCACTACGACGACTTCGCGAAGCTGGCCGCCACCGTGGCCAAGCGCTATCCGGACGTACGCCACTTCATCGTCTGGAACGAGTTCAAGGGCTTCTGGAACTCCGCGAAGGCCCGCTGGGACCACGAGGGTTACACCGAGCTCTACAACCTCGTCCACAAAGAGCTCAAGAAGGTGAACGAGGACATCCTGGTCGGGGGCCCCTATCTGGTCATGGACAGCCTCGACCCACGCCAGGACGAGAACGCGGCGCGGGACCTCAAGGGCGCCTGGGGCAGCGCGGACCAGCGGGTCCTCGACGCGTTCCGGTACTGGAACGAACACAAGGCGGGCGCGGACTTCGTGGTCGTCGACGGCTCCAGCTACACCGTCGACGACGCGCTGCTGCCCGACGCCTTCGCGGCCACCGAGAAGCTCACCGCCGTCAGCCGCTGGGTGCGCCGGGAGAGCGGCGATCTGCCGCTGTGGTGGGCCGAGTACTACGTGGAGCCCGGCGATGACGACGACGACCGGGACGGCTGGCCGGAGCCGCAGCGCGTCGCCGTGCAGGCCGCCGGCATGATCGCCATGGCTCGTGGCGGGGCGACCACCGGCTTCTACTGGAACCCGCAGAACAAGACCGCCGAGTGCGCGGGCTGTCTGTGGCGCTCCACGGAACTGGCGGACGGGGGCACGCGGTTGCCCATGCTGGGCCTGGTGTCGCGGTTCAGCAAGGAGTTCCCGCCGGGCACCCGCTACGAGAAGGTGTCCGTCGCCGAGGACGATGTCCCGAACGTTCGCGTGCTCGCGGACGAGGACGCCGTCCTGGTGGTGAACACGCTGTCGCGGGGGATCTCCGCGAAAGTGGACGGGAAGCGGTTCGAGATGGACGGGTACGAGGTCCGCTGGCTGAAGCGGTGACGGTTCCCCCGACCCGCCCCTCGATCACGCCATCGTGATGAAGCGCTGCACCAAGGACGCGAAGAGCACCGCCAGCAGGGGCAAGGAGAACCAGAAGCTCGACTGGAGCCACTGGAGTTGGCGCACCCCCGGGCGGACCGCCACCCTGACCACCTCGCGTCCGGCCAGGAGCGTGATCGTGGCAAGCGCGGCCAGTGCACCCACCACCGACCACGGCGTCCAGGTCACCTGGGGCCCGATCGGCCCCGGATCGGCCTTCGGCACCGCCCCGTCCGGCTGCTTGCTCAGGGTGTAGAGCGAGGCGTCCTTGTTCGCGTAGACCTTCTTCAGCGCGGGCGTCTCGTCCAGATTGCGGATCAGGCGGGCGTCCCAGTCGCGGGGATAGCCCGCGTCCAGGTGCAGATACACGGACTGGCTCTTGTTGACCAGGAGCAGGGAGCCCGGGCCCTCGTCCTTGAGCGCCTTCACCAGACCGGAGACCAGGACGGGGTCGGTGGGCGCGAGCGTGGGGACGTAACTGACCTTCTCCATGTCCTGTTTGCCCCAGGGCAGCGCGGGCGTGACGTTGTCGAGGGTGTCGTTGCTCATCCAGAGCAGCCGTACCGTCGGGTCGGCCTGGTCGTAGACGTACTCCATCGCCGCGACCTCGCCCGGCCTGGTCCGCTCGAAGGTCTCGTTGCCCCAGCGGGCGATCAGGAAGCCGCCCGCCAGGAGCAGACCGACGAGCAGCGCCGCCAGCGGGGCCGGGCTGCGGCGTTCCTTCTCGCGTTCCCCGGCGGTGACCCCGGCGCGCGGGAACAGCGCGAGGCCCGCGAGCAGGGCCGCGCCCGGCAGCGCGAACATGAAGACCCGCAGCGCCATTTCGCCGCCGTACGACTGCATTCCGAAGCCGAGGAACGGCACAAAGGTGAGGACGAGGAGCGAGCGCTCCGCGTACTTGTGGGTGCGGCGGCGCCACCAGCCCCAGCAGGCCAGGGCAAGGACCGAGCCGGCCAGCGCCACGCGCGCGTAGAGCACGAGTTGATGGGTCGAACTGCCGCCCTCGATACGGCCGGAGACGGATGACGTGACATTGCCGCCGACGCCTCCGATGCCGCCGAACAGCTCGTCGAAGTGCCCCGACCAGTACGGCTCGGCGAGGAAGCCCACCCATACGGCGACCAGGACCGCGAACAGGATGGGCAGGCCGCGCAGTTCGCTGCGCCCGAACAGGACGAGGGCGGCGAGCACGCCGAGCATGACGAACGGGGTGAGCTGGTGGGCCGGGACCGTCGCCGCGAACAGGGCGACCAGGACGAGCAGCAGCGTCGCGCGCTGGGCCCGGGTGCTGGGCAGCACCTCCGCCTCACCGGGGCGGCGCTTGGCCGCCAGCATGCGCGGGGCCCGGAACCAGACGAGCAGGATCGCCGCGAAGGCGAGGTAGAGCAGATACGTGAAGCCCTGCGGCGAGAAGTAGTCCTGGCCCACCCAGCCGCTGAGCACAAAGATCCACAGGCCGGTCCACTTGGCCCGCCAGCTCGCCCGCAGGGAGCGGGTGAGCAGCACCATCGGGGCCAGATAGAGGAGTTGCATGGCCACCGGCCACCAGCGGATCACTCCGGACATGTCCGAGACACCGCAGGCCTCGGCCACGAAGGTGGCCGCCGCGAAGAACCCCGGCCAGCTCCAGCGCGCGTCCAGGTCGGGCACCGCCGAACCGGTCCGGTCGATGTACTCCATGAAGCCGAGGTGCTGCCAGGCCGTGGCGAACCGCGGCTCCGCCTCGATCACCGCGGGCAGCGCGTGCAGCGAGAAGAGGGTGGCGAGCAGGACGACCGCGAGCAGTGCGCGGTGCGGGCGTTCGTGCCGCAGGAGCACGGCGAAGGCCACCACGAGAAGTGCGGCGCCGGCGAGGGTCACGGGGGACAGGGCGGAGATCAGGCCGAGTCCGCCCATGCCGTCCAGATCGGCCTCGCCCAGGCCGAGCACCGGAATCCAGAACAGCCCGAGCGCGACGGCGAGGAGCAGCATCACGGCGTAGGGGCGGCGGTGTACGGGCGTTGTCGCGGGGTCCGCCGATTCCGGTACGGGTGCGGGTGCGGGCTCCGGCGGTGCGGGCGCGCTCGCCGGTTTCGCGCTCGCCTCCTGCGACGGTTCCGGTACGGGAGTCGAGGAGGGCCGGGGCGCTGGCATGAGTGGTGCCTTCATCGCCCAGGTCGGCCGGTGGTCCGCCACGTCCTCGCCCGGCCCGGAAGAACCGGGGGGAGAGGCGGATGAAGCACCGGAGGGAGAGGCTGAGGGAGAACTGGAGGAAGCGGCGAAGGGAGGGACGGACGAAGCGGCGGGCGTGCCGTGCGGGGGAGTGCCGAGGCGCGGCCGCACATCGGGCCGGCGCTCCACATGGTCGAAGTCGAGCTGTATGCCCAGTTGCAGGGTGTCCGAGTCGAGCGCGGCCCGCAGGGCCCACGTGGGCCGCTGTCCCAGGTCCCGCGCCCCCAGGACCTTGGTGCCGAGGCCCTTGGTGCCCGCGGACTTCGCGCCCAGGACCTGTGTGCCGTCGGCGGGCGTGCCCAGGTCCGCGAGGTCGCCGTCCGGTGCCACGGCCGGGCGCCGCGGGGCCGTGGGCGCGGTCCGTACGATGCCGTACAGCTTGACCCCGGCGATGGCCGCGATCACCGTGAGGCTGGAGACCTCGGCGACACCGGCGCCGGTAAGTCCCATACGGGGCAGCAGGATCAGCGTCAGACCGAGGACGAGCACACACAGCGCGCCCTGCAAATAGGCGAGCGGCGAGGTGCGGCTCTGTGCCCTGAGCACCGCGAAGTACGTCTCGATGACCACGCGCAGCAGCGCGCCGATCGCGAACCAGCGGAGCAGCGGCGTCGCCGCGTCCGCGTACCCCTGCCCGAAGACGCCCAGGATGTAGGGCGCCCCGAAGAACAGCAGCGCGCACACCGGCAGCATGATCCGGGCCATCCGGCGCAGCGCAGCACGGCAGTTGGCGGCCAGCTGCCCCGGGTCGTGCGAGCCCTCCACGGTCAGGGACGCGCCCATGTTGATGGCGAGCAGATTGACGGTGCCGCCGATGGTGGTGGTGATGTAGAAGTACGCGTTGTCGGCGGAGCTCACCTGCGCGGCGACGATCACCGGCACCGCGTAGACCACGGCGAGCGAGAACAGCGAGCCGGTGTAGTCCCCGGCGAGGAACCGCCCGATCTGGCGTGCCGTCGGCGGCTCCGCCTTCTCCTCGGTGGCTTTCACATGCCGTGGCACCAGGCGCCGGAACACCAGCCAGCCCAGGGGCAGTACGGACACCGCGATGGCCGCGACCCAGGAGACGAAGACGCCCGCGGTCGGGATGGCGGCGGCGAAGGCGACGAGCAGGACGAGTTTGACCGCGGAGAACACGGTGTTTCCGACCGGCACCCACAGGGCGCTGCGCAGCCCGGTCAGGACGCCGTCCTGCAGCGTGAGCAGCGACCAGGCGACCACCGCGAGGATGAACCCGATGCCGTGCACGGGCCCGTGCAGGAATTTGTACGAGGGGCCCCACAGGTCGAGCGTGAGCAGGAAGATCCCGGCCGCGAGCGCGACGACCAGTGAACTGCCCGCGTACGTACGGAAGATGAGCCGTCCGGTGGTGCGTCCGGCGACAGGGATGAAGCGGGCGAGCGCCCCCATCAGGGTCAGCGCGGCCAGGCCCGCGAGGAGCTTCATCGCGGCGATGGCCGCGGAGCCCTGGCCGACGGCGGACTCGGAGTAGTAGCGGGCGGCGGCCAGCCAGAAGCCCAGGCCGAGCACGGCGGAGATACCGGTGTTCAGCATCAGCGCATAGGCGTTGCGGAACAGCGGGCTGCCGCCGCCGACGCTTCCGGGCAGCCGCAGTCCACGGCCGGGCCGGTCCTCGGCCCCGGTCGCTGCGGCCGTCCGGTTCGCTCCGGTGTCGGCCTGGGCGGTGGTCGTGTCAGACACGGTGGCGGGCTGCCTTCCGGCGGACCTGTCGGGTTCTGCGGACGACCGCGTACCCCTTGGTGAGCGTGCGATCCCTGGCGAAGGTGCGGAAGATGAGCCGGCCCTCGACGATCGCCGCGAACTCCTGGGCCGTGGTGCTGCGGCTCACCGTCAGCCTCCTGAGCGCATACGGGCCCTGGGGGCGCCGTGCGAGCGTGTTGCCGACCGCGAGCGACTGGGCGTAGCCCGCGCCGCGGACCGTGCTGCGCACGGCGCGGTCCGAGTAGCCGTAGGGGAAGGCCAGGGAGGCCGGGCGGGTACCGAGCTCGGCCTCCACGATCTCCCTCGGCCTGAGCAGCTCCCGCCACAGGTCGTCCTCGGGGAGCTGGTCGAGCTGCGGGTGGGTGTGGCTGTGCGCGCCGATCTCGAGTCCGGCCGCCGCGAGGTCCCGCACCTGGGGCCAGTCCAGCATCGTGTCGAGGGCGCCCCCGGTGTCGTAGGGGCCGCGCAGCCAGCCCGTGGTGACGAACACGGTGGCCGTGAAGCCGTGCTTGGCGAGCACGGGCAGCGCGTGGCCGTGCACGCCCTCGTAGCCGTCGTCGAAGGTGATGAGGACCGGCTTGGGGGGCAGCGCGGGCCCGCCCCGCCAGGCCGCGCCGAGCTGGGCCGTCGTCACCGGTGTGAACCCCTGCTCGTCGAGCACCTCCATCTGCTCGGCGAAGGCGCCCGGTGCCACGGACAGGCCGTGCGCCGCGGGCGCGGGGGCGTGTGCGACGGCGTGGTACATGAGGATGGGGACCGGCTCGCTCACGGTTCACCTCCGCGTGAAGTACCGCTCGCCGTCGGCGAGTTGGAGCCGGAAGGGCTGCCTGGTCCGGCGCCCGAGGCGCCCGCCTGTGGGCGCGGCACCTCGGCGACGGCGAAGGACAGTCCGGCGCGCCGTGCCCTGACGGTGCCCAGAACGTACCCACCCGCCGCACTGAGCACGCCGGTCACGATCGCGCCCGCGCGGCCCGCACCACCGGGCCGGCCGAGCAGTGCGTCGCGCAGTCCGCGGACGGCACCCGCGGGCAGTACCCGTGTCGTGTAGCGGCGTTCCGACTCAAGTCCCTTGTCGGCGCCGACACTTCGGGCCACGAGCGCCTTCGACAGGCCCTCCGCGTACGTACGGCTGCGGAAGTAGCGGAAGTGTTCGCGCACGGCGGGCACCCGGTGGTGGATCACCGCGCGGTCGTCGATCAGGAGCACGGCGTCCGGTCTGGCCCGGGTCAGCCGGATGCACAGCTCGGTCTCCTCGCCGCCCAGGGGCCGCTTGTCGCCGTCACGGCCGATGCCGGTGGCGAAGCCGCCCGCCGTGTCGAAGGCGCTGCGCCGGAACGACGCGTTGCCGCCGAGCACGTTGCGCACCCGCACCCGGCCCCGCGGCAGCCCCTTGTACGTGCACCCGACGACCCAGTCGAACTCCTCGGGGAACCAGCCGGGCCGGCGCCCCGAGGCCCAGATGGGCAGGGTGCGGCCGCCGACCGCCATGACCCGCGGATCGCGGTAGCCCGCGGCGAAGTGCAGCAGCCAGTCGCGTTCGGCCACCGCGTCGTCGTCGAGGAACGCGATGATCTCGCCGTACGAGGCGGCGATACCGGTGTTGCGGCCCGCGGACAGGCCGCGGGGGCCCGCGTTCGCGAGCACCCGCACCTCCCGCGCCTCCTTGAACTCACGGACCAGGCGCTCCAGGAGCGCCTGGTTGTGGTCGACCACGAGCAGCGTCTCGCGCGCCGGCAGGGACTGGGCCCGCACCGAGGAGACCGCCGCGAGGATGTCCTCCCAGCGGTCCTCGGTGTAGACGCAGATGACGACGGAGACATCCCCCGTTGCGTGCCGGTCCGTCAAGAGAGCTCTCCTCGGCGCGTGTTGAGCGCCACGAGGTTCGCGCGGCGCTGCGAGCGGCGGTTGGAGCGCTCCTTGAGGATCACCTTGAGCACCCGGAAGCCGTCACGCACGGCACGCAGATTGCTGGCCCCGTGGATGCGCAGATACTCGTGGCTCGGTATCTCCTGGACTCTCAGGCCCGCCTTGACGACCCGGATGTTCATCAGGGTCTCCACCTCGAAGCCCGTGCAGTCCAGGTCGATCTTGTCCAGGCAGTGCCGCCAGAAGGCGTTGTACCCGTAGCAGAGATCGGTGTAGCGGGCGCCGAACTTGGCGTTCACCACCGAGCACAGGACATGGTTGCCGAGCTTGCGGATGGGCGTCATGTCGTCGGTGCCGCCGCCGTTGGCGAAGCGCGAGCCCTTGGCGAAGTCGGCGCCCGAGACCAGGGCGGAGACATAGCTGACGATCTCGTGGCCGTCCGCGGAGCCGTCCGCGTCGACCATCACGATGATGTCGCCCGTGCAGGCCTCGAAGCCGGTGATCAGGGCATCCCCCTTGCCCTTGCCACGCTGCTCGACGACCTTGACGTCCGGCCACAGCTCACGGGCCACCGCGACCGTGTCGTCGGTGGAGTTGCCGTCCACCAGGACCACTTCGTGGATCCAGTCGGGCAGCGTCTTGAAGACATACGGCAGGTTCTCCGCCTCGTTCATGGCGGGGATCACGACACTCACCGGCGGCGCTATCGCCAGGTGAGTGGAGACCGGACGGTACTTCCCCCTCTGGTGCGGCTCCGTTAACGGTTCTTCGCCCGGTGCGGCCGGGCGCACAAAAGAGCTCACGAGTCTGCTTCCCTCTCGCCGGTGGACCGCCCGCCCCCGGGCGGCCCGGATGAGTTTCCGGTTCGAAAGGGGGGTTCTCACCCGGCAGCACGGTCTGGCTGTGACCGCACGGAGGCGATCTCCGTGCGTCTCCGTGCGGGCCGGATGAGCTGGCAAAGCTGGCCGCGCGGCACGCGACTCGGGACAGTTGCGGCCCCGAGCACGGCACCCCCCTACCGCGCCCCGCGCCGGTACCACCGTGGCTCTTGAGCCCTCCCCTGGAGCCGTGTGCATGATGGGCCGATGCGGGTGGATGTACGACGGTATTGATGATTGGGTTCCTATGGCAAGGCCTGGAACGAGCCCCCACATTTCTGCGTTTTGGCCTTACTTCCACCGATGCGGGCGGAGCGACTTCTTTGTCATGCGCTCCTCTTTTTCCACCGTGATCAGCCGCCGGAGCGGACTTTTCCGATCCGTTTGAGCAGACGATCGGCTGGCTCGAAGAGCTCGGGTCGGGCCAGCACGGTGTTGCGCAGCGCGCGGAGCGGGGCGCGGCGCGCCCGGTGCCCGTACGCCACGGGGTGACGGCGTGTCACCCACCCTTCGGACACGCCGAGTTCACGTGTCTTGAGGGAGTCCTTGTACTCCTTCTTGCCGCGCCCCAGATCGATATAGGCGACCCCGTCGGCGGCGGCGCCCTCGGCCATGTGCAGATGCATCAGGAGGCCGGGGGAGTACTTCGCGAAGGCCGGGTCGTAGGCGGGGAACCAGCAGGTGTGCACCCGCTCGGAGCGCAGTCCGAAGTGCGCGGCGACCGGTGCGCCGTCCGCGTAGAGAACGGAGAGCAGTCCGGCGAACGAGTCGGTGCGGGTGTGGAAGAGCCGCTCGACGAGGGCGACGATCCAGGCGTGCGCGAAGCGGTCGCCGCGGCCGGTTCTCCGGTACTGCGCGGACTTCCAGGCCATCAGGGTGCGGAGCAGCGCGGGGTCGCGTTCGTCGTGTACGTAGCGCAGGGCGCCGACGTTGCGGACGAGGCGGCGTTCCTTGGCGAGGGTCTGCCGGGTGAATTTGGGCGAGCGTCTTCGGAGGTGGTCGAGATAGACGGCGTATCCCTCGTCCACATCGATCACCGGCGACGGGAAGGAGCCGGTCGCCCAGCGCTCGAAGGGGCGCTGTCCTTCGGTGAGATGGTCGAACTCCCACACGGCGAGACCGGCGGCCCGCAGCACGTCGAGCGCGTCCCAGGTGAAGCCGGGGCGGTGCACCATGCCCTGGCAGTCCGAGAGGCCGAGGCCCACGGCGCGGCCCACGCCCGCCGCCGTGCGCTGGAACGGGAAGAACGCCGCGGGCTCGCCGTCCTCGCGGACCACCGCGATCCGCACCCCGCGCCGGCAGCGGCCCACCGCGTCGGTGAACTCGGGTGCCAGGAACGGGTTGGCGAGCCCTGGCGCGCCGTGCAGATGGGCCTTGGACTGCATCGCCGTCCACGCCGCCCGGTCGGAGCTCGTGAGTTCGCCGGGGCGGTACACGCTGATGTCCACTTCAGGAGGCCCTTCTCCTGAGGTCCTGCGCCGGTCGCCCATGGGGCGGGCGCCGGACCAGTGCGAGTAGAGCTATGAGGAGGCTGATCGCGGCAACTGCCGCGATACCGCCGCGGATCGACCACATGTGCAGGGCGAGCATCGTCTGGGCGACCAGCAGGTCGATTGCGGCCGCTGCTGCACACGACGCCACCGCACGGCCCCACGGTTCCATCCTCCGCAAGGCGGTTGCGGTGGCGGCCGCGGGCGCGGTGATCAGGAAGAAGAGCACGAACGGCGCGCGCAGCGGGGAGTCGAGATCGATGAGCCCGAGGAAGAGACCGACCGCGCCGACGGCGACGGCCGCACCCGCGAAAACGGGCATGTACTCAGTGCCGGGGGTCCTTCGCGTGCCTCCCGGCCACGCTCTGTCCCCTGCTGATGGGTTGTCACTGATGGGCTGCATTGGCGACTTTGCCCCCCGACGCACCGGATGCCGGCCTTCGCCCCCCGAAGCGCCGGATGCCGGGCTTCAATGTCGCGCAGGCGGAGACGGCGCGTCAAGATGCCGAAGGCGCCCACGGGGCAGGGTTTTCAACGCTGGGTCACCTACCGGTCACAGGACAGGAGTTGCTCGTGTTCCTGCTTGACGGCTGGTCAATCCCGACTCGCGTGAAGGTGTTCATGCCGAAGTTTCTTGGCATGTTCACACCTGGTCACCTGTGGTGCGTGCTACCACAGGTGAGGCAGAGATCCTGCTAAGGGAGGTTCCATGAGACTGTCCCGAATCACGGCCTATGTGTCGTCTCTACTCCTCGCCGGCGGCTTCGCCCTCACCGGGGCCGGCCCCGCACTCGCCGCCGAAGAGGCGGCAGCCGAGAGCTATGTGGCCCTCGGTGACTCCTATTCCTCCGGCGTCGGCGCCGGCAACTACGACAGCGGAAGCGGCAACTGCAAGCGCAGCACCCGCGCCTACCCCGTTCTGTGGGCGAACGCCCACTCACCCTCCTCATTCTCGTTCACCGCCTGCTCCGGCGCCCGTACGGGTGATGTCGTCAACTCCCAGCTCGGACCGCTCACTTCGGCGACCACGCTGGTCTCGATCTCCGTCGGCGGCAATGACGCCGGCTTCGCCGATGTCATGACGACCTGTGTGCTGCAGTCCGAGAGCACCTGCATCAACCGCGTCAACCAGGCCAAGAGCTACGTCGACACCACGCTCCCCGGCAAGCTCGACTCGACGTACTCGGCGATCCGCACCAAGGCGTCGAGCGCTCATGTGGTGGTGCTCGGCTATCCCCGCTTCTACAAGCTCGGCGGCAGCTGCGCGGCCGGGCTCACCGAGAACGAGAGGTCGGCCATAAACGGCGCCGCCGACCACCTCAACGCGGCCACCGCGAAGCGCGCCGCCGACCACGGGTTCACCTTCGCCGATGTGACCCCGGCCTTCACCGGGCACGAGATCTGCTCGGGCGCCTCCTGGCTGCACAGTGTCAACTGGGGCAATATCGGCGAGTCCTACCACCCCACGGCCTCCGGCCAGTCGGGTGGCTATCTGCCCACCTTCAGCGGCGCCGTGTGAGTGTCACCGTGGTCCGCTGCGCGCGGACGACCGCGGATCGCTGAGTGAGGTTCGGCGAGTAGGAGCCCCCGTCCGTCGGCGGCTCCTCCTCGCATGTCACCGAGTAGGCCACCGAGTTGGACTGTGCCGCGAGCGGCTTGCGCACCTCGACGCGGACGCTGTTGTGCAGCTGGCCGCCCGCTTCGTACCCCGTCTCGACATGGTTGACCTGCCGGGTCTTCTGGCCGCCCGCGGGCAGTGAGAAGGACTTCCAGCCGGGGTCGGAGGAATCCCCGCTCCCGGTCACCCAGCGGTATTCGACGGTGACCGGGGTGCGGCCGAGCGTGAAGGTCGCCGTGAAGGCGGGTGCCTCGGCCGCGGGCGGCGGGCACGTCCCCGAGTAACTGCCGCGGATCGCGCTGAGGGTGACCTTCACGGACTGCGGCGGATGGTTCGTCCCGCCGTTGCCGCCGCCGTTGTCGCCCCCGCCGTCGCCTCCGCCGTCCCCTCCTCCTCCGTCGTTGCCGCCGCTGTCCGTGCCGCCGTCACCGCTTCCGCCGCCGTCGCCGCCCGGACTCGAAGCGTCGCCGCTTCCGCCGCCCGTGCCGTTGCTCGCATTGCCGCCGTTGCCTGAGCCGCCCGAACCGCCGCTGCTGCCACCGCCGTTGGAACCTCCGCCGCCGTTGTCGCGGTTGACGAGGGCGTACGTGATACCTGCGATGGCGAGCGCGACCGCGGCCAGACCGGCGATCAGCGCCATGGCGGCGCGGCGCTGCCGTGGTGCCGGTGACGTGGTGGTGGTCGCGCCCTCCGCGGGGCCGGCCGCCATGAAGGCGGCCGGTGCCGGTGTCGCGGACTGGGTCGGGGTCGGCGTCGGGGGAGTGTGCGGCCCGGCGGTGACCGTCGGCGTGTAGGGCGCGGCGGCGAACGCCTGGCCGCTGCGCGGGGTGCCGCCCGCGCCCACGAGTCGTAGATCGTGCTCCGCGTCGGCCGCCGAGAGCCGCTCGGCCGGGTCCTTGCGCAGGAGCCCCTCGATGACGGGAGTGAGAGGGCCCGCTCGGCGCGGCGGCGGCAGTTCCTCGTCGACGACCGCGCGCAGCGTGGACAGCGGGGTGTCCTGCCGGAACGGCGTGTATCCCTCGACCGCCGCGTACAGGAGCACGCCGAGGGACCACAGATCGGACTCCGGGCCCGGGGTGCGGCCCAACGCCCGCTCCGGGGCCAGGAATTCGGGCGAGCCGACGACCTCGCCGGTCATCGTGAGCGCCGAACTGCCCTCGACCATGGCGATGCCGAAGTCCGTCAGGACCACCCGGCCGTCGTTGGAAAGCAGGACGTTTCCGGGCTTCACGTCACGGTGCAGCACGCCCGCGCCGTGCGCGCTGCGCAGGGCGGTCAGGACGTCGGCGGCGATCCTGGCGGCCCGCTGGGGCGGCAGGGGCCCCTCCGCCTCCAGGACGTCGGACAGGGTCAGGCCGCGGACCAGCTCCATGACGATCCAGGGGCGGCCGCTCTCGGTCGCCACGTCGTAGACCGTCACCACATTGCGGTGCGAGACGCGGGCCGCGGCCCATGCCTCCCGCTCCAGACGGGTGTAGAGCCGCTCGACGTCGCTCGCGGGCAGCCCGGCCGGCGCGCGCACCTCCTTGACGGCCACCTCGCGGTGCAGCACCTCGTCTCGGGCACGCCAGACCGTGCCCATGCCGCCCTCGCCCAGTGCGGACAGAAGGCGGTAGCGGCCTCCGATGACTCGCTCCCGGCCCTCACTGCCCGGCTCTTCGCTCACGGGCGAACCCCCCATCCGCAGCCGAGCCATTCCTCAGAAAACTACCTCAACTCAGCGCATTTGCGGCCCCCTTGAGCACCAATCCGCAACCGAGCGCGACCACCACACAGGCCGTGCCGAAGGGAGTGGCCCGCTGCACGAGCCGTACCGCCCGCGTTTTCCTGCGGGCGGCCAGGGCACGGGCCGCCCGCCCGCCGACCCGCACCACGGCCAGACCCGCCAGGGTCAGCGTCAGGGCGAGGCCCGCGCCGTAGCCGAGGACCAGCAGGAAACCGAACCACGCCTGGCCCAGAGCGGCGGCGCCCACCAGGACCACGACCGCCGAGGGACTCGGCACCAGGCCCCCGGCGAACCCGAGCAGGACCATGCCGCGCAGGCTCGGGGGGCGGGTGTGGGTGTGGGGGCGAGGGTGCCCGTGACCGTGACCGTGTTCGTGGCCGTGCCCGTGTTCATGGTCGTGCCCGTGACCGTGCGCGCCCCCGCCCCCGCGCCGCCGCCACGCCCTGCGCAGCAGCGTGAGTCCCGCCGCCGTCACCAGGGTGCCACTGGCGAGCCCGAGCCAGGCCACGACCGACGGCGCCGCCGCCGAGCCCGCGGTCACCAGGGCGCCGAGCGCGAACACGCCGAGGGTGTGGGTGACGGTCACGGACGCGCCCAGGGCGAGCACGTCCCGCAGCGAACTGCGGCCGCCCGCCGCCGCGGTGGCCGCCATGAGGGTCTTGCCGTGGCCGGGCGCCAGCGCGTGCAGGGCGCCGAGCAGGACGGCCGTGCCGAGGGCGAGCGCGGCGACACCGGGGGTGAGGTCGTGCCGCGCGACGAGCGCGGTGAGGGCCTGTGTCCAGCGGTCGGCGCCGCGCGGCAGGACACCGGCAGGAGCCGCGGGGCGCCGGTCGTCGGTGAGCGCGGGCCCGCCGGGAGCGACGCGGAAGGCGGCGTCGCGGCGGTCGGGCGGCGAGGCGAGCAGCCGCTGCGGATAGCGGGTCAGACGCGCGGACACGGAGTCGCGCGGCACCGTGGACGCCTTGAGGGTCATCCGGTCGCCGCGGGCGGTGATCTCCCGCCAGCCGCCCGGCTCTCCGCTCCCGCGGAAGGTGACGGCCTCGGCGCCACGGGGTACGGCCGCGCCGAGCCGGCACTCCACCCTGAGCGTCGTCAGGCCCGCCTGGCCCGGCCGTACCCGCGCGAGACCGGTGTCCACCGTGAGGCGTACGGGGCGCCGGTCGGCCAGGACCCTTGTCCCGCGGGCCGCGGTCAGGCACCGCTCCCTGGCCCAACTGTCCCTGCCCATGCGCTTGATGTCAGGGGCGGCCTGTGTCGCCGGGATCTCCGCCAGGTCCTCCACGTGGTCGACCCGCAGCCGCCCCGGGGCGACCACGATCCCGTCGTAGCGGCTGACGGTGAAGTTCCCCAGGGGGTGCGCGCTCGCGGCCGGCGCGGGCAGCAGGAGCAGGGCGAGCAGCGCGCCCAGGAGCACCGCCGCATACGGCCCGGCGCGGCGCGCCCTTCGCGTACCGCTCGTGACCGCCCTCATGTCCCGCCTCATGTCCCGCCCTACGCCCCGCCCCACGCCCCGTCTCCAGATCCGCCTGACGCCCCGCATGACGACCCGCCTCATGACCCCTCACCCCGCAGCGCCGTGAGGCGCTCCCGCGCGTCCCGTGAACCCAGCGGCGAGAAGCGGGGGTTGAGGTCGAGGGCCGCCGACAGCAGACGTTGGGCGGCGGACTTGTGGCCGGTCTCCTGCTCGATGACGCCGCGGTGGTAGAGGAGGGTCGCGTCGCGCAGGCCGTGGGCCGTGGCGCGGCGGGCGGGGGCGAGTGCTTCCGCGTCCCGGCCGTTCACATGCAGCGCCCAGGCGAGGGCGTCGGCCGTGTGGACCGTGTGCCGGCGGCGCCACTCGTCGCGGGCGGCCGTGAGCGCCGCGCGCCGGTCGCCGTGGTCCGCGGCCGCGAGCGCCGTGTCCAGGTCGGTGTTGACGCCGCTCGCGCGGGCGAGCGAGGTCCAGGCGCCGACCAGCGCGTACTGGCGCCGGGCGGCGGCTTCGCGGCCCTTCGCCTCGTACAGCTCGCCGAGGGCCACCAGCGGCCCTGGCAGCGGAGCCCGGCGTACGACCCGCTCCAAGTCCCCGATGGCGGCGGCCGTGTCGCCCGTGCCCGCCCGTGCCGCCGCCCGGCCCTCCAGGGCGGGCAGATACGACGGTGCCGCCCGCAGTGCCGTCGCGTAGTGGCCGAGGGCGCGCTCATAGGCACCCCGCTGCCAGGAAAGGCGGCCGAGCGCCGTCGCCACGTAGGCCCGGTCGGGAGGCGAACTCGCCGACGCGAGGCCCCGGTTGAGGACCTCACGGGCGCCCTTCGTGTCGCCGCGCAGCTCCAGGACATACGCGTACCGAGTGAAGACGGGGATGCCGGGGCGCCGCGCGTCGGCCTCGGCGGCGGCCCGCTCGGCCTGCGTGTAGCGGCCCAGCTCGACGAGCGCGTCTATCCGCAGGGCCAGGGCGCGTTCGTTGTACGGGTTCGCCGTGAGCGCCGCCCGTGCGTCGCGCAGCGCCCCCGTGAAGTCGTGCCGCGCGGCGGCGAGTCCCGCGCGTGCCGCGAGGGCCGCGTCGTTGCCGGGACGCAGGCCGAGCGAGCGGGAGAGCGCCCGCTCGGCCTGCGGGTACCGGGAGGGGGCGCCGTCCGTGCGGGCCTGCTCCACATAGGCCGTGCCGAGGTTCGCCCACGAGGTGAAGTCCCTTGGCTGGGAGCGCAGATGGTCCTGCAGGGCGCTGACCGCGCGATCCAGGTCCGCGGCCCCGAGCCGTGCCGGATCGGCAGCGGGCGGCGCCGTGCGCACCGGCTCCGGCGCCCCCGTGGCGCCGCCGATGACGGCCCCGCCCACGCTCAGCACCCCCGCCAGGACGAGCGCCGCCCCCGCCGCCCGCACCCGTCCGTACCGCCGCGAGCGCCCACTCATGTCCCGCACCTCAGCCCCCAGTTCACGTCCGCCCCCTTGTGGTCCTTGTCGGCCTCGTCGGCCTCGTCGGCCTCGTCGGCCTCGTCGGCCTTGTGGTCCTCGTCGGCGTCGTCGGCGTTGCCGCCACGACGTCGTCCGCACCGCTGGAAGGCGTGGCCCGCGCGAGGGGGAACAGCACCCACGCGGGCCACGCCGGTTTTCAGGGCCGCCGGGCGGTCACCCGGTGGACCGCCGCGTCCGCCACCACAGGAGGCCGGAGCCGATGAGCAGCACGCCCGCCGCTCCGGACGCCGCCGAGGCGATCAGGACGACGGTGTCGTCGTCAGCGGGCCGCGTGACCGCCGCGCCGCCGGTCAGCTGACTGCGGGCCACACCCGGGTCGTCCCCCTTGCCCGCGACCGGTCCGCGGGAGCCCGCGGTGGGCAGGGCGACATACGGGAACGTGCTGCCGAACGCCTTGTCGTTGACGTCGACCGCGTCACCCAAGTCGTTCTTGGCGCCCACGAGTTCGCCCTCCACGACCTGCAGCGAGATATCCACGACGTCATCGGCGAGGCGCCTGCCGTTGGGGTAACCGGCGTTGTCACCGTCGATCACGCCGAGCCGCTTCGGGGCTGCGGCGGGCTTGATCGCCGTGTTCAGGCGCAGTGCCTCCGCGGGCCGCACGTTCGGCGGCTGGTTGAGGCCCTTCACACCGGTCAGGAACACCGAAACCAGGTCGTCACGCGGTTCCTTGGGTGCCTTGATCTTGTAGAACTTCTCTATCAGCCTGGGAAGTTCGGGCTTCTGCACGTACTTCGCGAACTGCGCGTCGTCCCAGGGCGAGGACGCGTTGAACTTGTCCTTGTCCTTGATCGGGACGACGACCTCGTTGACCAGCGGTGCACCGAGGCGGGAGACCTGTGTCCACTTGCCGGCGGCGTTCTTGCGCTGCGTCGTGGACCACACGGCCACCACAGGCTGGTCCTTGGACTGCACCAGCTTGGCGGTCGGCACCTGCAGGGCGACGGTGTTCACGTTGTAGCCCCTGAGGGTGTCCCGTCCGACCTCCGACAGGTCGCCGCCGTAAAGGAGGTCGAAGACCCGCAGGTCGAGGAAGAACGGGTCGTCGGCCTGGCCCACGTAAGAGGTCGAGCCGTCGGCCGTCTTGCGGACCGCCTGGTCGCGCAGCTTCTGGTAGTTGGGCATGGACGCCTTGCCGACGTTCGAGGGCGCGATCGGCAGATCGTTCGCGATCTTCGCCGTGGAGACGACCTTCTGCTTGTTGAGCTTCAGCACGTCGATGTCGTACGACTGCGTCACGTTGAGGTCCGGGTCGTCGAGCGAGGTGACCTGGTCCGTGTTGTAGAGGAACGTGTTGCCGTTCTTCACCTTCGTGTCGAAGGTCCAGCGGTAGATCAGATCTCCCTGGGCGTCCCCGTCGCTGTCGATGTGCACGTCGTACTGCGCGTCCTTGGGGAAGGGGTAGAAGGTCGGGCCTCCCGCCGGCTCCTCGAAGGGGACCCAGTTGGCGACAAGGGTCGTGGTGTCGGGCTTGTCGGGGCTGACGAACGCGTACACGTCCGTGTTGTCGTACTCCGGCTGCCCGGAGATCAGCGGGGCCTCCCGGTGGCTCGACGCGGCGGCCGTGCCCGGCTGCAGCGCGGCCGCCCCGGCGGCTGCGAGTCCCCCGGCGGCAAGTGCGCCACAGACCAGCGCGGCCAGACTCCTTCGTCCGGGCCCGCTTCTGGCGATTGCTTTCATCGCATCCGTCCTTCGTCTGCGTGCGCCGCGGCGTCCGTCGTCGCGGCGTCCTTCGTCGGCAGCGCCGATGCAGGCCATTCGGGGACCACGGCCGGGCGGATTGGCCCGTCCCGCGCCGTGTCCCGCGGCGCGCTCTTGCCCGCTCCTTGCTCGCGCACGGGCCGCTCCGGCGGCCATCCGCCCCGGACCGCGCTCCGAATGCCCGAGGACGAAAGGGGGGGGGGCGGTGGAGCCGGAAGAGCTGTTGCCGCTGGTGGCCCGTGGGGACCACCGGGCATTCGAGGAGCTGTACGAACGGGTATCGGGCCCGGTCTACGGGCTTGTCCGCAGAGTGCTGCGCGATCCGGCGCAGTCGGAGGAGGTCACCCAGGAGGTACTGCTCGAACTGTGGCGCTGCGCCGCCCGCTTCGACCCCGCGCGCGGCGGCGCCTTCGCCTGGATCCTGACCCTCGCCCACCGCAGGGCCGTCGACCGGGTGCGGGCGGCCCGCGCCGCGGGGGAGCGGGAGCAGCGGGCCGCCCGGCGCGCCGTGACCCCCGCCTTCGACGAGGTCGCCGAAGAGGTGGAAGCGGGCCTGGAGCGCGAGTGGGTGCGCCGCTGCCTGGACCGCCTCACCGCCCTGCAGCGCCAGTCCGTGACGCTCGCCTACTACGACGGCTACACGTACCGCGAAGTGGCCGGACACCTTTCGCTGCCCCTGGGCACGGTCAAGACCCGGATGCGCGACGGACTCCTGCGGCTGCGGCACTGCCTCGACGGAGGAACCGCGTGAACCTGCGCCGTGACGTGCACGCCCTGGCGGTGCCCTACGCCCTGTACGCCCTGGAGCCGCGCGAACTGCGCCGCTTCGACCGGCATCTGGGCCGCTGCGCGCCCTGTGCAGCCGAACTGCGCACGCTGCAGGCGGGAACGGTACGCCTGGCCTGCGCGGCCGCCGCCACCGCACCGGCCGGGCTGCGCGCGCGGGTGCTCGCGGCCGCACGGACCACGGAACAGGAGCCCGTACGAGCTGCACGGAGCATCCGGCAGGAGTCCGCACCGGCCGCACGGACCATCCGGCAGGAGTCCGCACCGGCCGTAAGGACCACCCGGCAGGACGCACTGCCCGTACGGGCCATCCAGCAGGAGTCCGCCCCGGACGCCCCGGACGCCCCGGACACCCCAGACGCCCCGGACGCCCCGGCGCCGAGGCGCCCGCGCGGACGGTCACCCGCGGCCGCCGTGGCCTTCCTCACCGCGTCCGCCGCCGCCCTCGCGCTGCTGGCCGCCGTGCTCCTCGGCGTCCAGCTGCAGCAGGCGCGGTCCCGTCTCGCCGACGACCGCGCCCAGGCCCAGGGGATCGCCCGGGTCCTGGCCGCGCCCGACGCCCACGCCGGCAGCGGCAGGGGCCGCGGGGGCGCCGCCGTCTCCGTGCTCGCCTCACCCGCGCTCGACCGCGCAGTGGTGATCGTCACAGGTGTCGCCGGGCCGCCGCGCGGGAAGGTGCACCAGCTGTGGCAGACCGGCCACGGGAGGGCCCGTTCCCTGGGCCTTCTCGACGGCGAACGGCCGCTCCTGGCCCGGGGTCTCGACGCCCGGTCCACCGGGCTCGCGGTCACCGAGGAACCCGACGGTGGGTCACCACGGCCCACTACCGCACCACTTGTCCAAGTCGCCCTGGAATCAGGCGTATTCGGAGAGTAATGGTCAACCTCCTTAAGAGGGAGGTGAATCCTGCGACCGGGATACACGAGTGTCGTTGAGGGGCGATAGGGTTAACCTGCCCGGGCCGGGTGCCCTCGTACGGGTGGGGAGTGACATGGAACAGATAACAGTGCGCAGCAGGGCGCGTGTCCCTGCGATCACCTGCGGGAGCAGCGCGACCAGCTCTCGTCTCGACCGCCATCTGTCGGTGCTGGGCGGTCCCGCCGTCCCGCAGCGCGAGGCGGCGGAGGCGACGACGCTGATGCGTGAGCTCACGACACGTGACGTGGCGCACGAGCGTACGAGCCGTGGTGCTCGTGTGCGGAAGGTCTCGCTCTTCGCGCCGCTGAGGCGGCTGACCCGCTCGCTCTTCGGCGGCCGCTGAGCCGCCGCGGGCACGAGCAGGACAAGCGAAGAAGCAGGACAGTGTGGGCCCGCAGCCGCGGGCCACATATCCGACCACCGCCCGCGCTCAGGCGAGAACACCGTCCCGGCGCATCGCTGCGATCTCGGCGTCCGACATCCCCACGGCACGCAGCAGCGCCCCGGTGTGCTCGCCGAGCGCAGGCACATCCCCCATCACCGGCTCCACCCCGCCCGGCAGTGTCACCGGCGGCAGCAGGGCCCGCAGCGGCCCCACCGGTGAACCCACCTCGCGCCATCGCTCCCTGGCCGCCAGCTGCGGATGGGCCGCGACCTCCGTGAGATCCCGTAGCCGCGCGCACGCGATGCCCGCCTCCTCAAGGCGTTCGACCGCCGTGTCCGCGTCGAGTTCCGCGAGCGCCTTCGCCACCAGTTCGTCCGTCGCCGCCCGGTGCGCCGTGCGTGCCGCGTTGGTCGCGTACGCCGGATCGAGGGCCAACTCGGGGCGGCGCAGCACCAGTTCGGCGAGGCGCCGCCATTCCCGGTCGTTCTGCACCGAGAGCAGCACCCGCGCTCCGTCGGCCGTCGCGTACGCGTCGTAGGGCGCGATCACGGCGTGCGCGAGACCGGTGCGCGCCGGCGGCTCGCCCCCGTGCATCGCGTGGTGCAGAGGGTGCCCCATCCACTCGGCGAGCGACTCCAGCATGGAGATCTCCACCGGGCCGCCGAGCCCGGTCGTCGAACGCCGGAGCAGCGCGGCGAGTACCCCGGAGAAGGCGTACATCGCGGCCGCGATATCGGCCGCCGGGATCCCGGCCTTGACCGGCTGCCCGGGGGTGCCGGTCACCGAGACGAGACCCGCCTCGCACTGTACGAGCATGTCGTAGGCCCGCTTGTCCGCGTACGGGCCGCCCGCCCCGTAGCCCGAGATGTCCACCGCCACGAGCCGGGGATGCGCGGCGCACAGGGTCGCCGCGTCCAGGCCGAGACGGGCCGCCGCGCCCTGCGCCAGGTTCTGCACGAACACATCGGCGTCGGCGATGAGCGCGCGTACCGCAGCGAGACCCCGTGGATCCTTGAGGTCGACCGCCAGGGACTCCTTGCCGCGGTTGGCCCATACGAAGTGCGAGGCGAGACCGCGCGCCGCGATGTCGTAGCCGCGCGCGAAGTCGCCGCCGTCGGGGCGCTCGACCTTGATGACACGGGCGCCGAGGTCGGCGAGCTGACGGGTCGCGAAGGGCGCCGACACCGCCTGCTCGACGGCGACGACCGTGATGCCGTCGAGGGGGTGCGGCTGCGGGAGCGGCTGCGGGGACCGCGGACGTATCTGCATGCTTCAAGATCCTGAACCCCGTGTAACGCCTTTGTCATCCCCGGATGTTGACGAAGCAACTTGTGGGGTCCAGGGTGCTGATCGTTCCCGTTGTCGCTTGCCTGTTACACCCATCTTCGCCACCCGCCCTCACCCCCGGAGGCCCGCGTGTGTGACCTGCACGATCAGCATGAGCACGAGCATGGATCCGCCGCAGGCGGCCACCCCTCGCTGAGCCGCAGACGTGTGATGCAGCTGCTCGGTGCCGCCGGAGTGACCGCGGCCGCCATGACCGCCGAGACCGATCCCGCGATGGCGGCCGCCGCCGACGAGACGGCGGCGGACGGTGCAGACGGTGCGTACAAGGCACCCGAAGGCCTGGCCGACGACAGCCCCGCGAAGAAGACCGCGCTCGCCTGGATCGGCGCGAACTCCACCCGGGTGACCGGCCTGAACGCCGAGATATGGGAGAACGCCGAGCTGTCCCTGCGCGAGTGGAAGTCCTCGCTCGCGCAGGCGGAGTTCCTCGAACGGGCCGGATTCCGCGTCGAGTTCGGCACCGCGGGCTTCCCCACCGCGTTCACCGCCACGTACACCCAGGGCTCGGGCGGTCCCGCGATCGGCTTCAGCGGTGAGTACGACGCGCTGCCCGGACTGTCCCAGAAGAAGGGCGTGGGCCATCACGACCCGCAGGAGTATGTGCACGATCCGTTCGCGCCGGGCTACGGGCCGGGCCACGGCTGCGGGCACAGTGCGCTCGGCACGGCCGCGGCCGCCGCCGCGGCCGCCGTGGCGCAGGCGGCGAAGAAGCACCAGCTGCCCGTGACCGTGAAGTTCTTCGGCTCCACGGCCGAGGAGACCTTGATCGGCAAGACGTATGCCGTGTCCAAGGGGGTGTACGACGGTCTTGACGCGTTCCTCGACTGGCACCCCTCCACGGCCAACGCCACCGGCTGGGGCACCACCACCGCGATGACGGCCGTCACCTTCACATTCCTCGGCGTCGCGGGTCACGGCGGCACCCCGCTCGGCAACAAGTCGGCCCTGGACGCCGCCGTGATGATGGCGACCATGTCGGAGTTCCTGCGCGAGGAGAACCTGGCGCCGAGCGGCCGTCTGCACTGGGTGATCAACAACGGCGGCGACATCCCCAACGTCACCCCGGAGATCGCCGAGATCTCCTACTACGTACGCGAAGGCAGCCCCGCCCGCGTCCAGGTCCTGCTCGACAAGGTGATCGCCGTCGCCGAAGCCGCGGCGAAGGCCTCGCAGACCAAGGTGAGCCACCGCGTCACGGCCGCCTGCTGGAACCAGCTGCCCGCCAAGGCCTTCGCCGAGCTCCTGCACGAGAACATGCGGCAGATCGGTCCGCCCGAATTCACCGACGACGCCCACAAGCTGGCCAAGGAGCTGCAGGAGTCCCTCGGCCTGCCCGCCAAGGGCATGCACGACACGATCGGTGAACTCACCCCGCCCAACCCGGTGTTCATGGGCGGCGGCTCCACCGATGTCGCCGACATCAGCTGGAACGTACCGACCGTGTCGATGGGCGCGGCCCTCGCACCCATCGGCACCAAGATGCACACCTGGTCCACGGCGGCCTGCGCGGCGGCGGCGCCCGGACAGGCGGCGGTACTCGCCGCGGCCCGCTATCTGGCCGCCACGGCCCTCGACCTCGTGACCCGGCCCGAGCGGCTGAAGGCGGTCAAGGACGAGTTCACGGAGCGTACGAAGGGAGTGGAATGGAAGACGGCGCTGCCGGCCGGCTATGAGCCGCCGATGTACGAGCCGCCCGCCTGGTTCCTGAAGAAGACCGGCCAGAAGTGGCCGCCGGAGAACATCACCTGGCCCCCGAAGCGGGTGGTCTCGCAGGAGAAGTTCGCCTCGCTCGGACCCGAACTGGCCCCGCAGAAGTAGCCGTCGGGGGCTGTGTCCACCGACGGCCGGACTGTGCCTACCGGCCGGCGGCCGCGTACCGTCGGACGGCGAGTGGTGCGAACACCGCGATCAGGACCGCGCACCAGGCGAGTGATCCCGCCAGCGGATGCGCGACCGGCCAGGCCGCGCCCTCGGGTACGGGCGCGTTGCCGAACAGGTCGCGCACCGCGGTCGTCACCGCGCTGATCGGATTCCATTCGGCGACCGTGCGCAGCCAGGACGGCAGATTGCCGGTGGGGATGTACGCGTTGGACAGCAGCGGCAGCATGAAGGTGGCGCTGCCCAGCTGTCCGGCTGCCTCCTCGCTCTGCGAGGCGAGGCCGAGCAGGATCCCGACCCAGGTAGCGGCGAACCGGAACAGCAGCAACAGTCCGAAGGCGCCGAGCGCCTGAAGCGCGGAGCCCTCGATCCGCCAGCCCATGGCGAGCCCCACGAGCAGCAGCGGCACCATCCCGACGGCCGAGACGAGGAGATCCGCCATGGCCTGTCCCACGGGTACCGCGGCCCGGCTCATCGGCAGGGTGCGGAAGCGGTCCATGACGCCGCGGTGGGAGTCCTGGGCGGAGGCGAACATCCCGTTCATCAGGCCGCCCGCGGCGGTCGCGACCAGGAGACCGGGCACCAGGAAGGCGCGGTAGTCGGTGCCCGGCATGGCGACCGCGGAGCCGAAGACGTACCCGAAGAACAGCAGGAAGACGATCGGCATCGTCTGTGTCATGACGGTGATGGCGGGCGCGTGCCGGATGCGCAGCAGATGCCGGCCGAACACGGCGGAGGTGTCGTGGGCGAGGGCGCTCATGCGGAAATCGTCTCCTTGCGTGCGGTGAGGCGCAGGAACACCTCGTCGAGAGTGGGCGGGCGAAGCGTCACGTCGGCCAACGGCACGCCCGCCGCGTCGAGTTCACGCACCAGGCGCGGCAGCGTGATCGTCGGGTCGAGGCAGACGGCGGCGGCCGTACGGCTTTCCGGGTCGAGCACCGGCTCCGCGCCGGTGAGGCGGTCGAGGACCGCGGCCGCGGCGGGCAGGGCGGAGGCATCGGTGACGACCGCCTGCGCGTAGCTGCCGATCGCGGCCTTGAGCTCGGCGGGCGTACCGCGGTGCGCGGCCCGGCCCTCGTCGATCAGGACGATGTCGTCGGCCAGCTGATCGGCCTCTTCGAGGTACTGGGTGGTCAGCACGACGGTCGTCCCCTCGTGGGTCAGCTCCCTCACCGCGGCCCAGATCTCATTGCGGCTGTGCGGGTCGAGCCCGGTGGTCGGCTCGTCCAGGAACAGCACGCGGGGCCGGGTGATCAGGCTCGCGGCGAGGTCGAGGCGGCGCCGCATCCCGCCCGAGTAGGTACGTGCCGGTCGGTCGGCGGCGGCCACCAGGTCGAAGCGGTCCAGGAGTTCGGCGGCCCGGGTGCGCGGCGCGCGCAGGATCCTCGCGAACAGGCGCAGATTCTCGGCGCCGGTCAGATCCCCGTCGACGGAGGCGTACTGCCCGGTGACGCCGATATGGCGGCGGACCTCGCCGGCCTCGCGCACCAGGTCGTGCCCGGCCACGCGCGCACTGCCCGCGTCCGGCGCGAGCAGCGTCGTCAGCACCCGGACCGCGGTCGTCTTGCCCGCTCCGTTCGGCCCGAGCAGACCGCACACCGAGCCCTCCGGAACCGCGAGATCGAGGCCGCGCAGGGCGTGGACCTCGCCGAAGCGCTTCTCCAGACCCTCACTAAGTACAGCGTACGTAGAAGTCATACGGCACACCGTACCAGCACTACGTACGCTGTACGTAACTAGGATGGTGGCGAGGTGATGATCAATGGCGGGCCGAGCGGCCGAACCCGAAGTGATCTGGGCGCGCCCCGAGCGCACGGGACGCGGCCCGAAACCCGCGTACACCAGGGGTGACATCGCGGCGGCTGCCGTGCGGATCGCCGACGCCGACGGTCTCGACGCGGTCTCCATGCGCCGCGTCGCGGGCGAGCTCGGCTGCGGCACGATGTCGCTCTACAACTACGTGCCGCGCAAGGAAGACCTGTACGAGCTGATGGTCGACGAGGTCAGCGGCGAGTACGACCTGACCGCGCCGCCCAGCGGCGACTGGCGCGCCGATATGCGCGGCATCGCCCGCCAGGCCCGCGCCCTCCTGCACCGCCACGCCTGGCTCACCCGCGTCATGTCCTCGGTCTACGGATCGAGCCCCAACGCCCTGCGCTTCCTGGAGCACTGCCTGGGCTGCCTGGAGAGCCTCGACGCGCCCGGCGGCACCAAGATGGAGCTGATCGCGATGGTCAACGGCACGGCGATGATGTCCGTCGCCAATGAGCTGGCCATGGCCGAGCGCAGCCGCTCCCTGCCGTGGACCGAGGAGCAGGAACAGGCGGTGCGGGGCGCGTACTTGAGGCGCCGGCTCGCGGGCGGTGAGTATCCGCACCTGGCCGCCCTGTTCACCGAGGGGCCTCCGCCGCCGGATGCGGAGGAGGCCTTCGAGCGGGCCATCGAGCGGATCCTCGGCGGGTTCGGGTAGCGGACGCGGCCCACGGGCGGCTGGCTAGGGTTGCCGCGTGCTCGCGTACGCCGCCACGGCCACCGTGTCCTCCGCTGCCGCCCTGCTCCCCGTCAACCTCACCCTGGGCGCGGTGCTCGCCGTGCTGCTCGTCGTCGCCGCGACGGTCGCCGCCGTGGCCCGTCTCACGCCCGACGAGGGCCGCGGCCGCGCACGGGAGATCGCCGTCGCCGGGGTCCGGGCCACGGCCCAACTGGCCGCCGTCTCCCTGCTGATCGGCTGGGTGGTGCGCTTCGTACCTCTGCTGCTCGGCTTTCTGGTCCTCATGTACGCCGTCGCGGCCCGCACCGCGGGGCGCCGGATCACCGCCAACGGCACCTGGTGGTGGGCGGCCCTGCCGATCGGCGCCGGCGTCGCGCCCGTGGTGGTCGCACTGCTGCTCACCGGGCTCGTACCGCTCAAGGGCATCGCCCTGATCCCGGTCACCGGAATCCTCATCGGCGGTGCGCTCACCGTGACCGTACTGGCCGGGCGCCGCGCCCTCGACGAACTGCACACCCGCAAGGGCGAGGTGGAGGCCGCCATGGCGCTCGGCCTGACCGACCCCGACGCCCGCCTCCTGATCGCGCGCCCCGCCGCGTCCGACGCCCTGCTCCCGGGCCTCGACCAGACCCGCACGGTCGGCCTGGTCACCCTGCCGGGCGCCTTCGTCGGAATGCTCCTCGGCGGCGCCTCGCCCGTGCAGGCGGGCGCGGTCCAGCTGTTCGTCCTGGTCGCGCTGATGGCGGTACAGGCGGTGGCGGTCGCCGTGGTCCTCGAACTCGTCGCACGAGGGCGGCTGCACAGGGACGCGGCGGACGGTGAGGCCGGGAGCGCCCCGAACTGACGGCTCAGAGCAGGGCGAACTGACCGCCGGGGCCCTCTTCGTGGTGGTCGAGGACCGACGCGGGGCGACGCGCGGCGGCCGGTACCGGAAGCACCCCGGCCGAGCGCAGCTCCCCGGCGGTGACCGGGCCTGCGGCCGCCGCCTGCGCCAACTCCTCCTGGCGCGGGCGCACTTCGGCGAGCAGCGCCAGTACCGTGATCAGCTCAAGCAGCTCCGACGTCCACGCCTGGGGCCAGGACGAGGGCCGGAGCGCGTCCAGGCCCTCGGCCTGCCCGGCGCCCGAGCGCCGCTCGAACCACAGCTCCAGGACCCGGACTCCGCTCACATGGAAGTCCCACGCCGCCGGCGGCACCGGGGAGATCAGCCCGTCACCCAGGTGCAGGGCCTCCTCCTCGCGGTCGTAGAGCAGCTCGCCGGGGCGGGCCGGGAGCGCCGCACGGACGTAAGGGCGGCGCCCGCCGGGCAGCTTGGGGCGCTCGCCGGTCCGCAGATGCAGCCACAGAATGCGATGCCCGAGCTCCACGCCGTGCGCCCAGATGTCGGGGTCCGCGGGCAGCGGCACCCGGCAGCCCGCTGCGGTGCGCCGGGCGGCGGCGAGGGTCCAGGTGAGCAGCGCCTCGGCCGTGACGTCCTGGCCGAAGCGCCGGCCGAGCAGTTCGAGCAGGCCGGGGGCGGTGTTCGGCTCCTCGCCGCCGGGGCGGCGGTAGAGCGGGCGGATCCGGCCGGGGCGCCCGGCGGGGGAGCGGCCGTCGGGAAGGAGCGCGGTGGCGACCAGAGCGGGGCCGCTCGCATCCGGGACATGGCCCGGCTCGACCAGGAAGAGCTGCTGCGGACCGGCCACCCGCCACAGTTCGGGGCGGGCCGAGTCGATCAGCCGGTGGTCGGGAATCAGCCACTGCTCGTCGAACGGCCCGTGCAGCACCCGCACCGGCTCCGGGCACGGACCCGACTCGGCAGCCAGACGTCCCGTACCGCCCGACTGGCCGGGCAGCGCGGCGACGGAACTGGTCAGCGTCCGCGACCTGCTGGGCCGCAGCAACGCCTCGCGCTCGGCGCCCTCGGACCGCACGAACGCCGCCCACCGTGCCTTCAGGGACGCCGCGTCCGGTGCCATGGGCCAGGAGCGGCCGAGCCGCAGCGGCGCGACCGACCACGGCAGCAGGTCATCGAGCAGCGGCGCATCCTCGTACGTCACGCAGAGAATCGTACGGTGTGCTCAATGTGCGTCCAGGGTGACCGTGAACGAGAAGCGGTCGCCGCGGTAGTGGATCCGGGCGACGTCGAGAACCCGGCCGTCCTCGTCATAGGTGACGCCGGTGTAGTGCAGGATCGGGCTGAGCAGGGGCACTTGGAGCAGCGCCGCCGTCTCCGGGTCCGCGAGCCGCGCCTCCACGGTGTCCGTGATACGGCTGATCCGCACCCGGACCACGTCCCGCAGCACCTTCGTCATCGGCCAGCGCTCCAGATCGGCGGGCTCGACCAGGGCGGCGACATCCGGACGGACGTAATTGCGCGCGTGGTTGGTCGGCTCACCGGTCTTCTCGTCGCTGCGCAGCCGGTGGTACGTCGCCACTTCCGCGCAGTCGGGGAAGAATTCGGAGATGTCCGCGGGCACCGGGGAGCTGCCGTGGTCGAGGAGCTCGGCGCGCATCCCGGACTGCTGCGCCACGATCGCGTCCACCGAGCCGAGCAGCCGCACGGGC
Organism: Streptomyces monticola; assembly: GCF_042665355.1. NCBI lineage: Bacteria > Bacillati > Actinomycetota > Actinomycetes > Kitasatosporales > Streptomycetaceae > Streptomyces > Streptomyces monticola. The sequence goes on along the minus strand of NZ_JBHTCF010000009.1, from coordinate 182,565 downwards.
GCGCCCCGTTCGGCGCTCGGCTCGATGAAGGTGCCCCGTCTGCGGTGCCGGCTGATCAGCCCCTCGTCCTCGAGTTCCTTGAGCGCCTGCCGCATGGTCAGCACGCTCACGCCGTAGTGCAGGGCGAGCTGCTCCTCGGTGGGGAGGCGCAGCGGTGCGTCCGGCGAGCGGCCCAGTATCGAGGCGCGCAGCGACTGCGACACCTGGTACCACAGCGGCAGCTTGCGGTTCAGGACGATCGAGTCCGGGGCAAAGGCGGTCACGGCTGCTCCGCTCCGTATGGATCTGCTCCGTCTGACGAATGCTGACGAATGGTTCTGCTCCGTCTGACGACCGGAAGTGTCCGATCGGCCGTCGACCGGACACGAACGATCGGTCTGCGACCGGACACGACGGACCGGTCTACGACCGGAAATGACGCTGGAGACCCTGCCATACATCGTCATAGCGCGTCTGCAGGTGGTCGGCCTCCGCCGCCTGGGGAGCGAGCGCGACCGGCCAGCGTGTCTCGAACATAAACGCAAGCCCGTCGTCGATCTTCTGCGGCTTCAGCTCGGCGGCGCTCGCGCGCTCGAAGGTCTCCCGGTCCGGGCCGTGCGCCGACATCATGTTGTGCAGCGAGCCGCCGCCCGGTACGAAGCCCTCGGCCTTCGCGTCGTAGGCCCCCTCGATCAGGCCCATGTACTCGCTCATCACGTTGCGGTGGAAGTACGGCGGCCGGAATGTGTCCTCGCCCACCAGCCAGCGCGGCGCGAACACCACGAAGTCCACGCCCGCGAGACCCGGGGTGTCGGAGGGGGAGGTCAGCACCGTGAAGATCGACGGGTCCGGGTGGTCGTACGAGATCGAGCCGAGGACATTGAAGCGGCGCAGGTCGTAGACGTACGGGACGTGATTGCCGTGCCAGGCCACGACGTCGAGCGGAGAGTGGTCGTAGGTCGCGGTCCAGAGGTTGCCGCAGAACTTGTTGACCACCTCCACCTCGCCCCCGGGCCCATCGATGTCCTCGTACGCCGCGACGGGGGCGCGGAAGTCCCGTGCGTTCGCCAGGCCGTTGGCGCCGATCGGGCCCAGGTCGGGGAGCTGGAAGGGCGCGCCGTAGTTCTCGCAGACATAGCCGCGGGCGCTCTCGTCGAGCAGTTCCACACGGAAGCGCACCCCGCGCGGGATCAGCGCCACCTCGCCCGGCGCGGCGTGCAGGAGGCCGAGTTCGGTACGGATCAGCAGGGCGCCGAGCTCGGGCACGACCAGGAGCTCACCGTCGGCGTCGCTGAACACCCGCCGTTCCATCGAGGAGTTGGCGTGGTAGAGGTGCACGGCCATACCGGTGCGCTGGGCCGCGTCGCCGTTGCCGCCGAGGGTCCACAGGCCGGCGAGGAAATCGGTGCCGGGGGCCGGCTGCGGCAGCGGGTTCCAGCGCAGCCGGTTGGGGTCGGGCACCGCGTCGGTGAAGGGGGCCGTGCGGATCGCGCCGTTGTCCGTGCGCGTGAACGCCGGGTGCGCGGCGGACGGGCGGATCCGGTACAGCCAGGAGCGGCGGTTGTGGGCGCGCGGCTCGGTGAAGGCGCTGCCGCTCAACTGCTCGGCGTAGAGACCGAGCGGGGCGCGCTGAGGTGAGTTGCGGCCGTGCGGAAGGGCGCCGGGGACGGCCTCGCTGCTGTGCTCGTTGCCGAAGCCGGAGAGGTAGTCGAGCCCCTCCGCCGTCTTGCGCGCCTGCTCGGTGCCGCTCATGTGCGCTCCCCGCTGCCGAAGGAATCCTGGAATCCTATGGATAACCGTAGGATTCCGGCGGTGGTCCGTCAACGGCACGGCTGCCAGGTCCGGTCGCGGTGCGTCTCGTTCGGTGGGCGCCCGTGCCTCCGAACTGCCCAATCCCGCTCGCGCGAATGGCGCGGGCATATGCACGATCGACCTATGAATGATCCCTTCATCTATGCACTTGTCGACCCGTTCTGTGTCGGGGGCCTCTACGTGCCGGGAACGGCGGCGGACGGCTCCGCGGACCCCCTGGGCGAGCGCGCGGGAGATCAACTGGGCGAATCCGGCGCGAGATTCGGGCCGGAGCCTGGGCCGCGGGTGGAGCCGGGGCCTGGGTCAGGGCCGGGGCCGGGATTGTCGGGACCGGTAGCCGCAGCCGTAGCCGTAGCCGTAGCCGCCGAGGATTTCTCGTGCACGGGGGCTACCAGAAAGTGAACAATGCTCTACTCTCACGCGCATGTCATGGACCCGCAGGTTCCTTGCCGTGCTCGCGCTGTTCGCCGCCGTGCTCGTCCCCGCCTCCCCGGCCCTGGCCCATGAGGAGCGCCCGGTCTCCTTCCCCGATGGCTCGGGCAGCGTGCCCGAGTACCGCGAGGGCGAGCCGGATCTGCTGGTCTGCAAGAGCGACCGGGACGCGTTCGAGCGCCGGATATCGGGGTTCCCCGAACCCCTGCGCAAGCGGAACCTGAAGCTCTTCGACCGCTGCCTCGACCAGGGTCACCGCCATCTGCAGCAGGCCGTCGACGCCGTCGACCGGCCCGGCATGACCATCGCGGTCCTGCCGGGCCGCTACGAGGAGGAGCCCTCGCGGCCCAAGCCCACCGGGGCCTGCGCCCGGCTCAAGGCGCCCGATTCCGCGCTCGGTTACCAGATCCTGTCGTACGCCCAGCAGAAGCGCTGCCCGCACAACCAGAACCTGGTCGCGATCATCGGCAAGAAGAATCTGCAGATCGAGGGCACGGGCGCCACCCGCACCGACGTGATCTTCGACGCCGGGTACGGCAAGCTCAACGCGCTCCGCGCGGACGGCAGCGACGGCATCTACTTCAAGAACTTCACCGCCCAGCGCACCACGTTCAACTCGCTCTATGTCCTCGCGGGCGACGGCTTCGTCATCGACGACGTCCTGACCCGCTGGAACGACGAGTACGGCTTCCTCACCTTCGCCAGCGACCACGGGCTCTACAAGAACTGCGAGTCCTACGGCAACGGGGACTCCGGCATCTACCCGGGCAGCGCCTCCGACATCAACAACGGCCGTGGCTATGAAGTCCCGCGCTACTCCATCGAGATCACCGGCTGCCGCAGCCACCACAACATGGTGGGCTACTCCGGCACCGCCGGCGACTCCGTATGGGTCCACGACAACGAGTTCGACCACAACATGGGCGGCGCCTCCATGGACTCCGCCTTCCCCGGCCACCCCGGACTGCCGCAGAACCACGCCAAGTTCGAGGGCAACGACATCCATGACAACAACCAGGACTACTACCGCCATGTCGCCGACGGCACCTGCGCCAAGCCGCCCATCGAGCGCGGCTACGAGCGCGGTGTCGTCTGCCCGCAGATCTCCATGCCGCCCGGCACCGGGATCATCACCGCGGGCGGGAACTGGAACATCTACGAGAACAACCGGATCTACGGCCATGACCGCGCCGCCTTCTTCCTGAGCGCCGTCCCGGCCTTCATCCGCGGCGAGTCCGCCTGGTCGAAGCAGGCCGACACCTCCCACCACAACCGGTACGCGGGCAACCGCCTCGGCGAGGACAAGCAGGGCCGCGCCCGCCCCAACGCCACCGACGTGTGGTGGGACGGCCAGGGCGAGGCCAACTGCTGGCAGCCGGACACCGGACCGTCCTCGCCGCGCGCCCTGCCGTCCTGCGGAGAGCGGCGCGGCGAGGTCTCCGGCGGCTCGGACCGCCTGGTGGGGGAGCCCGCCAAACTCGCCCATCTGCTGGTCTGTGCCGACTACGACGTGCGCGCACGACGCCTTCCGGCCGGCTGCGACTGGTACGGCGCCCAAGGTGCCGAACGTGTCGAGGTGCAGATCGCCCTCGCCGTCGCCGCCGTGCTCGCCCTGGCGGGGGCGGGCCTGTGGTGGCGCCGGCTCCGCCGCGACCGGTGGGCCACGGTGGCCTCGGCCGTGGGGCTCGTCGGCCTGGGCCTCGATGTGGCGGGCGCGACCACGGGCCTCGCCTCCTCCTATGTCCCGGCCCTCGCTCTGGTGCTGCTCGCCTACTGGTGGGTGGTCATCGGTCTGGCCCTGCGGCACGCTCGTCCAGGGCTTGCCTGGGTGACGGTCGCCCTCGGCGCCCTCACGCTGCTCGACGCCTTCGACAAGGCGGTCGTCATGATCCCCTGGATCCCGCTCGGCCCGGCCTGGCTGCGCGCACTGCTCGGCCTGGTCTGGGTGGTGTGGGCGGTGACGGCCTCGGCCCGCCGGGGCGCTCGGGCAGGCCGGGAGCCGTCGCAGTCGGGGCGTGCGCCAGAACCCCCGGTGGACGCCGCCGAGGGGACACCCGCGTGAGGCGCGGCATCCCGGCGGCGGCCGTCGTCCTGCTCGCGCTGCTCGCCACCGCCACCGGCTGCACCGACCGCCCCACCACCCACCACAAGCCGGGCACCGGCCACGAGCAGGCCGACGGCCCGGTCGGCGAACTGCTCAAGCGCAAGGACGAGAGCGGCCACCGCTACCGGCAGGTCGACGAACAGGGCGCCCCGGACGTCGGGTTGAGCCTGCGCCCCGACGCCGAGGACGGCTGGAACGTCCGCCTGGCCGTACGGAACTTCCGCTTCACCCCCGACAGCGTGGGCGGAGCGGCCCTGCCCGGCAGCGGCCACGCGTATCTCTATCTGGACGGCCACAAGATCGCCCGGCTGTACGGCACTTGGTACCACCTCCCCGGGAATCTGGTCCCCCGCGGCACCCACCGCCTCACGGCCCGGCTCCACGCCGACGACCACACCGTCTGGGCGGTCGACGGCAAGGCGGTGGAGTCCACGGCCGACCTCACGGACTCGGGAGCGGAATCAGGGGCGGCTGCGGGGGCGGGCTCCGGTTCGGACGCGGGCTCAGGCTCGGGTGAGGGCTCCGGCTCGGGTACGGACTCCGGCTCGGGTGCGGGGCGGGCGGACCCGGAGCAGGGCGGTGCCGTCGACCGCACCGTCACCGTGACCGTCACCGACGGCAGGGTCCAACCCCCGCCCGGACGCGTGGAGTTGGACCAGGGCGACCGCGTCCGCCTGAAGGTCACCAGCGACCGCACCGACACCCTGCACGTCCACGGCTACGACAAGGAGGCGGCGCTACGCGCGGGAGAGCCGGGCACGCTCACCTTCACCGCGGACCGCACCGGACTCTTCGAGGTCGAGACCCATGGCTCGGGCCTCGTCCTGACCCAGCTGGTGGTGCGGTGACGGCCCACTCCCCGGGACGGATACGCCAACTCGCCCACGGCATCGGCTCCCAGCACGATCTGCCGATCTCCCCCTTCTACGCCTTCGCCGGTGCCTTCGCCGCGCTCTTCGTCTCCTTCCTCGCGCTCGGGCTGCTCTGGTCCGTCTCCCGCTTCCGCGGCGACCGCTCAGGGGCGGCGCTGCCGCTCGCCGTCCAGCGCGCCGCCGACGCCCGCGTCACCCGCCTGGTCCTTCGCGGACTCGGCCTGGCCGCCGCTCTGTTCGTCCTCCTGCACCTCCTCCTCGGCCCCGACGATCCGGAGCGCAATCCGGCCCCCGGCACCGTCCACGTACTCTTCTGGGTCGGTCTCGTCCCCTCCTCTCTGCTGCTCGGACCGGTGTGGCCACGGCTCAACCCGCTGCGCACCGTGCACCTTCTGGCCTGCCGCGCCGCCCGCCGTGACCCCGGCGCGGGTCGTCCGGTGCCACCGCGTCTCGGCCTGTGGCCCGCGGCGGCGGGACTGCTCGTCTTCACCTGGCTCGAACTGGCCGCCCCAGAGCCCGCGTCGTCCACCACCCTCCTGTGCTTCCTCATCGGCTACGCCGCCGTGCACCTCACCGCCGCCGCCCGCTTCGGCGAGCGGTGGTTCACACGGGGCGACGCCTTCGAGGTCTACTCCCGGCTCATCGGCGCTCTCGCCCCCCTGGGCCGCCGCAGGGACGGGCGGCTCGTCCTGCGCAACCCCTTCCACGGTCTCGACGCGACCGAGCCCGCCCCCGGTCTCGTCGCCACCGTGTCCGTCATGCTCGGATCCACCGCCTACGACGGTCTCTCCGACGCCCCGTCCTGGATCGACACCCTCCAGACCTCATCGCTCGGCCGGACCGCCACCGGCACCCTCGGGCTCCTCGGCGTCACCGCGCTTGTCGCCGCCGTCTACGGCCTGTGCGCCTTCGCCGCACGCGCCGTCTCCGGCCGGCTCCCGCACCCCCTCACCGCTTTCGCGCACTCACTCGTGCCGATCGCCGTCGGCTATCTCATCGCCCACTACTTCACCCTCTTCGTGACGGAAGGGCCACGCACAGTCATGGTGGCAGCCGGCACTGACAATCCCCCCGCGCCGCTGTCACCGCTGAGTCCGGGCGGGCTCGCGGTGCTGCAGGTCCTCGCCATCGTCACCGGCCATGTCCTGGGCGTCGTCGCGGCGCACGACCGCTCGGTGCGCCTCTTCCCGCCCGCACGGGCCGTGGCGGGCCAACTCCCGCTGCTCGCGCTGATGATCACGTACACGATCGGAGGCCTGAGCCTGCTGCTCGCGTGACCTCGTGGCCCGGTGGCCTCGTGGCCCGGTGGCCTCGCGGCCCGGTGACCGAGGCGCCGTGACCCGGAGCCCTCATGCCCCGCAGACTCCGTGCCCCGGTGACCGCCGCCCACCCGTCACCCGTACGTCCGTACATCCGTACACCGTGCCCACGACCCCTGCCGAGAGGCGAAGGCATGATGGAGCCCGTGTCCCGACCCCACTCCCAGCCGAGCAAGAGCAACCTGCGTCGCGAGCCCGTGCAGCGGCGCAGCGCCGAGCGCCTCACCCGGATACTCGACGCGTGCGCCGCGCTCCTCGACGAGGCGGGCTACGAGGGCCTGAGCACCCGCGCCGTCGCCGACCGTGCGGGCGTGCCCATCGGATCCGTCTACCGTTTCTTCACCAACAAGCGCGCCATGGCCGACGCGCTCGCGCAGCGCAACCTCGACCGGTACGCCCAGCGGATCACGGTGCGGATCGCCGAAGTCCCGCAGGACGACTGGCGGGCCGCCGTGGACGCCGCCCTCGACGAGTACCTCGCCATGAAGCGCACCGTGCCCGGCTTCGCCCTGGTCGACTTCGGGGTACCGGCGCAGGACGCGGACGCCAACCACCTGGTCGCCGACCGGCTCGGCGCGCTTCTCTCCGGGCACCTCGGCCGGCCCCTCGACGACCGTCTGCGCCGCTCCCTGCAGGTCAGCGTGGAAGCCGCGGACGCCCTGCTCCAACTGGCCTTCCGCAGCGACCCGTCGGGCGACCCGGACCTTGTCGCCGAGACCCGGGAACTGCTGCACGCGTATCTGGCCCGCACCTTCGACTGAGGCCGGTCGCGGGGTGTGCGCCGCCAACCGCGGAGAGGCCACCGGCAGGCAAGTCGGTGCCGCCACTGTCTCCCCTCCATGCGTACCGGTCGGTATGCTCAGCCCCGCCTGCGCGTCACTGCTGCCGCCGCCCCAGGGAGGGCCCGTGTCCAGTAACTCCCGTTCCGCGCACCACTTCCGCACCGCTCAGCGGGTCTGCCCTCTCTGCGAAGCCACCTGCGGTCTCACCCTCACCATCGAGGGCACGCGCGTCACCGGCGCGCGCGGCGACCGGGACGATGTCTTCAGCCGCGGCTTCATCTGCCCCAAGGGCGCCGCGTTCGGCGAGCTCGACGCCGATCCGGACCGGCTGACGCGCCCGCTCGTACGCAAGGACGGCGAGCTCCGGCAGGCAAGCTGGGACGAGGCGTTCGACGCGGTCGCCGCGGGCCTGCGCCCCCTGGTCGAGGAGCACGGACCGGACGCCGTCGGGATGGTGCTCGGCAACCCCAACGTCCACACCATGGCGGGCGCCCTCTATCCGCCGGTGCTGATGAGCACGCTCGGCTCCCGGAACCTCTTCACCGCGAGCACCCTCGACCAGATGCCCAAGCATGTCTCCAGCGGGCTGCTCTTCGGCGACCCCCTCGCCATCCCCGTGCCCGACCTCGACCGCACCGACCACCTGCTGCTCCTCGGCGCCAACCCCCTGGAGTCCAACGGCAGTCTGTGCACCGCCCCCGACTTCCCCGGCCGGCTCAAGGCGCTGCGCAAGCGCGGCGGCACCCTCACCGTCGTCGACCCGCGCCGCACCCGCACCGCGCAGCTCGCCGACCGCCATCTTGCGATCCGCCCCGGTACCGACGCCCTGCTGCTCGCCGCGCTCGTGCATGTCCTCTTCGAGGAGCGCCTGGTTTCTCTCGGCGGCCTCGAACCGTACGTCGAGGGCGTGGCCGAAGTGCGGGACGCGGTGGCCGGGTTTGGGCCCGACGCGGTCGAGCGGGCCTGCGACATCCCGGCCGCCGAAATCCGGACCCTCGCCAGGGAGCTCGCCGCCGCACCCACCGCAGCCGTCTACGGCCGTATCGGCGCCAGCGCCGTCGAGTTCGGCACCCTCGCCTGCTGGCTCGTCGACGTCCTGAACGTCCTGACCGGCAACCTCGACCGGCCGGGCGGCGCCCTCTTCCCGCTCTCCGCCACCGACCGTGCCCCGCGACCCGCGGCCCCCGGCAAGGGCTTCGCGCTCGGCCGCTGGAAGAGCCGGGTCAGCGGCCATCCGGAGGCCAAGAGCGAGCTGCCGACCGCCGCGCTCGCCGAGGAGATCGACACCCCGGGCGAGGGCCGGATCCGCGCGGTGATCGCCGTCGCTGCCAACCCGGTGCTCTCCGCGCCGGACGGCGATCGCCTCGACCGGGCCCTCGCGAGCCTGGACTTCATGGTCGGCGTCGACCCGTACCTCAATGAGACCTCGCGGCACGCGCACGTGGTGCTGCCTCCGCCGCCGCCCTCCCAGAGCGCGCACTACGACTTCGCGTTCAACGCCCTGGCCATCCGCAACCAGGTCCGCTACACCCGCTCCGCCGTCCCCCTGGAGGCGGGCCGGATGGACGAGAGCGAGATCCTCGCCCGGCTGGTCCTCGCCGTCTCCGGCATGCACGGCCTGCCCCCGGAGACCGTGGACGACATGGTCATCGGGCGCTCCCTCGGCAAGGCCGTCGCCGATCCGCACGCGCGCGTGCACGGACGTGACCCCAAGGACCTCGCCGGGCGGCTCACCGGCGACACCGGTGCCGAGCGGCGGCTCGACATGATGCTGCGTCTCGGCCCCTATGGCGACGGATTCGGCACCGACCCCGAAGGCCTCACCCTGGACCGGCTGCTCGCACACCCGCACGGCATCGACCTGGGTCCGCTGGAGCCCCGGATTCCGCAGCTGCTCAAGACCCGCAGCGGCCGGATCGAGCTGCTTCCCGCTCCGGTCGCCGGCGATCTGGACCGGCTGCGCGGCGCGCTCGACCGCGACGTCGACGGGTTCGTCCTGGTGGGCCGCCGCCATCTGCGCTCCAACAACAGCTGGCTGCACAACGTGCCCGCCCTCAACCGCGGCTCCAACCGCTGCACCCTGCAGATCCACCCCGAGGACGCCGGGCGGCTCGGCATCACCGACGGCGCGGCCGTACGCATCAAGGGCGCCGGGGGAGAGATCGAGGCCCCCGCGGAGGTCACCGACACCATGCGCGGCGGTGTGGTGAGCCTGCCGCACGGCTGGGGCCACGACCGTCCCGGCACCCGCCTCTCGGTCGCCGCGGCCACCCCGGGCGTGAACACCAACCAGCTCCTCGACGGCACGCTCCTGGACCCGCTCTCGGGCACCGCCGTACTCAACGCCGTTCCCGTGCTCCTGGCGCCGGTCGTCGCCGCAGCGCGCGAAACCCCTGATGCAACCCTGTGACCTGGAGTTTTGCGCTTATTGCTCGCGTGTCAACATCTTGTTAACGCTGACTGACCCGACCTAACGTCTTGCGAACCGCCGGCCCTGGTGGGAGTTCAAGGGCGAACGTTAGGTACCCAAATGCTGACCATCCTTGGCTTCGCCATGATTGCGACCTTCCTGGTCCTGATCATGATGAAGAAGATGTCGCCGATAGCGGCACTGGTGCTGATCCCCGCGCTCTTCTGCGTCTTCGTCGGACAAGGAGCGAAGCTCGGGGACTACGTCCTCGAAGGTGTCACCGATCTCGCGCCCACCGCGGCGATGCTGATGTTCGCGATCGTCTACTTCGGCGTGATGATCGACGTCGGTCTCTTCGATCCGATCGTCCGAGGCATCCTGCGGTTCTGCAAGGCCGACCCGATGCGGATCGTCGTCGGCACCGCCGTGCTCGCCGCGATCGTCTCGCTCGACGGCGACGGCTCGACCACCTTCATGATCACCGTCTCGGCGATGTACCCGCTCTACAAGCGCCTCAAGATGAGCCTGGTCGTCATGACGGGTGTCGCCGCCACCGCCAACGGCGTGATGAACACGCTGCCTTGGGGCGGTCCGACCGCCCGCGCCGCGACCGCGCTCAAGCTGGACGCCAGCGACATCTTCGTGCCGATGATCCCCGCACTCGCCGTGGGTCTGCTCGCCGTCTTCTTCCTCGCGTACGTCCTCGGCGTCCGTGAGCGCAAGCGCCTCGGCGTGCTCACCCTCGACGACGTGCTCGACAAGGAGCCGGAGTCCGAGACCGTCCTCGTCGGCGCGGGCGGCGGCAAGGGCGGCACCAAGGACGGCCGCAAGGGCCGCAAGGGCGGCGGCGGTCGTACGGACAAGTCCCCGGCCGCGGGCGGCGGTTCCGCCGTCCCCACGGCAGACGGCGCGGAAAGCGCCAAGGACGGCGACGGCGACGACGAGGGCTTCCAGGGCCTCGACCCCGACCGGCCCACCCTGCGCCCCAAGCTGTACTGGTTCAACGCCCTGCTGACCGTCGCGCTCCTCACCGCGATGATCATGGAGGTGCTGCCGATCCCGGTGCTGTTCCTGCTCGGTGCGGCCCTCGCCCTCACCATCAACTTCCCGCACATGCCCGACCAGAAGGCCCGGATCGGCGCCCATGCCGAGAACGTCCTGAACGTCTCCGGCATGGTCTTCGCCGCCGCCGTCTTCACCGGCGTCCTGCAGGGCACCGGCATGGTCGACCACATGGCCAAGTGGCTGGTCTCCGCCATCCCCGACGGCATGGGCCCGCACATGGGCCTGGTCACCGGCCTGCTCTCCATCCCGCTGACCTACTTCATGTCGAACGACGGCTTCTACTTCGGGATCGTCCCGGTGCTCGCCGAAGCCGGCGCCGCCCACGGCATCGCGCCCGTCGAGATCGCCCGCGCCTCCCTCGTCGGCCAGGCCCTGCACATGTCGAGCCCGCTGGTGCCCGCCGTGTACGTCCTCGTCGGCATGGCCAAGGTCGAATTCGGCGACCACACCAAGTTCACCGTCAAATGGGCCGCACTCACCTCGCTCGTGGTGCTGTGCGCGGGACTTCTCTTCGGGATCATCTGACCGATGGGGAAAGACGGTTCAGGGCCCGGCAGGACATGGCTGCTGCGCCTCGTCATCGCCTTCAGCTTCGCGCAGGGGGCGGTGTCGATGGCGCGGCCCGCCGTCTCCTACCGGGCCCTCGCCCTTGGCGCCGACGAACGCGCGATCGGCGTGATCGCCGGTGTGTACGCGCTGCTCCCGCTGTTCGCCGCCGTACCCCTGGGGCGCAGGACCGACCACGGCAGGTGCGCGCCCCTGCTCCCCGTCGGCGTGATCCTCATCTCCGGCGGCTGCGCGCTCAGCGGCATCGCCGGCTCGCTTGCCGCCATGGCCGCGTGGAGCGGTGTCATGGGCCTCGGCCATCTCTGCTTCGTGATCGGCGCCCAGTCGCTCGTCGCCCGCCAGTCCGCGCCCGCCGAACAGGACCGCAATTTCGGCCATTTCACGATCGGCGCCTCGCTCGGTCAGCTCATCGGCCCGATCGCCGCCGGATACGTGATCTCCGAGCGGAACGGAGCGATGACACGCACCAGCGCGCTCGCCCTGATCGTCGCCGCGGCCGTCGCCGCCGTCGCCCTCACCTCGCTGTGGCGCATCGAGCACCGCACGGCCGCCAAGTCCCGTACCGCGCAAGGCGCCAAGGTCCCCGTCCACCGCATCCTGCGCACCCGCGGCGTACCCGCGGGCATCTTCATCAGCCTCGCCGTCCTGTCGGCCACCGACATCCTCACCGCCTATCTGCCCGTCGTCGGCGAGCACCGCGGTATCGCACCGGCCACCGTCGGACTGCTGCTCAGCCTGCGGGCAGCCGCCACCATCGCCTGCCGCCTGGTGATGACCCCGATGATCCGGATCGTCGGCCGCAGCGCCCTGCTCGTGATCACCTGCCTGCTCGGTGGTCTGCTGTGTGCGGGCATCGCCCTGCCGGTGCCGGTGTGGGGCCTCGCCGCCATGCTCGCCGTGCTCGGCTTCTGCCTCGGCGTGGGCCAGCCGCTGTCCATGACGACCGTCGTCCAGGCCGCCCCCGCCGAGTCCAAGTCGACCGCGCTCGCACTGCGCCTGACCGGTAACCGGCTCGGCCAGGTCGCCGCGCCCGCGTCGGCCGGTCTGGTCGCGGGTGTCGCGGGCGCCGCGGCGCCGTTCCTGATGCTGGGCGCCCTCCTCGTGGCCGCCGCCGGACTCGGTCTGCGAGGCGGGGCGCGCCCGGAGAGCAGCCGGGGCGCAAAGGGCGCAGGCGCCGCAAGTAAGGCTCACGCGCGGCACTGACCAGGGTGAATCCAGCCACACTGCGCCCCCGCGTTAACCCATCATTCACACAGCAACGCGCAAACTGGGCACAGGTCTTGGGCACAATGGTGATCATCGCCCTGCGGCGCAAGTGCCGCTCGCGGCGTGCACGGCGTATGCCGTGGACCGGGTGAACCTACGTCAGTGGCAGGGAGGTCGAGATGCGCGGCAGACACCGTGAGGTGTTCGGCACGCTGATCGCCGCCCTGTGCACCCTGCTCGCCTTCGTGCTCGCCACGGACACCGCCGCGGCCCATCCCGGCGGGGAGACCAGGGCGGGCGATCCCGCCCCGGTCGCGGCCGCCGCACCGGAGCCGCAAGCCGCGCCCTCCACAGCGCCCGCTGCGGCCTCCACAGCATCCGCTGCGGCCTCTGCGGCCTCCACGCCGCCCCAAGTCCCGGATGCCAGGCCGCAGGCCGCCGTCTCCGTGCCCGGCGACCACCGGGGCCCCTTCGACGACTGCAGGCACCGCCGCGCCACCCGCGCCTCGGTCGCCGCCCCCGCCCCCCAACCGGAGTCCGGCGACCTGTGCGGCGCCGTCCTCCCGTCCGGCCGCGCCGCGAGCGCACCGGCAGTGCCCCGGTGCACGACCGAGGCCGTGCCGCCGAGACCGGGCGAGCGTCAGGTACTCCTGCAGATCTTCCGCTGCTGATACGGGACGAAGGCAGCTCCAGCGTCTCTCCACCGACGCCGGACAACCTTTGTAGTGATCCGTACGCAGCGCAGCGACCGACCACCCGTCTCGCGCGGGCACATCCGGCAGGGCACCTTCCGCGGTACCCCCTTGCCTGAACTGCCTTGTGCGGGGCGTCTGGAGGAACCCTCATGCATTCGTTCATCGACCACGCCCGTCGCTTCCCCGGCCGGATCGCCGCCACGGGGGAGGAGCGCGAACGCTTCGGCAGGCTGGCCCAGGGCCAGTCGCCCGAAGCCCTGTTCATCACCTGCTCCGACTCCCGGGTGATCCCCTCCCTGTTCACCGGGGCGGAGCCGGGCCAGCTCTTCGAACTGCGCACCGCGGGCAACGCGGTGCCGGACTACGGCGCCGCCGAGAGCGCCAGCGGCGAGGCCGCCACCATCGAGTACGCGGTCAGTGTGCTGCGCGTACCGGACATCGTGGTCTGCGGCCACTCGCACTGCGGTGCGGTACGGGCGCGCGTCCACGGCGACGACCTCGCCGCCGTGCCCGCGGTGGCCGGCTGGCTCGACCGGCAGCTGCCGCACCTGCCCGTGGGCGAGGCCCCCGCGGACGGCGTCGACGACGCCGCTCATGTGGCCGCCTCCGTGCAGAGCCACGTCAAGACCCAGCTCGAGCGGCTGCGGCAGTACCCCTGTGTGAGCGAGCGGCTCGCGGCCGGCGAGCTGCGACTGCACGGCTGGTACTACGCGATAGACACCGGCCTCGTCATGGAGCACGACGCGTCGGCCGACGCCTTCCTGCCGCTGTGAAGGGAACCACCAGCATGTCTGCAACCGCACCCGGCGCCGATACCGGCGCCTCCAAGGGCGACGGCCGTGGCACCCGCGGCACCATCCGGCAGGACGTGACGGCCTCCCTCGTGGTCTTCCTGGTCGCCGTCCCCCTCTGTGTCGGCGTCGCCGTCGCCTCCGGCGTGCCCGCCGAACTCGGCCTCATCACCGGCATCGTCGGAGGCCTCCTCACCGGTTTCCTGCCGGGCAGTTCACTCCAGGTCAGCGGGCCCGCGGCGGGCCTCACCGTGCTCGTGTACGAGGCGGTCGAGCGCTATGGCCTGGCCGCGCTCGGCGTGCTCGTGCTCTGTGCCGGGCTGCTGCAGGTGGCGATGGGCGCGCTGCGCCTCGGCCGCTGGTTCCGGGCCATCTCCGTGGCCGTCGTCCAGGGCATGCTCGCCGGTATCGGTCTCGTCCTGATCGCCGGGCAGGTGTACGCGCTCGCCGATCTGAAGGCCCCCAGCAGCGGCCTCGACAAGCTGGCCGGACTGCCGGGCCTCGTCTCCGACATCCTCGCCTCGGACAAGGCGCTGGCCGCGCTCGGCATCGGCGTCGGCACGATCGTGGTCCTGGTGGTGTGGCCGCGCTGGAAGGCCGCCGCACGGATCGTGCCCGCGCCGCTCGTCGCGGTCGCCGGCGCCACCGTGGCCGTCGCCGCCTTCAGCCTGCCCGTCGCGCGCGTGGAGGTGCAGGGGCTGATCGCGGCCATCCAGCCGCCCGGCGGCAGCGAGTTCAGCGGCCTCCTCGAGGTCGGCATGATCGGCACCGTCATCGCGTTCGCGCTGATCGCCTCCGCCGAGTCGCTGTTCAGCGCGGCGGCGGTGGACCGCCTGCACAAGGGGCCGCGTACCGACTACGACAAGGAGCTCATCGCCCAGGGCGCGGGCAACGCCGTCTGCGGTGTCCTCGGAGCCCTGCCGATGACCGCCGTGATCGTCCGCAGCGCGGCCAATGTGCAGGCGGGCGCCAAGACCAGGGCGTCCCGTGTGCTGCACGGCGTGTGGCTGCTCGTCTTCGCGGCCGCCTTCCCCGCCGCGCTCGGCGTCATCCCGGTCGCCGCTCTGGCGGGCGTCCTGGTGCACGCCGGGTTCAAGCTCATCCCCTGGAAGGACCTCGGCCCGCTGTGGCGCGAGCACCGGGGCGAGCTGGCCATCCTGGTGATCACCGCGGTCGCCGTCGTGGTCGGCAACCTCTTCGAGGGAGTGCTGCTCGGCCTGCTGCTCGCGGTCGCGAAGACGGCCTGGGAAATCTCCCATGTGCATGTGGAGGTCGTCGAAGGCTCGGTCGAGGTCGCCGGAGTCGGCGGGTCTGCCTGTGTCCGTGCTCCCCTTCGGGTACGGGTGCTCGGCAACGCCACCTTCCTGCGCCTGCCCAAGCTCCTCGACTCCCTGGAGGCGCTGCCCACCGACCGTGAGCTGCACATAGACCTCAGCGGTCTGCGCCATGTCGACCACGCCTGCGCGATGGCGCTCGCCACCTGGGAGGAGCGGCACAACGCCCTGGCGGTCGCCTCCGAGATCCCGCCGGTGCGGGTGAAGGCCGCAGTGGGCGGATCCTGAACACCCTTGGCGCGAGGGCCCGGTGGCGCGCTGCTGCCGGGTCGAGGGCCCGGTGGCAGCACGCCGCCGGGCCCTCGCGCGCCGTCGGCACCGGCCGGGCCACGCGTACACCGTGACGCGTACATCGGCTGCACCGTGCCCCGCACATCGGCTGCACCGTGCCCCGCACATCGGCTGCACCGTGCCCCGCACATGGAGCGGCGGCCGGATCGCCCCTGGCGCCAAAAAACTAACGGCGCTAGTTTAGATCGCGGACGACGCAGGCAGGCTCGGAAGGAGTGCCATGAAGGCGCACGACGGCATGTACATCGGCGGCGACTGGCGCCCGGCCGCGGGGCAGGACACGATCGCGGTGGTGAACCCGGCCGACGAGCAGGTCATCGCCCATGTCCCGGCCGGCACCGCCGAGGATGTCGACGCCGCGGTCAAGGCCGCCCGCGCCGCCTTCCCGGCCTGGGCCGCCACACCGCCCGCCGAGCGCGCGGCGAAGATCGCCGCCCTGCGCGATGTGCTCGTCGCGCGCAAGGACGAAATCGCCGAGACCGTCACGGCCGAGCTCGGCTCGCCGCTGCAGTTCTCGCAGATGGTGCACGCGGGCGTGCCCATCGCCGTGGCCGGCTCGTACGCCGAACTCGCGGCCTCGTACTCCTTCGAGGAGAAGATCGGCAACTCCACGGTGCTGCTCGAACCGGTCGGCGTGGTCGGCGCGATCACGCCCTGGAACTACCCGCTGCACCAGATCGTTGCCAAGGTGGCTCCCGCGCTCGCCGCCGGCTGCACCGTTGTCCTCAAACCCGCCGAGGACACCCCGCTCGTCGCCCAGCTCTTCGCCGAGGCGGCGCACGAAGCGGGCGTACCCGCAGGCGTGTTCAACCTCGTGACCGGACTCGGACCCGTGGCGGGCCAGGCGCTCGCCGAGCACGACGGCGTGGACCTGGTCTCCTTCACCGGCTCCACCGCGGTCGGCAAGCAGATCGGCGCCACCGCGGGCGCCGCCATCAAGCCGGTCGCCCTGGAGCTCGGCGGCAAGTCCGCCAATGTCATCCTGCCGAGCGCCGACCTGGCCAAGGCGGTGAACGTCGGCGTGGCCAACGTCATGTCCAACTCCGGCCAGACCTGCAGCGCCTGGACCCGCATGCTCGTCCACGCCGACCAGTACGACGAGGCGGTCACGCTCGCCGCCGCGGCCGCGGCCAAGTACGGCGACCGCATCGGCCCGGTCGTCAACGCCAAGCAGCAGGACCGGGTGCGCGGCTACATCGAGAGGGGCACCGCCGAGGGCGCCCGCGTCGTCGTGGGCGGCCCCGAATCCCCGCAGGACAAGGGGTACTTCATCACCCCCACCGTCTTCGCGGACGTCACCCCCGACATGACCATCGCCCAGGAGGAGATCTTCGGCCCGGTCCTGTCGATCCTGAAGTACGCCGACGAGGACGAGGCCCTGGCCATCGCCAACGGCACGGTGTACGGCCTGGCGGGCGCCGTCTGGGCCGGTGACGAGGCGGAGGCCGTGGCCTTCGCGCGCCGGATGGACACGGGCCAGGTCGACATCAACGGCGGCCGCTTCAACCCGCAGGCGCCCTTCGGCGGTTACAAGCAGTCGGGCGTCGGCCGTGAGCTGGGGCCGCACGGCCTGGGCGAGTACCTCCAGACCAAGTCCCTGCAGTTCTGAGCCAGTTGAGCCAGTTGAGCCAGTTGAGCCAGTCCTGAGCATGACCGACCGGTTCTGAACCTCTCCGAGGAGTACGTCACCGTGGTCCGCGCCGCCGTCCTGCCCGCCGTCAACGCCCCCCTGGAACTAACGGAGATCGACCTTCCGGAGCCCGGTCCCGGCCAGGTCAGGGTCCGCCTCGCCGCAGCCGGGGTGTGCCACTCCGATCTGTCCCTGTCCAACGGCACGATGCGGGTGCCCACCCCGTGCGTGCTCGGCCACGAGGGCGCGGGCACCGTCGTCTCCGTCGGCGAGGGCGTCACCCGGGTCGCCCCGGGCGACGGTGTCGTCCTCAACTGGGCGCCGTCCTGCGGCAGTTGTCACCCCTGCACGCTCGGCGAGGTCTGGCTCTGCAACAACGCGCTGGCCGGCGCCGCCGCCGTCTACGCCAAACGGCCCGACGGCACCGAGCTGCACCCGGGCCTGAACGTCGCCGCCTTCGCCGAGGAGACCGTCGTCGCGGCCAACTGTGTCCTGCCCGTGCCCGACGGCGTCCCGCTCACCGACGCGGCCCTGCTCGGCTGCGCGGTGCTCACCGGCTACGGCGCGATCCACCACTCCGCGCGCGTGCGCGAGGGCGAGTCGGTCGTCGTCTTCGGGGTCGGCGGGGTCGGCCTGGCCACGCTCCAGGCCGCCAGGATCGCCGGCGCGGGACCGGTCGTGGCCGTCGACGTCTCCCCGCAGAAGGAGGAGCTGGCCCGGGCGGCCGGCGCCACCGAGTACGTCGTCGCGTCCGACACCACCGCGAAGGAGATCAGGAAGCTCACCGGCGGCCAGGGCGCCGACGTCGCCGTGGAGTGCGTCGGCCGCGCCGCCACCATCCGTACCGCCTGGGAGTCGACGCGGCGCGGCGGCCGCACGACGGTCGTCGGCATCGGCGGCAAGGACCAGCAAGTCACCTTCAACGCCCTGGAGATCTTCCACTGGGGCCGCACGCTCTCCGGCTGCGTCTACGGCAACAGCGACCCCGAGCGTGATCTGCCGGTCCTCGCCGAGCACATCCGCGCGGGCCGGCTCGACCTGGGCTCCCTGGTCACCGAGCACATCGGCCTCGACGGCATCCCGGCCGCCTTCGAGAACATGGTCGCGGGCAAGGGCGGCAGGGCACTGGTCGTCTTCCACTAGCGAGCGGCCCGCCCCGCGCCACAGCCGCACAACCCACAAGACCCACTCCACAAGACCTACCCCGGACGCCCCCGCGGCGGCCGGGGCGCTTGTGCTGCCCGCTCCGAGGTGTTCGTGCTGCTCGCCGCGCAGAGCTCCAGGTCAAGTGGCTGAAGGAGGCGTGCAATACGCAGGCAGAAACTGTGACCGCACGACCCGTTGACCCCGCACCGACTGGTCGGTACGTTCCCCGGACATCACGGCGCCGCCCCCCTGATCTCCGTCCCCGCACCCACCGGAGTGTGCACCCGCATGGATTCGGCACCTTCCGCAGTCACGCCCTCCACCGCCACCGCACCGGCGGATTCCCACCGCCGCAAGGTGGCCACCGCGGCGGCGCTCGCCTCCGCCGTCGAGTGGTACGACTACTTCGTCTTCGGTATCGCCGCGGCCCTTGTCCTCGGCGACCTCTACTTCCCGGCGGGCAGCCCGTCCGCCGGCGTGCTCGCCGCGTTCGCGACCTTCGCGGTCGGCTTCCTGGCCCGGCCGATCGGCGGCATCATTGCCGGGCAGCTCGGCGACAAGCGCGGCCGCAAGCCCATGCTGGTGCTCGCCCTGACCCTGATGGGCCTGGCCACCACGGGTATCGGGCTGCTCCCGACGTACGAGACGATCGGCATCGCGGCCCCGCTGCTGCTTGTCGTCCTGCGCATCCTGCAGGGCGTCGCGGTCGGCGCCCAGTGGGGCGGCGCGATGCTCATGGCCACCGAGTACGCGCCGGAGGGCAAGCGCGGCCTCTACGGCAGCCTGGTCCAACTCGGTGTCCCCATCGGGGTGGTGACGGCCAACACCGTCTTCCTCGTCGCGGGCGGCCTCACCAGTGAGAGCGCCTTCGCGTCCTGGGGCTGGCGACTGCCGTTCCTGGTCGGCCTGTTCGTGCTCGCACTCGCCTGGTACATCCACGCGCGCGTGGAGGAGACCCCCGAGTTCAAGGAGGCCGAGAAGGCGCTCGCCGAGCAGGAGAAGGGCGAGGGGGAGCAGCGTTCGCCGCTGCGCACCATCCTGCGTGAGCACCTCGGCACGGTCTTCCTCGCGGGCGGCTCCTTCGCCGTGAACACCGCGACGTTCTACATCATCATCACCGGCGTCCTGGACTACACGACCCGCGAACTCGACATGAAGCGCAGCTCGGTGCTCATGGTCTCGCTCGGCGTCAGCCTCACCCAGCTCGCCCTGATCCCGCTCTCCGCGGCCCTCTCGGACCGCATCGGACGGATCAGGATCTACGCGCTCGGGGCGGCCGGACTCGCGGTGTGGGCGGTGCCGATGTTTCTGCTCATCGACACCGGCTCCCTGCTCTGGCTGGCCCTCGGCACCTTCGTGACCAGCTGCTTCCTGAGCATCATGTACGGGCCCCAAGCCGCCCTGTTCGCCGAGCTGTTCACGGCCGAGATGCGCTACACGGGGGCCTCGCTCGGCTACCAGATAGCGGCCGTCGGCGGCGGTGGGCTCGCGCCCTTCGTGATGGTGCTGCTCCTTGAGGCCACAGGCACATCGATGTCGGTGGCGGCGTACATCATCCTGCTCGCGGTCGTCGCGCTGATCAGCATCAAGATCCTTGCCGGGAGGGCGAAGGCGCGCTGACCTTCTCGCCGTCCGCGCGGTCCGGAGCCGCGCCCTGATCCGCAGCGGCGGTCTCGGCCGGCACGGCGGTGTCGCGGGCCCGGCGCGGCCGGGAGCGCGACACCGCCACGCCCGCGAGGCAGATCAGGCCGCCGCCGAGGGTCAGCCACCCGGGCACCTCGTCCAGGGCGATCCAGGACATCAGGACCACGATCGCGGGTACGGCATAGGTCGTCGCGCCCATCCGGCCCGCGGTCGTACGGGCCAGGGCGTAGGCCCAGGTCGTAAAGGCCAGGGCGGTCGGGAAGACGCCCAGGTAGACCATGTTGAGCGTGGCGGAGAGCGGGGCGTGGGCGGCCTCGTCGACCAGGACCCCGGCGAACGGCAGGCAGGCCGCCGCCCCGATCGCGCAGCCGAACGTCGTGACCTGCAGCGGGCTCGCGTGCCGCAGCGCGGGCTTCTGCACGACCACACCGGTCGCATACGTCAGCGCGGCCACCAGGCAGAGCGCGATGCCGAGCAGGGACGCGTTGCCCTCGCCCGACATCGAGAGGCCGACGACCACGGCGCCGCCGAACGACACCGCCATCCCGGCGAGCAGCCGCGGCGGCAGGGCCTCCTTGAGGAACAGGGCACCGAGCAGGGCCATGAGGATCGGGCCGATGTTCACGACGAGGGCCGCCGTGCCCGCGTCGACGAGGCGCTCGCCCCAGTTGAGGCACACCATGTACAGGCCGAACCACAGCACGCCCGCGACGGCGATGCCCGGCCAGGCCGCCCGTGGCGGCAGGCCCTCCCTGCGCACCGCCCAGATCAGGCCGATCGTCACGGTGCCCGCGAGCAGCCGGCCGAGGGCGAGCGCCCCCGGCGAGTACGCCTCGCCGGCACTGCGGATGGATACAAAGGCCGAGGCCCACAGCACGACGGTGACCGCGGCGGCGGCGAACGCGAGAACCTCGGGGCGGCGTGCGGACCGGGAAGGGGATGTCATGACGGCGAACTTACGGCCGAAAAGCTTCGGCGCCGAATGAATTAACGACAACCGTCAATCGGCGGGAGCGAGTCGACGGCAGCCTTCGGTCCTCATGCGGGCACAGGCGGCCTCGTGGCGCACGGCACCGGCGGCCACCGGCACTCGTGGCGCGCGGTAATGACGGTCACCGCACTCGTGGCGTGCGGTAACGACGGTCACCGCACTCGTGGCGCACGGCACCGGCGGCCACCGGCACTCGTGGCGCGCGGTAATGACGGTCACCGCACTCGTGGCGTGCGGCACCGGCGGCCACCGGCACTCGTGGCGTGCGGTAACGACGGTCACCGGCACTCGTGGCGTGCGGTAGCGACGGCCCTCTTCGCTCGTGGAGCGCCGTACCGACGACCCCCCTCACTCGCGGCGCGCCGTACCGGCGAGTGCCTCGTACCGCACCGCGAGCCCGTCGAGCAGTGCCCGCAGCCCCGTCTCGAAGGCGCGCTCGTCGATCTTCTCCTGCCGCTCGGCGAGCAGATGCGCCTGGCCGAGGTGCGGATAGTCGGCCGGGTCGTACGCCGTCTCGTCGTCGACGAAGCCGCCCGCGAAGGAGCCGAGCGCCGACCCCATGACGAAGTACCGCATCAGGGCGCCGATCGAGGTCGCCTGCGCGGACGGCCAGCCCGCCGCGGTCATGGCCCCGAACACCGCGTCCGCGACCCGCAGTCCGGCCGGGCGCCGCCCGGGGCCCTGGGCGAGCACCGGGACGATGTTGGGGTGCTCGGTGAGGGCGGCGCGATACGAGACGGCCCAGTCGTGCAGGGCGGTGCGCCACGGCCGGCCGTCCTCGAACATCGACAGGTCGACCTGGGCGCTCACCGAGTCCGCGACCGCCTCCAGGATCTGGTCCTTGGTGCGGAAGTGGTTGTAGAGGGACGGTCCGCTGACGCCGAGTTCGGCGGCGAGACGGCGGGTGGAGACGGCCGCGAGCCCCTCGGCGTCCACGAGCGCGCGAGCCGTGTCGACGATGAGATCGCGGCTGAGGAGGGGCTTGCGCGGTCGGGCCATGCCGCTCATAGTAGGGCCTGCCAACGAAAAACTAGCAGTGGTAATTAAAAGTGGGGTGCAGCCGCGTGAACCTGGAGCTGAGCGAGGAACAGACCGCGGTCCGGCAGCTCGCCGAGGACTTCGTCGACGGCGAGATCAGGCCGCACGTCGTGGAGTGGGACCGGGCAGAGAGCGTGGACCGCGCCCTTGTGAAGAAGCTCGGCGAGGTCGGCTTCCTCGGTCTGACCATCGACGAGGAGTACGGCGGCTCGGGCGGCGACCACCTCGCCTACTGCCTGGTGACCGAGGAGCTCGGCCGGGGCGACTCCTCGGTGCGCGGCATCGTCTCGGTCTCGCTCGGCCTGGTCGCCAAGACCATCGCGGCCTGGGGCAGCGAGGAGCAGAAGCACCAGTGGCTGCCGGGGCTCACCTCCGGCGAGTACGTCGGCTGCTTCGGCCTGACCGAACCCGGCACCGGCTCCGATGCCGGCAACCTCACCACCAAGGCCGTACGCGACGGCGACTCGTATGTCATCAACGGCTCCAAGATGTTCATCACCAACGGCACTTGGGCCGATGTGGTGCTGCTCTTCGCCCGCACCAACGACGCCCCGGGGCACCGCGGTGTCTCCGCCTTCCTGGTGCCCGCCTCAAGCCCCGGCCTGACCCGACGCACCATCCACGGCAAGCTCGGTCTGCGCGGCCAGGCCACCGCCGAGCTGGTGCTCGAAGACGTACGGGTGCCCGCGAGCGCGATGATGGCGCCCGAGGGCAAGGGCTTCTCGGTGGCCATGTCCGCGCTCGCCAAGGGCCGGATGTCCGTCGCCGCGGGCTGTGTGGGAATCGCCCAGGCCGCCCTGGACGCGGCCGTCGGATACGCGGGCGAGCGCGAGCAGTTCGGCAAGCCCATCGCGCACCACCAGCTCGTGCAGGAGCTGATCAGTGACATCGCGGTGGACGTGGACGCCGCCCGCCTGCTCACCTGGCGCGTCGCCGACCTCATCGACCGCGGCCTGCCCTTCGCCACGGAGTCCTCCAAGGCCAAGCTCTTCGCCTCGGAGGCCGCCGTCCGCGCCGCCAACAATGCCCTGCAGGTCTACGGCGGCTACGGCTACATCGACGAGTACCCGGTGGGCAAGCTGCTGCGCGACGCCCGCGTGATGACCCTCTACGAAGGCACCAGCCAGATCCAGAAGCTGGTCATCGGGCGCGCCCTGACCGGGGTTTCGGCCTTCTGAGTACGGACTGAGTATCCGTACGGATGGCCCCCGCGGGCGCCGCCCGCGACCCTGTTCGGCATGACAGACGCACCGAGCAAGCCGCAGAACACCTCGGCGTACTACGCCATGGCCATCGCGTCCTTCTCCGTCTCGCTCCTCGCCGTGACCGTCGCCGTCCTGTACATGGACGTGGACGTCTGGGTGCGGGCCTTCCTGGGCATCGCGATCCTCTATCTGACGACCTCCGCCTTCAACCTGGCCAAGGTGATCAGGGACAAGCAGGAGGCGGCCCGCTCGGCCGACCCCTTCAGCGGGCTGTGACCCGTACCCCTAAGCGCTTGCTCACTGGCGGGGTATGGTGTTCGTCCTGCGAGTAGGGAAGGGGTCTGCGATGGGTTCGGCGGGCACGGCGGAGGAGACCGGCGGCGAGGACATGCCGTGGGGCGAGGTGACGCCGGACGCGGCCAGGCGGCTGCTCGTCGCCGCCGTCGAGGCCTTCGCCGAACGCGGCTACCACGCGACCACCACCAGGGACATCGCGGGCCGCGCGGGCATGAGCCCGGCCGCCCTCTACATCCACTACAAGACCAAGGAAGAGCTGCTCCACAAGATCAGCGCGATCGGGCACACCAAGGCGCTCGACATCCTGGAGACCGCGGCCGACGGCCCGGGCGACGCCGCGGACCGGCTGGCCGAGGCCGTGCGCTCCTTCGTGGTCTGGCACGCCGGACACCACACCACCGCGCGCGTGGTGCAGTACGAACTGGACGCGCTCGGCGAAGAGCACCGCGCGGAGGTCGTCCAGCTGCGCCGCAGGTGTGACGCGGCGGTACGCCGGATCCTCAACGACGGTGTGAAGGCGGGGGAGTTCGACGTCCCCGATGTCTCCGGGACCACCCTCGCCGTGCTCTCCCTGTGCATCGACGTGGCGCGCTGGTTCAACGTGGCCGGGCGCAGGACGCCCGACGAGGTCGGCGCGATGTACGCCGACCTCGTCCTGCGCATGGTGGGGGCCCAGGGCCCCCGGGGTTCTCAGAAGTAGAAGCGGGAGACGGACTCGGCGACGCAGGCGGGCTTGTCGGCGCCCTCGCGCTCGACGGTGACGGTCGTGGTCAGCTGCACCCCGCCGTCCTTGGTCTCGGTGACGTCCGTAAGGGTGCCCGTCGCCCGCAGCCGCGAGCCGACCGGCACGGGGGAGGGGAACCGGACCTTGTTCGTGCCGTAGTTGATGCCCATCTTGACGTTCTCGACGCGCATGATCTGGGGCACGAGCGTGGGCAGCAGCGACAGTGTCAGATAACCGTGCGCGATGGTGGTGCCGAAGGGTCCCTGTGCCGCCTTCTCCGGGTCGACGTGGATCCACTGGTGATCGCCCGTGGCCTCCGCGAACAGGTCGATCCGCTTCTGGTCGACCTCCAGCCAGTCGCCGGTGCCCAGCTGTTCGCCGACGGCGGCCTTCAACTCCTCGACCGACGTGAAGATCCTTGGCTCTGCCATGTCCCATGCCTCCCGGATGAGTGTGTCTAAGCGCTTGCTCAGCATGGTCGCCGGTGTGGACGCGTGTCAACGGAGCGCCGCAGGTAGGGTCCGTCGGGTGCCGCAGATTCCAGAGAAGATCCATGAGCTCACCGTCGGCCAGCTGTCCGCGCGCAGCGGGGCGGCCGTCTCCGCCCTGCACTTCTACGAGTCCAAGGGCCTGATCAGCAGCCGGCGCACCAGCGGGAACCAGCGCCGCTACGGCCGTGACGCGCTGCGCCGTGTGGCCTTCGTCCGCGCGGCCCAGCGGGTGGGCATCCCGCTCGCGACGATCCGGGACGCGCTCGCGGAACTCCCCGAGGAGCGCACCCCGAACCGTGACGACTGGGCCCGGCTCTCGGAGGCCTGGCGCTCGGAACTCGACGAGCGGATCAAGCAGTTGGGCCGCCTCCGCGACCATCTGACGGACTGCATCGGCTGCGGCTGTCTGTCCCTGGAGACCTGTGTGCTCTCCAACCCGGACGATGTCTTCGGCGAGCGGCTCACGGGCTCGCGCCTGCTCGCGGACAAGCGCAAGTGACGCGGTGACACAGTGGCGTAGTGGCGTAGTGGCGAGGTGACGATGGCGGCCGTCCGTCAGTAGGACGCGAGCGCCGCCGCCACCAACTCCGCGTTCGAAGCGGCCGGCCGCCCGTCCGGCAGCACCAGTACGTCCTCGATGCCGATCCGGGTGGGAAGCCCGAGGCGGAGCGCGAGCCGCAGCACAGGCCAGGCCCCGGACTCCTCGCCGTGCAGCAGCACAGGACGCCCGTGCGCGGCGCCGAGTTCGTCGAGGAGCGCCCGCGCCGCCGCCTCGGCCCGCTCCGGGTGCTGCTCGGTCACCTCGGCCAGGACCCGTGACACCTCGGGTCCGAGGGGCGAAGCGAGGAAGCGCCGGGCGCCGCCCGTGCCCGACCAGATCCCCGCGTCGACGGCCACGCCCCGCTCGATCAGCGCCGCCGCGACCTCTTCGGCGCCCGGTTCATGCCAGTTGACCGAGGCGTGGTCGGGCAGCACCGTCCAGGAGCGGATCCGCTCGACGCGCCGCCGCGGCTCCGGCTCGGCCCAGGCTCCGGTGGTCACCCCGACGGAGACGCCGACCCGGGCGCGTACCGCTTCGAGCGTCGCCGCGACCGCGCGCGGGGACAGGGTGTCCTCGCCGCAGGGGGATTTGGGGTGCACGTGAACATCCGTGGCGCCTGCGGCGACCGCCCGCTCCGCCGCCTCGGCCATCGCCTCGGGAGACATCGGTACCGCGGTACCTCCGGCCGCCGCGCGGGCACCGTTCAGACAGACCTGCACCATGGCCCCGATGCTAAGGGAGGGCTCCATGAGCCTCGTCATCTGCTCGCTCCTGTGGGACGCGGCACAGGCAGGGAAGCAGCAGATCGTCTACGACAGGGACGGCTACCACTTGGTGCGGTTCCCCTACACGGAGAGCCAGGAGTCCTACGACCCCTGGAAGATGCACGACCCGGCGCACGGCGGCGGCAGGCCGTCGAAGTACCCCGACGCCCGCTCCGGACTGATATGGCCGAGCCACGACGGCTGGGGAGTGGTGTCTGCCCTCGTCTTCTGGGGGGCCGACTCCGATCCCAGAGAGTACAGAGCACGCTTCGTACGCGACCCGCTCGGCACCGGCGACGGTCCCGACTCCACGGCCACCACGGATTCGGCGCCCACCGGCGGCGGTCAGTACCGCCAGTACAACTGGCAGATGTTCGTGCACCCGGGCACGCCGGTCGGCTTCAAGGTCTCGGCGCGCGGACGCGGCGACACCAAGATCAAGACCCCGCTGGTCCACGCTCAGTTCAAGCTGGCGATCCACACGGATGTGAAAAGACCCTGAGCCGTACGCGCACGGGGGTGCGGCGGCTTCGGCGCACCCCCGTCGTCCTCACACGGAGATGAGAGTCCGTCCGTGCCGGGCCTTCGAGAGGGCGCCGGGCGCGAGGACGGGCTGCGGGACGACGATGCCGCAGCCGGTGCACACCGGACCCGCCGACGGCTCGTGCGCCAAGTCGTACTTCCAGGCTATGTCGGCCGAGTCGCACACCGGACAGCGGTGTCCGGGATCGCGCTCCAGAGCCGTGATCAGTTTGCCGAGCACATCGGCGAGGGGTTCACCGGGGTGGGTCTCCGGGTCGTCGCACCAGGCGACGCCGTGCCCGCCCCAGGTCAGCCGGTGCCAGTCGTCCACGCTGCCGGGGCGGCGCAGGCCGTCGTGCTTCTCCTGCTTGCGCCGGAGCGCGAACTCCGTTTCGTACGCGAGCCATACCGCCCGCGCCTCTTCGAGTTCGTCGAGCGCGGCCATCAGCCGCGCCGGATCAGGTGACCGGTCCTCTGGTCCGAAACCGGCCCTCGTGCACAGATGGTTCCAGGTCGCCCGGTGTCCGTAGGGGGCGAACCGCTCAAGGCACTTGCGCAGCGAATAGCGCCGTAGCGCCAGGTCGTTGCGTCCGTCCCTGACCTGTCTCGCCAGGCTTCTGAATCCTGCCATCGCAATCGCACCTCCGTCGCTCCTGCTGCGGCTACTTCGGCGTCGGCGAAATGACGTCGGCGTATAGACGTATCGACCGGCGATCCGGCTCCATCCGATTTCCGATGGCAGCCATCAGCTTGTCTTGCACGTGCGCCACGCCTTGTGCGGGGGAGTCCATCACAGAGGCGGTGGGATCGGCGTAAACGCCCGCGCGAATACGTCATGGCACGCGCTGCGCCATTCGCGGCCTGCTGCCGCGGCCGTCTGTGGTGATTCGGAAAAGGTGACGCATGTTCATCTTCTGTCGCTGTCCTACCGCCGGTAACCTCCCGGCCACCGACTTCGGGAGGAGCAGGAATGCGACGGCGCATCCCACGTATCGCGAGCCAGGGTGTCCGCAGCGGCAGCGGCGCACTGATCGCGGCCGCGGCCCTGATGGGAGGCCTGCTGTCGCCGCTCCCGCAGGCCGCGGCGGCCGAACCCACGCCGACCGACGACTACTGCGGCACCCAGTGCGCCGACATCCTGCCGCCGGGCGCCAACGGCAGCGCCACACTCGCCGAGATCCTCGGCCACCGCCTCTTCGGCACCAAACCGGCCCACAGTGACGACCAGTTGGGCCCCTACGACGCCCTGTCCTCCGGGTACCCGTCCCTCACGGACGACACCCTCACCGACTTCTTCCGTGAATCCTCCTTCGGTGTGCCGGACGACCAGGTCGCCTCCGTCACCAAGCCGCGCGAAGACGTCACGATCACCCGTGACAAGCAGAACGGCGTGCCGCACATCAAGGGCACCACCCGCTACGGCACCGAGTTCGGCGCGGGCTTCGCCGCCGGCCAGGACCGCCTCTGGCTGATCGATCTGTTCCGGCACATCGGCCGCGGCGAGCTCACCTCCTTCGCCGGCGGCGCCCCCGCCAACCAGGGCCTGGAGCAGCAGTTCTGGCCGCAGGCCCCGTACACAGAGAAGGACCTGGAACAGCAGGTCGAGTGGCTGCGGAAGAACAGCGGCGAGCGCGGCGAGCAGGCCATGAAGGACGCCCAGGCCTATGTCGACGGTCTCAACGCCTACCGCGAGAAGGCCAAGAAGGGCCGCTACTTCCCCGGTGAGTACGTCCTGACCGGCAAGGTCGACGCGATCACCAACATCGGTGAGATCCAGCCGTTCAAGATCACCGACCTGATCGCCCTCGCCTCGGTCGTCGGCGGTCTCTTCGGAGGCGGCGGCGGAGGAGAGGTCGACGCGGCGCTCTCGCTGCTCAAGTCGCAGCAGAAGTACGGCGTGGAGAAGGGCACCGAGGTCTGGGAGTCCTTCCGCCAGCGCAACGACCCCGAGACCGTCCTGACCGTCCACGACGGCTCGAGCTTCCCGTACGCGGGCAAGCCGGAGAAGGCGCGCGGCAAGGCCATGCCGGACGCGGGCTCCGTGGAGCAGGAACCCCTCGTATACGACCGCGAAGGCGCCGCGAAGACCGCCGCCGCCTCGGGCGCCGCACCCAAGGACCCGGTCAAGGCCCCCGGGAAGCTGAAGAAGCTCCAGGGCATGTACGACAAGGGCGTGCTGCCCGCCGACACCTTCAGCGGCGCCGACTCCTCGTCACGCAAGGGCATGTCCAACGCCCTGCTCGTCTCCGGCAAACACACCGCGAGCGGCAACCCGGTCGCCGTCTTCGGGCCGCAGACCGGCTACTTCGCGCCCCAGCTCCTGATGATGCAGGAACTCGACGGGCCCGGGATCAGCGCCCGCGGCGTCTCCTTCGCCGGTGTCGGCATGTACATCCAGCTGGGCCGCGGCCAGGACTACGCGTGGAGCGCCACTTCCGCGGGACAGGACATCACGGACACCTACGCCGTCGAACTGTGCTCGCCCGACGGCTCGGCGCCCACCAAACAGTCCACGCACTACCGCTACCGCGGCCAGTGCCTGCCCATGGAGAAGCTGGAGAAGAAGAACGCCTGGAAGCCCACCCTCGCCGATTCCACGGCCGCGGGCTCCTACCGGCTCCAGGTCTTCCGCACCAAGTACGGCACCGTCACGCATCGCGCCACCGTCGACGGCAAGCCCGTCGCCTACACCTCGCTGCGCTCCACCTACCGGCACGAGGCCGACTCGATCATCGGCTTCCAGATGTTCAACGACCCGTCCTACGTCAAGGACGCCAAGTCGTTCCAGAAGGCCGCCGACCGTGTCGGCTACGCCTTCAACTGGTTCTACGCCGACTCCCGCGACACCGCGTACTACAACAGCGGCTCCAACCCGGTGCGCGCCGCCGGCGTCGATCCCTCGTTCCCCGTACGGGCCGAACCCGACTACGAATGGCGGGACTTCGACCCGGCCCACAACACCGCCGCCTACACCCCGCCCGCCGAGCACCCGCAGTCGGTGAACCAGGACTACTACATCTCCTGGAACAACAAACAGGCCGAGGACTTCAGCGGCGCGGGCTTCGGCTACGGCGCCGTGCACCGCGGCGACCTCCTCGACGACCGGGTCAAGAAGCTGGTCGACGAGGGCGGGGTCACCCGTGCCTCGCTCACCCAGGCCATGGCCGAGGCCGCGGTCACCGATCTGCGCGGCGAACAGGTGCTGCCCGAACTCCTCAAGGTGCTGCGCGACAAGCCGGTCACGGATCCCCGACTGGCCAAGGCCATCCAGCAGTTGGAGGCCTGGCGCAAGGCGGGCGCCCAGCGCAACCAGACCGCCGCGGGCTCCAGGACCTACGCCCACTCCGACGCCATCCGCCTCATGGACGCCTGGTGGCCGCTCCTCGTCGAAGCCGAGTTCAAGCCGGGTCTCGGCGACGGTCTCTACAAGTCGCTGACGGCGCAGCTGGCCGTGGACGAGTCACCCTCCGCGGGCCACGGCCCCACCGGCTCGCACGCGGGCTCTGCCTTCCAGTACGGCTGGTGGGGCTACGTCGACAAGGATCTGCGCACCGTGCTCGGGCAGCCGGTCCAGGGCAAGCTCGGCGACACCTACTGCGGTGACGGCGAACTCGACGCCTGCCGCGACGCCCTGCTCGCCACCCTCGCCCAGGCCGCCGCCAAGCCCGCCACCGAGGTCTATCCCGGCGACGACAGCTGCAAGGCCGGCGACCAGTGGTGCTCGGACACGATCATCCACCGGGCGGTCGGCGGTCTCACCCACCAGCCCATCCAGTGGCAGAACCGTCCGACGTACCAGCAGGTGGTGGAGTTCCCCCGGCACCGCTGACCGGTGTACGCGGGGGCGGCCGGACCGCAAGCCGGTCCGGCCAGTTCATCCCCCTGCCACCTCCGTCACCCCTTGATGCGGCCCGCCGCCAGCACCACACGCGCCAGCTCCTCGTGGCAGATGTCGCTGTGGGCGCCGGCCGGCGGGCCGCCCCTTCGCACCACCTGGGCCGCGTCGATGTTCACGCAGCCGCTGTCCGGCAGGTCCGCGGCGAGCGCCTCGCGCAGCGTGAACCCCTTCGTGTCGGGCACCGCCTGGATGCCGTCGTGCCCCAGGGCGCCCCACTTGCGGTCGAAGCCGAGCAGCCCCGCCGAGTCCCCGGCCATCCGGGACGCCATCGGGTACAGCACCCCGAGCGCCGTGTCGTGCTTCGAGTAGCAGCACACCACGGGCCCGTCCACCCGGCCCTGCTGTCCGCGCAGCGCCCCGGCGCTGCGCCGCTGGTGGGGCAGCCGCTCCGCGAACGCGTAGTGCGAGAAGGCGCCTTGGAGCAGCGTCACCGACTTCACGTTCCGGACGCCGTCCGGCAGCCCGCGCAGCGCGAACGAGACAAGCCGCCCGCCGAAGCTGTGCCCGATGAGGTGCACCCGCACACCGGGCGCCTCCCGCGCGAGCTGCCCGAGCGCGGGTCCGAGCCCGAGCTGTCCGACGGTGCCCGCACGCCGCTTCATCGCGTAGTACGTGCCCTGCCGCAGCAGTTCGCGTGCGCCGTTCCACAGCCGGCCGAGGCCGAAGCCGATCTCCTGCTCCTCCGTCGACTCCTCGACGGCCCCGGTCTGCGCGAGCGCCTCCATGAAGCCCTGGCACACCGCGGCGGTGTCGTCGAACAGCATCGCCGGACCGTCCTGCGGGCTCTCCTCCTGGGTGTCGGCGGCCGCCGCGGCCCCGATGGCATCGGCGGGCGGTTCGACCAACTGCCGGACCAGGCGCCCGAACTCGTCGAAGGCGGGCGGCGACGCGGGCCGCTCCTCCAGGAGCCGGGCGATCTGCTCGATCACCGGGCCCGAGCCGGGGAAGACCTCGTTCAGGGCCTGCCGGGTGGCTTTGTCGAGCGCGGGCCCCGCGGCCGCGGCGGCACCGGCGGGCAGCACCGCCGGGTCGAAGTCGGGGATCGGCTCGTCCGAGAACCGCATCGCGGGCCACACCACGCCCGTGTAGCCGAGCCCGGCCCGCGGCGCGAGCTGCGGGAACGGGGCGAAGAACCGGTCGTACAACTTGGTCGCGACGGACCGGTCGTTGTTCCAGCCGTGCGCGAAGACCAGCAGGTCCTTCACCCCGCGCCCCCGCACCTCTTCGACGAGCCGCTCGCGCCGGCGCCGGTCCGGGTCTCCGTCGGCGTCGAACGTCAGCTCCCAGTAAGGCGTTACACCCACACCCGCCATGACCGTCCCCCTGAACTCGCAGTCCGATGTCCGGTTTTCGATGTGCGGGCATCGTCCTGCGGCCCCGGGGGAATGGCCAGTACCCGAAGGGTCCGCGTGGCGCCTCAGAGGCGGTCCGCCGCGGTCCTCAGAGGCGGTCCGCCGCGGTGATCCGGTGCAGATGGACCAGCACGTCGAACGTGGCGCCCAGGCGCACCGGTTCGGGCTCGGCCGGCCATGCGGTGCCGATGGAGCGTGTCGGCCGTGCCACCCCGAGCCACGCACGGGCTGCGGCCGGCGCCGTGCGCAGATCCAGGTAGTAGTCGCCGCGCGCCACCCGTTCCAGTGTCCGCTCATTGCTGCCCTGGGCGGCGGGCCCCACGGTGAAGGTACGGATCGGCTCCTTCGGGTCCGTGAGGTCGTTGGCGTTGAACGAGCCCTGGCCGAAGGTGAATCCGATGCTGACGTAGCCGCCGTGCGCGCCGTCGCCGACCAGTTCCCGCAGGAACTCGCCCTGCAGCTTCGGGTAGTGCGCCGGGTCGCTGGTCTCCAGGCCCACATGGCCGTTGTGCGCGGAGAGCAGCATGCGGTGCCCGGTGTGCCGCTGCCACCACGCCGTGTTCCGGGCCATGGCCTCGTCGCGGTGGCGCATGGCGTCGGCCACCTCTTCGTCGTCGAAGAGGTCGTACGTGTACTCCTTGCCGACCTGGGCGATCACCCGGGCGTGCTGGAGCACCCAGGCGTGCTCCTCGCGTCCGGCGCCGGGCCGCTGCCGCGCGAGCAGGTCGTAGGCCCGCTCGACCTGGGCGCCCATCGCCCGGCGCTCGGGCAGGGGCTTGCGCAGATACGCCGACATCGTCTCCTCGACGCCCGCGGTGGGCCGGGACGCGCGGTAGAGCTTCTCGAACTCCGGTGCCAGGCGCGGGTAGTGCGCGGCGACGTACCGCTCGACCGTGTCGAAGAGGACCGGGCCCGCGTATCCCAGGTCGTTGCCCATGAACTGGACCTTGCGGTCGTGGGTGCGGTTGTGGGCCCGCATCCACTCGATGAGCTCGCGGTACTCCCGTACGTTCCACATCAGGTACGCGTTCTGGAACTCCTCGCGCATGATCCGGTCGAGGTCGCCCCTGCCGTGCAGCACATAGTCGTTGAGCCGCAGTCCCGCGCTCCAGTTGGCCTCCAGGGCGAAGGTCGTGAAGCCCTTCTTCTCGACCAGGTGCTTGAAGACGCGGTGCTTCATGCGGAAGAACTCGCCGGAGTTGTGGGTGGCCTCGCCGAGGCCCACGATCCGCGCCGTGCCGATCATCCGGTCGAGCGGCCGCAGATCGGCCCCGGGTGCGCCGGGCGTGGTGGAGGTCAGCGGCCGCGCGGACTGCGCGAGGGCCCGTACGGCCGCGGCGTCGCCCCCGCCGGTGCGGTGCGCCGGCCGCGCCGGGCCTGCCGCGAGGAGGGGGCCGAGACAGGCCACGACCAGCAGCAGGACCAGTACCGCTCTGGGGAGTCGCAGTGAAGTGCCGGGTGTGGGAGGTGAGTTGGAGTGCATGAATCAAGCCTGGCCCGCGGGCGGAGGCCGCACCATGAAGCCCGCCGCACACCTTCCCTGGGGTTTTCCCCAGGCCGGGGGTACGGCGGGCCGCATCAGTCGTGGGCGGGCGAACGCCGCCTAGCCGAGCTCGCGCTCCCGTGTCTCCGGCAGCGCGAGCACGCAGAGCAGCGATACCACGGCCATGGCGCTGACGTACCAGCCGACCGCCGCCGAGCCGAACGCCGACTGCAGCCGGGTCGCGACCAGCGGGGCCACCGCACCGCCCGCCACGCCGCCCAGGTTGTAGGCGAGGGAGGCGCCCGAGTAGCGCACCCGGGCGCCGAACAGCTCCGGCAGATAGGCGCCCATGGGTCCGTACACCACGCCCATGCAGAACAGCGTCCCGCCGAGCGCCACCGCCATCAGCACCGGCTGCTCGGTGTCCATCAGCGGGAACAGCACGAGCCCCCACACCACCGCGAGGCCCGTGCCCCCGAGAATCAGCTTGCGCCGCCCGCCGGCATCGGAACGGGTCGCGGCCAGCCAGGTGCCCGCGGCCAGGAACAGACAGGCCACCATGGACAGGCCCAGCATCAAGTTCCGCGAGACACCGAGGGTGTTGGTGCCGTACGCCAGGCAGTAAGTGGTCGCCGTATAGAAGAGCCCGTACGCGACGACCATGCCGCCCGCGCCGAACAGCAGCTCCCGCGGATGCCGCTTGAACACCTCGAGCGCGGGCGCCCTGCTGGCGTCCTGCGCGGCCATCACCCGGGAGAACACCGGGGTTTCGCTGATCTTCAGGCGGACGAAGAGCCCGACGGCCACCAGCAGGAACGACAGCAGGAACGGAATGCGCCAGCCCCAGCTGCGGAACGCCGCGTCGTCGAGGACCGCGGAGAGCAGCCAGAAGATCCCGGTGGCCGCGAAGAACCCGACGGAAGGCCCGAGTTGGGGGAAGGCCGCGAACATCCCGCGCCGTCCGCGCGGCGCGTGCTCCACGGCGAGCAGCGCCGCACCGCCCCACTCGCCGCCGAGCCCCACGCCCTGCAGGAAGCGCAGCAGCACAAGGGTCAGCGGCGCCCAGATGCCCCAGGTGCCGTAGCCGGGAAGCAGACCCACGAACGCCGTGGAGAGCCCCATGAGGAGCAGCGAGGCGACGAGTACGGACTTGCGCCCGACCCGGTCGCCGAAGTGCCCGAAGACCAGCGAACCGAGCGGCCGGGCGGCGAAGGCCACCGCATAGGTGGAGAACGACGCCAGGGTGCCGTTGACCGGTGAGAGGTTCGGGAAGAAGGCCTCGTTGAGTACGAGCGCCGCGGCGGTTCCGTAGACGTAGAAGTCGTAGAACTCGATGGCGGTACCGATGAAGCTGGCGACCGCCACGCGGCGCAGGCTCTCCGGGCTCTCGCCCGCGCCGGTGGCGGTGTCCGTCGCGCTTGAAGTGGGGGTGGGGTCATCTTTGAGCACGACGGAACTGTGGCGATCCGTGCAGCGTACAGTCAATAGATGGGACGCCGCGTCCTGCATCGTGAGACGTCGGCGGTGTGGTGTCAGCCGGTGTGGTGTCAGCCGGTGTGGCGTCGGCGGGTGTGGCGTCGGTGTGTGCGGTGTCAGCGGTAGGCGAGGTACTTCCCGCGCATCGCACGGAACGCCGCCAGCTCCTCCTGCCAGGCGGCCACCACGTCGTCCGTGCCCGCCCCCGCGTCGATCATCGTCCGCACCTGTGTCGACCCGGTGAGCTTGTCGATCCAGTTGTCGCTGCGCCAGGCGAAGCCGCTCCACACCTTCTTCGCCGTCACCAGGAGCGCGATCCCGGTGCGTACGGCGTCGAACGCCACGCGGTCGTGCACATGGAGCTGGACGCCGCCGATGGTCTTGCCCTGGAACTTGGAGAAGGTGGGCGCGAAATACGCCTCTCTGAAGTGCACCCCCGGCAGATCGAGCGCGCCCGCCGCCTCGGCCCACTTGCGGTCGATTCCCTCGGCGCCGAGCAGTTCGAACGGCCGCGTGGTGCCCCGGCCTTCGGAGAGATTGGTGCCCTCGAAGAGACAGGTCCCCGCGTACACGAGCGCGGTGTCGGGCGTCGGCATATTGGGGCTCGGCGGCACCCACGGAAGCCCGGAGGCGTCGTAGAACTCGCTGCGCCGCCACCCCGACATCAGGACGGTGTCGAGTTCGACGGGCCGCTCCAGGAACTCCTTGTTGAACAGCCGGGCCAGCTCGGCGACCGTCATGCCGTGCGCCTGGGAGATCGGCTCGCGCCCCACGAAGGTCGCGAACTCCTTGTGCAGGACCGGGCCCTGGGCCGCCCGCCCGGTCACCGGGTTGGGCCGGTCGAGGACCACGAACCGCTTGCCCGCGAGCCGGGCGGCCACCATGCAGTCGTACAGCGTCCAGATGTACGTGTAGAAGCGGGCGCCCACGTCCTGGATGTCGAAGAGCACCGTGTCGACCCGGGATGCGGTGAAGATATCGGCCAGCGGCTGCCCGCTCTTCTGGTAGGTGTCGTAGACGGGAAGACCGGTCGCCGGGTCGTCGTAGCGGCCCTCGGAGCCGCCCGCCTGCGCGGTGCCGCGGAAGCCGTGCTCGGGCCCGAAGACGGCCACCAGGTTCACGCGTTCGTCGGCGTGCATGACGTCGACGATGTGCCGGACCTCGCGTGTCACCCCGGTCGGATTGGTGACGATGCCGACGCGCTGCCCTTCGAGCCGGGCGTAGCCGTCCGCCGCGAGCCGCTCGAAGCCGGTCCGGAGGCGGCGCCCGCCCGTGCCCGCGCTCGCGCTTCGGCCCGTGCCCGCGCTCGCGCTTCGGCCCGTGCCCGCCGTGGCCGGCGTGGCGGCGGTGGTCGCGGCGAGCGCCCCCGTGGTGGCCGCGAGCAGGACCCGTCTGGACACATTCATTACGTAACCTCCGCGCTCGCACCGACTGTCATGCGCACGCACGCTAGCGCGCCCCCGGGCCTCGGGGAACGAACCCGGCACAGTCGGCCGCGCCGCGGGAGCCGGACGGTCGCCCCGCGGAAATCACACAGCCGCGCCGCGGGAGACAGGGCAGGTGCACAGCGTCCGAGCCACCCCCTTCCCCCGCTCCATACCGACTGGTTAGTCTGCGATCACGGTCGAGGCGGGACTCGAATGGAGACTGATGGTGGACACCGTGCAGGACAAGGCAGTTGTCGTCACCGGAGCGGGCGGCGGCATCGGCGCCGCCCTGGCCCGTAGATTCGCCGCCGAAGGGGCCAGGGTCGTCGTCAACGACCTGGACGCCGCGAAGGCGGAGGCCGTCGCGGCGGAGATCGACGGGATCGCCGTCCCTGGTGACGCCTCCGAAATCGTCGACCACGCGCGCGTGGCGCTCGGCGGCCATATCGACATCTACTGCGCCAACGCCGGCCTCGCCTCCGGCGGCACCGAAGCCGCCGACGAACAGATCTGGGCCGACGCCTGGGACGTCAACGTGATGGCCCACGTACGGGCCGCGCGCGCCCTGCTCCCCGGCTGGCTGGAGCGCGGTGAGGGCCGCTTCGTCTCGACGGTGTCCGCCGCGGGCCTGCTCACGATGGTGGGCGCGGCGCCCTACAGCGTCACCAAGCACGGCGCGTACGCCTTCGCCGAGTGGCTCTCGCTCACCTACCGCCACCGCGGCATCAAGGTGCACGCGATCTGCCCGCAGGGTGTGCGCACCGACATGCTCACCGCTGCGGGCTCCGCGGGCGAGCTCGTTCTCGCGCCCACCGCGATCGAGCCCGAGGACGTCGCCGACGCGCTGTTCGACGGCATCGAGGAGGGCCGCTTCCTGATCCTGCCGCACCCCGCGGTCGCCGACTACTACGGGGCACGCGCGGCCGCTCCTGATCGTTGGCTGGACAACATGAACCACATCCAGCAGAAGTGGGAGGCCGCCCAGTGACGGTGAGGTATGCCGACAAGCCCTGGCTCGGGCGTCTGAGCGAGGCCCAGCGCGCACCGGTCGACCCGCCCCCGTCCGTGGTGCACGCCTTCCGCGCCGCGGCCGCCGAGGCCCCGCAGCGCACCGCCCTCGCCTACTTCGACGGCCGCCTCGGGTACGCGGAGGCGGACGCCCTGAGCGACTCGGTGGCCGGTCATCTGGCCGCCCGCGGCCTCGGCCCGGGCGACCGTGTGGCGATCATGCTGCAGAACTCCCCGCACTTCGTGCTCGCGCTCCTCGGCGCCTGGAAGGCGGGCGCCGCCGTCGTCCCGGTCAACCCCATGTACAAGTCGGGGGAGGTCAAGCACGTCCTGCACGACGCCGAAGTGTCCGCCCTGATCTGCTCGGACCGCGCCTGGGAGAGCTATCTGCGGGACGCGGCGGCCGACTCACCGGTGCGGATCACCCTCACCGCCTGCGAGCTCGACCTGCAGACCCGCAACGACGCGCGGGTCCTCGGCTTCGAGCGGCTCCCGCAGGCCGCGGACGCCGAGGATCTGCTGACCGTCGCCCGCGCGGGCACGAAGGCGCCCGAGGGCCGCGAACCGGCCGCCGAGGACGTGGCGTTGATCAGCTACACCTCCGGGACCAGCGGCACCCCCAAGGGCGCCATGAACCGGCACGGGAACATCACGTTCAACGCGGAGCGGCAGCGCGCGGGTCACCCCCTCCCCGAAGGGGCCGTGTACTTCGCGCTCGCCCCGCTCTTCCACATCACGGGCATGGTCTGCCAGCTGTCGGCCTGCGTGGCGAACAAGGGCACGCTCGTGCTGTCCTACCGCTTCGAGGCCGGCGTCGTCCTGGACGCCTTCGCCGAGCACCGGCCGGCGTACACCGTGGGCCCGTCCACCGCCTTCATGGCCCTGGCCGCGCACCCGGCGGCCACCCGCGAGCACTTCGCCTCCTTCCTGGTGATCTCCTCGGGCGGCGCACCGCTGCCGCCCGCCCTGGTGGAGAAGTTCCGCGCCGCCTTCGGCCCGTACATCCGAAATGGCTACGGCCTGACCGAGTGCACCGCCCCCTGCGCCTCCGTGCCGCCCGAGCACGAGGCGCCCGTCGACCCGGCGTCCGGCACCCTCTCGGTCGGTCTGCCCGGCCCCGAGACGGTCGTCAGGATCGTCGACGAGAAGGGCCACGACGTGCCCTTCGGCGAGCAGGGCGAGATCGCCGTGCGCGGCCCGCAGGTCGTGCCCGGCTACTGGCGCCGTCCCGAGGCCACCCAGGAGGGCTTCCCCGACGGCGAGTTGCGCACCGGCGACATCGGCTTCATGGACTCCGACGGCTGGCTGTACGTCGTCGACCGCAAGAAGGACATGATCAACGCGTCCGGTTTCAAGGTGTGGCCGCGCGAGGTCGAGGACGTCCTCTACGGCCACCCCGGGGTCCGCGAGGCGGCCGTCGTGGGCATCCCCGACGCCTACCGCGGCGAGTCGGTGAAGGCCTACGTCAGCCTCCGCCCGGGTGCGGCCGCGGAACCCGCCGAGCTGGTCGCGTACTGCAAGGAACGCCTGGCCGCGTACAAGTACCCGCGCGAGATAGACGTCCTCGCCGAGTTGCCCAAGACGACCAGTGGGAAGATCCTCCGTCGGGAGCTGCGCTCCCGCCCGTAGATCGCATACGGTTCCCCGCGCGGCAACACCGCGTACGCACGAAAGGAAGGTGGCGGCCATGGCCAAGGTGACGGACTCCGGCGACAGCACGCCCGTCCCGCAGCGGCTCCTGGCCGCCGCCACCCGGCTCTTCGCCGAGCAGGGCTACGACCGCACATCGGTGCAGGAGATCGTCGAGGCGGCGGGTGTCACCAAGGGTGCGCTCTACCACTACTTCGGCTCCAAGGAAGACCTCCTGCACGAGGTCTACGCGCGCGTGCTGCGGCTCCAGCAGGAGCGCCTGGACGCCTTCGCGGGCGCGGACGCGCCGGTGGAGCAGCGGCTGCGGGACGCGGCCGCCGACGTGGTCGTGACCACCATCGACAATCTCGACGACGCCGCGATCTTCTTCCGCTCCATGCACCATCTGAGCCCGGAGAAGAACAAGCAGGTGCGCGCCGAGCGGCGCCGCTACCACGAGCGCTTCCGTGCCCTGGTCGAAGAGGGCCAGAAGGCCGGCATCTTCTCCACGAAGACACCGGCCGACCTGGTGGTGGACTACCACTTCGGCTCCGTCCACCACCTCTCCACCTGGTACCGCCCCGACGGCCCGCTCGCCCCGCAGCAGCTCGCCGACCACCTGGCCGATCTGCTGCTGCGGACCCTGCGCCCCTGAGCGGCCCGCCACACCGTTACCGGTTGACGGCGTACCGCTCAGGCCTCAAGGCGCGTCACAGGTACTGCTTCAACTCCCGCCGCGCCAGCGAGCGCTGGTGCACCTCGTCGGGGCCGTCCGCGAGCATCAGGGTGCGCGCCCCGGCCCACAGCTCGGCCAGCGGGAAGTCCTGGCTCACCCCGCCCGCGCCGTGCAGCTGCACCGCGCGGTCGATGATGTCGACGACGGTGCGCGGCGTCGCGATCTTGATGGCCTGGATCTCGGTGTGCGCGCCCCTGTTGCCGACGGTGTCCATCAGCCAGGCGGTCTTCAGGACCAGCAGACGCAGTTGCTCCACCGCGACCCGCGCGTCCGCGATCCATTCCTGTACGACCCCCTGCTGGGCGAGCGGCTTGCCGAACGACGTACGCGAGACGGCACGGCGGCACATCAGCTCGATGGCGCGCTCGGCCATGCCGATCAGGCGCATGCAGTGGTGGATCCGGCCGGGGCCGAGCCGTGCCTGGGCGATGGCGAAACCGCCGCCCTCCTCGCCGATGAGGTTCGACACGGGCACGCGCGCGTGGTCGAAGACGACCTCGGCGTGGCCGCCGTGCCAGTGGTCCTCGTAGCCGTACACCTGCATCGCGCGGCGTACTTCGACGCCCGGGGTGTCGCGCGGGACGAGCACCATGGACTGCTGCCGGCGTACGTCGGCGCCCTCGGGGTCGGTCTTGCCCATCACGATGAAGATCTTGCAGTTCGGGTTCATCGCGCCGGAGATGTACCACTTGCGGCCGGTGATGACGTACTCGTCGCCGTCGCGCGCGATCCGGGTCTCGATATTCGTCGCGTCCGACGAGGCCACCTCGGGCTCGGTCATCGCGAACGCCGAGCGGATCTCACCGGCGAGCAGCGGCTCCAGCCACTGCTTCTTCTGCTGCTCGCTGCCGAACTGTGCGAGCACCTCCATGTTGCCGGTGTCGGGCGCCGCGCAGTTCAGCGCGGTCGGCGCCAGCTGCGGTGCGCGCCCGGTGATCTCGGCGAGCGGCGCGTACTGCAGATTGGTGAGCCCGGCGCCGTGCTCCGCGTCCGGCAGGAAGAGATTCCACAGGCCCTGCCTGCGCGCCTCGGCCTTCAGGTCCTCGACGATCTGCGGGGTCTGCCAGGGGGAGTCGAGCTGTGCGTGCTGCTCACGCATGACGGGCTGCGCGGGATACACGTGCTCGTCCATGAAGGCGAGCAGCTTGGCGCGCAGTTCCTCGGTACGGGCGTCGAAAGCGAAGTCCATGGCGGGTCAGCCTTCCTGGAGGGTGGTCAGGCCGTGGTCGATGAACTGCGGGACCAGCTCCCCGATGCGGTCGAAGCCGGCGCCGACGGTCTGCCCGAGCGTGTAGCGGTAGTGGATGCCCTCCAGGATCACGGCGAGCTTGAACCAGGCGAACGCCGTGTACCAGGAGACGGCCGAGACATCGCGCCCCGAGCCCTGCGCGTACCGCTCGATCAGCTCTTGTGCCGAGGGGTGGCCGGCGGCCGAAGCGGTCGTGGAGATGGGGGAGTCCGGCATCTCGAGGCGTGCGCTGTACATCGCGAGCAGGCCCAGGTCGGTGAGCGGATCGCCGAGCGTCGACATCTCCCAGTCGAGGATGGCGGTGATCCGCTCGTCCCCG
The DNA here is from genome assembly GCF_042665355.1 of Streptomyces monticola. Lineage (NCBI taxonomy): Bacteria > Bacillati > Actinomycetota > Actinomycetes > Kitasatosporales > Streptomycetaceae > Streptomyces > Streptomyces monticola. The sequence goes on along the minus strand of NZ_JBHTCF010000009.1, from coordinate 141,336 downwards.
TCGACCAGGACGTTGTCGAGCCGGTAGTCGCCGTGCACGACGGTGGCGGCGGGAGAGTGCGGCAGATCCCGGCCGAGTGCGGCGTGCAGCTCGTCGATCCCGGCCAGCTCACGGTTGCGGGAGGCGTCCAACTGCTTGCCCCAGCGCCGCAGTTGCCGGTCGAGGAAGCCCTCGGGTCGGCCGAAGTCCGCGAGGCCCACCGCCTCCGGGTTCACCGCGTGCAGCTCGACCAGTGTGTCCACCAGGCCGAGGCAGGCGGCGCGGGTGCGCTCCGGGCCGATCGTGGCGAGCTCGTCGGCGGTGCGGTACGGCGTTCCGTCCACGAACTCCATGACGTAGAAGGGCGCCCCGACGACCGAGTCGTCCTCGCACAGCAGCAGCGGCTCGGGCACCGGCACCGCCGTCGGGTGCAGCGCGCTGATCACCCGGTGCTCACGCTTCATGTCGTGCGCGGTGGCCAGGACGTGCCCGAGCGGCGGCCGCCGCACCACCCAGCGCGACGTGCCGTCACTCACGGCGTACGTCAGGTTCGAACGCCCGCCCTCGATCAGCCGCCCCTCGAGCGGTCCGCGCACAAGTCCGGGCCGTTCGCGCTCCAGATGGCCGCGCAGTGCGTCGAGATCGAGGCCCGGAGGCTGCTGGTCTGAGCCCATGCTTCGCTCCCTGTGTGTTGACTCCGGTGAGTATCATGCCGACCAGTCGGTATGCCGTCCACCCCGCCGACCGAAAGTGACCGGACTCTCCCGCTCGAGCGACCGGAATCTCCCGCTCGAAGCGAGCGGACTCTCTCACGCGAAGCGACCGGACCGGACTCGCCCGCCCGACCCGGCTCAGGCGTGGCAGGTCACCATCTGCCCGCCGTTGAGCACGGCCATGTCGCCGAACCCGGCGACCAGTTCGATACCGGAGCCAGGCGCGAGCCCGTCGAGCTCGGCGTACGCGCGATGCAGATTGGCGACCAGGCGCTCGCTCTCGCGCAGCTCGGCGAAGGCCCCGAGATCGGTCCGCTGTGCCGCCTGCAGCGGGGTGAGCCCGGCGGCACGCGACTTCTGTGCGGTCTCGCCGATGAAGCGCAGATAGCGCTCCACGCGGTCGTACACCCCGGGGTCGGTGATCTGTCCGTGGCCGGGCACCACGGTGGTCGCGCCGAGTTCGCGCAGCAGGTCGAGGGCGCGCAGGGAGCCGGTGAGCGAGCCCATGAAAACGAACGGCGTACCGCCCTCGAAGACCAGGTCACCGGTGAAGACGATCCGCCGGTGCGGCAGCCAGACGATGGAGTCGCCGACGGTGTGCGCGGGCCCCGGGTGGATCAACTCGACCTCGGTGCCGCCCCGGTGCAGGGTCATGCGGTCGGTGTACGTCAGATCCGCGTGCCGCAGGCGTATGTCGCCGTAGTCCGTCTGCGGCCACACCAGCTGCAGATGCTCACCGGCGGCCAGGGCCTCGCGGCGGCAGTCGGTGTGCGAGACGACGCTCGCCCCGGCGGCGAACACGCAGTTGCCGTAGGTGTGGTCGCCGTGATGGTGGGTGTTGATCACATGGCCGGGCAGGGCGGCGCCGGTCCCGGTCAGGGCCCGGCTCAGGGCGCGGGCGCGGTGCTCGGTGGCGGCCGTGTCGATCAGGACGGTGGAGCTGCCGTCGCTGACGAAGCCCGCATTGTTGAGGCACCAGCCGCCGTCCGGCTGGACGTACGCGTGCACATCGGGGGCCAGCTCGACGGTGTACGGCTCCGCTGCGGTCATGACGCCCCCCGGGTCCCGAGTCCAACTGGTCGGTCAGATCCTGCCAGTTGGCCCCGGGCCGGGGAAGCGCGGGCGGTGCGGGTGACTCAGTGGTCGTCCCAGTGCCCCTCGTGGGCGGCGTGCCGGTGACCGTCGTGGACGTAGTCGACATGGTCGCCGTGCGTGACCGCGGGGTGGCCGCAGCCGTCGCCGTGTGTGTGGTCGTGCCCCTCGTGAGTGCTGTGCCCGGCGGGCTCGCACTCGTCCCAGTGACCGGAGTGCTCGCGGTGCAGATGCCCGTCGTGCGCGTAGTCGACGTGGTCGCCGTGCGGTACCTCCGTGTGGCCGCAGGCGGGACCGTGCGTGTGCTCGTGAGTGGGGTGCTCCTGGTGGAGGGTGGTCATGCTGCTCACCTTCGGTGTGGTTCCACGGGGTGGGTGACATCACCAGGCTAGTCCCGAATGCCCGTTAAGTCCGGTGTGGCGTCCCGCGTCCGGGGCCTCCTCACCACGGTGGCGCCTCACCGCGGTGGCGCCTCACCACGGTGGCGCCTCACCGCGGTGGCGTCTCACACTGGTGGTGGCCTCAGCGCACCACGGCCACCGCGAAGACCGCGAGCGCGATCGTGCAGGCCGCCGCGCCAAGGGCGGTGCGCGGGTGCATGGATCCCGGACGGGCCTGTGACAGTTCCCTGATGCGCCGGTGGGCGAGCGCCACGAAGGCCAGCCACAGGAGCAGCGAGAGCGCCGCGGCGAGCAGGCCGAGCGGGGTGGCGCCGTTGTGCAGCGCCTGCTTGCCCGCGAGTACGGCGGCGACCGTGCACGACAGTGTCGTACGCCGCCATGCGAGACGGGTGCGCTCCGGCTGAAGTCCCGGATCGCGTACGGCTTCCGTGGCCCGAGGCCCGTTCCCGCTCATGGACGCCCCGCCCGCGGGCGCCTCACGTGTCGGCCCACCCCAGGAGCACCACCGCGACCATGATCAACGCGACCACGCCGACCGCGAGGCTCAGCAGTGCGGGAAAGCGCGACACCGGAAGGTCCTCGCCGCGCCGCATCGCCAGCTCGCAGCGCACCCAGTGGTTCACGGCCCGCAGTGCGCACATCGCACCCACCGCGAGCAGCGCGAGGGCAAGGCCCACACGCCAGCCCCAGCGCAGGTCCGGCAGGAACTGGTCCACGGCGAAGCCGCCGCCGACAAGGGCGAGCGCGGTGCGGACCCAGGCGAGAAAGGTCCGCTCATTGGCCAGCGAGAAGCGGTAGTCGGGCGTCTCGCCCTGCTCCCGTACCCGCCCCGGCGACAACCACAGCCGCAGCGCCTCAACGAACCCACTCACCCCCCGAACCCTACCGGCGCCCCCGCACCTCCGGCGCGACAGCCGCCCCCGTCCCCCGGCCGGCCGTGCGTCGCCCCCTCACTCCTCGCGCCACTCCCGCAGCCGCCGGTACGCCGCCAGGCCGTCGGGTACCCACTGCCACTCCGAGAGACGGCGGGTCAGTTCGGCCTCGGGCAGGAAGGCGTGCCAGGCGACCTCCTCGGCCTGCGGGTGGACGGGCAGCTCGCAGCGGACCTCGTAGACGTACGACCACCAGCTGTGCTCATCGGTCTCGTACAGGAACTTGAACAGCGGTGTGGGCTGCGGGAGTCCGCTGACCCCGAGCTCTTCCTCGGCCTCGCGCAGGGCCGCGGTGTCGTAGGACTCGCCCGCGCCGACGACACCGCCGACGAACATGTCGTACAGCGAAGGGAAGACCAGCTTCTCCGGCGTGCGCCGGTGGACGAAGATCCGGCCGTCGCCGTCGCGCGCGAGCACGAAGGCGCAGCGATGGCGCAGTCCCTTGGCGTAGGCCTCACCGCGCGGTGACTGCCCCACGACACGGTCCTGCTCGTCGACGATGTCCAGGATCTCGTCGGCGTTCCTGCCGGAGGCGTCGCTCTCCACGACGCTCTCTCCGCCACCCTCCGCGACGCCCTCGGTGGTGCTCTGGCCTTCGGTGATGTCCTCATCGCTCATGCCGCCATGCAACCCGCAAGGCCCACGCGGCGTCCAGCCGCGGACACCGTTCGCCGACCGCTCGCCGGGCAACGCCCGCTCAGCGCGCCTGGAGCGCCACGGCACGCTCGCGAGGTGCCGGCCCCGTGGGCATCGCCGGGTGCCTGCAGAGGAGCACGATTCCCGTCACGACGGCCGCGAGCCCGAGGCACTGCCAGGTGATCGCACCGGCGTCGGAGCGCAGCCGGTCGCCGAGGAAGCCGACCCCGCAGGCGATCCCGGCCAGCGGCTGAGCGGCGGTGAGGGCGGGCAGCGAGCTGCGCAGCGGTGCCGTCTCGAAGGCGCTCTGCACCAGGAGCAGACCGGTCAGGCCGAGGACGAGCACGGCGTACGGCTGCCAGTGCGAGACGAGGGCGAACCAGCCGCCGCCCGCCATCAGCTGCCCGCTGACCCGGGTGAGCGCGTCCTGCAGGCCGTAGAGCAGCCCGGCGGCGAGCGCGAGGAGGGCCGGTCCGAGGCTCAGGCGCAGCCGCCGCGCACACAGGGTGAGCAGCAGGGCCGCGCCCACCACGACGCCGATGATCAGCCAGCGCCGGAGCGCACCCGCGTCGTGGCCGCCGCCGCTCGGTTCGCCCGCGACGATGAACGCCGTCACACCGCCCGCGAGCAGCGCGAGGCCGCCCCAGCCACGGCGGCCGAGCGGCTGCCGGGTCCGCCAGCGCGAGAGCGCCATCGCGAACAGCAGATGGGTGGCGAGGAGCGGCTCGACCAGGGACAGCTCACCCCAGGCCAGCGCCAGCGCCCCGAGGGCCGTGCCGCACATCATCAGGGCGAGCCCGGCCAGCCAGCTCGGCACCCGGACCAGGTCGATCAGAAGGCGCGGGGAGAGGAAGTCGCCGAGCGGTGCGTGCTGAGCGGCGCTCTGCTGCAGGACGAAGCCGAGGCCGAGGCAGCAGGCCGCACCCACGGCGGAGACGAAGACGAGCAAGGTCACGGGGCAGACCTCAAGACCGTTCGGTGGCACGGGAGTTGACACGATCCGCAGCAGACTCAAGGGGGGACGACGGCGGACCCGGCGACGATAGCCGCTGTGCCCCTGTGATCGCCTCTCCGCCGCCGGAACCGGGACGGCCGTCCGCGGTGCCACCGGGAGGGGTGTGGCGTACGGGATCGCAGGAGCCGGACGGGGCGCCGCCCGGCGGGGCGCGACGGTTGACGCCCCGCGGATCCGTCCCGAAGATCTGACCCACCAGTAGCTCACCGACGGCGCACCGGGGCCCGGGCCCGGAGCGAGCGGCCGAACAGGACGGATGACCATGGCGTACGACGCTGATGTGATCGTGATCGGGGCGGGTCTCGCCGGTCTGGTGGCCACCGCCGAGCTGGTGGACGCGGGCCGCAAGGTGATCCTTCTCGACCAGGAGCCCGAGCAGTCGATCGGCGGCCAGGCGCACTGGTCGTTCGGCGGTCTGTTCTTCGTGGACTCGCCCGAGCAGCGCCGGATGCGGATCAGGGACAGCCATGCCCTTGCCCTGCAGGACTGGATGGGCACGGCTGCCTTCGACCGCGAGGAGGACCACTGGCCCCGCAAGTGGGCCGAGGCGTATGTGAACTTCGCGGCCGGCGAGAAGCGGTCCTGGCTGTACGGCCAGGGCGTCCGGTTCTTCCCGGTCGTCGGCTGGGCCGAGCGCGGCGGCTACGACGCCACCGGGCACGGGAACTCGGTGCCGAGGTTCCACATCACCTGGGGCACGGGGCCCGGCCTGGTCGCGCCCTTCGAGCGCCGGGTGCGGGAGGGCGTCGCACGCGGTCTGGTGCAGCTGAGGTTCCGCCACCGGGTCACCGGGCTCACGCGCAGCGCCGGCGCGGTCGACACGGTCTCCGGCGAGGTCCTCGAACCGTCCGGCATCGAGCGCGGGCAGGGGAGCAGCCGTACCGTCACCGGCGCGTTCGAGCTCAAGGCCCAGGCGGTGATCGTCACTTCGGGCGGTATCGGCGGCAACCACGATCTCGTACGCGCCAACTGGCCCGAGCGCCTCGGTACTCCGCCCGCCAAGATGCTCTCGGGCGTCCCCGCGCACGTCGACGGCCTGATGCTCGGGATCGCCGAGGACGCCGGCGGCCGCATCATCAACCGCGACCGCATGTGGCACTACACCGAGGGCATCGAAAACTGGAATCCGATCTGGAACCGGCACGGCATCCGCATCCTGCCCGGCCCGTCGTCCCTGTGGCTGGACGCGCGGGGCAAGCGCCTGCCCGTGCCGCTGTTCCCCGGGTTCGACACCCTCGGCACGCTCGACCACATCATGCACTCGGGGTACGACTACACCTGGTTCGTGCTCAACAAGCGCATCATCGGCAAGGAGTTCACGCTCTCCGGCTCCGAGCAGAACCCCGATCTCACGGGCAAGTCGGTGCGCGATGTCATCGGGCGGGCACGGGCGGACGTACCGGGCCCGGTGAAGTCGTTCATGGACCACGGCAGCGACTTCATCGTGGAGAGCGACCTCACCTCGCTGGTGCGCCGCATGAACGCCCTCACCAAAGAGCCGCTCATCGACGAGGCCGAGCTGCGCCGTGAAATCGTCGCGCGCGACCGGGAGATCGCCAACCCCTTCACCAAGGACCTGCAGGTCACCGCGATGCGCGGCTCCCGCAAGTTCCTCGGCGACAAGCTGATCCGCACCGTCGCGCCGCACCGCATCCTCGACCCGAAGGCGGGCCCGCTGGTGGCCGTCCGCCTCAACATCCTGACCCGCAAGACCCTCGGCGGTCTGGAGACCGATCTGAGCTCCAGGGTCCTCACCGAGGGCGGCGATCCGCTGCCGGGCGTGTACGCGGCCGGTGAGGCCGCAGGCTTCGGCGGCGGCGGAGTCCACGGCTACCGCTCCCTGGAGGGCACGTTCCTGGGCGGCTGCCTGTTCTCCGGCCGGGCAGCGGGCCGCGCGGCGGCGAAGGCGGTGGGGTAGGGGCAAGCGGGGCGGGCGTCAGGGGCGGGTGTCGGGAGCGGGTGCCAGGAACGGTCCACGCGGTGGCCGGCGGCGCGCAGGCTGTCAGTGCAGCCGTCGTACGACCTCGAACCGCTCGGCCACGACCATCGTGGTGTCGTCGACGGTGAACCCCGGATCGCCGAGGAGTTCACGCAGCTCAGCGCTGTGCCAGAACTCCTCGTGCGCGGCCCTCCACTGGCCGACGGACTCATAGCCCTCGCCCTCGTCGCGCGCGTGCCGCAGATCGATCTCGCCGAGCGGCAGCACGCGTACGTCCGTGGTCTCGACGATCGCGACGGGCCGGCCGCCCGAGTCCACCAGGGCGGACCGCTGTCCGGCCGTGGGCAGTGGCTCGTTCTCCGCCTCATGGGCGGCGAGCAGCCCGGTGGTCGCCGTCTTCGCGCCCGCGAGCACCGCCGCGACCAGGGCGTCGCGCAGCGGCCCGGGAAAGGCCAGCTCGAACGGCTCCAGACCGTCGGCCGAGGAGGCCCCGGCGGGCGACGCGGGCTCTTCACGCGACGCGGGCTCTTCGTGCGACGCGGGCCCTTCGTACGTCGTGGGCTCTTCGCGCGGCACGGGCGTTTCGATCGGATTCACCATGGCGCCGAGCCTATGCGGGCAGGCCCCGAGGAGCTCGGGCGGAGCCCTAAGCGGAAGCTCTGCAAGCCCCAAGCGGAAGCTCCGTGAGCCACCGGCGCGGGCCTGAACGGGCCATGGCGCAAAGCGAGTTGCGCAAGCGCTTGCCACCGGCTCCGGCCTTGACTCGGACTCACCCCTACCGCTTAGCTGTGCGTGATCATGTGTTCTGCGGTGCGTGATCATTTACCCCGGGACCGCATCGCCGACCGCGAAACCGCTCCAAGTGTTCACCGACCGTCCACACCGTCCACTTGACCGACCGTGCTGGGAAGGACTACCCGAGGTGCCCCCACCGCCGCCTCCCCTCGGGCGTTCCCGCAAGCGTGCCGCAAGGCTCTTCGACCCCGCGCTCGACGACGCCGAACTCGCCGCCGCCCGCGCCGCGTTGGACCGCGGCCGCTGGACCGAGGTCCGCTCGCTGCTCGCCGCCACCGGCCGTGACTGGGACCGCCGCGGCCACCGTCTCGTGGTCCTCGGCCAGGCGCCCGCCACGTTCGCCTGGGCCAAGGAGTGGCGGCTCGCCGAGCCGGAGAGCGCCGACGCCGCCGCGCTGTCCGCGTGCGCCGCCGTCTTTCGCGCGATGCGCGGCAAAGAGCGCACCGACCGGGCCAAGGAGGCCTGCCGGGTCGCCGCCGAACTCGCCCCCGACGACCCCACGCCCTGGCTCGGCCTGCTCGTTCTGGCCCGCACCCTCGGCACCGAGGAAGAGGTCGTCCGGCTCTTCGACAAGGTCCGCCACCGTCACCCCGAGCACCACCACGCCCACCACCTCATGGTCGGCCGGCTCGCCGAGCGGCGCGCCGACATGGGCCAGGACCCGCTGCACGAGGTGTACGACTTCGCGTCCTGGGCGGCCGAACAGGCCCCCGCCGACTCGCCGTTGGCGATCCTGCCGGTCGTCGCGCACGCCGAGCGCTATCGCGTTCTCGCCGAGGCGGGCAGCGAACCACCACAGCCGGAGCGCTCCGGGCACTGGTCCGGGCGCCGGGCGCGCCTGGTGATGAAGGCCGCCTTCGACTGGTGGCTGGAGTGGGACGGCGCGGAGCACCCGCGAGGGCGTATCGACCTCAACTTCCTCGCGCACGCCAAGTTCTGCGAGGGCCGGGCCGCCGAGGCCGCCGCCCTGTTCCACCGCATCGGGCAGTACGCGACCAAGGAGCCCTGGTCGTACCCGGACCGTGACCCATCCGACGCGTTCCGCGCCGCACGCACGGCGGCCCTGGGAGTCGCCTGACCCGCGATGCTCCTGTTGTGCCCCACGCGCCTCCCAGGACGCGTCCCGCCCCTTCCCCCGCCATGACCGCACCGACCCCGAGAGGACCCGACTCCACGATGTCGACGGGCAGTTCGAGCACTACGCGCGGCACGAGCAGAGGGCCAGGCGCCCCGCACAGCGAAATCAGCACCTATAAGGGCCAGGAACGGGCCCTGCGCGCGGGCCGGCTCGGAACCGCGGGGCTGCTCCTCTCGGTCCTCGCGGCCAGCGCGCCCCTGATGGTCGTCGCGGGTGTCATGCCCACCACATTCGGCGTGATGGGGATCGTCGGCCAGCCGCTGCTCTTCGTGATCCTCGGTGTCGTCCTGGCCCTCTTCAGCGTCGGATACGCCGAGATGAGCCGCCATGTGCACAACGCCGGCGCCTTCTACGCGTACATATCCCGCGGCCTCGGCGGCACCGCGGGCGCGGGTGCCTCGCTCGTCGCCCTGGTCGCCTACAGCGCCATGCAGGTCGGTATCTACGGCATCTTCGGCTTCGAGGTCTCCGGGCTGCTCGCCACCTATCTCGGGGTCGAAGTCGCCTGGTGGATCCCGGCGTTGGCGGCGGTCCTCCTGGTCGCCGTGCTCGCCTGGTTGAAAATCGACCTCAACGCGCGCGTGCTGGGCGTTCTGCTGCTCATCGAGGTGGCCCTCGTGGTCATCTTCGACATCGCGGCCGTAGCCGAACCCGCAGGCGCCGGACTCTCCCTGCAGGCCTTCAACCCGGACACCCTCACCGGCGCGGGCTTCGGCACGGCCCTGTGCTTCTGCATCGCCGCGTTCGTCGGCTTCGAGCAGGCCCCCGTGTACGCGGAGGAGACCAGCCGTCCGCACGTGGTCGTCTCCCGCGTGATGTTCCTCGCGGTCGGTTTCGCCGCGCTCTTCTTCGCGCTGAGCTCCTGGGCGCTCACGGTGGCCGCGGGCCCCTCGGGAATCGTCGCCTCCGCGCGGGAGCAGGGACCCGGGCTGCTCTTCGCCCTGACCGAGTCCCGGCTCGGCGGGACCTTCACCGATGTCCTCCATGTCCTGTTCGTCACCGGCATGTTCGCGGCGATGCTCAGCTTCCACAACGTCGTCGCGCGATACGCCTTCGCCATGGGCCGTGAGGGACTGCTGCCCGCAGTGTTCGGCCGCACCAACCGGGCCAGCGGCGCCCCGGGCACCGGCTCCCTGCTGCAGACCGTGATCTCCGTCGTGATCGTCGTGGCCTTCGCGGTGACCGACGGCAAGCCGGCCGGCGACCCGACCGCCCCGGTCCTGCACCTGTTCACCTGGATGGGCAATGTCGGCGCGCTCGGCATCATCGTCCTGATGGCCGTCGCGTCCCTCGCCGTCATCGTCTTCTTCACCCGCAGGGGCGCCGCCCGCGCCCAGGCCTGGCGCCTGACCGCCGCGTCCCTCGCCGGCCTCGCGCTGCTCGTGATCGCCTTCTACACGGTCAAGGACTTCGACGTCCTGGTCGGCGCCGGCCCCGGCTCCGCCCTCGCCTGGGTGCTGCCCGGCATCATCGGCGCCGCTCTGGTGATCGGCCTCGTACACGGCGCCGTGCTGCGGTCGAGGCGGCCCGAGGTGCATGCGCGGATCGGTCTGGGCAACGAGGCGTTCCAGCTGCAGAAGGCGACGGAGGCAGCGGACGTACCGTCGCCGTCGCAGTAGCTGTCGACCTGGCCGCCGGCGCCGTCGCCGTCGTCACGGAAAGCATGACGAAACGCTGACGAACACCCGTGGCCCCTGGCCCGCGCGGTCCACGGGTGCTCAACTCGTTGACGTGAGCCCCACACCGTACGAAGAAGACCCGGAAGATACCGGTGCACAGCACCCGGACGACGAGCGCGGAGCCCCCGTGGGCCGCCGCATCGTGCTCGGCATGCTCGGTCTCGGCGTCGCCGGAGTCGCCGCCGCGCCGCTCCTGCAGCGTGGCGTCGAGGCAGTCGCGAAGAAGGACCCCACGGGCCTGAGCGGAGTGCTGCCCGCGGGCGGCGGTTTCCGCTACTACTCCGTGACCGCTTCCGTGCCGCACAAGGGCGAGCGCGACTACCGCCTGAAGGTGGACGGCCTGGTCGAGCGCCCGGCCGCCTACACCCTCGCGGAGCTCCGCGCCGAGCCCCAGACGCGACTGGTCCGCGACGTGCAGTGCGTGACCGGCTGGCGGGTCCCCGACACCCCCTTCGAGGGTGTGCGCCTGGCACGGCTTCTGGACGCCGCGGGGGTGCGTCCAGCAGCCAGGGCCGTCCGCTTCACCTGCTTCGACGGCGCGTACAGCGAGAGCCTCACCCTCGAACAGGCCCGCAGAAAGGACGTGTTGGTCGCCCTGCGGATGCAGGACAAGCCACTTGGCCACGCCCACGGCGGGCCCGCGCGGCTGTACGTCGCGCCCATGTATTTCTACAAGTCGGCGAAATGGCTGTCGGGCATCACCCTGACCGACGAGGTCCGCCCCGGCTACTGGGAGGAGCGAGGCTATGACGTGGACGCCTGGGTCGGCCGGTCCAACGGCCGCGACGACGCCCCCACCGTCTGAACCGCCCCCGGACCCGGTGCTTGGCCCGCCGCGTGAACTGCCCCTTCCGGTAAAGCGGTTCAGCCGGGCCCAGCAGGGCGCCCACTGGGCCACAGCTGTCCTGATGGGCCTGTGCATCCTCACGGCGGCCTGTCTGTACGTGCCGCAGCTCGCCCAGCTCGTGGGCCGCCGTGCCCTGGTGGTCACCCTGCACGAGTGGTCGGGACTGCTGCTCCCCGTCCCGTTCCTGGCGGGCCTCGCCTCCCGCGCCTTCCGGGCCGATGTGGGCCGGCTCAACCGCTTCGGCCCGCACGACCGTGTCTGGGTGCGTTCCATGCTGCGGTCCGTGCTGCGCAGGAGTCGGCGCGGGCCGCGCCCCCAGGGCAAGTTCAACGCCGGACAGAAGCTCTACGCCGGGTGGATCGCCGGTGCGGTCCTGGTGATGCTGGGCACGGGTCTGCTGATGTGGTTCACCCACCTCGCCCCGCTGTCCTGGCGCACTGGCGCGACCTTCGTCCACGACTGGCTGGCCGTGGCGGTGGGCGTGGTGATCGCGGGCCATGTGGCGCAGGCGGCGCGCTACTTGCGCCGTTGACACCGTCCGCAGCTGTTGACGCTGTCCGTAACCGTTGACGCTGTCGGCAGCAGCCCTCTGGGCTCGGGCTTCACTCGGCCCCGTTCGGCTCCCGCAGCTCCCGCAGCACCTGCTCGACGATCACCGGGGGCTCCGGGGTCACATCCACCACGAACCCCCGCTCGTCCGGCGCCAGCGGCTCAAGCGTCGCGAACTGCGAGTCGATCAGGGAGCTCGGCATGAAGTGCCCCTTGCGTGCCGACTGCCGCTCGGTGATCAGCGCACGCGAGCCGTGCAGATGCACGAAGACGAGACCGGGTGCGGCGGCCCGCAGCCGGTCGCGGTAGGCCCGCTTGAGGGCCGAGCAGCTCACCACCCCGCCGAGCCCCGTACGCTCCTTCGCCCAGCGACCGATCGCATCGAGCCACGGCCGGCGGTCCTCGTCGTCAAGCGGAGTGCCGGATCTCATTTTCTCCACGTTGGCCTGCGGGTGGAAGTCGTCCGCCTCCGCGTACGGGACAGCGAGGCCGGCAGCGATCAGCTCCCCGACGGTGCTCTTCCCCGTACCGGTCACGCCCATCACCACTACGACCCGACCGGACTCCATCATTCCCCGCTCTCTCCGCGTTTGCGCACGTCACCTCCATGATGCCGGAGACGCGGACGCTGGCCGGGAACCGCTCTGGACAGGTGCGTGCCAGGGCACAGGCTGCGGGGCGCGGCGCAGGGGGCGCCGCCCCCTCCGGGGAACGCGCCACGAAGGGCCGACCGTTGAAGTTCAGCCATGTGATGCTCCCCGACTACCCGCTCGAGGAGTCGCTCACCGCCATCAGGCTCGCCGACGAACTCGGCTTCCACGCCTGCTACGCCGCCGACGAGACCTGGCACAAGGACATGTGGCTGCTGTTCGCCGCGGCCGCCCGCGAGACGCACAACACCGCTTCGGCCCGAGCCTCTCCTCCGTCGTGCTGCGTGAGCCCACTCTCATCGCCCGGGCACTCGCCACCCTCGACGAACTCTCCGGCGGCCGCGCCGAAGGCGTCCTCTCCAGCGGCAACTTCGGGCTCCTCGCGCAGTACGGCATCGACTGGTCACGCCAGAAGCCGCTGTCGCGGACCAAGGAAGCGCTCCACGTCGTCCGCACCCTCCTCGACGAGGGCACGATCACCTACGACGGCGAGTTCTTCACGTACAACGGTCTGTTCACCTTCGCGCGCCCCGTCCAGGACCGGCTGCCCTCGAAGCTCGGCGCCATGCGGGGCCCCAAGTCCTGCGAAGCGGCGGGGAGTTGTCCGACGGCTGTCACCACGCCCTCAGCTACACCCGCGAGGCCTACGACTACGCCGTGCGGCACATAAAGCGGGGCACCGAACGGGCGGGCAAGCACTGGCGGACACTCGACATCGGCGCCTGGGTGGTCTTCGCCACCGGGCCCGACTCGGCCACCACCAAGGATGCCGCCCGCTCCATGGCCGGCATCTACGCGGCCTCCATGCCGGAGGAGCAGCTGCGCCGCAACGGCGTCGACCCGGCCGAGCTCAAGCCCGCCATCGACGCCATCGGCGCCGGCGACCTGGCCCGCGGCATCGAACTGACCTCACCGGAGGTCGCCGAGAGGCTCTCCGTCGCCGGGACGCCCGAGGAGTGCCCGGAGAAGATCCGCCGCGACATCGAGCCGAGCGGCGTCAACCACATGATCTGCGCGATCACCGACCGGGGCCTGGTGAACGCCTTCACCGGCCGCGAGCTGGAGGGCGTGGCCGGCGTACCGGCCCAACTGCGTCTGATCCACGACGAGATCATGCCCGCCTGGCAGTGACCCGGCCCGGCGCGCACCCCTGCTCACGCGGCATCGCGGAGGTGGCCGCCCTCACTCGTGGAGATCGCCGTCGACGTACACCCACGCCCCGTCGTACCGCTCGAACCGGCTGCGCTCGTGCAGCGACCCGGGCCGCCCACCCTCGGTGTAGCGGGCGCGGAACTCCACCGTGCCCGTGCTGTGGAAGGCGGTGCCCTCCGAGGTGCCCAGGATCTCCAGGCCCACCCAGCGCATCCGGCCGCCCTCTCCGAGGCCGAGCCGCGGCGGCCGGGTCCGCGGGTGCCAGGTGCGCAGCAGATACGCCTCGTCCCCGACGGCGAACGCGGCGTACCGGGAACGCATCAGCTCCTCGGGCGTGGCCGCGGCGGCCCGCCCGGAGTGGAGCGGTTCGCAGCACTCCGCGTAGGTGGCGGGGCGTCCGCAGGGGCAGGGTGAGGTCGTACGACGAGACATGCCGCTCATTGTGCACAGCTGGTGCGCAGCGGCGCGGCTGCGGGTCCGGGCGCCCGCTCGCAGGTGCCCGTCCGCTCACCACCGACGGAGGCTGAACATCCATGACAGACCAGCGAGTTGTCCTCGTGACGGGCGGCGGCAGCGGCATCGGCGCGGCCACGGCGCGGCTGCTCGGCGCGGCCGGGCACAAGGTGGTGATCTCCGGGCGCCGCCCCGAACCCCTGCAGCGCGTCGCCCAGGAGACCGGAGCCCTGGCCCAGCCCTCCGACGCCGGTGACCCGGAGGCGGTCCAGGCCCTGGTGGACACGGTGCTCGCCGCCCACGGCCGCCTGGACGGCGTGGTCCTGAACGCGGGTATCGGCCGCAGCGGCGCGGTCGGCGATCTGTCGGACGAGACCTGGAACGAGGTCGTACGCACCAACCTGACCGGCCCGTTCCTGCTCCTGCGGACCGCGCTGCCGCACCTCCTGGAGAGCCGCGGTGCGGTCGTGGCCGTCGCCTCGGTGTCGGCCCTGCGCAACGGCCTGCGCAACGCCGCCTACGCCACGTCCAAGGCCGCCCTGCTGCAGCTGTGCAGCTCCCTGGCCGTCGACTACGGGCCGCTCGGCCTGCGCGCCAACACGGTCTGCCCGAGCTGGGTCCGCACCGAGATGGCCGACGCCCGTATGACCCGCTTCGCGGAAGAGGCCGCACTCGCCGACGCCGACGCGGCCTACGAAGAAGCCACCCGCCTCCTGCCCGCCGGCCGCCCCGGCCTGCCGGAGGAGGTGGCCGAAGCCATCGCCTGGCTCCTGTCACCGGCCGCGTCCTTCGTCAACGGCGCCACCCTCACCGTCGACGGCGGCGCCACCGCCCTCGACCCCGGCGCGGCCCCCTTCGCCTTCCGCATCGAACCGCGCACCGCGGGCTGAACCCACCGGAATCGCCAGAACTGCCTGGACCAGAACTGCCTGGACCTGCGAAAACACCAGTGGCGCCGATCGAATCGATCGGCGCCACTGGTGTACTGGTTGTGTCCGAGGGGGGAGTTGGACCAATGGCCCACGGATCGCGCCTCTGACGGCCGAGCTTGATCTTGTTGTGCCGTAGCTCCGAGTGGGGGCGGCGAACCTGCTCCGGTCCATGCACACCACGGTCGCGCCGGGCGAACGCGCGGGTTCTTGCCCAGTTGGACTCCGTCAACTGATCGCGCCAGCACGCGGTTACGGCTGCCGGACACCAAGGCCCATGCGAGGGACGGCAGCGGCATGACCGTCGAACATCTTCGCTCCCCGCCCCAGGCATACCGAGCTCGGCTACACCAGCTCGGTGCCTCCGCCTGGGCACTTCCGCCCGCACCTCCCGACTCGGGGAGGTGGTGTCCCGATCCTACTGTCCACCACAACGACCCCTTGGGGCATCACTAGGAAATAGGCGGATCTTACTCAAGGGAGCTTTAATCACCCCCCTCTTGCGGCTATCCCATAGCGCTGCTGTGCCCGCCGAATCCCCGATCAGAAGGTAGGGGCGTGAGGGGGCAAGACTCTCACCCTCCACCGGTACCTCATCTACCATGCCGACCGGTGAAGCGCAGACCCACTGCGGCTCGATGCCAAAGTACCCAGTGGGGGTTCGCCCAGCTGCCGCGGCCGCTACAGCCTGGGCCCCCGCGTTAAAGGCCGGCGCGAGCACGATCCACACGACTTGTGCAGTGACCGTAACGGCGAGGACGGCGAGGACCAGGTATCCCGTAGTCCGCTCACTCAGCATCAGGTGGAAGTGCTTGGCGTATCCCCATAGGGAGAGGGGAAACAGTCCACCGCTCAGCATTGCCATCATCTTCATGAATGCCAGGAACTGGTGGATCTTGGGTACGTCGATGTCTTCAACGTGCAGGCCGAAGGCATCCAGGTAGGCAAAATGGACAACCATGCCGATTCCAGGCACAAAGCCGAGGACGACTGGGAGTAGAGCGGGCAGCAGCCACGGCAAGGCATGGCGCCAGCTCACTTGGCGCACCAGCAGTCGAAGACCGTTGACCATCGCAAAAGCGAGAGCCAGTACGAGCAATATTCGGGAGCCGTATGGGCGGGTGGGGGCGGCAAGAGCGGCACCCGCACCAAGACCCAGTACGAACAGTGTCAGGATTCCGCTCAATACGCTGGCCATCAGGATGCTCTTGCGGCGAGGCTCGGGGTTGACCCGGTCCAAGTTCCTTGCCGTCGCCATGGCAAGCAGCAGCACAAACACACCCAATGGCCACCAAGCCGCGACGCCACCTGCCCACAGGTCCGCGATACAAGCCCCGAGCACTCCCATGGGTATGACCAAAACAAATATTCGGAGCTGGTCTCTTTGGGAAGCTCGGCGCCGCGGGCGAGGCTGCGACGAGACCCCAGGCGCCGGGGCTCCGAGGAAACCCCGCACCGCAGTGCGCGAGGCTACGGGTGCTGCGCCCGGAAGTGGGCGGGTTGCGAGCCGGAGTGCGGCGCTTTGGTACCTCGCTGTGATCTGGCGACCGGTGTCTCGCGTTCCGAACCAGGTGGCAGTCCACAGTGAATAACGTTCGCGCCATCGCGCCCTGCCCGGAAGCGGAATCGTGCGCGGATGCACCAGGGGCCGCTCATAGACGTACCAGTGCCTACGATTCTCGGGGTCGCGGTCAACCAGATCCACGACTTCCACGTTGAGGTCCAGCAGGAGTTCGTCCGCCAGCATTTCCAGACGTTCTCTGGCACCAGTGCAGGCTCGAAAGCGTGCACCGGGAAAGCGCACTTCGATCAGGTACCACGCGCGGACTGCTGTGAGGGGAGTCGCCGTGCCGCCTCTCCGTTCCAACACTGGCCAATCACGCGTGGCCAGTTCCGACTCAAACAGTTCGAAATCCGTTAGGGTGCCGCGTAGTTCAACCGACGCCACGGCGCGCTGGTCGTACCTAGGATTAGCGGCCATAAGTGGGGTCCTCTTCTGACGGGGAGGGCGGGGCACGGCGGCGTCCAGAGCGGTGGGACGGCCCCTCGCTAGGGAATCACTAACGGGCCCCTGCGGGAGATGCTGCGCGGCGGGCGCACGACCCTGAATGCAGCGCTTGCGGCTACGCGGCCTCGCGGAAGCCCGGCAGAGCCGTAGCAGGGTGCGAGTCCGCCTCGATGCCCACGACCTCCACCGCGACGCCGCTGGCTTCCAGGGTCTTGGCGGCCTGGACGAGCGCGATCTGGGCGAAGGGGAAGAGGGTGTCCGGGGTCAGCGGCGTGCCGTTCTTGAGCAGGATGGCGAACACCACGCCCTCGGGCTGGTAGTCCTTGGGGAGTACGCGCTCGCCGTTGCTCTGCTTGAGGACGCGCTCGGCGAACTCGGCCCGCATCTGAGCCGACTGCTGGAGCAGCTGGACGGCGACAACTCCCTGGTTGAAGAGGTGGCTGAGAAGATCGGAGCCGTAGGCGCGCTTGACCATCACGAGCGTGTTGTCCGGGGTCAGCAGGTCACAGATCTCGACCCCGTTGGTGCGGTTCAGGGGGTTGCGTACGTTCTTGCGGTCGAGAGAGACGTAGCCGGCACGCAGACTGGGGACGACCTTCTCGTTGTAGTAGCCCTCGCGGTGGCCCAAGTACCAGGCGGGGAGGTCGACTGACGGCTGGTCAACGATGAGCCGGGCGACGGTGACGCGGATGACTTCCAAGTAGGCGGCGCCGAGTTCGTACCACTCGCCGTCCATGAGGCAGTAGCGCCGCGCGTCGAGTGAGACGGCAGCTTCGAGCCACCGGAGGGTACTCGTGGTGGCCAACGCATCCGTCGCCGTAGCGCGGGGGTGGCGGTAGAGGGTGACCGTGCCCTGCTTCAAAGCCTCAACCCGCCGGCCGGGGCGCTGAATGCGAGCGCGAGCGAGGACATAGTCCAGGTCGAAGCCGTCAGCGGTCATCCGCGGCTCAGGGCTGTTGATCTTGATGGAATAGGCGCGTGCCGCGTCGACGTCCTGCCAAATGTCCACAGGGAGTGCCGCCGCGACACGTCCATCCGCGGGCTGTCCGAGGATGTCGTCGAGTTCCTGCTCCAGGGCAGTGAGCGTGGAGGCGTCCTTCACCGGCACGATGTGGTCGACGAACTCCAGCTCCGCATGGGGCAGTTCCTCCTGGCAGACGCGCTCGATCTCACGGATGTCCGCGACCAGGTCCTGCGCCGCGATCCCGAGCGCCAGCTTCAGGCCGACCCCGCCCTCGGCGCTGGCGACGGCCCGGTTGCCAGAGTCCTTCTGGGTGCGGGTAAGACGTACGTCGTCGAGGTAGCCGCCCAGGCGGCGTACGAACTGCGCATGCTCGCGGACACCGAGGCTGAACATCGGAGTGCCGCCGGGCACGATCGTGATGTCGGTCCTTGCCTGCCCCATGGTGTTCGCGACCAGGTCCCTGATCCGCTGAGGGTCGACCCGGCGAATCGCGAAGGCCAAGCCGAAGCGCTTGTCCTTCAAGTGATCGGGCACCAGCCGATACCCCTGGTCGTAGCCGATGGCATACACCTGCCCGTCGACCGCGAGCATGAGGAGCGCGGCAGTACGCCGTACGGACTCGGAGACCTCGCACCCGGTGGTACGGGCGACGTCCCGACACCAAGAGGCCTCCTCCTTTTCCAGACCTGCCGTGACCAGCAAAGCAGGTGCATCCAGGGGCTGGTCGGGGCAGGGCCGGATGTCAGCACCCAGTGCATCGAGCTGTTCGTGGTCGAGCGCATCGAACATGCCCTCGCGCGTCGGTACGACGCCGCAGAGCCGGTACAAGGTGCGCTTCGCGGTGTTCGAGGCCATGGGTGCCCTCCAGGGTGTGGTTGCGCCGGTCCAGGACGGAATAGAGCGGTGGGGCAGAAGGACGCACCGCCGGGCGCGACACCCGGTTCAGGCGCCGCTTCGTCGGCAAGCATGATTAGAGAAGCACGGCCATGAAAGCACTGTCAAACACTACAGCGCTCATCTGCGGTGTTGTAGAGTGTGTACTGTCCACTCCCGAGAGGTCAGGACCTCACCACATGCCCAAGTCATCAGCCCAGGTGACGGCTGCCGAGATCTCCCGCATCGCGGACGTCACGCGCGCAACCGTCAGCAACTGGCGCCGCCGCTACGAGGACTTTCCCGCCCCCGCGGGCGGAACCGAATCGAGTCCGCTCTACGATCTGGCGGCCGTCAGCGCCTGGCTGAAGGCGCGCAACCACCCCTCCGTGGAAACCCCATCCGCCGAGCTGCGCACCACTCTGCGCCTGCATCCGGCAGAGGAAGACGTCACGACGCGACTGGTGCCGCTCGTGCTGGCCGCCTCGCGAAAGGCCACGGACGAGCTCGCCAAGATCGCCGAGCTGGACGATGCCGACCTTCTGCGTCGTGCTGCCGCGGCTGCCTCGAAGCTCCGTGAACAAGTACCGGACGCGGACAAAGCGAGCTTCAGCGAAGCGGACGCGCCCGTGATCCGGGCGCTCATTCGCTGCGTACGAGATGGGGGCGCCAAAGACGCCCTCGATGTGCTGGCCACGCGTGGCCTGGACACTCTTGCCGCGCCGGGCACTTACGAGACCCCTGAGGGACTGGGGTACCTGATGGCACGGTTCCTGCCAGAATCCACGGAGAGCGTGCTGGACCCCACCTGCGGTGCCGGAACCCTCCTGGCGTCCGCGACCGAGCGAGGCGCCCGACAGCTCTACGGCCAGGACCTACTACCGGTACAGGCCCAGCGCAGCGCAGTTCGGCTGCTCCTCACTGACTCCGATGCAGAGGTAACGGTCCGCGCCGGAGACAGCCTGCTCGACGACGCCTTCCCTGACCTCACCGTCGACGCTGTCCTGTGCAGCCCACCGCACGCCGTACGCGACTGGGGTCACGAGGAACTGCTCTACGACCCGCGCTGGACGTACGGTGTCCCGCCGCGCAATGCCTCGGAGCTGGCCTGGGTGCAGCACGCACTGGCACACCTGGAGCCGGCCGGGTACGCGGTACTGCTCCTTACTCCGACCATCGCCTCCCGCAGCTCCGGTCGTCAGATCCGGGCCGAGCTCGTACGCAGCGGAGCCCTGCGCGCCGTTGTGGGCTTGCCTGCAGGGGTGGCAGAACCACTTCACATCCCCCTACACCTGTGGATTCTTCAGCGTCCCGAACCCGGCGGAGCGCAACCTCCCTCGGTGCTCTTCATCGACACGGCGGCGGGTGAGGAGGGCGAGACCTGGAAGGCAAAGCGCGGCTCCGCGCGCCTCTCCGTCGCCTGGGATGCGCTGGCCAAAACCGCATTGCGTTCATGGTCGTCCTTTACTGAGGCCCCCGCCGCCTTCGCCGACGAACCGGGCGTGGCACGGGCCGTGGCCGCACTCGACCTACTGGATGACGACGTCGACCTGACTCCGGCCCGCCAGGTGCGCCTGAGCCCTGGCGACATCGACCCCCAACGAACCGCGGACAGCACGGCACGCAGCCGCGCCACGCTGCTGGGTCACATCAATACCCTGACTCGGTTGGCTGATTACGAGGACCTGCAGGCAGTCGAGTCTCCCAGGGATTGGCGCACCGCAACTCTCTCTGATCTCTCTCGAGGCGGCGCAGTCTCCATTCAGCGTGGTGCGGGGCACAGCCCGAAGGAAACGCGGGGCAAGCACGACGAGACGCCCGAGAGTACCCGAAGTGTCTTCACCGGCAGAGACATTGCCATGGGCACTCGAGCCTCCGGCACTGTCGCCGACACGCCGATCCATGCGGCCACCGCCCCTGTCGTCAAAGATGGCGATGTGCTGCTCCGCACGATCAGCGGCGGCAGCGGCCTGCTGGCCCGGGTCGCGGACGCGGACGACGCGGGCTCGCTAGTGGGCCACCACTTGGTTGTCGTACGCCCTGATCCAGGGCGCATCGATGCCTGGTTCCTCGCAGGGTTCCTGACCACGGAGGCGAACTTCGCCGGAGCCACAACAGGCGTGACCGTCGCGAATCTTCAGCCCACGAAGCTTCGTGTCCCGCTGCTCCCCCTCGCGGAGCAGCGCCGTTACGGCGCGGCCTTCCGCCGAGTCCATGATCTTCGTATCGCCGCCCGCGGCGCCGCTGATGCTGCCGAGAAGGCCGCACAGGATCTGCTCGACGGCCTGACCTCCGGCGCCCTGCACCCAACGGACACGCCAACTGAGCCAACTTCGCCGCCATCGAAGCAAAGTCGCCGTTCCTGAACCAAACTTGGCTCTGCCCACCCCACGTGCATCCGAGCCGCCCACACAGGCCCGCTCGCACAGAATCGAAAGGAAACCGGGGACCCCTTGAACAGCAGCAAGCACACGGAACTGGCCAACCACGCCTGGTCCGTCGCCGACCTCCTCCGCGGTGACTACAAACAGTCCGACTACGGCAAGGTCATCCTGCCGTTCACCGTGCTGCGCCGCCTCGAGTGCGTCCTGGAGCCGACCCGGGAGAAAGTCAACGAGACTGTCGAGCGCTTCAAGGGCCAGGACATCGACACCGCCCACTTCCTGCGGCGCGCCTCGGGCCACTCCTTCTACAACACCAGCACGTACACGCTGCGCAGTATCGCTGGTGACCCGGAGAATGCGGCGACTTTGCTGCAGAAGTACGTGGGAGCCTTCTCGGAGAACGCCCGCGAGGTCCTGGATAAGTACGAGTTCAACCAGCAGATCCGTAAGCTCGACGATGCGAACCTGCTCTACCAGGTCATCGGCAAGTTCACCGACCTCGACCTGCGCCCCGAGACCGTGTCCAACCACAACATGGGCTACGTCTTCGAGGAACTGATCCGCCGCTTCGCGGAGCAGTCCAACGAAACCGCCGGCGAGCACTTCACCCCGCGCGAAGTCATCAAGCTCATGGTCAACTTGCTGATCGCGCCGGACGGTGACGCGCTGTCCATCCCGGGAACGGTGCGCACGGTCATGGACCCGGCGTGCGGCACGGGCGGCATGCTGAGCGCCGCCGAGGAGCACATCAAGGACCGCAACCCCGACGCGACCGTCGAGGTGTACGGGCAGGAACTCAACCCCGAGTCTTGGGCAATCTGCCGTTCCGACCTGATGATCAAGGGACAGGACCCGGAGCACATCGCGTACGGCAACTCCTTCTCCGACGACGGCCACGCCCGCGAGAAGTTCGACTACCTGCTCGCCAACCCGCCGTTCGGCGTGGAGTGGAAGAAGGTCAAGGAGGACGTCGAGTACGAGCACAAGTCGCTTGGGGACGCCGGCCGATTCGGGGCGGGACTGCCGCGGATCAACGATGGGTCGCTGCTCTTCCTCCAGCACATGATCTCGAAGATGAAGCCGGTGGACGTCAACGGGGGTGGCGGCTCGCGTGTGGCCATCGTCTTCAACGGATCACCGCTGTTCACGGGCGCGGCGGGCTCGGGCGAGTCTGAGATCCGCCGGTGGATCCTGGAGAACGACTGGCTGGAGGCGATCGTCGCTCTCCCTGACCAGCTCTTCTACAACACCGGCATTGCAACGTATTTCTGGATCCTGACGAACCGCAAGGCAAAGGATCACAAGGGCAAGGTTGTCCTCCTCGATGCACGCGACCAGTGGGTCAAGATGCGCAAGTCGCTCGGTGACAAGCGCAAGGAACTGGGCGACGGCACGGCTGGCAAGCCGAACCACATCGCCGACATCACCCGCCTGTACGGCGAGGCGATCACAGCGGCCGGGGACGAGGGCCACCCGATGCACGCCAAGGTGAAGGTCTTCGACAACACCGCCTTTGGCTACCAGCGCATCACGGTCGAACGCCCCTTGAAGCTGCGCTTCGAACTGACGGACAGAACACTGGCGGCTCTCATCGCCTCGAAGCCGATGCAGAAGCTGGCCGAGGAGGCGGCACTCAAGTCCCTCCCGGAGACTGCCAAGCTGGTAGCAGCACGCCGCAAGCTGACGGACGAACAAGCAGCAGAACTTCAGAAGCTGGTGGGCGCGAAACTCCTCCCCTTCACCGAAGCCCTGACCCCGCTCCTCGGCCAAACCTGGCCCACCCTCTCGGAAGCCCAGGTCACTTTCACCTCTGCAGCCGCCGAGGCCGGCTTGACCTTCCCCAAGGGCGCCGCTTTCAAGAAGGCTCTGCGCGACGCAATCGGCATCCGAGACCCGCAGGGTGAAGTCCAGCTCATCAAGGGTTCCCCAGAGCCGGACCCTGACCTCCGCGACTACGAGAACATCCCTCTCGGCGAAGACGTCGAGGCATACCTCAAGCGCGAGGTCCATCCCCACGTCCCCGATGCCTGGATCGACCACACGAAGACGAAGATCGGCTACGAGATCCCGTTCACGCGCTACTTCTACGTGTACGAGCCACCGCGCCCGCTGGCAGAGATCGACGCGGAACTGAAGGCGCTGGAGTCAGAGATCCAGACGCTGTTGGGCGAGGTGACCGAATGAGCCTGCAAGGTGCGATTGCCGCTAACGGAAACTGTCGGGAATGGACTACTGTTGCGCTGCGTTCACTGCTGTCCTATTCAAAGGTCGACAATTGCCCTAATCGCCCGCTGCTCGGGGTGAGTCTGCACTCCGGTGTGACTCGCCGAGGCGTGGACGACGGACGTCCGGCTGCGAGCGAAGACCTCTCCGGGTACAAGGTAGTTGAGCCTGGCGATATCATCATGAATCGCTTGGGTAAGCCGCATGGATCCGTGGGTATGTCTCGATGGGCTGGAATCACAAGCCCTGCTTACTGGGTTATGAAAGTGAACTCCGACCTTGGAGAGCCACGTTTCTTTCATCATCTACTCCGATCTCGGCATATGGTGGCGGAGTATGAGCGGCTGGGCAAGAATCAGCCTCCCAACCAGTTCGATATTTCTTGGGATGTTTTCCGGTCCGCAGAAATCCCTCTCCCCCCACTAGAGGAGCAGCGCCGCATCGCCGACTACCTCGACGCCGAGACCGCCCGCATTGATCGTTTGTTGAATGTCGAATCGCGAGTGCTGGACCGGCTCTCTGAGCGTCGGTCAGCAGGCGTGATCGATGCCGTTTCGGGCGGCAACAAACCCGAGCGTCGCCCGTCGACGCTCGCTTGGCTGGAAACAGTACCCAGCGCTTGGAAGGAAGCAAGTGTTGGGCTCTTGGCTCGCATGGGCAGCGGACACACTCCGAGTCGGTCTCGCCCAGAGTGGTGGACGGACTGCACGATTCCGTGGATCACGACTGGTGAGGTCAGGCAGGTTCGCGACGACCGGCTGGAAGATCTGTATGAAACACGCGAGAAGATCAGCGAACTAGGGATCGAGAATTCCTCAGCCGAGACGCACCCGGCAGGAACTGTTTTCCTCTGCCGAACCGCTTCCGCAGGGTATTCCGGGGTCATGGGGTTGGACATGGCCACGAGCCAGGACTTCGTCACATGGACCTGTGGACCGCTCCTCAACCCGTACTACTTGCTGTGGTGCCTCCGCGCTATGCGCCCGGACCTGCTGGGCCGATTGGCCATGGGGTCCACTCATAAGACGATCTATGTTCCAGATCTTCAGATGCTGCGCATCCCACTGCCGCCGTTGGCCGAACAGGTAAGCATTGTTGACTCAATCCGCAGTCAGAATGCGCGAATCGACAACGTCTCCGACAAAGTGAGCCGGCAGATTGCACTGCTGAAGGAGCGCCTCCGAGCTATCATCACCGCTGCCGTTACTGGCCAGTTCGAGGTCTCCACTGCCTCCGGTCGCAACAGCACTGAGGGAGTGCAGCCATGAAGCTTCAAGACAACAGCAACCAGAAGTAGAGATCAACGGGGAGACTGGCTATGGCCGCCGTACACAACGAATCCGCCTTCGGCGACGCCATAGTCGCCGCCCTGACCAAGCACGGCTGGCGCGAGGCTCGACCCCAGGACTATCAGGCCGACATCGGGTTCGACACCAATGAACTGTTCACGTTCATCGGCAAGACCCAGGCCCAGGAGTGGCACGACCTCGTCAACGTGTACGGCGGCGAACAGGCCGACGCCCAATACGGTTTCGCGCGCCGTCTCGACAAGGCGATCGCCGAGGAAGGAGTGCTCTCCGTCCTCCGCAACGGCGTCAAGGACCGAGGTGTGAAGCTGCGCGTCGCGTACTTCAAGCCGAACCTCGTCGCCGAGGACTCCATTCTCGACAACTACCGCGCCAACCGCCTCACCGTCGTCCGCGAGCTGCGCTACGCCACGAAGCAGGCCGACTGGGACAACCGGCTCGACCTGACCCTCTTTCTCAATGGAATCCCCCTCGCCACCGCCGAGTTGAAGAATCCGCTCACCGGGCAGGGCGTCGAGCACGCCAAGGAGCAGTACCGCACCGACCGCGACCCGACCGAGCTGATCTTCAAGCACCGGGTCGTCGCGAACTTCGCCATAGACCCGGACCTGGTCTTCGTCGCCACCCAACTCAAGGGCAAGAACACCGCCTTCCTGCCCTTCAACACGGGCTCGGAAGGTCCCGGCCGTCCCGGCGGCGCGGGCAACCCCGTCCCCAACACCTACGGTGTGTACGCGACTTCCTACCTGTGGGAACAGGTTTGGGAGCGGGACAACTGGCTCGACCTCATCCAGCGCTACGTGCACCAGCAGAAGCACAAGACGCCCGGCGGTGGCTCCACCCGCTCGACGATCTTCCCCCGTTTCCACCAGTGGGACGTCGTCAAGAAGCTCACCGCGCATGCTTCCGTTAACGGAACGGGGCACAACTACCTGGTGATGGCGTCCGCCGGCTCCGGCAAGTCAAACACCATCGGCTGGCTCGCCCACCGGCTGTCCGACCTCCACGCCGACAGCGACCCGCGCATCCTCAACCAAGAAGCGCTGAAGGCCGGTTACATCAAGCCCGGTGCTCCGGTCTTCGACAAGGTCATCGTCATCACGGACCGTCGCAACCTGGACTCTCAACTCCGGGAAACTGTCGGCAGTTTCAGCCAGACCGACGGCCTTGTCGTCAAGATTGACGACAAGCACGGCGCCAAGAGCGAACAACTCGCCCGCGCGCTCTCCCGAGACACCGGGAAGATCGTCACAGTCACCCTGCACTCGTTCCCTGCACTGGTCGACTACCTCAAGCGCAATCCGACCGAGATCCAGGGCACCACCTTCGCGATCATCGTCGACGAGGCCCACTCCTCCCAGTCCGGCGATGCTGCCACCTCCGTACGGGAGGTCCTGCGGGACCTGGGTCTCGACTCGGACTCCGATGAAGCGGGGGCGACCAAGACCAAAGCCCGCCGCAAGAAGCCCGAGACTCTGGAGGAGATGCTTAAGCAGCGGGCGGAAGAGCGGGCCATGGCGCCCAACATCTCCTACTTCTCCTTCACCGCCACGCCCAAGGCCAAGACCCTAGAGCTCTTTGGGACGATCGAAGACATCGGCGGTGAGGCGACCTACCGGCCCTTCCACACGTACTCCATGCGTCAGGCCATCGAGGAGGGCTTCATCCTCGATCCGCTGCGCAACTACGTCACGTACAACACGTACTGGAAGCTGGTGAACCAGAACCCGGACGAGAGGGAAGTCGATCCCTCCAAGGCGAGCCCCCTTCTTGCCCGGTTCGCTCTCACCCACGAGACCACCGTCGCCCAGCACGCCCAGGTGATCGTCGAGCACTTCGTCGCCCACACCCGTGGCCGTCTCGGCGGGCGCGCCAAGGCGATGGTGGTGACCGCCTCTCGGCAGTCCGCGGCCGAGACGGCACGCGCGATCAAGAGCTATATCGCCGACCGCGATTACGACACCAAGTATCCCGACCTCGGTGTCCTCGTCGCCTATTCCGGCTCGGTCACCCTTGACGGTGAGGAGCGCACTGAGTCGCAGGAAAACGGTGGGCTGGCCGAGAGCGCGCTGCCTAAGGCGTTCGAGTACACCCGCGCCGACGACAAGACGGTCAAGGCAGGCGGCAAGGGCAAGCAGGAGTACAAGATCCTGGTCGTCGCCGAGAAGTACCAGACCGGCTTCGACCAACCTCTGCTCACGACGATGTACGTCAATAAGAAGCTGACCGGCATCTCCGCCGTACAGACCCTGTCGCGCCTCAACCGCACCGCCGAGCGCAAGAGCCAGTCCGACCTGGCCATCCTGGACTTTGTCAACAACGCCGACGACATCCAGGACGCGTTCCGGCCGTACTTCGAGGAGGCGATGACGCTCCCCTCCGACCCGAACCTCCTCTACACCGCACAGAGCCGGGTCATGTCCGCACCGATCATCTCCGAGCAGGAAATGGACGAATTCGCCGCCGCGTACTTCGAGGCGAAGGAGAAAGCGGCCGGCTCGCAGGCCAAGTGGGAGAAGCTGCACGCCGAGCTGTACCGGCACCTGTCGCCCGCTGTCGCCCGCTACGAGACGCTGCGGGACAACGAAGAGGTGGAGGAGGACGTCGAGACCGCCGAGGACTTCCGCGCCGACCTCAAGGACTACGTGCGCAAGTACGGCTTCCTGGCGCAGATCGTGCCCTACCGGGACGCTGATCTGGAGCGGTTGCACCTCTACGGCCGCTACCTCCTCACCCGGCTGCGGGGTCGCGCGGACGGCGGCGTGGACATAGGGGCCATCGACCTCAGCCACCTTCGCGTGGAGAAGACCGGCGAGCACAACAAGTCCCTCACCGCGGAAGGCGCGGCGACGCTCAAGGGCTTCGGAGAAGGCACCGGCGGCGCGAAGGAGCAAGAAAAGTCGCTCCTCTCGGAGCTGATCGAGAAGTTCAACGCAAAGTTCGGGACAGAGTTCACCGAGGAGGACCTCGCCCGGCCCTTCGAGGAGGCCAAGGCTGATCCGAAGGTCAGGGCCGCGGCTGTCGTCAATGACGAGGACAACTTCGGCAAGGTCTTCGACAAGGTCTTCGCCGACAAGATGGCCGACCACATCGACACAATCGCCGGCATGGGCCGCCAGTACTTCGGAGCCGACCGAAACTTCAAGTCTCACCTGGACCGCAGCGCACGACGCGCCGCCTGGAGGATGATCCGCCGCGAGGAGGACGTAGACGAGTAACCGCGTGCGGGCGAGTAACCGTGCACGGGCCCGTGTACGCCGACGTGGCGTGCGCGGGCCCGACGCATGCTTCTTAGGCCGGAAACCGCCGTCCTCGAATTGGCCGTCTCGGTAGACGGAAGATCACCCAAGCGGCAAGACTGGTCATGGCCCGGGCCAGTGCTGCCGGGGGTCGGAGTTGAAGAACGACGGGGGCAGA
This sequence comes from Streptomyces monticola, assembly GCF_042665355.1. Taxonomy (NCBI): domain Bacteria; kingdom Bacillati; phylum Actinomycetota; class Actinomycetes; order Kitasatosporales; family Streptomycetaceae; genus Streptomyces; species Streptomyces monticola. Next base: position 113,261 of record NZ_JBHTCF010000009.1, on the reverse strand, counting down.
GTGCCGCAGCCAGAGTCGCAGAACCAGCCGATCGCCGGGCGCTACGAGCTCCTGGAAGAGATCGACCACGGTGGCATGGGCAGCGTGTGGCGCGGCTACGACGCCGTACTCGACCGACCGGTCGCCGTGAAGCTGATCCGGCAACAGTCCGTGACCTCACCGGAGCTCGCCGAGGAGTTCGTCAAGCGCTTCAAGCGCGAGGCGCGGATCACCGCACGCATCCAACACCCGGGTGTGCCGCAGGTATACGACGCGGTACTCGACGAGTCGTACGAGCAACTGTTCCTTGTGATGGAGCTCGTCGACGGGATCTCGCTGCGCTCCTACGTCCAGCCGACGCAACTGCTGCCGGTCAGCTGGGCTGCCGCGGTGACCGCGCAGGTCGCCACCGTCCTGTCACACGCGCACGCCGTCCCGGTGATCCACCGCGACCTCAAGCCGGGCAACATCCTCATCTCCCACGACGGCACCGTGAAGGTTCTCGACTTCGGCATCGCGGCCATCCTGCGCAGCGACGTCACCAAGCTCACCGCGACCGGCACGCCCCTGGGAACCCACCAGTACATGGCGCCGGAACAGGTGCGCGGCGGCCGGACCAGCCCGCAAACCGACCTGTACGCGCTCGGCTGCATCCTGCACGAACTACTCAGCGGACGGCTGCTGTTCACCGCCGACAGCGAGTACATGGTGATGTACCAGCACGTCAACGCGGCACCCACACCCCTGCGACAGCTCCGCCCCGATGTGCCGACCGCTCTGGAAGACCTGGTCCTGCACCTGCTCCGAAAGGCCCCTGAGGCGCGGCCCGCCGACGTGCAGGAGGTGTACGAGCGGCTGGAGCCCTTCCTGCCATCACCGGGCGCCCAGGTCTCCGCACCGGGCCAGGCGGGGCCCGCCGGGGTACCCGACCCAACAAGCATCTTTCGCAAGCCGTACGCACCACGCGCCCGCGCCGGGCAGCAGTCGGCAGCGGGTCAGGCTGCCGAGTCGGCGACCGCACAGCCTGCACCACCCGTCCCTGACGCCGTACGCGCCGCGATCAAGGTGGCGTACAGCCGCTCCGACGCACTCCTTGAGGATGACCGATTCGCGCAGGCCGCCGAGGTCATCGGCGAGGTCATCGAACCAGCCGCACTGGCGCTCGGCTCTGAGAGCCGACAGGTTCTCGAACTGCGTATGAATCGTGCAGCGATCTGGCTGCTCGGCGGCGACTACCGCGCCGCGCTCCCCGAACTTGACGCACTCTCCGACGCGTACGCACGCACCAGCGGACCCAGCAGCGAGCGGGCTCGCGCTTGCCGCGCCCAGGCCGCCCGCTGCCGGGCTGAACTCGGCCAGGTCACCGACGCGCTCGCCGCGCTGCGCGACGTCCTGGACGTCGTACGGTCCGTGGACGGCGATGTGAGCGAGGAAGCTGTCGAGCTTCGCCGCGACATCGGGATGCTCTTCCTGGCCCAGGGCCGTACAACCGAAGCCCACAACATCCTTGAACCACTCCATGCGGACCTGTGCCTGGTCCTTGGGCCTGACGACGAGATGACCAGCGAGATCGCAGAAGTACTCGCAGTCATCCGCCTCGACCTCGACGGCCCGCCCTCCTGATCCGCAAGGTCACAGCCGTCTCCCTGGGGAAGCCAGATGCGGTGCGGACACGATGGGGGCGAAGCGACGAGACAGGGGCGAAGTGCCGCCCGTACAGGACGCCGCAGGGGGGCGAGTTCACGGAGGAGTTGACGTGTCGGCTGAATGAATCAGTCTTCGTCGTCAGCCCGACCTTAGATGCTCGGTGCGCAAAGAGGGCGGACTGGTTGCAGGGTGGAGAGTTTAGAAATAGGCGCTCAATCATGTTGCGCCCCCTGTCGCCGGAACTGTTGGCGCCGTAGCTTCCGAACGATTAGCGTCAAATTGATGCTGTGATACACATTGCGTGAAGCGAGGCAGAGCGCGATCGGCAGTGCCGCATATCCAGGGACATGCAGTCGCGCCTCTGCTTGCAGGGCTCTACGGTTCGTGGAAAAACCCTCCCGTTATCGCCTACTGGCCCGCTATGCTCAATCCCAACGCGTAGACGGAGACGAGTAGCGGCGGGATCCGCGAGCCGAGAGAGCTGCCAGTAGCTGAGAAGGCAGTCTCGCGCCCCACCGTGAAGACCCTCCTGAGCGCGGGGAGGAACGGCCGGGATTCGGCCCAATGCCCTGCCGGCTGGCCCCCGTGACCGGGCCTGAATGAGGTCGCCGCCGTCTGGTGGCGGCAAAGGCGTGGTGGTACCGCGAGTCCCCTTCTCGCCCGCGCCCCCAAGGGATCATGACGACGCCCCTGGGAGGGCTGCGATGATCCACACGACTAGCCGTGTATTGGTGTCTGACCTACGAGAACACGTCGGGCAGACCGTTTCTGTGTCGGGCTGGGTGAACACACTCCGGCTCCAGCGCAAGATGCAGTTCGTTGTCGTACGTGACCACACCGGGATGGTGCAGGTCACCCACAAACGCGGTGGCGAGAGCGACGAGATCGAAGCGGCCCTGGAGGGGCTGACGTCTGAGTCCGCTGTACGCATCACGGGCCGCGTGGTCGACAACCCGATCGTGAACCTCGGTGGCTTGGAGCTCGTTCCCGAGAAGGTCGAGGTGCTGAACCGGGCCGAGACACCGCTGCCGATCGACGAGCACACCGGCCTGGAGCAGCGTCTGGACTGGCGATTCCTCGACGTACGCAAACGCTCGTCGGCGCAGTTGCTGTTTGCGGTGCAGACCACGCTTGAGCAGGGGATGCGCGAGTACGCCTACGCGCAGGGATGCACGGAGATGCATACTCCGAAGCTCATGGGTACGGCGAGCGAGAGCGGGGCGGAGGTGTTCAAGCTCGGCTACTTTGACCGCTCCGCATACCTCGCCCAGTCGCCGCAGTTCTACAAGCAGATGGCGATTGCTGCCGGCATCGACAGGGTCTTTGAGATCGGTCCGGTGTTCCGTGCCGAGCCGTCATTCACCTCTCGGCACGCCACCGAGTTCACCGGAGTGGACGTCGAGCTCGCATGGATCAACCGTGTCGAGGACGTGATGGTCTTCGAGGAACAGATGCTCACGCACGCCACCCGCAAGGTTGCCGACGCCCACAGTGAGGCAATCCGGGAGACCTTCGGCGTGGAAGTCACCGTGCCGGCAACGCCGTTTCCGCGGATCACCATGGCCGAGGCGCAGGAGATCCTGCGCGCGAATGGCTGGGACTCCGAGGGGGCCAAGGAGGACCTCGACCCGGAGGGCGAGCGCGCCATCGCCGCCCGCATCAAGGAGCAGACCGGGCATGAGTGGGTGTTCATCACCCACTATCCGACGAGCATCCGGCCCTTCTACCACATGCGGCCGGCCGACAACCCGGGCGTGACGCTCAGCTTCGACCTGCTGTGGAAGGGGCTTGAGGTCACCACCGGCGCGCAGCGCGAGCACCGGCACGAGGTGCTGCTCAAACAGGCTGCCGAGAAGGGCATGAGCGCCGAGCCCTTGCAGGACTATCTGAACGCTTTCCGGTATGGGTGCCCGCCACACGGCGGCCTCGGGATGGGTCTGGGGCGGGTGCTGATGGTGCTGCTCGGGCTGGAGTCCATCCGTGAGGCCACGTTCCTGTTCCGCGGGCCGAACCGGCTTACTCCGTAGGTGAGTTCACGTGACTCAATGCGCATGCGGGCGGTGACCGGTCGATTCTTCGTCGGTCACCGGCCACATGTCGGGCCGCGGCGTCACGCCTTGCTTGGCCTGCGCTTTCGAATACGTGATGTGCCTGCGCCGAGTCCGCTGAGCGGCAGGAGTGATTCGAGGGTGGCTCCGTTGTTCCAGGAGCCGAAGAGGTCGCGGTTGAGGGCGACGATGTTGTGCTTGAGGGCGAGTTGTCTGGCCCTGGTGCTGTATTCACACGTGGCGACGAAGACGGCGATGTCGGCCTGGTGCTCGGCGAAGGCCATACCGACGAACTTCTGCATGTCGCCGCTGGGCACACTGCGGTGCGGCGCGTAGTGCTTGACCTGGACGACGAGGCGCCGCCCGTCGGACAGCTCGCCGATGATGTCGGCTGCCAGGTCGCCGGCGCCGCCTACGACCTTGATGGAGCGGCATCCGTCGCGTCGGCAGAGCTCTGCCACGTAGTGCTCGAAGTCCTGCCAGCTCATGGCGTCGATGGTGGTCATGGACCGTTCGAGTTTCATGTGCCGGTCCTGTTCGCGCCAGGCTTTGTCCCCGGTACGTGCTTGGCGGTCTGCCTTCCACAGGTAGACGCCCACCACCGCTGCCGCCGATACGACGAGGAGGGCGAGGAGTAGCCACGGGATCTGCCACAGTACGAAGACCAGGGCCACCAGCACCGTGGCGATCAATCCGACTCGTTGCCGCACCTGGCGCCGCTTCTGCGCCTTGGTTCGTCTGCTTGTCATACGCCTCTTGCGTTGGGTACCCACCCGCCCTCGCCCCCTCCGGCTCGTCTAGTTGGAGTGTGAGAACTCTGTGGTGGCGGGCCAAGAGGCCTAATCGGCCACGTCAGTACCGAAGGTGTGCCAGGTCGCGCGTCCACGCCTTTTCCGGGTGCTCGTCCCAGTAGGAGCGCAGCACCAACTCGCGCTCAGAGAACTGCCCTTGGTGACACAAGCCGCCATGGGCCAGGGTGATGCTCATGGCCAGAGGTGTCTCTGTCGTGACCCAGTGCGGGGTCAGGGCATGGCTCCACAACATGTCGCCTGGATCCATCCGCACGGACTGCCGGTCGACCGGATCGTGCTCGGGCGGTTCTTCGGCCGTGGTCTCGCCGATGACGGCGGCCTCGGCGGGCAGGATCCGGTCGGGGTCGTGATAGCTGTGGAAGATCTTGGTGCCTTCGATCTGCCAGGCGAGGCCGTGTGAATTGTCATTGTGGTACGTGGAGGCCGCGCCGGCAGTGGACAGGAAAAGGATCGGTGCGCATCGCTGCCACGTGTAGCCCCAGCTGGACAGTCGAGTTCGCCACGGGATCATCACCTGCTCCTGCAGACCGGCGAGGAACTGGTCGTAGAAGCGGTGGAGCCGGAAGTGCACCAGGCGGAAGGGCCAGGTGAGGATCTCATCGATCGGAGCGGTGCGGAAGGCGGCGGTGCGGTCCATGAGGACGGACCAGTCGTGGTCGCCGAGGATCGTGAACCGTACGTCTTCGTCCTGCCGTATCTGCTCCAGTACGTCGATGGCTGGCGGGAAGTCGTAGTCGAACGCGGTGAGTTCGGGGGCGATGCGCATGTTCGGGGGCGTGCGCCATCGGTCGGTGAATTCGCCAGGAGTGCTGATCAGTTTGGTCATCGTCCGCTCACAGGAGGTGCGTCGGCGCGGCAGATGGCCGCGCAGTCCGGTGTCGTCCAGTCCTGGGGAGGTGAGGTGAGGAAGCGGCGTATGTCGGCCCGCGACGCGTATACCTGTACTCCGGTTTTGCTGTACGGGCAGTGACGTACCTCGCCTCGGGCGGACACGTACACATTCGACGAGCAGCACCTGCGCCGTCGGCTCGGGTGGCGGTGCATGACCTGCAGGGCCTGGAGGTGCTTTCGGAACCGTGCGGTGAGATGGAAGTAGCGGCCGAGACATTCGGTGTCGTGGCGCTGCTGTTTGGTGTAGGTGTCGAGCGACAAGCCCATACGCCGACGCGTCGCCTCGTCGAGTGTGACTGGGCTCAACTGGACGTCGACACCCGCATGTTTCACGAGGTTGTAAATGAAGCGGGACTCGTCGTCGGTGACCTTCCAGTAGGTGAGGTGAAGAGTCCGCGCTGGGGACTGGTGCTCTTCCAGCGTGGCGATTCCGGAGAGGACAGACCTTTGAGTTCCGCCCAGGTCCATGGCCCCGAGCGTGTCGGCGGACACGGTCACATTGGTCAACAGGTGCCCGATTTCGGCGAGCCGTTCCACGTCTGTCTCATCGCGAGCCGAGGTGACCAGAGAGGCCGACAGGCCGAATTGGTGCGCCAGGCGAGCGAGTTGGCGGAGCTCAGGGTGGTGTGCGGGTTCGCCGCCGGTGAGGCAGATTCCCTCTACACCGACTTCCTTGAGGCGGGACAGGGCCCGCGTGTAGGTGGGAATGTCGAGGAATCCGCGAGCTCGGTCGGCGCGGAAACAGAAGCCGCAGGCAATCTTGCAGTGTCCGGCTGTGCTGATCAGTGCAGACCTGACGGTGTGCGGCGACGTTGCGTTACGGACGGTGGAGTTGAGGAGCGGTCTCATTGCATCCCCGTGTTGTCCCAGACGGCGATCTCGACCGTGCTGGTGTAGAAGGCGCACATCTCGTCGTCGGGCCGGTCGCCGCCGATGAGGAGTTGCTCGTTGCGCGATGGGCCTCCGCAGATCGCCAAGGCGGGACATGTGCCGCACTCCTTGATCGGGGCGACGCGTTTGGCGATGCCTTCCAGTAGCCGCGGGTCGACGCGTATCTCGTCGACGCTGCGAAGGAAGGCCGGTTCCTCGAAGTTGATGTCGCACAGGCTGATTCGGCTGCCGGGCAGGAGGGCCGCGTTCAGGGTGCGGTCGGCCTGGATGTGGTCGAAGAGCATCGGGCGGCGTCGGTCCAGGGCCTGGAAGGCCCGGTCGAGGACGGAGAACATCATGGCGCCACGGCTCAGGGCTGTCATGCGTGCCTCGTAGAGCTCCTCGGCCAGTTCATGCCCCTTGACCGGCCAATGCCCCTGAGTGGGGATGGGGGTGTTGGCGTAGATGAACTTCAGGCCGAGGTGATCGATGATCCAGGTGACCGTCTCGGCGAGGCGCCCGATGTTCGCCGAGGTCGGAGTGAGGTTGCAGCCGACATGGATGCCTTCGGTGTCGAGCAGGCGCCGCACGTTCTTCTGGATTCGGCCGTCAGCGGGTTGTCCGCCGAGGAGGCGTCGGTTGGCGGCGTTGATATCCGGCGGGCCGTCGACGGAGATGCCGACGCCGTATCCGTAGCGGGCAAAGTGTTCGATCGCCTTTCCCGTGAGTCGGGCCCCGTTCGTGACGACGGTGCGGCGGACCCGTTTCACGGAGTGCTTCTCGGCGAGGGCGTCGGCGAGTTCGTCGCCGTACTGCATGAGGTCGAAGCGGATCGTGGGCTCGCCACCGAACCATTGGATGGAGACCTCGTCCTGGCCGGCGTTCGACTCGAAGAGATAGGCCAGGCCTTCAGCGAGCTCGGTCTCGGTCATGTCCGGCTTGCCGGTGTTCGTGTCGACGAAGCAGTACGAGCAGCACATGTTGCAGCGGTCCGTCAGGACGATGCGGAGGCCGCTGATGCGTACAGGGGTGGGGTCCAGGCCCAACTCCTCCAGCCGGTCACGCAGCACGTCGCGGGGATCGGCGCGGTGTGGGTCGGGGGTGAAGCCGAGCGTGGACAGCGCGTCGAGGGTCGCGGTCCGGCCGGGCATGGCTGTGGTGAGTTCTGCGGCCTCTTCGGGGGTGAGGTACGCGCTGTTCAGCGTGACCGGGTCGAGGAGGGCACTCTCCCCGGCCCGGTCGAACTGCACGTACTTCCCCCACAGCGTGAGGGGTGTCGTCATCGGTTCAGGCCGTCGCTTCCTCTCGGATGCCGAGGCCGCCCATAACCCGTCGGACGATATCCTCACCGGCCGCCTGTAGCTTTGCGGTTGCGGCGGGAGAGCCGCCGTCGGCGAGGACTATGAGGCCAGGCAGGGTCGGATTGGGGACGATGACCGTGATGCCGGCCGGTTCCGTGCTCACGACCATGATGGCGTCCTGCAGCGGTACCCAGTCCGTCTGATCCTTCACTGCTTCCAGGATCTTGTGCTGGTTCTCCTGATATGCGGCGCGCTCTCCCATCCAGACTCCGGCCTTGCTCTTGGAGTCGACGACGTCCGCGTAGATGAGGTGGTCGTTCTTGACTCGGCGCGGTACGGGCATGGCTCTTGCCTCCGTTCAGCGTGACACCAGTCGACTCAACTCGTACGCATGACTGGCGTGTTGGCGTTCGAACAGGAAGGGAGCTTGCTGCACGGCGAGCTTCGGGGGCATTACGCGGGTGATATCACTCGCGTAATGGAGGAGGCGCCAGGTCGTGGCCTGGCTCGCGCCGAGCGCCGACGTGCGTCAGAACAGGTCGACTGACAGAAGGCGCCTTGCCGGCGCCCCTCCGCGCGGACATCTGCAAGAGCGCACGCTCAGGGAAGGCGCATGCAGCTGCTCATGGCGATCGGGGCCGGGGCAGGAGAAACATCAGCCCTCGCTCCCGCAGCGCGGTCGATCCCAGCCAACTCGGCCCTCAGGCGGGGGCGCCCCTCCCGAGGCCCGGGCGGCAAAGGTGGCCTTCATGCCCACGTCCCATGGGGTGCGGCTCACCCGTGACGCGAATCCCCCCGGAGATTCGGTCACAAGTTCCCATCCTGGTTGCTGAAGGCGGCTCTTGAGGCGAGGCTTGTGCGCGTTGAGCTCGGCGCGCCGTGGGCCGCGAGCAGCAATTGGTACGGGGGATCTGTCTGTTGACAAGCAAACCTTTCGCGTTTGCCGCCTGGCGCATGCACATGCGCCTGCCCTGAAGTCCTTCTGCTGTCCGGTCACTACGCGTCGCGTCGGGGACTGACTTCACGGAGGATCATGTTATTTCGCGGAAGAACCACGCTTGTCACGTCGCTGGCCGCCGTGTTACTCGGCGTCCTCGCCCTGCCCGCGCAGGCCGCGGACGCCCCCGCTGCCCCCGGCCAGGCCACGTCACTTAAGCCGGGAGACGCCTACGTCATCAGCGACCCCGAACTGATCGCCAACCCGCAGAAGATCACCGACATCCTGGAACGCGACGGGGACCTGGACGCCCTCGGCATCAAGCCGACCAGCGGTCCCAGCGCCCAGCCCGGCCAGCAGGCCAAGGACGCGTCCGGGCGCAGCTACACCGTGCCCAGCCAGCGCTTCCCGCGCGGTCGCAAGCCTGCCGACCAGGAGCAGTACATCGACGGTGTCGCCGAGTGCGCCGGCAACGACGCTTCCAGTAACGACGGCGGCTGGATCAAGAACCGGTACTCGTACTGCCAGCGGCATCTGATCGCCATTCCCGCCATCGACTGCGGTCTGTGGCCTCCGGGCTGCTACAACAAGGGCTGGTTCATCTCCCGTAACACCATGATCGGACAGGGCAAGATCGGCGGCTGGATCGGCAGCGATCAGTGGCGCTACGCCGAGTTCGACCTCGACGTCGACGTGTGGGCGAACACCGGGGACTTCAACAAGTCCGGCGCCACTATGAAGGCCGAACTCGAATGTGAGGGGACCTGGGCCGAAGGGAGCGGCAGCGCCGAGGACGCCTGCGACAACGGCGTCTACGAGGGCCGCACCGACTCTCCCAGCGACTGGAATCGGGACGGCAAGACCAAGTTCGACCTCGTCTCCATCGCCCCCAAGTCGCCCGGTGCTGCCGCAGGAGAGCAGATCGCCAACGGTGACTTCCGCCCGAAGTACACCTTCCAGATACCCGGCTACGGCCAGTTCCTGCCCACCGACGGCGAAGAGGGCAAGCTCCGCTTCGACAGCGCCTGGTACATGAACTCCAAGCTGGGCTCGGTGTTCAGCGACACCACCCCGGCGCTGCGCTACGACGTCAGCGACACCAGCGACCCGACCGCACCCGGCGAGGCGTACCATGGCGTCTCTGCGGCTGCCAGCCACATCGCGGACGCCCGCGCCAACCCCGACAGCACTCTGCCGCCCAAGGATGGCAAGCAGCTGCCCGGCGCCGAGCCCACCGACCCGCTGCACCGCCTGCCGGGCGAGGCAAGCGACGCACATCGCAGCCGCATCGACGACAACCGCAGCGTCGTGAGCGCCTACTGCCGGAGCGGAGAGGTGCCCGGTGGTCCCGGCCAGGGCCTGGACTGCGACGAGTACCCGTTCGCCTCGACCTACGAAGGCGCGGCCCGATTCATGTACGACGGCGCCCAGTACGAGCGCAACTACTCGGTGCGCTACATCGACGCCACCGAGAACCAGGAAGCCGGACGGCGTCTGAACGCCTGGTACAACAACGACCGCATCCTCGACAAGGACGCCTTCGTCATCGCCACCGGCGACTGACCTGACAAAGGAGCGTGTGGAGCCGTCTCGCGGCGGCTCCACACCTCTACGACGCCGAGGCCGCAGGCCAGATCTGCATGAGGCAGTAGCAGTCCGCCCCGTCCAAGTCGGCCTCGTGGCCCGGCGGGGTTTCCAATATCTCTGGGCCGTCGGGATACGGCGAGAAGTACGGGCCGGTGTCCGGGTTGAACGTCCACGTCATCCGCACTCGGTAGCGGCCGCTATCCGGTACTGCGACCTGGACCGTGCGCCGGTCATTACCGGAGTAGACACACAGTTCGCCGCCCGGGAAATAGATCTCGGTCTCCTCGCGGCCCGACCACACCCGATCATCCGTGGGCGAAGCACCATCCCAGTACTCCACCCGCACCCGGCTCCTGATCACGTCACTCGGGCACTTGAGCTCCACGAAACCCTCAGCCGGAGCCATCCAACGCAGCCCCGCCGGTACATCCGGAGCGAAGACATCTCCACGCATTGCCTCACCCACCAGGCCCACGAACCCGTCATCCACACCGAGCCTGACGGTGCTCGCGTCGACCAACCCTGCCATCGCAGTCCCTCCCTGAACTCTCGACAGCTCGAACTCCCCAGCCCGCGTTAGATCCCGAGCCACGCTACACACGACCCGCCCGCCACCTCAGCGGCCCGGACAAGTTGGCCGAACGGCGCAGGGCGCATTTCCTCTGGAACTGCTCAGAGCCGGGGTAGACACCGTTGATGCCCTCTAAGAACTCCTAACGAAATGATCTTCCAGGTGGTTGGATCATTCCCGGACCGCTGATCCGGGGGTGCGGGGTGGCTCGGCCGAAGCCGCGGAATGTCGACGACGAGTTGTGGGCAGTGATCGAGCCGCTGCTGCCGAAGGTGCAGCGCCGGGCCCGCCATCCCGGGCGAATCCTGTTCGTGCTGCACACCGGGATCGCCTGGGAACACCTGCCGCAGGAGCTCGGCTTCGGTTCAGGGATGACGTGCTGGCGGCGCCTGGCCGAGTGGACCGAGGCCGGCGTGTGGCCCCAGCTGCACAAGGTTCTCCTTGCCAAACTCCGCAGCGCGAACGCCCTGGACTTCTCCCGAGCCGCGGTCGACGGCTCCCATATCCGCGCGTTAAAGGGGGATCTAAGACGGGATGAAGCCCTGTCGACCGGGGCAGAAGCGGCAGCAAGCACCACCTGATCACTGACGCCACGGGCATCCCACTCGCGGTCACCTTGACTGGTGGCAACCGCAACGACGTCACCCAGCTCATCCCACTGCTTCAAGCGGTGCCGCCCGTGCGCGGCAAGCGCGGCCGACCGCGCCGCCGCCCGAACGTCGTGCTTGGTGACCGCGGTTACGACCATGACAAGTACCGGCGGCTCGTCTGGGACCTCGGCGTGAAACCGGCCATCGCCCGCCACGGCACCGAGCACGGCTCCGGCCTCGGAACCCAACGCTGGGTCGTAGAGCGCGCGTTCGCCCACCTGCACTGGTTTCGGCGCCTGCGCATCCGCTGGGAGATACGCGACGACATCCACGAAGCCTTCCTCACCCTTGGGTGCGCACTGATCTGCTGGCGGAGGCTGACCACCGTGAGCCAGAGTGGGAAGTGATGAGTTACCTCATGCGCGTGCGCCGCCGGACAGTAGTTCAAGGGCCTGCAGGGGCCCCGCCAGCACAACATCCGCCCGTTCCGCAGGGTCGTACATGTGGCCCCAGGCCGCTGCGGCACCGTGACTCCCTGCGGTCGTCGCGGCCCGAAGATCGAGCGGGGAGTCGCCGACATAGGCCACATCCACGGGATCGACACCGAGTTCCTGCGCAGCCAAATAGATTCCGTCCGGCGCCGGTTTGGGACGCTCCACGTGGTCACCGCCGATCAGCACGTCAACCGGCAAACCCGCGGACTCCAGCAACATCCCAGCCGCCCGGGAACTAGCGCCGGTGAACACCGCCAGTGCATTGCCCTGGGCTCGCAGGGTAGCGAAGGCATCAACTACCTCCGGATACGGGACCACTTCGACGCCTTCAAGCTCGCGGTAGTACACGTCGGTCTCCGTCGCCGTCAGTGACCGCCCCACGAGGTGCTCCATGATGACTTCCGGCGTGCCCCGCCAGTACGCGGCGACGACGTCGCTCGCGTCGACATCGGGTCCACCTAGCACGCGCACTGCCCGAGCCAACGCGGCAGGCACCACGGCAGTGGTGTCCAGCAACGTGCCGTCCATGTCCCAGACCAGCTCTTTGAGAGTCATCCCAAGATCCTCGGACAGCCCAACCCCTTGATCAAGACCCCCGAACTCCACAGAGGGCCTAGAACCTGCTCATTCCGTTAGGAGTTCTAAGGACAGAGCCGTACGGAGTGAAGCGTCCGCCAGCGGTACGCGCGGTCTTCGCGTCGCAGCTCCACGATCCGGATGTGCTCGACCGGCACTTCTGCGGAAGGCAATGAACGCAGGGGACGAAGGCTTTCGCGCACGGTGCTTGCGGCGATGGGACGGTTGCAGTAACTGATCCCGATGTGTGGCCTGAGGGCTGAAGTAGGCCTTCGGAGTGAGCTACCCGCCTTGGCGGTGATGTGCGACAGCGTTTCGTGCAGCGCCACGACGGGGTCCCAGGGCGCGACGCTGAACCTGAGCGCGCCTCGTGATGCAGTGAGAGGGATGGCGTCCAGAGCGAAGGCCGATGGGGCGCTGTCGTGTACTGCCGCGGCCAGCAGTTCCGGGTGCGTCGCGGGGATCTGATCGACAAGGCCGATCCTGCCCAGGGTCAGATGGAGGCCCTCCGGTGCGATGTCGTCGAAGCGCAGGTGCTTCAGTTTCGTCTGGCAGTCCTGGGCCAAGTCCGCGAGCGCGGCTGCGTCGGGGAAGGTGAGCATCCAGTAATAGGCTCGCGTCGAAGGGGTCCACCCCGGGCGGTCCCAGTGGTTGGTCATCTTCTCCAGCTCGCCGAAAGCCGCCCAGTCGTGCTCGGCGATCACCTTCGGGTCCGTGGTGCTGGGCGGTAGAGCGGACGGGAAGGCGCTCGGGTCGCTTTCAAGCCGCACCTGGCTCCTCCTCGTTCTCGCCTCAGCGGTGGGCGCCATCCTTGCAGACCTCGGCCAGCTCCCGTGTCTCCGGGGCTGCTGTCTGCCACGCCTGGAAGAGGGAGCCGTACTCCCGCACCGTCGCCTGTTCCTTCCAGCGCGTTGCCTGGTCGCGGAGTTCCCCGGCGCGCTGGACCACGGAGCGGATCGGCGGGCCGGCCGCGTTGGCCAGGGCTCGGCGCCCCATGCTCATGGCGTGCTCGACGTCCGGCCTCGGCCCCTGCAGCAAGGCCGTGGCCACGTCCAGGCCCACCAGTGTTCGCGTCCATGCGGAGTCGACATGATCGATGAGGTAGTCGATGTCGTCGGCGCAGGTCAGGACCTGATCCGTCTGTCCGAGACTGACGTGTGCGGTGATCGCGTTCGCGAGCGTGCGAGCGTGGCTGTACGGGGCGAAGGAAATGCAGGCGGTGAGCCCGTCCGGAACCTCGGAACGGGAGGTCAGCTCCTCTGCTGCGGCGATAGCTGCCCCTGCTGCGTTGACGTCGCTCAGCTTGCCCAGGGCCCGTGCGCGACCGTTGATCAGAAGCCGGATCGCCTGCGGGTGCGTGGGGTCGAGGTCGATACCGGTGTCCGCCCACCGCACCGCCTCCTCATAACGCCCCGAATAGTAAGAGCTGAGCGACCTCGTGCCGAAGACCCACATGAGCAGCGCGCGGTCGTCGATCTCCTCCGCGAGGGCGGCTGCCTCAGTGCAGTATGTGTCGGCGAGGACCGGACGCCCTGCGTTCACGCTCATGTAGGCGAGCAGGCCGGCGGCCTGCGCGGCGAGCCGGAACAGCTCCGCGCGCTGGCGTGGTGGTTGGCGCCCCATCAACAGGCCTTGGATGGAGCGGCGGGCATCCGTGGCAGCTGAGGCCATCTTGTACGGGCCTTGCGCCTCGTAGTCACGGACGATGCCGTCCAGCAGCTGCTGCAGGAGCTGAAGCGCTGCGGTGCTCGTATTCGAAGCCGTCGCTGCATTGAGACGTTCGGCGACATCAAGGGGGCGCTCCCAGTTCGGCGCCGCCGAGGCCCCTTCCACTTCCTCTGCACGGTCGCTCCGGAGCCCTCGTACTGCATACGTACTGGTCGTCGCCCGTGCCAGATGCGCGGGTGCGCCCAGGCCCTCCAGCAAGTTGTCGATCTTGTCGATGTTCGTGAGCCGCCGGGCGCCAGACTCGAGCATGGAGAGATAGCCCTGGCTCAGGCCGGTGATTTGGGCCAGGTCCTCCTGGCGGAGGTCGGCCTGTCGTCTTACTTGACGTAGGAGCTCCCCAAAATCACGTACAGCCAAGGCCTCGCGAACGGCCGGATCCTGCCAGACGTACTCGGGGACGGAAACCGTGGCCGAAACATCGCTGCGCCGGGTCCGAGCGCACGCTGCGCACACCGCGTCGGAGTTGTAGCGGCTCAGGCGGCAACCGCAGGATGAGCATCGGCGCTGACTTTCGTTCTCTCCGCTGCCCGCTCGCTTCTTGTCAGCCATCACGACAGCACCTTCGAGAACTGGTCGGAACCGCGCTGCTCGTCCACGAGGGCGAGCTCTGCCCAGGTGGTCTTGGCATGACCGCCGGTGAGGGTGACGCCCCACTTGTTCGACAGCAGCTCCACGATGTGCAGGCCACGGCCACAGGTGTCCTCGGAGGCGGACTGCTGCTCATCTCGCTGCGGCAGACCTGCTCCGTGGTCATGCACGGCCACACGGATCGTGTCGTATTCGAAGAGGAGGCCGAGGTGGAGCGGTCCTGCTCCGTGCGCCAGGGCGTTGCCGATCAGCTCCGAGACGACGAGGACCAGGTCGTCGCTGGCGACGCGTCTGCTCGATGCGGCTGCCCGGGTCAACTCCCGTGCTCTACGGCAGGACTGGGGTTCGTGCGGCAACTCCCACACATACCCATGAACCCCCTGCGACGCTGGCGGCGCTTTCCGCACCTCAGTGGCTGACGTGGTCCTCTGCTGCGAGGTCATCGAGATCACCGTCCCCCGCTCCTCCCTGGAACGCCCGCAAGGAGCGTCGTGCGCTTTGGCCCGACTACTTTGGCGACGGAGTGGCCGCAGCGCATATCCCCGGCCGAATACGGGAGTTGGGGTGCTATATGGCAACGGCAATGCAAGCATGATCCGGAGGTATTCCAGATACTCCACCGCGCGGGGAGGAACCGTGGAGAGCGAACAGCGGTGCCATCGCTGCGCCTGCAGGCTCAGCCGCTACAACCCCGACGTGGGCCTGTGCGGCCCGTGCGCGAGAAGTGCCCCGCCCACCCCTGTGCCGTCGCCCGCGTCGGTGCCTCACGAAGTGTGGTCCGACAGCGAGATCCAAGATGCCCTTCGCTCCTTGGAGTTCGGCCGTCTCAGCCGCCTCGTCCGCCGTCGCGCAGGTCTGCGCCAAGAGGACATGGCGCAGATCACCGGGCTGAGCCAGGGGTATCTCTCACAGCTGGAATCAGGCGCTCGAAGACTGAGTCGCCTCGACAAGACCCAGGCGTTCCTCGATGCGCTCGGCGTGCCCGCCGACCTTGTTCCGCTTCTGGCCGCGCCCGAGCAGCAGGCCAGTGCCGCGCCGTCTGCGCGCGGGCCCTCCGCGCCGGTCGACCCGCCGGATCTGCACGCAGTGGCGGCAGGCGCTGCCGCATCGTCGTCTGACTTCGCCGATCTCGTCACGCCGAGCAACGTCGACGACGCTGTGGTGGAAGAGCTGAGCTTCACGCTCGCACGGATCGCGACCGAATACGTCCACGCACCGCTGCACCCGCTCTTCACCGAGCTCGTGGCGGTCCGCGACCGGCTCTTCGAGCTGCTCCAGGGTCGCCAACGCCCCCAGCAGAGCCGGGACTTGTTCATGCTGACCGGCACGACCTGCCTCCTTCTGGCACACGCCTCACAGAACCTCGGCGACCAGGCTTCCGCTCTGGCCCAGGTGCGGACGGCCCGGGTGTGCGCAGAGCAGGCCGACCACACCGGACTGCGCGCGTGGACCCTCGGCACAGCAGCGCTCATCACCGAATGGTCTCCTCAGCGCCGGATGTCCCTGAAGCTCACTGCCCAAGCTGCCGCACTGGCCCCCGCGGGAGAATCCAGGATCCGGATAGCAGCGATGGAGGCACGCACCGCAGCCCGGATCGGCGACGGCCACCGGGCAAACCAGGCGATCGAGCGCTTGCAGCGCGCGATGGACGAGGTACCGGAGGAGGACGGAGTAGGCCAGTTCGGTGGCATCCTGACCTTCCCGCGAGCCAAGCAGGACTACTATCTTGGCAGCACCTACGCACTCCTCGGCCGTCCGGACGAAGCCCAGCGGCACACCCAGGCGGCGATCGAGGCATATCGCACCGGTCCTCAGGAGGAGCGGTCGTACGGGGATGAGGCTCTGGCCCATGTCGACCTCATCACCGTCGGCGTGCAGCAGGACGACCTGGACGGCGCGGTCGCGGCCTTCCAGCACGTCCTCGAACTGCCGCCAGAACTGCGGATCCGACAGCTGGGAAGCGCAGTGGGCCGACTGGCGTCCCTGCTCGACCGCCCGGCACTGAAGGGCAACCGAGCAGCCAGTGAAATTGCCGAACTCATCCGCGACTATCGCGTGTTCGATCAGAAATCCGCGCTACCGTCGGGGCGATGACCACGACATCTGTCGCTCCGGAAGATGCCGCTCGCCGGGCCAGCGAGATGCTGGGCCTTCCCACGCGAGGCCTGGAAGCCCTTCGCGCTCACGCCACATCCGTGTTCCTCCTGCCGGCGGCCGACGCAGTCGTGCGAGTCAGTCGCGCGGACCAGCGCGAGCGGATACACCGGGCCGTGACCCTGACTCGCTGGCTGAGCGAGCACGGTGTGCCCGTGACGGAGCCACTCGTCGTGGATCAGCCCTGCACGACCCACGGATACGTGGTCAGCTTCTGGCGGCACTACCCCCAGCCGAACGCGGCGACCCCGGAACCGGAACACCTGGGCCATATCCTGCGGCGGCTGCACAACCTGCCGACACCACCGGTGCACCTGCCCCAGTACGAGCCCCTCGCTTCACTGCGTGAGACGGTCCACGGCAGCACCTCGCTCGCTGCGGACGACCGTGCCTGGTTGCTGCGCCGCGCAGACGAGCTCCTGGCGGCGTACGCAGAGCTCGACTTCCCTCTCGGCCACGGCCTGATCCACGGCGACGCCTATCCCGGCAACACCCTCTGGGACGGGCCACTAGTACGTCTTGGTGACTGGGACGAGACGGGATTCGGCCCGCGAGAACTTGACCTCGCCAACACCTTCCAGGGAGTGCGCTTCGGTCGCACCCGGGCCCAGCTTCAGGCGTTCTCTGTGGCGTACGGCTATGACCTGGCGCAGTGGCCAGGAGCGACCATCCTTACTGCCCTGCGGGATCTGCACACGCTGGGCTCCTTTGTTCGCCGCGCCGATCGCGGTGACACGGATGCGGCTGCCCAACTTGCTCATCGACTTGCGACGTTGAGAGCTGGCCTTACCAGCGCCAGTTGGGTACTCCACTGAGCACGTCTGTGTCTGGCTGATCTCGTTCCGCCCATCACCCGACTGATTCGACGGTCCCCGCGGCAGCCGGCCGGAAGAGGTGCCGCCGCCATCACAACGGTCTCTTGAGTCGTGCGGGCTTCACCGATGACACCACCGTGGGGGTACTTCTGGACGCGGTATGGATGGCCGTCGTTCGACGGGACGATGGCAACTTCCGCCGGGGTTGGAACTCCCATGTAGGCGCGAAAGCCAAGCGTCCAGTGGCTGGAAAACGGAAAGAGCTGTCGTAGGCGCGGTTCGGCATGGGCAGCGTCCACTAGCAGGCCGAACTCGGGGAAGTCCGGGGCCCTGGCTGCCTGTTCACGGATCAGGTTCCACTGCGCGGCGACGGCTGCGGCATGTCCGTGTTCGTGCGCCTCGGCCAGTGCGCTGAAGTGCAAGAACGGCAAGGTGCTCCCGTATCTGCCGCAGGCGCTCGCCGTTCCCCCATGCCACAGCTGCCTGCACGATGTCCGTGTTGTCGGATGTCCTGCCGGTAATGACTTCGGTCCCTTGTCTCCAGCCGGTGACACGGAACGAGCGTTCCTTGGCGGCGATGTGTACGGACAGTGGCTGACGCTCAGGGGCCGAAGCCGTGGGGTACGCCGAAACGCGTGCTCCCCAACCACCGGGCACCGCCACGAGATCGACACCGAGATCGGACGCCACCTGCTGCAGCGCAGCGGCCAGGCTGCCCGCCGCAGCCAGGTCCGGGTAAAGGTTGGAGTCCACTTCTGCAGTGTGTCGGGATCTATAGAGGCTTGGCGGCTTCAAGGAGCCGGAGCGGCAGATAGGGCGACGTGACGTTGATGGCAAAGCCACGGCGGCGGGCGTGGCAGGCCAAAGCCAGAATGTCGAGGTTGACCGCGGCATCCGGATCGTCAGCGCGGTCGGCGATTCGGTAGCGGTCACGGTGGGCTTCGAGAGCGTCAAGGAGAGCGAGGTTGAAGCTCTCTGCGTCGCCTTCGACGAGTTGCGAGAAGAGAACGGCAGGAGGTGGGAAGAAGCCCCATCCCTTGGCTTTCTCGAAGTCCTCCAGTGCACGGTCTGTGGCGGGCCCCGCGTCTTCGGCCCGCAAGTAGACGTGCAGTGCCTGGTAGTACGAAGCGAATGCTGACCCGTCGGCCAGTATGGCCGCATCCACAAGGACCAAGGCGGCCAACTCTTCGCGCACACCGGAGATCAGCGCGAAGTTTGTCGCGGTGAGCCAGCGGCCGGCTCCGGTGTGATGTCGGTCGTACTCGGCTTCGGCGCGGGCAGATCTGAACGCGGCGGCTCCGAACCGAGAAGCCAAGGACAGATTCTCCAGCTGCCGGTCCGTGACGTCGGCGGTGCACGTAGCGCGGAACTTGAACAGCAGTTCCTGGTCGTGCATGGCGTCTGCCAGATCCGCGGCGGAGGCGGGCTTCTCGTCGGCCGTACGGAGAATCTCCTGTGCGTCGCGCTGCAGAATGGCCTCGCTCTCAGGGTTGAGCGGACGTGGGTTCTCCGGCCGCTCGAATACCACCGGCCCATCGGACAGTTCCGCCACCGCGTCGCGGCGGCGCTCGCGGCCGTAGGCCCGGACTCGCGGCCCCGGTGTCTCGAATCCGGTGACCAAGGCGCGCGGCAGATAGTCGGTCTGGATCGCCGGCTCCCAGCCCTCACGGCGATACGCAAGAGCGGCCAGGGCCAGCGGAAGGAGAGGCAGAAGCGTGTGCGTCTCCGCTCCCGGCCAGTCAATGCGGCTGTAGGCAGTGAGCAGCTGAACCAGCTGGGCGGTAAACGTCTCCTCGTCGCCGGCAGTCAGCGCGCGCAAGGCACGGAGCGCCATGTATTCGCGGCGCTTGAGCAAGCCCTCATTGAGTTCGGACTCCAGAACGCGGACCCGATCGAGTGCGGCGTCCACGGCGCCCAGCTTGTCTTCGAGGGACGGCGGATGTTCCGCATCGTCGTCCCCGATGTATCCGAGGACGTACGCCATCAATCCGTTGATGAGCTCGGCTGCTGCGGGGCTGGTGGCAGCGCCCTTCTGGGCCTTCTGACCGGCGAAGTAGAAGGCCTCGCCGTGCCATTCGGCCCGTCCGTCGAGGATGACGAGGCAGAAGGCATCGAGCCAGTCACCGGCGGTGATGGTCTCCCGTTCACCCTCGGACCCGGCGTCGTAGGTCATCCCGAAGTTCACGTAGTCGAGGAAGACCTGGAAGTAGTTGGACGGGAAGTAGGTCGCGAACGCCACCTTGCCGACGGCGGCCTCGGCAGCGTCGTGGACAACTGCCTTGGCCTCCGGGGTGTTGAGATCCGGAATTTCGACAGAGAGCGCACCGAGGTAGTCGAGAAACTCTTCGCAGAGCATCCACCACTCGTAGCCAGTCATTGGCCCGGCCTTGGAGAGGGACCGGACCTGCGACCCAATCCTGCTCACGAAGTCCTCGCGAGCCGCGGCTACTGCAGCCTCACTCACCCGATGCCGTTCTATGCGCACAATCCCACTCCCCGCAAACATGTCCTGGCGACACCCTAGGGTCCCGCTCCCACTCAAGGCCTGACGGCCGGGCGTCGAGGTCGGTCCAGATCGGCGCGCACCACGGCCGGGCTGTCGCCGCTCCCGTCTCCTCCTCCAAGCCGCATGGCACTGGTTTCGGCGGATCATCAAGTTTGCGGGGCCCGTCCGAGCGGTTTCGGCGAAGGTGCCGGAAACGAAGATCCCCTTGTGACCCACCGCATCCATGAATGGCTCGAATCGCGTTGCGTATGCAATCAAGCCATTGATACAAAGGTGCGACTCGTCGCGGGTGAGGCATGCGAGTCCATCGGGGCGAGGGAGCAGAACACTGTTCACGACTCGCCTCGGGGGTGTAGGTACATGAAGTTCGACATGGGGTCGACGACGCTGTCGGAGCTCGGCAGGCGTACGACCGGATCCAGCGACGACCTGGGCGGACTGATCAGGCAACTGATCGCCGCGGCGGCACCGTTGGAGGGCAAGTTCAACGGTGCCGGTCGCGCCGTGTTCGACCGCTTCAAGGAGAACGCGGACGAGATCACCGACGCGCTCAACGGTTCCCTTCACGCCATCCTGGGCGGTCAGTCCGGCATGGACACCGCGTTCACCACGGGTATGCAGGAGCAGGCCGACAACGCCAACCAGCAGATGAGCGCGGCCAACTTCGAGGCCGCCCGCTTCAACGGACGCTAAGAACCGACGGGGGACGTTCACTCATGCCCAACATGGACCGCAACTCTTACGACATCAGCGCCTCCACGGAGGTGCAGGGCAGCCTGCTGGCCATCATCGGCCAGCTGGAGCGGGTGCTCTCGGACCGGGACGGCGCGGTGAAGGCCGCGATGACCGAGTTCCAGGCCGACGGCGTCTCCGAGGAGTACCACGGCAAGGAAGTTCGCTGGAACAAGGCGGCCAACGAGGTACGCGAGATCATCCGCCTGGTTCGCTCGACGATGGAGCAGAACGACAACACCGCGCAGTCGACGCTCTCGCGGGCCAAGTCCGCGGTCGACAACATCGGCTGACTCGGTCCATCGAGGTCGAGCGCAGGTTCGTAGCGGGACGATGCAATCGCGGGGGTTGGCATGACGGCGTGGGACATCACACCCAGCGGGGTGAACTCGATTCTGTCCCTGGTGGGGGACGCGGGCGATGACCTGGAGAAACATGTCAAGGCGTATGGCAAGCACGTGGAGTCGGCTGCAGCGTCGGCCGGCACGGTCGGGGTTGCGACCTATGGGCCGTACGTCCCTGGGAGCGCGCCGAGGGCCGGAATCGTGGCCGCGGCGCTGGCCAACTTCGTCACCGACACGCAGACCAAAGTGGCGTTCATGGCTGCCCGTACCAGCAAGACCATGAACGGCACCGTCGAGGCCACTACTGCGTACACCGAAGGCAACCTGCAGATGGCTGCCGACATTCAGAGCAAGGCGCTGGCGGCGCCCGACCCGTCAGAGCTGATGCCCAAGGGTGACGGCGGGAAGCAGGACGCGAAATGATCGAACCCGGGTTGATCCCTCAGTTCCTCGGCAATCTCGAGCAACTGGAGAAGGACATCTCAGGGCTGCAGAGCGCTGCGTCCGGTATCCAGATGAGCGGGATGAACATCCACTCCCGTTTCCAGGCCATGGGTGCTTACTACAAGGCACCCGAGGCGGGGCAGCTGCTTGCGACGACTCAGCCGGTGATGGACACCGCGGACGAGTTCTCCGCGGATTTGGAGCAGGTCGCCACCGCTCTGAGCGTCTACGCGGCCGAGGTGCGACCGCTCGCCAAGAAGCTTGACCAGCTGAAACTGGATGCTGCGGCTTTCGTCGACAGCGTCAAGGGTGACAAGGACTGGACCGACGACGAGGGTAAGTCCAACGAGCACCAAGCCCTCATGGACGGTGTGGCCGAGACCGTGGCGGCGATTCAGGCTGCCGAGCGCCGGTGCGCCGACAAGATCAACGCGATCAGCCCGAGCATGTGCCGGCCCAAGTGGACGGTCGACGACGGCAGTCACGAGTCGAACATGTACGGCTACGACGCCGGCACGCTCAAGGACGCCGGCAAGCTGCCCTGGGGCAGCCCCGAGGAACGCACCTACGAGCCCTGGACCCTCGACTGGGCAGGCAACGGGCTCAAGGACTTCGGCAAAGGCTTCTTCATCGACGGCCTCGGCGGTGCCGCTGACGGGGTCTACACGCTGTTCGGCGGGCACGACGCCGACAAAGCCGGCGAGGCCTGGGGTCACCTCTGGGATGCCGTAGGTGGCCTCGGTCAGTACCTGGCCACGCCCTACACCGCGCTCATGGACTGGACTCTCGGCGAGCCCGAGGACACCTCCGACGAGGACCGGCAGAAGCAGGCCTTCCGCGACATGGGCAAGAGTCTCGTCGCCTGGGACATGTGGCACGAGAACCCGACGCGCGCCAGCGGTACCACTGCCTTCAACGCGATCACCTTCTTCGCCACCCCGATCAAGATCGGTGCCGCGGGCCGGGCAGGGGCGGGAGCCAAGGTGGTCGCGGGGGCGGCCAAGGTCGGCGAGTACCTCGACCCGCTCACCGCCGGGGCGAAGGTGGTCGGCAGCTCGATCAAGGCTGTACCCACGATCTCTGAGGTGACGACCCGCTTCGGCGCGGCATTCAAGGCACCCACGGCTGAGATTCCGCACAGCGTCCTCGAAGCACCGGATGGCTCCAAGGTCCGTATTGAGGACGGGCAGTTCATTCCGTCCGACCGTGACGGGAGCCTCAACAGCGATCCGGCTCCGCGAGAGCCGTCAGCTACTGATCGCGCATCCTCTCCAGCGGAACCACCGAACCGGGAGCTCGCCGACGTTGGCGCACACAGCCCTGAGGCACACGCCCGCGGCGGTGACAGCGCAGCGAACGGAAATGCAGGAAGCGAATCCCCCGGCACGGCCCGGCAACATCCGGAGCCAGCCGGACCCGCTCGTGGTGATCATGCAGGGGCGTCTCGTGATCAGTCGTTGATTGGCGGCGGCGAGCACGGGCGAGGCCACGGTGGAGCTGCCGGTGGAGAAGGCCGCCCCTCCGGCGGCCAACAACCAGGCGATGGCCCAGGTGGCGACGACGGCGCGCGGCCTGACAGCTCAGGCTCTGGTTCCTCGCTGCCCGAGCGTGCGAACGAGCCTCTGCCGGAACTGACCCCGCAAGAAAGGGCAGATCATTGGGGTCACCTGGAGGAGGTCGAGGGTAGAAGTCCAGAGGACTTTGACCACCTGCAGCATGACCCTGACCACAACTGGAAAATCTCTGATTCTTCCAAGGATGAAGCTAGGGTGGGGTTGGATCTTCGCGACCAGGGGCGCCTTCCTGCCGATATCCGCCGACCTTCCGAAGCGGACGGGGGGGAGTTCTATTCGGAGACCACCGGAAAGCACTACGACATCAAGGGTGTCCATTCGGACTGGCCACCCTTCAACAATGCGCGCGATAAGTCACGACCCTTCAAGGGTGCATACAACCCCGCTAAGAACGAAAAATGGGTAGCGAAGCTCACAGAACAGATCGTCGAAAAGCGGAGAATCGTTGTTGTGGACACCCGGAACGCGAATCAAGCAGCGATCGATGACGTAAAGGCCATCATCGCTAAGCACGGTTGGGAAGACGATGTCATCTGGTACCCCTAAGGATTGGAAGCCTTCCGCGGCCCCGCCCGACCCACTGGCCGCGTCGCGCCTGGAAGAGTGGGTTCGGGGAGGATGCGAAGGCGGACTGGACGCTGTCGCACTCGATTTCAGCGGTGCCGATCTCTCCGGAGGGGACTTCTCGGAGTCATGGTTCACGGAATCGAGAATGGTAAATTCCAGATTGGTCGGCTGTGACCTCTACCGCTCAGACGCTGAGGGTGCCGATTTCACCGGAGCCGACCTGACTGATGCAGACCTCGTGCGCGTGAACTTCGACGAAGCTGTGTTGCGAGACGCGATTCTTGATCGAGCAAATCTTGTCAAGGCTTCTCTCTACGGCGTAGACGCCTCGGGCGCGAAGTTCAGGGGAACCCGCTTCCTGGGTGCTTCGCTACTCAGCGTCGACCTTTGCGGCGCGGACCTTTCAGGTTCTGTGCTTGAGGAGAACTCGTTCAAGGTGAAACTGGACGACAGAACCATCATGCGAGGCACGTCAGGGTCGGTCTTCGGGCCTGTCGAACTCCTCAGTGAGGGAGCAACGCACGTACTCGGCGGTGCGGAGCTGGAACGATGGATCGAGGACCGAGGGGGCAGTGTTCAGGTCATCCATCGCGCGTAAGCGAACGAAATCTCCGACGCGTACGCCTGCAATTGGACAGCTCAACGAGTAAGAGACGCAGGACGGTTAGCGGGTAGTTGTGGCAGCGCAGGATTACGACAGCCAGTTGTTGGAGTCGGTTTCGGTACGGCGCCGGCGTATGCGCGATGCGTTCCTGTTCGGGCAGGAACGTGCCCGGCGGTCCGTCGACGAACGCATTGGGAAGATGATCGCCGGGATTGTGATCGCCGCCGTGCTGTGCGCCGGTTGTGTGGGCTGGTCGTTCATTTCCGACCGGCTGATCGGGAAGTCGACCTATGGGCCTTCCGTTCAGCAGCCCTCTTCTTGGCCTTCCGTGAGCCCATCGGCTCGATGATAGGTTCGGGAACGTGGTGAGTGTGGGGGCTGTGAGTCAAGCGAGCCGGACGCGGCTGAGTCGAGTCACGCTTGTCGGTGAGCGTCGGCGAATTGATCTGGTGTTGCCCTCGGATGAGCCCATCGGACGGTTGATTCCCGAAGTTCTGCGGTTGCTCGATGACCAGACTTCGGCGCGGCCGATGGCTCGGCACCTCGCCGCTGCGGACGGCTCCGTGCTGCCGCACGACAGCACGCTCGGTTCGGCCGGTGTGTCTGATGGTGCGGTGCTCCGGCTTGTGAGGGTGGCGGATGCCCCCTCCGCGCCTGTGGTGCACGACGTCACCGACGAGGTGGCAGAGGACCTCGGGCTTCGCTCCTGGCGGTGGCGACCGGCTGCTCGTCGGGTCACGGCGGGACTTGCCACTGTCGCGTGGGCGTTGGCCTCCGGTGTGCTGGCGCGTGGTGAGTTCGCTCTGTCCTCGGTTGCCGGCGTGCTCATCGTCGTGGCTCTGCTCGCTGCGGCTGTCGGCGCGATGGTGGGACGTGCCGGGAAGCGCGGGCTGGCCACGACCTTGATCGTGGCAGGTGGCTCGCTCGGCGTGCTCGGGGCCTGGACTGCGGCCGACGCCTACGAATGGTCCGGGTTGCTGAGGCTCGGCGGCATCGCCGTCCCGGTGGTCATGGCGTTCGCGCTCCTGGGCTGGTTCTCGCCGCTCGGGCGAGGAGCCTTGATCGGCGCCGGGGCCATCCTTTCCGCCACCCTTGGGTGGAGTGTCATGGGTGCCCTGCAAGGTGGGGCCGGCGCAGCCACCGAGCAGGCCCGCGTGGGCGCTGTGTTGGCGGTGGTCTCCGTCGTCGTGCTCGGTCTGTTGCCACGTCTGGCGTTGATGGCTTCCGGCCTGGCGGGTCTCGATGATCGACGTCTGGGCGGGGCTTCTGTCAGTCGGCATGACGTGTCGGCCGCCCTGACCGCGACGCACCGAGGACTGGCTCTGGCAACGGTTGTGGCGGCGGTGTCTGCTGCCGCTGCAGGGCTGTTCGTCCTGCGTACGCCGACGGTGTGGACGGTTCCGCTCGCCATTGCCGTCACAGCAGTGCTGTGGCTGCGCGCGCGGGCCTTCCCTCTCGTCGCTGAGGTCGCGGTGCTGTTCCTGGCCGGGGCCGTGGTGGGGCTGCGTCTGATCATGGCTTGGCTGGAGCAGCCGGGCTCGGGAGCTTTCGGGCCCTTCCTCGTTCTCACTGTCCTGGCCGTGGTGCCGCTGGTGGTGCTGACGGTCCAGCCCGCCGAACACGTGCGCGTTCGGCTGCGCCGGTTCGGCGACGTGCTGGAGTCGGTCGGGGTCATCGCGCTGTTCCCCTTGGTGCTCGGGGTGTTCGGTGTGTACGCACGGCTGCTCGACAGTTTCTGATCGCGCGAACTGTCTGCACGTGATCGAGCGGTCTGGAGGGAAGTATCGATGGCTGGAGGGGACTGGCAGCGGGATGTATTGCGGGACCTGAAGCGGAGCAAGGACGGCCGCGACGCAGAGCCCACGGTGACGCTGCACTTGGCTCGCTCCCCGGAGGAGTCCGGATCGCAGAGCGAGGCCGCCTCGTCGTCGCCTCCTGCAACCACGTCGACCGCCCAGACAACCATGCCTTCCTCCGCCGCACCGACAGACCCCAGGAGCATGCCGTCGGGCCTGGCGGACTTCGATGCACCAGAGCCGCGAACTGAGATACCGGGGCAGGCCACCGCTTCCTCCACCAGAAGCGCACCTCCAATGCCGCCCCCTACAGCGAGCACCTCTCCGCAACCACCCGCGCCAGCAGCACCCCAGCACCAACAGCCCACTGTTGGCACGCCACCAGCCGCATCCCACCAACCCGCGCCTGCGCAGAACGTTGCTCCCGCCCCGCGTCCACAATCCCAACGCCCGGCCCCTCGCGCCTCCCGCGGCCCTCGCGTGCCCGCCTCCACCCCGGAGTCCGTGCCGACGGTCGACCCCCGTCTCGCCGGAGCCGTCGGTCGGCCCCTGCGCGGCGATTCGGCGGCCAGGCGTACGGGACGTTCCCTGCGTAAGCTCACAGCCTCGGCCTCTCAGGAAGTGGCGGAGGAGACCGGGATCGCACGGGAGTTGCAGCAGCCGGTGACCACGGGTCGAGTGATCGCCGTGACGTCGATCAGGGGCGGTGTCGGCAAGACGACGGTCTCGGCGCTGATGGCTCGTACGTACAACCACTACCGCCACGATCCCGTTCTCGCCCTTGAGGCCGATGCGGCTCTGGGCACGCTGCCGGTGCGCCTCGGTGCGGAAACGGTTCGCTGGTCGTGCGCGGACCTCGCACACATTCTGCAGCCGTCGATGCTGTTGACCGACGTGACCGGCTACTTGGTGCCGGTGGCGGACGGCGGCTGGCTGCTGCCCGCCAGCCAGGGCCGTGTGGGTGCGCCGCTCGACATCGAGACATACCGGACCGTGACGCTCGCCCTGCGCCGCTACTTCGGTGTGACGGTGGTGGACTGCGAGTCGCTGCCCGGTGCAGTAGCGCGCACGGCCATGGACACCGCACACGCCCGCGTCGTGGTCGCCCCGATGACGGCGGAGGGCGTCAACGGAACCCGTGCCGTCCTGGACTGGCTGTCCGGGCTGCCGCATTCGGCGCTGGCCAGCACGGTGGTGGCGCTGACGGCGAGTTCTCCGCACACAACGCTCGACGCGAAGGCAGCCGCAGCGCACCTGCGCGAAACGGGCGTCAGCGTCGTCACGATCGACTACGACCGTCATCTGGGCGCCGGAGGG
Source organism: Streptomyces monticola (assembly GCF_042665355.1). Taxonomy (NCBI): domain Bacteria; kingdom Bacillati; phylum Actinomycetota; class Actinomycetes; order Kitasatosporales; family Streptomycetaceae; genus Streptomyces; species Streptomyces monticola. The sequence continues at coordinate 85,789 of NZ_JBHTCF010000009.1, read as the reverse complement.
CCCATCCACAACACGATGCTCGGACAGACCACCCGGCAGGCGGCCGCGCGCCTGGCCGCCGAGGCCCTGCAACTCGCGGTGAGGGTGCCGTGACACAGCAACTCATCCACCGGCCCGCCCGCAGCACCCGCCCCCTGGCCGTCGCCGAAACGCGCACGATCGAGCCGCCGCCGAACCTGCCCGAAGGCAAGATCGGCAATGCCGCCACTTCGCTGCTGCCGCTCGCGGGCGTGATGGGTTCGGTCGTGATGATGACCGTGATCCGCAACAGCCAGTTCGCCGCGATCGGGGCCATTGTGCTGGTCTTCGCGCTGCTCGGTGCCGTGGCGCTGTTCGTCTCGCAGCGTGGCAAGGCCCAGCGCACTCGGCGGGCCCAGCGCGAGCGGTATCTGGAGTATTTGGAGGAGACCCGCGCCGAGTTGAGTGCCGCGGAGCAGGAGCGGCGCGAGCGGGCGCGACTGCTCAATCCGGCGCCTGAGGCGTTGTACGACATCGTGCGCGATCCGGCGCGCGTGTGGGAGCGGCGCCGCCTGGACCCGGACTTTCTGCGGGTGCGGATCGGCACCGGCGACGTTCCGGTGCAGTCCATCGAGATCGGCCAGCACACCGGCACAGTGCTGACACCGCCCGATCCGTTCATGCTCAATGAGGCCCGCGCGCTCCTCGCCCGCTACTCGCAGACCAGCGAGTTCCCGCTGACGGTTCCGTTGGACAGGGCCGGCAACATCAGCATCGTCGGCGACCGCGAAGGCGTGCTGCGCGTCGCCCGGGCCCTGCTGATTCAGACCACCGTCCTGCACGCTCCGGCCGACGCCACCCTCGCACTGTCCACACCCGATGACCGGGTCGCGGACTGGGAGTGGGCCAAGTGGCTGCCACACGTCCTGGACCCGGACCAGCACGACGGCCCCGTCTCCGCGCGCCGGATCGCACCGAGTCCGGAGCAGCTGTCCGAGCTGCTGCGTCCTGATCTGCGGCGACGTGCCTCATACGCCGCAGAGGTACGGCGCGGGCTGTCCGACCGCCATGCACTGAAGCTCACCGACCGGCTCGTCGTCGTCAGTGATGAGTACGGCGGCACGGCCGTCGAGCTTCCCCGGCCCGATGTGGCGGTGGGCCTGGCCGATATGGGCGTCACGGTGCTGCACCTGCTTGAGCAGCAGGTGCACGAACCCGACCAGGTATCGGTCCGTATCACCGTCGAGGGCGAGAAGGTCACGGTCGAGGATCTACGCATACCCGACGCGCCCCTGTCGCACGGCATCGCGGATGCGGTGAGCACGCCGGGCGCGGAAGGGCTCGCTCGCATGCTGGCGCCGCTACGGCTGTCCGCCGAGTCGGTCGCCGAAGGCACGCCTGTCTCCGGTTCTGTGGACTTCCCAGGGCTGCTGCACATCGACGATCCGGCCGCCCTGGACCTGGCCCGCCTGTGGGCCACTCGGAGCGAACGCGACTTCCTGCGCGTTCCCATCGGCGTCGACGACCGCCACAGGCCCGTACTCCTGGACCTCAAGGAGTCCTCCGAGCTGGGCATGGGTCCACACGGGCTGTGTGTGGGCGCCACCGGATCCGGCAAGTCGGAGCTTCTTCGTACGCTGGTCCTCGCTCTGGTCGCCACACACGCCCCGGACGATCTGGCGCTGGTCCTGGTCGACTACAAGGGTGGCGCCACCTTCGCGCCGTTCACCGACCTGCCGCACGTCGCGGGCGTCATCACCAACCTGGAAAACCAGGCCGGCCTCGTCGAGCGCGTGCACACCAGCCTCTCGGGAGAGGTCAAGCACCGTCAGCAGGTACTGAAGGACGCGGGCAACGTCGCCGACATCAGCCACTATGCCGCGCTGCGTGAACAGCGTCCCGACCTTGGCCTGGAGCCGCTGCCGCACCTCTTCGTGGTCATCGACGAGTTCGGTGAACTGCTCACCGCCAAGCCGGACTTCATCGACCTGTTCCTGTCCATCGGACGCATCGGGCGATCGATCGGCGTACACCTGCTGCTGTCCAGCCAGCGCATCGAGGCCGGCAAGCTCAAGGGCCTGGAGACCTATCTCTCCTACCGGCTCGGTCTGCGTACGTTCTCCGCTGACGAGTCACGCACTGTCCTGGACACCGTCGACGCCTTCAACCTGCCGCCGCTGCCGGGGTTCGGTTTCCTCAAGGTCGACACCTCGACGTACGAGCGTTTCAAGGCCGGATTCGTCTCCGGCCCCTACACGGGGCCCGCCCTGCGGGGAGTGGAAGACGACGAGCCGCTCGCCTGGGCCTACTCCACCTTCAGCTCCCTGCGCGCCGACGGGGCCGAGGCAGGGGCCGCCGAACCGGCCATGCCCAAGCGCGAGGCCGGCCCGAGCGTGATGTCGGTGATGGTCGACCAACTGGCCGCCGCGGCCGACCCGGTGCGCCGCATCTGGCTGCCACCCCTGCCCGACGCGATCAGCCTGGACGCGGCCGCAGGCCCCCTGCAGGTCGGCGAGCGCGGCATGCAACTCGACCACCGGCCGGGCTACTTGCAGGCCCCGCTCGGCGTCCTCGACGATCCGGCCAAGCAGTGGCAGGGCCGATGGGTCCTGGACCTCACGGCCGCCGGCGGGCACGCCGCGGTCATCGGCGGACCACAGTCCGGCAAGACCACCCTACTGCGCACCCTCGCCTTGTCCCTCGCGCTGAGCCACACCCCGCCCGAACTCGCGCTCTACGGCCTCGACTTGGCCGGCGGCGGACTCAGCGCGCTGGCGAAGCTGCCGCACGTCGGCGGCATCGCAGGCCGCGCGGACCGTGAACGCGCCGCGCGTACCGTCGCCGAAGTGCGCACCATGCTCGACGAGCGCGAGGAGCTCTTCCGCCGGCACGGCATCGACTCCATCGACCAGCTCCGCTCCCTGCGCGCACAAGGACAGCTGCCACAGCTGCCGTCCACGGACATCGTCCTGCTGATCGACGGATTCGGGGCGCTGCGCGACGAGTTCACCGAGCTCGAAGACGCCGTCGCCGACCTCCTCAAGCGCGGCGGCGGATACGGCATCCATGTCGTCGCGGGCGTGCTGCGCTGGAACGACATCCGCATCGCCACCCAGTCGATGTTCGGCACCCGCCTCGAACTGCGCCTCAACGACCCATCGGACTCCAGCATCGACCGCAAGCTGTCCGAAACCCTCAGCCCCGACCAGCCCGGCCGCGTCCTGACCGACGACAAGCTGTTCGCCCAGACCGCACTGCCCCGCATCGACACGGCCACTTCCGCGGGGGACCTGGGCCCCGCCTTGGAGGAGGCGGCTCGCACGCTGCGCGCCACCTGGCACGGCGACCTCGCGGCCCCTGTCCGCGTCCTGCCCACGCAACTGTCGGCGGCTAAACTGCCCAGCGTCACCGCCGAACCCCACCGGACCCCGGTCGGCGTCGACCAGGACGCCCTCGCCCCGGTGAACCTGGATCTGTTCGGCTCCGACCAGCACCTACTGGTCCTCGGCGACAGTGAATGCGGCAAGACCAATCTGCTCAAGCTGATCGTCGAGCAGCTCACCGCCCGCTACACGGACGAGGAGTTGGTCTTCGGCGTCTTCGACCCGCGGCGCGGCCTGCGCGGCCTCGTCCCCGAGCCCTACCGCGGCGGCTACGCCTACAACACCAAACTGGCCAACGCCCTGGCCACCGGCATCGCGAAGGAACTCGACAAGCGCATGCCGGACGAGAGCGTCAACCACGACACCCTCACCAACCTCGTCACCTTCCGCGGGCCGCGCATCGTCATCCTCATCGACGACTACGACATCCTCACCACCGCAGGCCAGCAGCCCCTGGAACCCTTCCTCCCCTACATCTCCTCCGCGCAGGACATCGGCCTGCACTTCGTCCTCGCCCGCCGGGTCGCAGGCCTGTCCCGGGCCATGTACGAACCCTTGCTGACCACGCTGCGCGAATCCGGCACCAGCGCTCTGGTCATGACCGGCGAGCGCACCGAGGGCCAGCTCTTCCCGGGCCTGTACGCGAGCACGCAACCGCCCGGCCGGGGCACCCTCGTCCGGCGCGGCCGCGCACACCAGCTCATCCAGACCGCTCTGACCCCTCTGACCGAGACCGCAGCGAACGACGAGGCAGCACGACCGTGACCAAGGACGTCATCGCCCTCACCGAGAAGATGCCCGACCCGGCATCGATCCTGGCGGGCCTGTATGCCGGCGGCCCCGACCTGGGCATCCAGGCGGTGGCCGACGGCGCGGTCATCCAGCTCTGCACCCCGCAGGGACACCCCCTTGTCTCCGTCGAGGCGCCATTGCTCCTCCAAGTCCCTGGCGAGGCCGCACGCCTACTGGGGTCCGAAATCACCGTGCCCGAGGGGCCGTTGTGGTGGACGGAACTGCACGCCTCCAGCGCCGCCCCCGAAGCCGAACGCCTGGCCGCCACTTTCGCGGGCCGACTCACCACCATCCTCGGCGGCACTACCTGGCCGGCGTACGCGAACTCGACCGAAGTCGTCCCCCTCAGCTCAGAAAGCGCGGCCCTGCCTAGCCAGGACGACACCTTGCCGACGGCGGACATGCACACGGACAAGGCCACCGTCGTCCTGACCGACCGCCCCGTCCTCGCACTGTCGGCATGGCTCTCGAACCTCCTGCGCACCGCCATACAGGAAGAACGAGCCCTGCAGATCGTCACCCCGCCGCACACCCACCTCACCATCGCCGCCCGCACGGCACTGAGCGCGCAGCAAGGGAGCTGGGTCGTCCCAAACGACGTCCACGGCTACTACGACGGGTTCAGCGGCGCCGTACTGCACTGGCAGGACGGATCCTTCACCCCCGTACGCAACAACGACGGCAAGACACCCGTCGCGCAACCCTTCACCGCGTTCACCGACACCGGGGAACGCCAACTCGTCCTCACCCTGGGCACGGTCCACGAGGCCGGCGAAGACCTCGTCCTCGGCGGAGCCTTGGAAGCGGCGTGGCAGGCATTGACGGGAGCGGCGCCGGGCGGCTGGAGCACGGCCGAACCCGTGAACCTGCCGTGGTCAAAACGCCAGTTGACGGACCTGGCCCGCAGTCGCGCCCCGCAGCCCACACTGCTGACGGTCGTCGGAGCCCCCGATCGCCCTGCCGTGGCCAACCTTCGCGTCAGCCGCACCACGGCCGGAGTGGAGGAGCACATCACCATGACTCTCGGATACGCCGCAGGAGAAGCCCCGCCGCTGGAGACACTCGACTCCCTTGCAGTGACGCTCTCCGCGGACCACGGACTGGCCTCCATGCTCACCTCCCTGCGCCCGGCACGCCACGACCTGTCGGTCCCCCCACACGCCGAACCCGCCCCCATGCCCGTCTCCTTCACCCTCGGCGCCGACGCCGTCCAGAACATCGGCATGAACCACGCCCTTCGGCCACCCATGGAGCTCACGCCACGCCAACTCGGGCCCGCGGCCCGTCCAGTCGTGCACTACGCCCTCGGAGACGGCTCGGACAAGCAGGCCTGGCCTCGCCTACGGGAGCTGACCCAGCACCTCAAGAAGGCCTGAGAGGCGACGGCATGGGCTTCTGGCTCTTCCTCACCCGCCACGACCCCACCGAAGTCCATACCCTTCTGGACCACCCGGACGGACCCGAGGCCGGCCGAGCGCTGCTCTACGACCACCACGGCGAGGACACGCATCCCGAACCCACGGGCCCCGTCCGGCTCCGCACCCTGGAAGAGGCCAACACGACCCGCACCTGGGACGCACTGCACCTGCTGTTCACCGGCTGCTCCGACTACGGCCTGGACGGCGACAGGCTCGACGAGGACCAGCCGGTGGGAGAGCCTCCGGCCCGGGACGTCATCTGGGGCGGACTCGTCATCACCCCGACCGGCGAGGCCTCAAGGCCGGGCTGGGATGACCTGCTCTTGCTCGATCCCGCCGAAGTGCGTGCAGTAAACAGCTTCCTGAGCTCCCTGGACCGGGACGCTCTCATTGCCGAACGCTACGAGTTCCTCGCAAGTGAAGGCCCGTACTCCTTTGGTCTGGCAGCCCCACCGGAAGCGGATTCCGCGACCGGCAACATGGTCCAAAGCGGCGCGCTCGCCCGGGATTTCGATGTCCTGCGCAACTTCTACGCCCGCGCCGCCGCGGCCGGTAACGCCGTCATCAAGTCCATCGGCTGACCACATGGCCGAGGCGTCGCGAGCCAAACTTCGGACCCCGTCATTTGGGCGCCGTGTCCGGACAACTGCCCAATGCCCATCAGAACCCGCCTGCAGGTCTTCTCGGCCAGGCCAACCTGGTGCCCAGGGGAGCTTGAGTCTCCCGTAGGGGGAGACGCGAGGGTGAGGGCATGAACGACGAGACGCTCTATTCGATCGGCGATCTGGCCCGGCGAACGGGTTTGACGGTGAAGGCCATCCGGTTCTACGCCGACAACGGGATCGTGCCACCGACCGACCGCACCCCGTCCGGATATCGCCAGTACGACTCCGATGCTGTTGCCCGGCTTCAATTCGTGCGCACCCTGCGTGAGTTGGGAATCGACCTGACTACGATCCGCAGGGTCGTGGACCGGGAAGCCTCGCTGGCGGCCGTCGCGGCGGCGCATGCCGAGGCACTGGACGTGCAGATCCGCGTCCTGCGACAGCGCCGCGCTGTGCTGAAGTCCGCGGCGACGCGCGGCTCCACTCCCCAGGAAATAGAGCTGATGCACAAGTTGGCCTGTCTGTCCGAAGCCGAACGGCAGTGTCTGATCGACGACTTCCTCGATTCTGTGTTCTCCGGTCTGTGCGATCACCCCGCGTTTGCGGCAGTCACCCGCTCGCTGACGCCGGAGCTGCCCGACGATCCCGACCCCGAGCAGATCGAGGCGTGGGTGGAGCTGGCCGAGCTGTTCCAGGACCGCGATTTCCGCACCACGTTGCACGGCATGGCCCAGGACCTCGCGGTCGACAGGTCCTCGGACGACACCGCAGGCCTGCCCCGGACCCTTGCCGAAGCCGTCCGGGTCCAGGCGACGCCGGCCCTCAACGCGGGTGTCGAACCGGACTCGGCTGAAGCGGAGCCGATCGTTGCCGCACTCGTTGCCCACTATGCGCGCATCCGCGGCTACCCGGCCTTGCACGATCCCCGTGACCACTACCGACACATTGCTGAACATCTGGAGCAGATGAACGACCCGCGCCGAGACCAGTACCTATCTCTGCTGGCCGTTATCAACGGCTGGCCGGCGCCCGGAAGTCTGGGCCCCGTACTGACTTGGTCCACCGCGGCACTGCGCACACGGGATCCGCGGCGGTGAGCCGATCGCGTATCGTGTCCGCCACCGCAGCCCCGGGCCGCCGGGACGCGTCGAGATTTCTTGCCGACTACCACACATTGACGCGGGTGCCCCGATTCTGGCTCATGGCCACCGTTGGCATGGTGTCCAAGCTGGCCGCGAGCATGACCAGCTTAAGTCTGTTACTCCTGGTCAGCAGCTCGTATTCGTATGGAACCGCCGGGCTGGCGGTGAGCTGCTCCATTCTCGGCCAGGGCCTGACCGCCCCGTTGCGGGGCCGGTTCATCGACCGCTATCCAGTCCGCTCAGTCCTGCTGAGCTGTCTCGTCCTCCACCTCACCGTCACCATCGCCCTGATGGCGACGGTACGAAGTGGCGGTGCTGCCACGGTGGTCTACGCACTGGCCGCAGCCGTCGGTGGGAGTGCTCCACCTGTCGCGGTCATGATGCGTTCCATCTGGCACAGCGCCACGGACGGCACGACGCTGAGCACGGCCATGGCGCTCGATGCCTCCATGATGGGCGCCGCGCTGATCGTCGGACCGGTGCTTGCCAGCTGGCTCAGTCTGAGGCTCTCGCCTCTTGTGCCGTATGCGGCTATCACGGCGATGACGGTCCTCAGCGTCGGTCTGGTGGCCACTTCATGCTCTGTGCCCGTGCGTTCGGCACCGCCCGGGCACTGGCTGGGGCCGCTGGCGTCACCGCCGTTGCGGCGCCTGCTGACCGTCAACGCTCTCTTCGTCATGGCCGTGACGGCCGTGGACGTGGTGCTGCCGATGCATGCTCGGCAGGTGCACGCGATGGAGCTGACCGGCCTGTACTTGGGCCTCCTGGCTGTCGGCAGCGTTTTGGGGAGCTTTGCTCTGGGAGCGGCCACTCAGCGCCTGCCCCGCAGGCTCGAACTCCCCGTACTGCTAGGGCTGTTCACGGTTGGCTCAGCCGCACTGGCTGCGGCCACACAGTTCTCGCCGCTCGTGGTGCTCGCGGTCTGCCCCGTTGCCGGGCTGGTCATCGGGGCACTCTTCGCCACCCTGCGTACCACAGGCGGCGATCTGGCCCCGGTCGGATATGTCACCGAAACCATGTCCTGGCTGAGCACCCTCGACATGGTCGGCGGCGCGGCAGGGGCAGCTGTCTTCGCCTATCTCGCCGATACAGAAGGAAGCGGCACGGCGTTGATCCTCATTCCCGTGCTGATTGCGACAGCGGCGGCAGTCAGCTGTCGAGTCCAGGTCCGGCAACATCATTGACTCTGCCGTGGCTCGACGGAATTGAGCTGCGCGACGATATGCCGGACGCCTTCGTCGTCCGGCTCCAGGGCCGCGCGCCGGTGACGATTCCATTGGGCATAGCTACTCACCCCGAAGCGGTATCGCCCAGTTCCTCGTCAACGTCGAGCTGGCGCAGACTTGAGCTCTACTTCTTGCTGGCGTCCAGTTGGCATGCGTGCCGGTGGCGGATCTTCAGCAGGGTGACGTCGTCCTGATCCACGTGGTCGCGAGCGTGCCAGAAGCCCCACCCTCGATCCGTGATCTTCACCTGCTGGGGCGATGTCCCTCTTGCCAGATGCTTCACCGCAACTGCGGCACCGGATGCGCTCGTGTAGGTGGCGCCGTTGAACTGGATCGATCCGTCTTGACGGAGCTCGGCCGTGTAGCGCTTCTTCAGATAGCTCGCGGTCAGCGGGCCGGGCTTGAGACGTCCCGAGCTGATGAGGTCCGCCAGGGTGAGGGAACGTTCGGTGTCCGTGATCTTCACGATGGGTGACTAGGTCTGCCCGTCTGCCGCTGCCACCCGAGTTGCTCGGGCGGGTGCCGGGGCCGCGGGCTTCGCTGGAATCGGCGTCGTTGGCGAGAACTCAAACGTGGCTCGCATCCGTGCAACCGACTGCTCAAGGGCTTGTCGCGACAGCGTGGGGAGGAGTGGTGAGAGTGTGTCGAGCAGTCCTTTGTTCAGCGGATCAGCCGGATCGAACAATTTGCTCAGTACGGAGCTGACTTGCTGGTCGTATGTCGCCGCTTCCCACAGTCGCTGCACATTCCCGGCACGCAATTGGTCCTTGCTCAGCAGCAACAGCACGCGGAGGAGTTCCTCCCCGGGCCGGTTGCCGCTATCACTGATCCGTACAGCCCGGTAGAAGCGGTCCGGCCCCGCCACTGCGGCGTGGGCGTTGTAGATGCGCCACTCGTCGCCGTTCGTAATGACGGCGCAAGGCGCACCGGTATCCGTGGCATAGCTCAGGACCTGGCTCACGATCGCGTAGTCCGAGACGTTCGTGCCCAAGGCCTTGGCCTCCACGACGGCGATGGGATGCTGCGGGCGATCAGCAAGGATCAGTGCGTAATCAGCCGGTTTGGACCGAGAGGCATGCCGATATTCGCGTTCTACTTCGTCGGCGTTGCTGGTGTCCCAACCGAGGGCGCGGAGCACCACTTCGACCAGGGTCGCTTTGGTGTTGTCCTCGTTGATCTTTCTGCGCCCTCGGTAATCGTCGATCTTCCTCGCGCACTCGACGAGCGCCGCGCGCAGATCATTCACCCCGGCCCCTCCCACCCCTCGCTCTCATTCGCTTGATTCTCGCAGAGCTGCGGTCTGGGAGAACCTCGGTGCGGCAATGAGACTTCACAAGCTCACGAGATCGCAAAAGCACTTCAGAGAGCACGGTTCCGCTCTTCCCCGGACCCACGGTGTCGTGGTCGCGTCCCAATCGCGGTAAGCCGGGAGGCCACCATGGTGTCCACCGTCCTGTTCACCCTCGCCCTGCTCTCATCCGTTGCCCTGACCGGCGCCCCTCTCTTGGCCGCCGAGGCCCGTGTGTGTGCACGTCCGGGCAGAGGCCGTCACCGTCGCGTCACCCACGGGCGGCACGCCGCGCGCGGAGGTGTGGCTCGATGACCGTCACACCATTCCACCGCCGTAACTACTTGGTGTACCGGTGGACCAGCTGCACCCCGAACCCGGCAGCAGAAGCCCGTACTGCTCTACGCCGTGCCCTCGTACGGCAAGGCCTCCCTGGTGACTTGATCAACGACGCAGTGCTCACGGTCTCCGAGCTCGTGGCCAATGCGGCCGAGCATGCCTGCGGTCCCTATGAGGTGCGGGTCCGGTGCGGCGAGAAGGGGATCGTCTGCCATGTGCGTGACGGGGACCCTGCTATCCCGCACGTGCCTGCCTATCCCGCAGCAGCTCCCTTCGAGCCGGACCCGGCAGACCGAGGAGGTGGTCTCGACGCCCTGTGCGTGTTGCTCACCGAGCACGGACGCGGCCTTCGGATCGTCGATCACCTCACCCGCGGGATCTGGGGATTCCGAAGTGCCGGAGGCATCAAGACCGCCTGGGCAGCGTTCGCCAGAGCGCCTTACGAGCGCTGACCGGGGACGAAGTGAATCGAGATCTGGAGCCCGCCCGGCAGCGCCGCGGTGATGGCCGGCACGCAGCAGATGCCGAACCTCGGGTGCCTCAGCTGACGTACGTAGACGACAGGGCTGACCCGGGCTGCTTGCTGGCGCCAGTCGACCGAAGCCGTCGGGTGGGCTTCCAGCTGTGCGACCAACTTCTGGAGCAGTGGGTCTGTGGGGCAGTTGCTGTACGCGGTGCGCAGGCGGGCAACGGCAGAGCGCCGCTCCGCAGAGACTCCGAGGATCCGGTCAGCTGCCTCGTCGCTGAACAGCCAGAGGACTGCGTTGCGTTGGCCGGGCGGCAGCGCCTTCGGATCCGCGAACCACTCGACTACGGCTGCGTTGTACGCCAGCACGTTCCACGCCCGGTCCATGATGGCAGTCGGGTTCGGCTCCATCCTCTGCAGGAACTCGTACTCGGCGATGGTCGGTTCGCGATCTTTCACACAGCTGGGTGGCACCGCGCAGCCTGGGGCCGCGAGAAGGAAGAACAGGTCGCGGTCGGCGCCTTCGATGAGCAGTTGGTCGGCGACCGCTCGAAGCAGGCTCCGGTCCGGCGTGCGGATCTGTCCGCGCTCCAACTGGCCGTAGTATCGCGGGGTGACGCCGATGAGGCGAGCGGCCAGCTGCTGGCTCAGGCCCGAGCGCGGCCGACTGCGATGATCGCACAGCCCCACGCTCTGCGGTGTTAGCCGCGCACGCTGCTGGGTGAGCAGGGATCGGAGGTTCCATCGTCGAGACTCTTCTCCGGTCATCGCACCTGCCCCTGCTGGCTGTTCATGGAGCCCACCGCGCCTGTGGTTGATGATGCGCCGAGATGACCACGCAGCGACCGATCACGCTGCGTAGCCACTCGAATGAGTGATGGTGTCTCTTCTCGCGCTGTTCGAGGTAAACGTTCCGTCTGCAGCTGACCGGGAAATTAGGAACGGACTGTTCCTGTTTATCTGGTTGGGACCTACGAAGCCGCGGGTATCCAGGTCACTTGACGGGCCGAAGGGGTTCTTCCGCCCTTCGTCCGTGATCTGGGGCTGTTGGGATCGGGGGATCATGAGGATCGCATTTGCTCGAGCTGTCCCTGCGATTTGCGCAGGGTTCCTCTGTCTCTCCGCGTGCTCGCCAGCTGATGATGCCGACCCAGGGGCGGACAAGGCACCCCGCAGCACCCATTCGTCCAGCTCGTCCTCACCGCCCGCAGTGCCGGAATCGGGCGCAGTCAAGGCCTACCGGGCGATGTGGGACGACGCCGTTTTCGCGGCCAGGACCTCCGACGCCAAGCACCCCCGGCTCGACGATCACGCTGCCGGCGAAGCTCTCCAACTCTTGCGCCACATGATGGAAAGCGGCAAGAAGCAAAGCGTCGTCACCAAAGGGAAGTTGTCCCTCTCGCCGGAAGTGACAACCGTCAAGGGCAGCACAGTCGAAATTACAGACTGCGCGGACACCACGAACTGGTTGCAGTACAAGCCCGATGGCTCGCTGAAGAATCAGCGCCCTGGTGGCCATCGCCGCATCGACGCCACTGCGGTGGAACGGAAGGGCGCCTGGCAGGTCAAGAAGTTCTACGTACACGAGGTGGGGACATGCGGCTGACTCACTTCGGGTGCTGCACTGCCATCGTCTTCTTGACCGTCGGTGGGGCTTCGGCAGCTCAGGCCGACGACGGCATGGAGAGTTCGACGAACGTCACCTGTTCCGGCGGTGATTCGGGCTGTGGCCTGCAGGCGAGCAGCCAGCAACCCGGCACGCGTCCCAACGGTGGAGGCGAACATCAAGCAGGCGGCATACCTCCTGGACCCCCGGGGGCCGTCCACGGCACAGGCGGCGGAGGCGGAGGCGGAGCGGTCGCCGCAGGGCCTCCGACTCTCTCCTCCTCCGGCTGGGAGTACGGCTTGGGCGACGGTATGGGCATCATGCCGCGGTTCGACGGAGAGGAAGCCGAACCACCTGATCGAGGGGACGGAGAAAACGGAGGGGAAGACCCGCCGCAGGTGTCGGTGAAGGAAGTGGCTCAACATGCCGTCGAGCAGCTGGAGCTGCCCCAGCCGGACATCCGGCTGAGTCCCGACGAGGACGAGTCTCAAGTAGTGCACTTCCCGACCTGGATGTGGTTGTCGCAGACATCCTGGAAGCCCGTTACGGAGACTGCCGAGGTCACGGGAGTGTCCGTAACGGCTACCGCTCGTCCCCAGCGCACAGTTTGGTCCATGGGTGACGGACGACAGGTGGTGTGCAAGGGGCGTGGTACCGCGTTCTCGACCGAGTACGCCGCCGACGCCATGTCCCCTGACTGCGGACACATCTACCGGCGTTCCTCGGCAGGTAGCCCGGGAGATGCGTACACCCTGACGGCCACACTCGTCTGGGATGTGACCTGGGAGGGCGAAGGAGAGCAGGGGGCTGTGCCAGGGCTTCAGACGACGTCCGAGCGGAAGGTCACCGTTTCGGAAGTGCAGGCAGTGGTGGTCCGCTAGCGGACTCGCGCATTCGACAAGACCCGGCTCGCGGCGCGGGCGGGGAGCAACGCAACACTCCAAGGGGTGACATGTGGGTACCTCCATGTCTTCTTCGGCTCCGCCCGCGTCGCGCAGATGGGCGCCGGGAGGGCCGGAGCGACGGCAGAACGTCCCGACCGGAAGTCCACGGCGCAAGCCTGGCTGGATCATCGGCGGGGCGGCGGTCGTCGCCGCGTGTGCGGTGGTTGTGGCCGTACTCACCTCGGCTGCCGGGCGCCGCGACACCGTGTTGGTGGTCGTCCGCGATCTCCCAGCCGGTCATGTGCTGCAGCGCGGTGATCTGCGGACGGCCGAAGTCGCCGCTGACAGCGGCGTCGTACCGGCTTCAAGGGCCCGCGACTTGGCCGGGAGGGTCCTGCGCATGCCTCTGGCCAAAGGGGCGTTGCTTGCTCCGGGGGTGATCGGCTCGTATGGCGTGTACCCCGGTGAGGGACGCGCCGAAGTCGCCGTGCCCCTGGATCCGGGAGCGGCGCCGCCCCGTCTCCAAGAAGGCCAGCACGCCTATCTCACTACCGGCCCCGACACCACCACCGACGCGAAGGAGGACGCTGACAAGCGGACGGATGGCGTCATGGGCATCGTGAGCGGAGTTCGCAAGCCCGAGTCCGCCGGGGCACCTCGCGTCGTCACGCTCATCGTGGAGACCGGGGCCGCGCAGCGCGCCGTGAAGCTTCCGCATCCACGGCTTGTGGTTCTCCCTGCGGAAGGGAGGCAGGTGCCATGAGGAAGCTTGTCGCTTTTGCCTCGGTGAAAGGCTCGCCGGGGGTCACTTCCAGCACCCTGCTTACTGCTGCGGTCTGGCCCGCCAGTGTGGACCGCGGCGTACGTCCCATCGTCATCGAGGCCGATGCCGCGGGCGGAGACTTGGCTGCGCGTTTCAGCTACTCGTACACACCTGGACTCCTCGACCTCGCGGCGTCCGCACGGCTTCCGCAGCCCGAACCGCTTGCCAGCACGGCTCAGGAACTGCCCTGCGGCGTCCGGACCGTCATCTCTCCCGCCGACACCGACCAGTGCACCGAGGCCGTGCGCCTGGTCGCCGGATACCGGGCCGCCGTGCTGCGAGGCGACCCGGACTACCGCGACACCGTGCTCGTCGACACCGGGCAACTCAGTGGCGAGTCCGTGCCCCTGGTGGCCGCAGCCGACGAACTCGTAGTCGTAAGTCGTGGTGGCGCGGATGCCCTCGCCCATGTCTTCACCCGCCGTGAGCAGCTCAACGAACTCGCCAGTTCCTGGACCCTCGCCGTGGTCGGTGGTTGCCCGTACCCAAGGGAAGAGATCGCCGCGACTCTAGATGTCGAACGCATCGTGTTCCTGCCCTGGGATGTGCGCAGCGCCGCCGTCCTTTGCGGGCGCAGCCTCAAACCGCTTCGCCCACGCGGCTTCGCGCGCCGACCACTACTGACAGCTGCCGAACGGCTCGCCGCCCAGCTCGCTGGTGTCGCAATCCCGGAGCGCCCTGGTCTCGGTGGTTCGCTGGCCCGGCTGAGCGCCGGCCGCAATCCCGTAGCCGAACTGGTCTCGGGAGGCAGCCGGTGAGCAGCGGCGCAGACGAGAGAGAGATCGCCGAGCTGCTCCGGCAGCGGATCTCGGCGCAGGTGTCCACGTACGCCAAGGACCGCGAATCGGCGGGGCTGGATCCAGAGCCGGCGGCAGAACGTCGGGCGCTCGTAGAGCGACTGCTCAGTGAGCAGCTTCAGGTGCACGTGCGCGAGTCCCTGCAGGCAGGCCGCCCGGCGCTGCGCCCGGACGCCGAGGAACGGGTCGGCCGGATCGTCCTTGACTCGCTGTTCGGGGCTGGCGTCCTGGAACGGCTGCTCGCCGACAGGCGGGTCGAGAACATCACGGTGAACGGTTTCGACACCGTATGGATCTACTACGAGGACGGCACCAAGGGGCCCGGCCCGGCCATCGCCTCCTCGGACGAGGAACTCATCGAGATCGTTCGTACCCTCGCCGCCCGCACCGGCAAGGAGGAGCGGCGATTCGATAGAGGCGTACCGCGCCTGAATCTCCAACTTCCCGACGGGTCGCGCCTCTTCGCTCTGATGGCCGTCTCGGAACGCGTGTCTCTCTCCGTACGCCGTCATCGCTTCCGAAACGTCACCCTGGACGAGCTGGTCAAACGTCGCGTCTGCGACGAGCCGCTGGCCGCCCTGCTCTCGGCGCTGGTCAAGGCGCGGAAGAACATCATCGTCGGAGGCGGTACAAACGTCGGCAAGACGACCCTCGTCATGGCACTCGCCCGGGAAATCTCGCCGGAGGAACGGCTGGTGACCATTGAGGACACCTACGAGCTCGGCCTCGGCACGGACCGAACCGCGCACCCCGATGTCGTCGCCCTCCAGGCGAGAGAGGCCAACATCGAGGGCGAGGGTGCCATCGACCAGGCGGAGCTGGTCCGTTGGGGCTTGAGAATGCGCCCTGACCGGGTGATCGTCGGGGAGATCCGAGGTCCCGAGGTCATCCCGATGTGCAATGCCATGTCGCAGGGGAACGACGGCTCGCTCTCTACGATTCACGCCTCCACCTCCCGCGGCGTGTTCACCAAGCTCGCGGCCTACGCGGCCCAAGCCCCCGAGCGGCTGTCCCGCGAGGCCACGAGCCTCCTCGTGGCCTCGGCCGTGCACTTCGTCGTGCACCTGGGTTGGGACCGCGAAGGCGTGCGGGTCGTGGATTCCGTACGACAAGTCGTCGACGCCGAGGACGGACAGATCGTGTCCAACGAGATCTATGCCCCCGGTCCCGACGGCAGGGCGAGGCCCGCCACGCCACTGGCCGAGGACGTTCTCGAAAAACTCGAAACTGCCGGTCTCGACGTCGCGCTCCTGCAACGCGAGTGGTGGAAGGCGAGGGGCGCATGAACACCACGGTGCTCTGGTCGGTCCTGCTCGGCACGGGAATCGGTGTCGGGATGGTGGCCATCATGTACGGGGCCCGGCGTACGCCTCCCTTCCCGAAGCCGCGCCTTGGACGGTGGTTGCCCGAGACATGGCGCGGCAAGAGGCTGGGGACTGCGCTCCTTGCCGGGCTGCTCTCCGTGGCCGTCACCGGATGGCCGGTGGCGGGGGTGCTCTCGGTGGTTGCCGTCCTGGCGTTGCCCGATCTGCTGGCTCCAGATCGTGCAGGGGCGGTACGGCAGCAACGGATGGAAGCCATCGCCACCTGGGCGGAAATGCTGCGCGACACCCTGTCTGTCGCGGCTGGCTTGCAGCAGGCGGTCCTGGCCACTGCAGACGTCGCCCCCTTGGCGCTCCGGACGGAGATCGAAACACTGGCGCGCCGCATCCGGGCTGGGCAGCCGTTCGTGGCCGCGTTGCGCAGATTCGCTGACGACGTCGACGACCCGCTGGCGGACATGGTCGTCGCAGCGCTCACGATGGCCGCTCAGCGTCAGGCCAAGCATCTGTCCTCGCTTCTGGGCGAGTTGGCGGAGACAGTGCGCGAGCAGGTCGCTATGCGGCAGCGGATCGACGCTGGCCGGGCGAGCGTACGCACGTCGGTACGGGTGATCACTGCGGTGACGGTGTTGATGGCCGCTGGACTCGTAGTCCTGAACCGGCCGTATCTGGAGCCGTTCGACACTCCGGTCGGCCAAGTCGGGCTGGCGGTTGTGGGGGTGCTGTTCGGGAGCGGGTTCGTCTGGCTTCGGTCGATCGCGGTCGTGAAGGACGTACCAAGAGTCCTGGGGCGGCGCCGAGATGAGGAGACGCCGTGTTGATTGTGGTAGTGGGTGCCGCGCTGGGGGCTGGACTCGTGGCCCTGGCCTACGGGATGTTTCCGCCGCGGCCCGCGCTGGCCCAGGTGTTCGCGCACATACAGCAACCGCCAATGCCGACGAAGGCTCAAGCGGCGAGCACAGACGACCTGGGCTGGGCTCAGAGGGCCGGACACCGCTGCGTTCCGTTGCTGCGAGCTGCAGGCCTGCCCGGCGTCGCTACGGCCGCTGATCTGCGGGTCGTGGACAAGAGCGTCGACCGGCATCTGGCGGAGAAGGCGACAGCGGGCACAGTGGGTGCGTGCATGCCGTGGGCCGCTGGAATCCTGTGGTACGCGGCGGTCGGAGCATGGCCCGACTGGTGGATGCCGACCAGCGGAGGCCTGCTCCTCGGTATTGCCCTCTTCTTCGCGCCCGACTTGGACGTGCGCCGCCGTGCCGATCAACGCCGGGAGGAGCTGCGCCATGTGCTCTCCGTCTTCCTCTCTCTGACGGTGATCGCCCTGGCAGGCGGAGCCGGAGTGCAGCAGGCGCTGAACGATGCCTCGCAGGAGTCGGAGGGGTGGTCGGCCGGCCGTATCCGTGCCGCGCTCAGCGCTGCGGAGCTGACCCGCACGGGCGTCTGGGAGCACCTGCGTGAGCTCGGCGAGGAGACGGGGGTCGGCGAACTGGGTGAGCTGGCCGCCGCGGTATCCCTCGCAGGGAGCGAGGGTGCAAAGGTGCGCGCTTCACTCGCGGCGAAGGCCCGGGCCATGCGGCGTCGTCAGCTGGCGCAGGCCGACGGGGCCGCGCGGGCCGCAACAGAGCGGATGTCGTTGCCGGTTGTCGTGCTGTTCTCGGGATTCCTCGTGTTCCTGGGATATCCGGCGCTCGCTCAGGTTCTCGAAGCGACGTGATCAATATGCGAACGACGACACAGCAGTCGAAGAGAGGAGCGGGGCGCAATGCTCACGACATACATGGACGCACTGATGCGCGCTGTCCGGCGGCGCACATCCTTGATGCGGAGCGACGCCGGGTACAGCACGGAAGCGGTGGTGGTGACCGCCTTGCTCGCCGTGCTTGGCCTGACCGTGATCGGCATCATCACCGCGAAGGTCATCAGTCGGGCGAACGGCATCAGCCTCGACTGACGTCGAAGGGCCGTGTCGTGCTGGGTGATCGCGGCGCGGCGGCCACACAGCTTGTTCTCGTCTTCCCGGCCCTGATCCTCGTATTACTGATGGGCATCCAGTTCGCCTTGGCCTGGCATGCGCAGCACATCGCTCAGACCGCGGCGTCGCAGGCCCTGGCCGCTGCCAGCACGCAGCACGGCAACGCAGGTGGCGGCCAGGCACGGGCGCGCGAGGTGGTGAGCAGGATCGGAGGACGCGTGCTCGTCGCGCCCTCGGTGCGCGTGACCCGTGGCGCCGAAACCGTGCATGTGCGGGTGAGTGGCGGTGTGATCGCCGTCGCGCCGGGGCTCGATCTGCGGGCCGAGGGTACGGCGGCCGGTCCCGTCGACCGGTGGACCACACCGGGAGGCCGCTGATGCGACGGCTATGCGGGCGATCGGTGAGCGACAGTGGTTCTGCTGCGGTCGAACTGGTCCTGGCGGTACCACTGCTGGTCCTGTGTATGTTCGTGGTCGTCGGGCTCGGGCGTCTTGTCGGCGCCCGGCTGGCGGTGAATGACGCCGCGTATCAAGCCGCCCGGGCTGCTTCGTTGGCTCGTACGCCGGGTGAGGCCGGTTCCGCTGCTGAGGCAGCGGCCCGGAGTTCGCTGGCCGGACGTGGTTCCACTTGCGGCGCCTTCTCGGTCCGGACTCATGGCGGTGGTGGCGCTCCAGGTGGAGTGGTGCGCGTACGCGTGACGTGCCATGCCGATCTCGGAGAACTGACCATGTCCGGGCTTCCGGGCCGGGTCGCCGTCGCAGGTGATGCCGTCTCGCCCGTTGATCGGTTCCGGAGCAGCCCATGATGCGGCTCAGACGCAGGTATCCGCAGCTGGGAGACGATCGTGGGCAGATCACCGCGTTCGCCATGTGTGCCGTGCTGATGCTGTGGCTGTTCGCCGGGATCGTCGTCGACGGCGGGTTGGCCCTGGCCGGCAAGGTCGCTGCGCTCAACACGGCGCAGGAGGCCGCCAGGACCGGCGCGCAGCAACTCGACACCGACCGGTTGCGTGGGCAGTGGGACGTACGGCTCCGGGCTGCCAGCGCCCGCGACTCCGCGTTGGGCTACGTGCGAGATAGGGGCGACTCCGCCGCGGCGACCGTGACCGGCGACGAGGTCACCGTCCGGGTCACCCACCGGCAGCCGATGCAGATCCTGGGGCTCGTCGGGATCCACTCCATGTCCATGCACGGAGAGGCGACTGCGCGCGCCGAGAGCGGGACCACCCTCCCGGACCCCAGATCCGCGAGGAGAGGGTGATCGGGCATGGCTCGGCGAACTGGTCGGGTGCGTAACGTAGTTCGGATACTCACCGCTCTGTTTGGGCTGGCGGTAGTGACCATGGGTGTGCCCGTCATGCTGTTGGCGGCGGTCGGGATGCCGTGGCCCCAGACACCAGTGGGTTCCTTCTCCGAGCTGTGGGAGCGGCTTGCCGAGCCCATGACCGATCAGCTGGTGCTCGAAGTCCTGGCGCTGGTGGGTTGGTTCTGCTGGGCCGTATTCGTCTGGTCCCTGATCGGGGAGATCGTCTGGTACGCGCGCCACATCTCTCAGGTGTGGAGCGACAGACATGCCCACAGTCTGCACCTCGAAGGACTCTCCGCCCCTCGCGCGCTCGCCGCATTCTGCGTGGGCACCCTGCTCATCGGGATGTTGTCCCTGTGGCGTCCTGGTCACGCGGCGGCGCAGGCTGGCGAGATGCTGCGGCCCACTGTCGTTGCGACCGTCGTGGAGAAGGCAGTCCACGGCGACCTCCAAGATCAGAACGACCGGCGCGACCGGCATGCGGTGTACGTCGTCGAGCCTGGGGACACTCTCTGGGACATCGCCGAACGAAAGCTCGGCGATCCGTTGAAGTGGCCTCGCATCTACGCCCTGAGCAAGGACGTACTGCAGCCGGGCGGCGTACGGCTGAGTGATCCGGACGTACTCCTGCCGGGCTGGAACCTGCGCCTGCCGGTGCACACGCTGGCTCCCGGGCCGGAGCACGAGCAGCGTCCCCCGGAGCCTGGGGGCAGTTCGGAGCCGATCCCGAGTGGCGCGCCCACGCCTGGGCCTGATCTTCCGGAGGCAGCTGGCTCGGGGCCTTCTCCTCGTCCCTCCACGTCGGCGACAGCGGCACCGGACCATCATCGAGACGCCCCATCTGCCCAGCCGGCCACTGTCTCGCTCGGGCAGGCCGCGGCGATCGGCATCACGAGTGCGGCGGGTATCGCGGCGGCGGTGGCCCTTGCCGCGGCTCACCGGCAGCGCCGGCATCGCCCAGGCGCTGAGGCCACTGAAGCCGCGCCATTCAGCACCACGGTGCGCACTGCTACTTGGGCTGCTCGTGCCGCTGCTCGTGACCTCCGCGCACCCGATGGCGATGAGGCGGCGGGACACCCCCCGATCGCTCACCGCAGTCCCCACAAGCGCCCGCTTGGCCTTGGCACTGTGACCGTGGCCAGCAATGACGGCACCGAGATCCCACTGGACGAGCTGGCCGTCGCCGGCGGAACGCAATGGGCTGGGGTCGGCGCTGTACCGGCCGTAAGGGCTCTCCTCATGGGTGTACTGACGGCAGCAGAGCGTGAACGACCACAGCAGCCGTCGAACCTGGCGGTGCTGCCGCGAGACGTCGCCGACGAGCTGTTGCCGGATGGCTGGCCCGAGGTCCCCGCTCTGACCGTTGTCGACTCGGTCCACAGAGCGGTCGTCCGCGCGGAGGAGCACCTTGTCGCCCACGCACGCCGTGCGATGGAGGGTAATGAGCCGACCACTGGGGACGACGGAGATACGGCCCCACCGCCAAGGCGCCTGGTTCTCATCACGCGAGGAGGGGCGGCAGAGGACTCCTCACGACTGGCCGCCGTCGCTGCGCAATGTGCACCGAACGCTCTGGTCGTCGTCGTGCTCGGCGGGCTCCACGGGGCTGCCTCCGTTGAGGTGTCCGAGGATGGCGACACGACGGCTGCACAGCTTCCCGGCATCGACAGGTGCCGGATGTTCCGCATGGACGCATCCTCAGCCGTCGACGTCCTCGCCATGCTGTCCGAAGCACACGGTGCAGACTCGGCGGCAGGACGCCACACGGAGATCGCCGCAACTCCGCATACGGATACGGCGAAAAGGGCGGACGTCGCACCACCGGCCCGCGCCCTACCAATCTCGCGCGCTGACCTGCAGTCCGCCGACAGGAAGCAAACGGGCGGCTCTGAGGCCGGTGTCCAGGCCCAGCGGGCCCTGGTGCAAGCAGAACCCGTACCGCGCAGAGCTCCGATCCTCCTCAGAGTTCTCGGCCCTATCGGCTTGACGCTCACCAGCAGCGGCGAAGCCGTCGGAACCAGCATGCGTAGTGCGGCTCGTGAGATGCTCGCGCTCCTCGCCGCGCACCCGGACGGCATGCGCACCGAGGAAATTGCCGAGCACCTTCAACTCCCCACTGACCCCGATGAGTCAGCCAAGGAGATGAAGAACGTGCGGCGCGCGATCCGGCGCGCACTTCGCAAAGCGACGGGTAGCAGCCAAGCCGGATTCGTCCGAGTTCTGAGAGACCGCGAGTTCCTAGACCCGCAATTGATCAGCACCGACCTGGCAGAGTTCACCGCGGCACTGCGACAGTCCGCGGTGGCCGAGAATGTCGAGCAGCGAGCCAGTAGCCTACGGGGCGCACTAGCCGCCTACGCCGGCCCTTTCGCCGACGGTGCTGACTACGTATGGGCTGAAGAAGTCCGAGAAAACCTGTACCGAAAGGCAGTTGACGCAACTGTCGCCCTGGCCGATCTGCTTACGCCCACACGCCTGGACGAGGCGCTAGTTCTCCTGGACCGAGCGGTGGAATGGAACCCGCTGAACGAAGCGGTCTACGCGCGAATCATTCGCCTACAGCAGGCAGAGGGACGGGACGATGCCGCGCAACGCACATACGCGCTGCTGGAGACACGTCTGCGTGCCATCGAGGCCGAGCCGTCGCCTGCTACTCGCTCTCTGATCTCTCCTCGGACTCAGGCGACTCCAGTCGGTGTCCAGCGAGGCAGGCGCTAAAACGCATGGCGTTTGGGGCGTCGTTTCCGAGTACCCCAAGGCGCCGTCGTACACGGTGTCGTCCTGTGATACGACACCCGGCTCGCGAGTGAAGCAGCACCTCAAGGCCCCTGAGAGCCACTGCGAACCAGTGAGGGCTGTATATCGGTGCAAGCAAGCATCCCGATCTACATGGCTATCGGCCCCGGCCCGGCCTCCTCCTCAGCAGCCAGGCGTTCATCCGCAGCCCGACAGACACATGCGCTTCCCCCATGGGCCTTCTCCTCTTGCTCCAACCCATCCTGCCGCCGGCGCTGCCTCGCGCCTGACAGGACGCCGACTAGAAACGGCAACAGGTGCGCGGAGCCGCAGTCAGCGCCGAGCACACCCCCGGCCTCGCCGGACGAGGCCGGGCCGCGCGAGTCAGTACGCACCCGGCAGGCGCAAGTGCTCGGCGCCACACGGGCCTTGGAAGCCGTCGCGAAACCGGTGGCCCGCGATACAAGTCGTCGCACGCCCGTAAATCCCCCTGAATTTACGTCGAGAATTCCGAGGTATTCCAGCATTATCAAGCCAGAATTCCGCTTCAGGTCGGCCCTGATTCGAGCTATATTTTAAGTATTCCCGGAAAGGCGGGAAATGGAAATCCGGCGCAAATTGCTTCACCCGCCGAGGCGGCGGGCGCGACAATAGCCGGTTAGTCGAGGGGAGTTGACCGTGACTCAGGGGCCGCGTCGACTGAACGCGATTGAGATCAGTCCAGAATATATCGGCAGCTACATCGAATTCCGTACGGTGTGCCGTCAGGAATATGTGGACCAGGGGTTCGGGGAATTCGGAGCGCCGGTCACGATCAAGGGTTTCCTGCTCGCCGTGAGCCGGGGTATGAGCATGGCCCGGGCCTACACCCGAGTGATCGTTGCAGTGGCCGCCCCGAATGGCCTGGGGCCGATCCGGGTCACAAGCACGCTCGGCTCCCACGTCACCGTCACCCTCAGTGAACTCGGCTGACGGACACTCCTCGCGCCTCTGATGCGGGCGCCCCCACACGTAGCTGACCCGCGCCGCCCGCTCGGCCTCGCTCACGGAAAGACCCTGTGATGACCAGTCCTGTCTCGCCGCCGACACCCGCTGCGACCGCGCCAACCGCCCTACCCCCGCCCGCTCCCACATCCACGCCGACACCAGCGCCACCCGCCGCGACCGGCAAGTCCCGCCCCGGCGAACTGCGTGCCCAAGTCGCCGCCGTACTGGCCGCGCACATGTCCACGCAGTTCACCGTCACCCAACTGGCCAAGCTCCTAGGGCATTCGGGCGGTGCGGTGGGCAATGCCTGCGAGACGCTGGTCGACCGGGGCGAGGCGGAGCGAGTGGGTGCGAACCCTCGTACGTACCGCGCGACTTCGACCACCATCGGGGCTGCACGCAAAGCCGTGATCACAGCGCCCAGGCCCGGTGCCAGCCTGTCGCCCCACGCGCCTTCCAACTCCTCCTCGGCGGCCAGTGCGCCCAGCACCCCGGCGGCGCCCCGGAAGCCAGATCCGGTCATGCGGCCCAACGGCCAGCGCTACCACCCTCGGGCGCTGGCGAGCCTGCCCGATGTCGAGGCCTTGTGGAAGCTACGCGTGGCAGGTGTCCCGGTCCTCCTGTACGGGCCGCCGGGCACCGGCAAGACCTCGCTGATCGAGGCGGCGTTCCCGGATCTGCTCACGGTAGCTGGAGACGGCGACACCACAGTCGGTGACCTGGTCGGTGAGTACACCCAAGACACCAACGGCGGCTACCAGTTCGTGTACGGCCCGCTGATCACCGCCATGCAGGAGGGCAGGGCCCTGCTCCTGGACGATGCCACGCTGATCTCGCCGAAGGTGCTGGCCGCGCTGTATCCGGCGATGGATGGCCGCAGGCAGATCCAGGTAAAAGCGCACAAGGGCGAGACGATCACAGCAGCCGACGGGTTCTACGTGATCGCCGGTCACAACCCCGGTGTGCACGGCGCGGTTCTCACGGAAGCACTGGCCTCGCGATTCAGCGTCCAGATCCAGGTCGGATCCGACTATGACCTCGCGGCGGCGCTGAAGGTCAACCGGACCGCCGTGCGCGTGGCCCGCCGCCTCGCGACCGGTCAGCAAGCAAGCGAGGTCGGCTGGGCGCCGCAACTACGCGAACTGCTCGCCTTCCAGAAGATCGCCGATGTGCTCGGTGTCGAGGCGGCCTTCGCGAACCTGGTCGGCATCGCTCCCATCGAGGACCGCGATCAGGTCATCGAAATCGTCACCAAAGCCACCGGCCGCCCGGTCACCGCCCTGGCCCTGGGCAGCCAACTCTGACCCACCAGCACGCAACCGGCCGGACGGCCAACACCCCATCGCCCCCCCTGAAGGGAACGATCCGCCATGCCCGCGACTGCTCAGACCCACGTCCAGCACACACCGCCCGCCCTGTCCGAGGCCGACCTGGCCACCGCCTGCTGGGAGGACGACGGCGGACCGCCGCTGCCCGAGCGTCGTGCCTGGCCCGTCGAGGAATGGCTGCGGGTGGCGGCCGCCCTCAGCGAGCGCGTACCCGAACTCGCCGGACGCCAAGACGTGATCGTCACCTGCGAACGGCAGACCCGCTCCGGCGCCCCCGCTGCCTTCTTCCCGACCACTGCCGAGCTGGAAATCGACACGGCCCTCTTCGCACCACTGAAGCCTGCCACCATCCACCCCGCCCGGACCGGGGACGAGGAGCGCTACCCGGTGGCCTGGGGCGCCCTCGTCCATGAGACCGCACACGCCGCTCACTCCGTTTGGCGGGTGCCGCCCGAACTACGCGGGACCGCACGGGATACAGCCGCCGCCCTACTCGAGGAATCCCGCGCCGAACACGCCCACCTGCAACGGCGCCCAGCAGACCGCCGCTTCCTTCGAGCCTGCGTACACCGCCTCGTCATGGACGACATCACCGCTGATGCCCCCGGCGACCGGTGGCGGGCCGCCTACGCCGCAGGACTCATCCTGGCCCGCCGGGACGCAGGCGTCCTCGACCCGGACGAAACCGAACCCCTTGAACGCGTGGTTGAGACCATCCTCGGCCCCGACTTGCTCGCCTCCCTCACCACGATCTGGCAGGCCGTCCACACCACCGCCGACACCGACGGCCGCGCGATGCTGGAACACGCCCGCGCCTGGTGCGATGCCCTGGGCACCAAGCCGGACCAACCGCTCCCTGCATCCAGCTCCCAAGACAACGGTCGCAAGGGCGATGTGATCACGGCGGTGGGCCGCGTCGTCAACCACGTACGCGCCAACGAGGCCAGCCAGGCTGCCGCGCAGGCCCAGGTGGCCGCAGCACACGCGGCCCAGGTGAAAGCCAAGGCCGAGCGGGCGGCGGCGGAGAAGGAAGCAGCGAGGACAGCCCAGCGTGTCTTCGCACCAGGAGCACGCCCCTTCACGCCACCCAGCCAGCCTCGCGATCGCCGCAGCAGCACGCCGATCACGGGCACTCGGCAGCCCACACCAGCCGAGAAGAGTGCTGCGGGTCGCCTGGCCCGCGAACTCCGCTCGGCCGCCTACCGCGAACGCACCACCACCGTCACCGCCTCGGCCACGCCACCCGGCCGCCTCAACATGCGCCAGGCCCTCGCCTGGGACGCTCAGTTGGCTGCTGGCGCCACCCCTACCGCAACACCGTGGAATCGCATCGAACACCGGCCCAACCCCATGCCGCCCCTGCGGGTCGCCATCGCGGTGGACGTCTCCGGCTCCATGCAAGCGGCTACGGACCCGGTCGCCTCGGCCGCCTGGACCCTCGCCCGGGCCGTGGCGCTCACCGACCCCGACTCCCGCACCGCGACCGTCGCCTACAAGCGGAGCTTGACCGCCGTCACCACGCCGGGACGCAGCCCCATGCGGGTCACCGAGTTCGCCGCAGCAGGCGGCGGCCACTGCCTCGCCGAGGCCATCGACGCCTTGAGCGCGGGAGTCGGCCTCATGCACTCCGGGGCAGCCCGCCTACTGGTGATCGCCTCCGACGGCTACTACGCCCCGGACGAAGCGGCCCGTGCCGCCGACCGCATCACCACCCTCACCCAGGCCGGATGCGGTGTGCTCTGGCTCGCCTTCGCCCCCGAGCCTCGCCCCCTGCCGCGCACCACGCTGCTCGAACTCACAGACCCCGCCCTGGCAGTTTCGGTCATCGCGAAGGCTGCCGCTGCGGCCCTGTCCACCACCTGCGCTTGACCACCCGGAACCTGAAGGAGGTGACCGCCGTGACCTCACTCGCCGAACGTGCTCACGCCACGGCCGTATTCATCCAGCGCAGCGCCGCTATCAGCATCCACGGCTCACATCGCGGCGAGGAGTACGCCCGCATTGCCGTACGCCTGGCCGCCGCTCTCGGCCTCGACGCAGACGACGTCACCGTGACGCCGGACTGGCTGCGCTGCCGCACCGTCCCCGGCGAACCGGCTCTGGCCACCGTCACCGACAGCGGCGAGACCTATACCTTCCTGGTCCGCTGCTCGTACGTAGAGGACGAGCCTTTCGAACTCCTCGGGCCCTGCCCCGAATGCGCCGCCCAGGTACCGCTCGCCGACGTACGTCACCTGGCCGACCTCGGCATGTATCTGGCCCGTGGCCCCGCCCCACTCACCGACGGCCCACTCCCATCGAGCTATCCCGACACCTTCGCCAACGACGAAGCCCACACCGGGGCCTGCGGATTCGGCGCACAGCACTGACACCACAGCGACGCCCCCCTCACTCCGCGCCATGGCGCGGAGTGAGGGACCAGACGTAAAGGAAGAAGCCATGCACACAGACCCTGCCTCTGACTCCGCGACGTATCTGATCGCGCCCCGGTACCTCGCGGGCCCCGACCCGACGGTCAACTCAACTCTGTCCGACCGTCTCAGGGCTGTTGGCTGGTCGTGTGAGTCCTACCGCGCAGGACTCGTCTTCGTGCTCCGAGAGGGTGGAGGGCTCATGGCAGCCTGCCATGCTCCGGACGGCACACCGCCTGGCCAAGGCCCGTGCCCGGCCATGGGCTGGGAGTTCACCGCCCGCTCAGGTTCCGGCCGCCCCACTGCCTGGTCGGTACGGTTCACTCCCGCCACCCCGCCCGAACTCCCCACCGCATTCGCGACCGCCCTCTCCGGAGCCGACGCTGCCCCTGGCCCAGGCAACGCATCACCGCACTACCTCCAAGCACCCGGCCAGGCCGACGAAGCGACAGCGCCCCTGAGAGAAGCGGGCTGGCGGCAGGACATCGGTGCGTACTGGTCGGTTTGGTATGCCCCCGATCAGCAAGCCGTCGTCACCACCCCGGTCCCGCCGGGTACTGATGGCTACGGCGGCACGAGCTGGCTGCTCGCCGCCCGCCGAGCAACGGACAGGACCGTGCTGTGGATGGCCGTCGCCCACCCCAACACCCCCACCCCGCTGATGCGCGCTCTGTGTGCCGCGCTAACCGACCCTGCCCCGGTGCCTCGCCCACGCGCACCGGCCCTCGAAGTCGGAGCCACCGCCCTTGCCCAGCCCTCCCCCACAGAGATCGCCCGACCATGAACACGACCCCACGCACAAACGGCCCGGGGCAGCGCCTGCTGGCCGAGTACCTCGGCGTCGACGACCCAATGGCGGCCCTTGCCGATCGCCACCCTCCTGGTGACCGTCTGCACCGGTTGGCCCGCGCACTGCGCCAGACCGCAGCCGAACTTGACGGGCACTATGCCGCGTCCCTTCAACTGCAGGAACGCCTGGAGCGACTCCGCTGCGGCCCCACAAACCCTGGCCGGCTTGCCGAATCCGACAAGGACGTCTGGCAGCTGGCACTGATGGTAGAACTCGCCGTCGAGCGCTGCGATCTCACAGACACCGCGCTGGTGCGGCTGCTCGCCGCATATCGCGAGCTGACCCCCACAGCTTAGGAAGACGCGATGCCGATCCGTGATTAACGAACACTCCTGGTTGTTTCTGTCCCGAGCAGCCGGCCAGGTTCGCAGACGCCACTGACAACGCGAGATGCAGCGGCCTGCGGAGTCACCAACCCCTCTTCCCGAGGCAGGTCATAGGTGCTGAAGTGGCCATGTTGGCTCGCCGTCCGGCAACCTCAGGGCGTTCGCCGGCACCCCGGCCACGGCTGTCGCCTGGTTCTGTTCTGCTCCGGCGCCTACGTCCTGACCCTCTGCGGCTTCGACGAACGCCCCATGCCGTCGGCAAGACTCCTCCGGTCTGTCAGCCGGTGGTGGGCCACATGGCGCTGCGGGTGCCCAGCTTGCCCTTGCCGTCGCCGGGGTAGAGGAAGAGGTCTCCGGTGCTGTTGATGGCGGCGAGGTCGGCTTTGCCGTCGTTGTTGAAGTCGCCGCCCATGATGACGGGGAAGCTGCCCCAGGTGGGGTCGGGCCACATGGCGTCGGCGTAGTCGAAGGTGCCCCTGGCGTTGCCGGTGTAGAGGTGCAGGTGTCCGGTTTGGGCGATGGCGGCGATGTCGTTGAGCTTGTCGCTGGTGTAGTCGCTGGTGGAGATGAGCTTCTTGTTCCAGCTGTCGTCGTGCCACACCTCGGTACGTGATCCGGTGAGCACGCCGTTGGTGCCGGTGGGGTAGGCGTACAGACGGCCGCTGGGGGCGACGCTGACCAGCCCGTCGCGGGTCCATCCCGCGGCCCGGTAGGTGGCGACGTTGGGGAAGCTGTCCCAGCTGGCGTCTTTCCACATCTGGACGGGGTTGCCGAGCTGGCCGCTGCTGGTGCCGGGGTAGAGGTGGAGGTAGCCGTCGGCGTTGATGGCGGCGAGGTCGCCCCGTCCGTCACCGTTGAAGTCGCCGCCGAACATACGGCGCTTGTTGGTCCAGCTGCCGTCGTGCTTCCACAGCTCGCGTCCGTAGCGCAGGCTGCCATTGGGCGCGGTGTAGAAGGCGTGGAGGTTGCCGTCCTTGAGGATGGCGGCGACGTCGGGGCGCTTGTCGCCGTTGAAGTCCGCCGCGGTGACCAGGTTGGTGACGTTCTGGTGCATGGTGGCCAGGCGGTTCTTGGCGACCCAGTCGGCTACGTCGTCCACGCGGGTGTCGACGGCGGAGGTGCGGGTCTCGGCCGGGTCGCTGCCGAAGCAACCTGCCTGCCAGGACCGAGTGATGACGGCAACCAGTTGCACGCCACCGTCCTTGGCGCGCAGGACGGGACCGCCGGTGTCGCCGGCGCAGGCCGCGGTGCCGTTCTGGCCGGTCATGTCGAGTGCGCCGTCTCGGACGCCGGTGGCGGTGAAGGTGCCGGTGTGCAGTTTCAGGGGCGCCCATTCGCCCTTGGTGCGGCCGTATCCCGCGATGGTGAGCGTCTCACCGGCGGTGGGCGCGTCGGTGGCGATGGTGAGCGGGGTGATGTCGGTGACCGGCTTGTCGAGGCGGGCCAGGACCAGGTCCCTGTCGCTGCGTGGGACCAGTTCGACCACCTGGCGGACGTGTCCGGTTGTGGAGGTGAGGTCGGTGCGGCCGATGGTGGCGGTGGTCGCCCGCTTGGGTTTGCCCGCGGGCACCGTTGAGGGCTGATTGGGGTCGTCGGCGAAGCAGCTCGCCGCGCTCAGCAGCCATGACTGGTCCACCAGCGCACCGGTGCAGGATCGTTCCCCGTTGCCGATGCTGAGCTTCGCGGTGAAGGGGTGCGCGCCAGCCGGGGCTTGGGAGCCGGTGACGGCTTGTGCGGAGGTGCCGGCGAGTGCACCGGTCACAAGAGTGGCCGCAATCAGACTGCTGGTCAGGGCTACGCGGGGACGGTCGTTGGACACGTTGGGATTCTCTGTTTCTTCAGTGCTGCAGGCTGAGGAGCGCAGCGGGGTGATGACGGCCGGAGTTCTCGAATCGATCTGTGCAGGCGTGTTCCAGCAGGTGGTGTCAGCCGGTGACACGGATCTCGACGAGAACGGACTGGGCGCCACCCGGGAGGCCTTCACCGACGCTCTTCCAGCCGCCCTTGGCCACATCGACGGTTGTGGTCGCGCCATTGGCGGTGAGGTCCGCGCTGATGGGGTGGGTGCCGGTCTCGAAGTAGAAGACCCGAGGGAGTTCCAGCGTGAGGTAGCCGGTCTTGGTGGTGGCGCGGAAGCAGTAGGTTCCGGCTCTGCCTGCGGCGGGATCCTCGACGGTCATCACCCTGATTTGATCAGCTGTCTGATCGCAGTCGGCCAACACAACATGCCCGTCGCCCCTCTTGAGCTTGATCCCTTTCTCCTTCAGGATCCTGTCGGCTCCGGGGTAGTTGAAATCCTCCACCGCAACGGGAGGCTGTTCCTCTGCTGCCGCTTGCGGTTCGGCCGGGCTCGAGGCGAATGCGAACGGTATGCCGATGGTCGCCGCGAGCGCGCAGGCAGCGACGGAGACAATGAAACTACGGGCGCGGGAATCCACCGAATGAATCCTTCCAGGCATGGCGCCTGCACGTTCGGAGGCCCCTCACCGAAATGAAATTTGAACGGGAAATGACTTCGGGAAGCTACGTGCCCGCCAGAGAGGGCGTCAAGTAACCGGCCTGGCAAGGAACGTGGACTTCCGCCTCATACATGACACTGCCCTAGGTTTTTGCAAGGTTCCTTCGTAAGAAACGGCAGGCGGGACATGATCCGATGCCTCGACGGAGGGATCGGGCACCCACAGGAATGGCTCATTTCATCTACCCCACAAGCGGAATTACCTCATCCGTGATGAACGACTGGGTTAAGCTCACCGCTCACTTTTCGGAGATAGGCAACTGCAGTTGCCGGTAAGTGAGATGGATGCTCTGTGAAACGAAGACTTAGCTCACTGGGTGTTGCAGGCAGGGGCACGTATTTCTTACGTACGCTGCTGATCCTGCTGCCCTTGTTCCTGACCGCCGGCCTGGTGGGCCCCGCTCCCGCCAGGGCCGTCGACGACTCTCCGGACATTGGGAAGATCGAGGCCCTGGCTGAGGCCACCCCGACCGACCGCGGCCTGATCGTCGACCACTGGAAGGAAGGCGGCCCCGGCGTCAAGGCAGCCGCGGAGGCAGCTCTGACCGGCAGTGATGCCGATGTCCAGATCTTCCTTGAAGCCGTGGACAACTTGGCCTTCCAGGACCGGCGGGTGAGTGCTGCCCAGATCGCCTCGGTAGGCGGCACAGAACTGATCACCGCTGCCCGACAAGCACTAACTGGTTCCCCGCGGGCGCTTAAGGACTTCCTGAGATGGGGCTGGGAATCCCCGATGAAGCAGGACAATCGGGTCCGGGTGGCCCAGGTCATCGCTACGAGTGGCCCCAATGTTCAGGCGGCCGGGCGTTCTGCGCTGAACGGTACGGCGGACGACGTGAGGAAGTTCCTCAATGAGGGGCAGTACGTTCAGCGTGAGCAGGACGAGCGTGTGCAGCTCGTCCAGGTCATCAGCGTGGGCGGCACCAATGTGCAGGCGGCCGGACGTCTCGCGCTGAACGGCGGCGCGGCCGACATCCGCGAGTTCCTTGAGGTCGGCCAGTTTGTGGCGCGTGCCAAGGACCAGGAACACGCCACCGTCGCGCAGTTGGCGGCCCAGGCAGAGGAGGCGGGCAGGCAGGCTGCCAAGGAGACCGTGGCCGCCCGGTCCGAATCGGAGAAGGCCGTCAAGGCCGCTCAGCTTGCCAAGGAAGCAGCGCTGAAGGCTGAGGCCGAAGCCGAAGCGGCCCAGGACGACACTGCGAAAGCGGCACGCGCCGCGGAACGCGCCGCCAAGGCAGCATCCCAGGCTGCTGTCGCCGCGCAGACCGCGATCGATGCCTCCCGCGCTGCGAGTAACTCGGCACGTGTCGCCGCGAATGCCTCCGCCCAGGCGGCAGCCGCAGCTGCCGGTGCCTCCCAAGCAGCTTCACGCGCCCGCGGCGCAGCAGCTGATGCGGCGGTGAACGCGCAGGGTGCCGACGCCGCTCGCAAGGCGGCCGAGGACGCCGAAAACGCCGCCAAGGGCGCTGACCGTGCTGCGGATGCCGCTGATGAGGCGGCCAAGGCGGCCGACGCCGCTGGCAACGCCGCGCTCTCCGCCGCGGGTGCGGGCGCGGATGCGATTCGGGCCGCCGACGCGGCTATCGAAGCCGGCAACTACGCGGGTGAGTCCAGCGCCGCCGCGCAAAAGGCACGCGCCGCCGCTGCGGCTGCCAAGCGGCACGCCGCCGAGGCCAACCGCGCCGCGTCCGCTGCCGAAGCCCTCGCTCGC
Source organism: Streptomyces monticola (assembly GCF_042665355.1). Lineage (NCBI taxonomy): Bacteria > Bacillati > Actinomycetota > Actinomycetes > Kitasatosporales > Streptomycetaceae > Streptomyces > Streptomyces monticola. The sequence continues at coordinate 53,596 of NZ_JBHTCF010000009.1, read as the reverse complement.
AAGGCCGCCCATGCGGCACGGCAGGCACGTGACGCGGCCAGATCTGCGGCCACACATGCCAGAAACGCAGCCAAAGCCGCCAAAGAAGCTGCTGAACACGCCGGTGACGCCGCACAGGCTGCGGCCAGATCCACGGCGCACGCCAACGCCGCCACCGAGGCCGCAAACGCAGCGACCAACGCGGTGAAAGAGGCCAAGGAGGTTTACACGATTGCCCGTGAGGTGGAGGCCGAGGAATTGCTCGGCCGCACCAATGCGGGTAAGGCGCGTGCCCGAGACCAACAAGAGGCCCACGAGGACAGAATCGCCGCGCTGGCCAAGCTGGAACAGGCAGCCAAGGACCGGGACACCGAGCGCGACCGACTGCTGACTGAGGCCGACAAACCCGAGGCCGACCTGAAAGCCGTCGCAGACCAGGGCCGCAAACTGGCCATACAGGCGATGAAGGGCGGCACGTCGTGGGGGCGGGCCGCAGCTGAAGCCGGCCTGAGCGGCCCGGACGAGGTCGTCATCGACTACCTGCGCAACGGCTGGACGACCGCCAAGCAGCAGGACGACCGTTCCTATGTCGAGCGCCTCGCCGAAGAGAGCGAAGACAAGGCGGTACGGGACGCGGCTGAAGCCGCCCTGGACGGGGACGCCGCCGCCATCACGGAGTTCGTCAACAACGGCCAGTATCAAGTGGCTTCCGAGAGCATGCGCGTCGCCATCGCCCAGGTGATCTCCGGTGCCGGGCCGGTTCTCGCCGACGTCGGCCGCAAGGCCCTGGCCACCGGCGACCCCAAGAAGTACAGCGAGTTCCTGGTCACCACCCAGGCCACCGCGCGAACCCAGGACGAGCGGGTCAAGGCAGCACAGCTCGCAGCCAGCGGCGGCCCCGAGCTCCAGTCGGCGGCCCGTATCGCCCTGGACGGCTCGCCCCAGATGCTGCACGCCTTCATCACCTCCGGCCAGTACAAGGCACAGCGCAAGGACCAACTCACCGCCACCCACGTGGCCCAGGTCCGAAAGCTCATCGCGGACGCCTCGAAGATCGCAGCCACCGCGCAGAAGAACGCTGCGACCGCACAGAAGGTCGCCGCTATCGCCCGCCAAGCGGCCATCGAGGCCAACGACTGGGCGACGAAGGCCAAGAACTCCGCGGACAGGGCCGAGGAGTACGCGAAGGAGGCCGCCCAGCACGCCACGGACGCCGAAGCCTCCGCGGCAAGAGCCGCAGAATCCGCAAAGACGGCCCGCACGGCAGCGAAGAACGCCGACCTGGCCGCCTCCGACGCCGCGAAGTCAGCAGCCGACGCCACCCTCTCCTCCGAGATGGCTCAGGTCAGCGCATCCAACGCGTGGTACTACGCCGACCAGGCCCGCCAGTCCGCGCTCGCGGCAGGCAAGGACGCCAAGGCCGCACTCGAAGCGGCCACCAACGCGTTCACCATCGCAGTGAACAAGCAGCGGGAAGAACTCGAAGCGCAGCGCAAAGCCGCCATCGAAGCCAAGGAGAAGGCAAAGAACGAACCGGGCGCGCGCGCCCGCGAGATGTACCGCTGCCAGACCGCCTACGTTCCGTGCGGCACTCCGCAAGAGATCGCCCGCTGGTGCCAGCACGACCGCCTCTGGTGCGAGATCGTTGGCCAGGGCGACGAATTCGCCGACGCCATGAAGCAGCTGTGGGACGGCGCCAAGGAACTGGCAGGGCTCGGCCAGCTCGAAAACTGCCTGGCGAAAAAGGACTTCGAGCACTGCAGCGGCCTCGCGACGGACGCCCTCATCGGCGCCAAACTTAAGGCGCTGGAAAAGGCCTTTGAATCGCTGAGACTGCTGAAGCGCGGCTGCACCCGATGTTTCCTGGCCGGCACCAAGGTGCTGATGGCAGACAACTCAACGAAGAACATCGAAGATGTCAAAATCGGTGACCGTGTGGTCGCCACTGACCCAGTAAAGGGCGAGACGGCGCCGCAAGCGGTGACGCATTTGATCGTCACCGAACACGACAAGAAATTCAACGAACTCACCATCGCCACCCGCCAGGGCGAGAAGAATCTGACCGCCACGCACGAACACCCCTTCTGGTCGCCCTCGCAACAGGCGTGGGTCGAGGCTGCGGATGTCCGCCAGGGTATGACCCTGAGAACCATCGACGGCACGACGGTCACTGTCCAGGCCAACCGGCCCTTTAGTGAGCACGCCAAGACCTACAACTTCACGGTCGACGACCTCCACACGTACTATGTGCTGGCGGGCGAGACTCCGGTACTCGTTCACAACTGCAATGGAAGGGATCCTGTCGATGATGGGCTTGATAACGACACCTATTACCGGATAGATGGTGCGTACGGACCAGATGTGGCCGACGGTGTCGACTATCAAGTGCGGAGGATGCATGACCGCTCCTCCACTGCTGCGGATCACGATCTTCCTGGTATCGGGCATGATCCTGATGCGTTGGCCTCCTACTTTGCGTCGTGGCGAGGCAAGATGACGCATAGGGACACTAGGACTGGGTCGCGTGTGGCGTACGACTCCAGTCGAGGCGTGCTAATTGTGACGACTGCCAGTAACATCCACGGTTTCAGGTACAGCCAGGGTGCCTTTGAAAGTGGGAGGTATGTGACGTCATGAGGGTAAAAGTTGCAGCCACGGCGACTCGCAGTGGATTCCTCTTGCGATTGACGGAGGTACAGAAGCAGTTGATCTGCGAGACGCTTATGTTCCACGCAGATCGCCCCGATGGGGACCGTCCTTCGATCGTGCGCCTCGGTGTCGATCGTGCAAACGCTGCACGGGTAATGGAGAAAGCTTCCGGGTCGAATTCGGAGTTCCAGCTCGATGAGGTTCACGTGCTGTTTGCGGCATTGGTTTCTGCCCCAGTCTTGATGCCCTCCGAGGAAGTATTCCATGAAAGAATCGGCTTCTATCGAGAGCAGGCATTTGCGTTGGCTGGCGGTTTGGTGAGTGCCATCGGGGCAACGCCTGACTCGACCGGAGAGCCTTCCGGAAGCGCTTAACCGAGGGCTCTGCCTTCATGTATTTCCGTGAGTCCACATGGGAGTCATGAGGGCACGCAAGCGCACATGTGAAGCCCTGTCAGATCTTTTCTGACGGGGCTTCTGCGCGTCGTGGCGGCATTAGTTGACGGCAACGTCAGCGGACGGAGACGGCGCAAGGCGGCGGTTCTTCGTAGTCGGAGTGTGCCGTCTCGGTGCTCTCCGGGCGGCCGAGTGCAATGCCGAGAGTGTCGCGACGGCCTCACATCAGCGGCTGAGTCGCGCCTGGCCGTAGACGTAGATTTCGTTGAGGACGACACCCTGCGCAGACACGAGCAGCCGAAGGCTCGGTTGGTGCACTCGAATGACGGACTCGCCTAGGTGATCAGTGACCACCGCGGACCTGTGCGAACAGCGGCATCAGGGCGACGAACAGGCCGAGCGCCTCGTCCTTCTCGATGAACTCGTCTCGCATATCCACGGTGGTCAGGCGGCCGGGCTTGACCGGGCTGGTGAGGCATGGGGAGTTGTCGATGTACTCGGCGGCGAGGTTGAGCCGTTCTTGGGCGAGTTGCTTGAAATGGCCGGGAAGGACGGAAACCTCGACCCTCTTCCAAATGATGTCGAGACGCGGATCGTTGGTGGGATAGCTGTCCCTCCGATCCGTGACGCCGTGAACACTCCACCGCATGGCAATTTCCGTGCACTCGGGAGGCACGGAACTCACGCGACACCGGATCCGGCCACAGATGAGAATCGGCTGCGTGACCTTCTCCATGAGTACCGTCAGCACCAGGCGGCAGGTTCTCCTTTGGCACCCAGCACCGCATGGCCCACAGCGCTGCGCACCCGACAGCACCCCGTGGTTCGAGTCCACTGCCATCCACGATCTGGTTCCCCGAGCCGCAGGACATCGAAGTACAGCCCGCTCCCGGGGGTGTGCTGCCCGATTGGGCGGTGGACAAAGCCCGCGCCGACAACGCACGGCAAGGTGACGGGGTTCACGACTCGGGTGAACGGCGAATACAAGAGGTTCAGGATGGACTATGACGATGTAAAGGGGCCCCATATCAATGTGGAAGTCGGCAGGGGAGCTTCTGCACGTAAGTGGGCCGTGCCATGGAAGGGAGTAGAGGCCGATGTAGCGAGATTGCTTGGGGGTAACACGTGACGCTTGACGGTGTATACGGGACTAGACCCGATCTGCTGCCCCGGTCCATGGTCCGCGTGACTCGCGCAAGTCAGCAGGATGACCGACGGTTGACTTGGGTTGGGCAGCCAGGAGTGAAGCTGCTGAACCTGGATGAACATCACCGCTACGACCGCGAAAGCCTGAGTCGCTATCCGCGTAAATCTGACGGCACCATAGAATGGGCAATGGCGACTGATGGGTCCGTGCTCTGTTCGATGGACTCGGATTCCATCGATATGAGCTCTGTGATTCAGCAGTTCGCTCCACGTTCCGGCACTCTGATTTTCTTCTGGGAGAGCTTGGCGGTCCCGAGTGTGGAAATGGGGCTCGAATCCTCCCTCGCTCACCTACCAGGCATCACGGAAACCTTTCCGGAATTCTGGATCTATTCTCCCAGTGACCGGGTCGTGGTGGAGCTTTCGTTCTCAGGCGTAGTGACTGCGGCTTACGCGCCTGCGGATGCGGGAGACACGAGCTCTGCGTAAGGCGTTTGACGCCAATGCCTGCGGGCGATTGCCGCTGAGGGCGATGACTCCGTGGAGTCGTCGCCCTCGGTCAGATGGGCTCGCCTATGTGAGCTTCCATCAACTGCCCAACTGGAAATGAGAAGATCTGAGGGTCGAAATCGATGGTTCGAAAATCCGGCCCGAGATAGATCTTCATGACTCGCTGTCGCGATCTTTAGGTTTTCGGCCCTTTCTATCGAGCCAATCTCAGTGCTCTATGGGATCGCCTGTCCACGGACGTGGAACGGCCAGTCGAGATCGTCTGGAAGAAATCAGAGATAAGCAGGAGGTGCTGGGCGAAAGCGAGTTCGCAAAGATCGCGATACCCTACTTCGCGTCCAGTCGCAGAATGAATCCTTCGGGCGGTCCGATCGTTTCACGGTCACGTTCGAGTAGTCGCGAAGAGCCCCACCGAAGACGGTCTGGCCGTTACCCCCTTGTCTTGTTGAAGCGGACAAGCGGCCGATCATCTTGGAGCCGGAGCATGATGAAGCCTTTAGCGAGGCGAACTTCGCGCTGCCTCATGCACGAACACACCGGAGTGCCCTCTGGACGCGGCACCCGCCAGGCGCAGGCCGCGAGCGCCCAGCCGAGAGGGCCGGCTATTCAGCGTCGACGGAAGTAGGCGGTGTGACCGGCAGGTCCACGGGTGGTCACCGACACACTCGGCTCCTCGCTCCTTGACCAACTTGCCCAGACTGTTGGGGCGAGCTCGCCGATACGGGAGCCTCAGGTGAGCCACGACTCCGCAACGACCGGGCGTGTTATCGCGCTCGCCGCAAGCGCCATCTTGGTGGTCCTGGCTGTGGGCTTGGGGGTATCGGTTGCAGTGCAAGGGTTCTTCGACAGGCCACCTCCACCTGCTGCCGAGGTTCTCGGCAAGAAGGTCGGGCTGACGCAATACCGCCTCGAGGGCGCCTCCAGAGATAGCAAATTGACCAACAAGGAAGTCTCCCATGCGGCAGAGGGGAACTCGTGGGGCGTCAAGCGTTCCTCAAGTGCCATACGCGTAATAGTGCGCTATGCGTCAGAGGGGATGAAAGCTGATCACACCTGTTACCAGTTCGAGCTACCTATCCCACTCACTGCTGAAGTAGAGGTTGAGAGGACGAGGCTCGACGGTTGCAATGGTGTTGATCTCGACACTGAGAAGTAGTCTCACCCGTTACCGCGATCTGACGTTCGAAGCGTTTTCCTTCGATTGGGGGACAGGGATCTGTTCCCAATTCTCGACAGCCAGTAGAAATTTGGGCACTGGCTCATGAGTGCTAATCGGGGCGTTCGAGGGCTCTCGTGTGGACGATCAAAGGGCCGCCAATGCCGACTGGTCCAGCATCGACGGCCCTGGGGAGCCTACCGCCCTGTCACTCCACCGACTTGGCCTCGGTCGCGCTGATCGCTACGAACCGTCGGGGATGCACACTCGCCTGACGGACCAGCCCCTGCTTCACTAGCCGGTCCAGCGCATTGCTGATCGCCCCCGACGATGCCTCCAGCCTCCGCGAGATACCCGTCGGCCCCCACTCCTCGCCGGGCCGCTCGCACAGGAACTCCAGTACCCGTTCGCGCAGTTGCCCTGGCGCCCGACGCTTCTTACCGGACGGCACCACCGGAGTCGACCGGAAGCAGGGTTCGCCACCCTCCATGCCGTCGCGCACGACGCGATGCTCGGCGGTCAGCTCTTCGAGGACGGTCCTCACTGCGTTGTCAGTCACTTCAGGCCCCGCTGCGTCGCCGGATGGACCGTGCGCATCGGCAATCACTCCCAACGCCTTCTCGATGACGCGGCCGATCCCGTCCGCTGTGAACCTCTCACCGGGGTGGGCGTTTAGGTGATTGATGACGAGCTGCCTCAAATCTTCGGGCGCCAGCGGCCTCTTCCCGCTGGACGGATCGACCGTCTCCTCAGCAGCGGTCGATGCGGACCCCAACGGCCCTTGGTTGTCGCCGGGGACCGCACTGGCGGCTCGATCCTCGGCCGCCTCGTCGGCAGTTGGCTTGTTTTTCCGCTGCCCATCAGCTTCATCCCCGCCCTCGACGCTGGGTTCGCCGGGCTCCGTCTCGTCCGGGACCGCAGCCTCGGACGCGTCGGTGACCTGGCCCATCAGCGCGGGGCGCCAGTGGTCGGGCGTACGGCGTGCGCCCTCGTGGCCGCCGGGTTCGCGGATGGCGAGCCCTTGCTTCTCCAATACGGCCAGGGCGCTGGTGGCAGTGGAGCGGCCGAAACCGGCCGCGAGGGCGAGTTCGGCAGCGGTGGCGCCAGGGGCGGCGACGAGCTCGGTGTAGATACCGGCGGGTGCGCCGGTCAGACCGGCCAGCGGTTCGGGCGGCGGTACCGGTCGGAAAGAGCGCACGGTGTTGGTGTCGGACATGGTGGGGCCTCGTTTCCGGGAGCGATGGTCGTGTAGGCCCCGGCCGGGGTGCGTCTGCGAGAGCAGATGCGGGTGCTCGGCGGGCGCGTGCGCATCGCGGGATTCCCGGCGGGCACGACCATGGACGCTCGACCGGCCCGACAAGTCAAGCGGCCTATCTTCCCTGTTCCAGAGCGTTCTCCCGGCGGGTTTCGTGCCGCGGTGCACCTTCCGGGTGCAGGGCGTCGAGCTGGGTGCGCAAGGAGCGTGCGCGGACCTGCCCAAGGTGCAGTTGGCGGCGCAGCTGCCGGATGCTGATCGGTCGGCCCGTGTGCGCTCTAGCAGCTTCGTCGAGGGCTCGGGCGCGGTTGAACAGGCCGCCCTCTGGGGCGCGTTCGGGACAGGGAAGGGGTTCTTGGCCAATGGGAGGGACTTCGTCGGCGCTGTCGGCCACGTCCGCCCACGTTGGTCCGTCAGACGACGAGAGGGCCGTGCCATCTGACGCCGGCGAGCGTCCTGCGCCAGGACGCTGATGTGCGGGTGCAGCGGGGAGCGGCGGAGGTGCGGTGTACTCCGTATCAGGTGCGACCTGCACCTCAATGCCTCGTCCTGCTCCGAAGCCCGGGTGCGCCAGGTCCGCCTGCACCCCGGCGATGATGCGGCGGTACGCGGCAATGGTCTCCGTGAGAGCGATGAGGAGCAGAGGCGGCATCAGGTGCAGAACCACACCGGCCACGTCGGCTTCGCGAGGCCAGCCGATGCTCCCGTCGGGCCAGAGCGAAGTCCACACGTTCAGCAGCGCCGCAGCCAGTCCCGCACCCCACCTCAGCGCCGTGGACCAGCCCGGTGGTCGGATACCCCAGGCCCCGAGGCGGGCGTCCGCGTACAACACGGCGGCGAGCGCGAGCGCCACCATGGGATCGAGCAGTACCGCGATGGCCAGCGGAACACCTTGTCCCACGGCGAAGAGGGTCACGTTGGTCGCGGTAAAGACGAGCGTGAGGACGGCGACAGCGCCCAACACCCGCGTCAGAGTGCGCAGCAGGTTCGCAGTCTCGGCCCGGCTGGGTTCGCTCATCGCGGGCCTCCGCGGGCAGCGGGCCGGGTAGCACCCTGGAAATCGTTCCGTGCGGCGAGACGAACAGCGCGTTCACGGATCACTGTGCCCGGGCGAGGTGCGTCGATCATGCGGCCGTCACCGCTGTAGATCCCGACGTGCGTGATGCGGTTGGGGCCACTGCCGAAGAAAAGCAGGTCCCCTGGCTGGATTTGGCTTCCCCGAGGAACGCGGGGCCCGTGGTCGAACTGGGGCTGCGCGACGCGCGGAATGGTGATCCCTGCCGCACGATAGGCAGCTTGGGTCAGCCCAGAGCAGTCGAAGCCGCCCTCGGACGGTCCGTCACCGCCCCAGACGTATGGGGTGCCCAACTGGGAGCGAGCAAAGGCAACCGCCTTGGCAGCAGCACCCGTTGTAGATAGGGCGGCGGAGTAGCGGTTGGCGATGCGGCGGACCTCGGCTACGTAGGTGTGGGAGTGGTTGATGCTTCTAACGAGCGCAACTTGCATGGGAGTCCCTCGTGTTGTGCGAGGTTCGGGTGTCACTGAGTGGGGCGGGTGGCGCCCCAGAAGTCGGTCCAGTGGTAGTTCTCGATGCGGACGACGGAGCGGCGGTTCGGGGCGTTGATCATCTGGTTGTTGCCGATGTAGATGCCGACGTGGTGGAGGTTGCCGAGGCGGCCGAAGAAGACCAGGTCGCCGGGCAGCAGCGGCTTGCCGCGGGGGACTTTGCTGGTGGCGTGGTACTGGGCTTCAGCGACCCGCGGCAGAGTGATACCGGCTTTGGCGTAGGCGGCCTTGGTCAGACCGGAGCAGTCGAAACCGCCCTCGTGTGGTCCGTCGCCGCCCCACTGGTAGGGGGTGCCGAGTTGGGCGTGGGCGAAGGCCACGGCGATCGCTGCGCGCTGGTTCGGCGCGGCGGCGTGGGCCGCCTGCGCCTGGTATCGGTCGGCGATGTCCAGGACCTGGCGTACGTAGGTGCGTGAATGGTTGTAGCTGTAGATCGCGCCGGACAGGTTCTTGCCGTTCCTGGCGCCGTTCGCGCACAGCATGCGGGCCGCGGCGAACACCGCGTCCACCGGGTCCCACGGCGTGGGCGGGCGCTTTCCCCCAGGTGGGACGGGGTATGCGTAGGCCGGAAAGGTGGTCGGCATAAACTGCATCGGCCCGATCGCACCGGCCGAGGAGACCATGGTGGGGTGGCGGGCATGGTCGGTTTCGACCTTCCCGATCGCCGCGAGGATGGTCCAGGACAGACCGGGGCATTCGGGGGCGGCGCGCTGGTAGAGGGCCAGCATTCTCGGCGGGATGTCGGACAGCGCGTACTTGCTCGGCGCGGCATCGGTGCCGCCTGCCGGGCCGGGTATGAACGAGCCGACCAGCGCCGCGACGATGAGCGCGGCGAGCAGCGGCAGGGCAAGGACGGCACAGCCGATGCCGCCGACGGTCTTGGCCAGGGTGTGAGACATGCCGCTCACCTCCGAGCTGAGCGGTTGCGGGCAGGCCGAGATGGCCGCGCGGCGTGAGTGCGGCACGGCTCGAGGGAACAGTGGGTCAGCGGGTGGGCAGCAAGGTGAGGTGCCGGGCGGGTGGTTCGGGCAGTGGTGGCGCGGTCAGTGGCAAGGTCTTGAGGACCTGGTAGACCTCGCGGGCGAGGTAGCGTTTGAGGCAGCGGATGGCCTCGCGTTTGGACTTGCCTTCGGCGATGCGGCGGTGGAAGTAGGCCATGGTCGGCGGGTGTTTCTGGCCGATGCGCACCAGGATCACGCGGTGCAGGGCCGCGTTGGCGCTGCGGTCACCGCCCCGGTTGAGGCGATGCCGACTGGTCTTGCCGGAGGAGGCCTCGATCGGGGCGACGCCGCACAGGTTGGCGAATGCGCCTTCCGAGCGCAGTCGTCCGGGGTTGTCGCCGACCGCGACCAGCAAGGCGCCGAGGGTTTCGGGACCGAAACCGAGCCGGTCCAACAGGTCCGGTGCCGTCTGCTGGACCAGCGCGGTGATCTCCTCGGTGAACGCAGCCATCTCGGCCTGCAGGGCCTGATAGCGCACCGCCAGCCGACGCAGCGCGAACTCGGTGGCCGCTCCCGGACTGTTCAGTGGGCCGAAGTCCAGATTGAGACAGGCGTCGATGAGCCCCTTGGGGCCCAGGCCGGCGAGTTCGTCGCGCAGCTCGGTCGGCGCGGTGACCACGAGCGACTTGATGGTGTTCATGCAGTCCGTCGACGCCTTGACCGCACCCCGGCGGGCGACCTGCAGAGTGCGGATCATCTCCGCGGTCCCGTCAGCGGTCTTCGGAACGATGTCCACCGTGCCGGACAGCACCGCCATGGCCGCGGCATCCGCGTCCACCCAGTCGTTCTTGCCTCGGCGCCGACGTGCCGCCTTGTTGGGCTGATTGATCTCCCACACGGTGTAGCCGGTGTCGCGCAGCAGCTGCACCAGGCCGCGGCCGAAGGAGCCGGTGCACTCGATCCCAAAGGCGCGGATCGGGCCTAACTCCTCGGCCCAGGCCAGGAGTTCGCGCAGACTGGCGGCGTCGGTCCCGAACGATGCCTGGTCCAGACGGCGGCCCAGCAAGTCGCGCGCGGCGGCGACGTGTACGTGTTTGTGTGTGTCGACGCCGATCACGACTCCGGGAGCGGATTCGGGCGTGGCGACAGAAGGTGAAGTGACCATGAAGTCCTCGTACGAGCGGTGGGATGGACTGGCCCTGCCGGTCAGGCAGCGGACAGTACTGCGATGAGGCACCGGGGCCAGGCTTCTAATAGGTCACTGCCGCCCGAACGGTCGGGCCACGGCAGCCGCACCCGCTGGCCGTCAAATCAACCAGAGGACACCGCACTTGGCGCGGGTCAGTAAGCTCCTGGGGACCCACCAGCAGAGCGGCTGCCGTAGACCACAGATAATCGCAGTAGTGCCAGATGGATCGGTTGAGGTCCCGGCCGTGGCGGGCACCGTTGGCGCACAGCAGGCGGGCGGCGGCGTACACGGCATCGACGGGGTCCCACGGAGTCGGTGGCTTCCTGCCGCCTGGAGGCACCGGGTAGGCATAGGCCTTGAAGGTCGACGGGAGAAACTGCATAGGTCCCACCGCTCCTGCCGAGGAGATCATCGTGGGATGCCGTCCGTGATCGGTCTCAACCTTGCCGATCGCGGCCAGGATCGACCACGACAGTCCCGGACACTCCGGTGCCGCACGCTGGTAGAGGGCGAGCATGAACGCCGGGATGTCGGCCAGCGCGTGCTTGCTCGGTGCTGCGTCGGCAGTCCCTGCGCTGCCACCCGGCGCCAGGGTCCCCAGTACGGCCACCACCCCGATCGCGACAAGGAACGGCACGGCGAGCAGCACGCAGCCCATGCTGCCGACAGCCTTGGTGAGCGGGTTCATTGGGGCAATGGGGGTGGAAGGGGCGGAACGGGGATGGTGAGCACGGTGTCTGTGTCCGTGGGTTCCAGGTCAGTGGGCGCGGTGGCCGCGGTCCACAGCTCAGCCAGTCCGGTCAGCGTCGTACGGCGAGCTCCCGGCGCAATGGGCGTCCACCAGCGATCCCACGGGGTGGCCGTGGTGAAGTCCGCAGAGCTTGTGGCGACGCGCATGGATAGCCCGCGTACGGGCTCGGCCAGACGGCGACGTACCGCCAGGTCCCGGGACTGGGTGCGGGTGTGGATGAGCAGGACGGGGCTGGCGCCCGTGGTTGTTGCGAAAGCGGCGTAGCCGTCTAGCTTGGCTTCCAGACGGGCGAGTTGGTACGAGCCCGTGTCGTACTCCAAGAAGAATGGAAGGAGCAGGTCGTCGCCGCCGGCGTCACTGGGCGCGGTCCAGTTCCCGTAGGCATCGGGACGGACCAGATCCCCCCAGCGGCGGGCGCAGGATCGTTCCGAAAGCCACAGAGTGAGGACGTCTCCTGGGGAAGTGCGGGCGCGGGCCGACAGACGGGCCATGAGCGTGTTGGTGCCGACTGTATGGCCAAGGAACGGTGAATAGGCGATGCGCGCGGTTGCGTCGGGGCGCCAGCCGGTGCCCGCCAGTTCGCAGGCTCCTTGAGCCGCGAGAACGGCGGCGCCGGCACGGCCGAGTGTGTAGTGCTCGGGTGCTGACCCTGTGAGCCGTTGCGGGCGGAAGGAATCCAGGATGCCGAGGTCGTGGAGGGTGCGCAGGCGCCGCTGGGCGGATCGGAGGCTGCTGAAGGCGAGCATGCTGATGTGGTCCGTGGTCAGCACTCGGTGTTCGTGCAGCATGGCGATCAGCCACAGATCTCGAGGCGTGAGGCGGCGGGTGAGCGAGGCTGCGTCGGCGTGGCGCGACGGTGTGCTGGTGCGGCGACGTGTGAGGACGGTGCGTGAGGAGTACGGCGATCCCGGCGTTGGATGCGCGCGGGGCAATGTGGGCATGCGGAGCACCTCCGAAATGGTCAGAGCGGGCGCCTGGGTGAGCGGGGCGCACCGAAGTGGACAGCGGCCGCGTCCCGCAGGGCCCGAGCCCTGCCGGGCACAGGAGAGGGCAAGGGGCGGGTCGTGAAAGTGAATGCCGCCGACTCCGCACCGCCGGTCAGCAGGTGTGCGGCGGCCTGGTACGGGCCGAGGTGCGCCAGGTCATGCGCGGTCAGGGTCGGCAGGGTGTGCCGCTCGAGCGAACTCGCGTCCTCCGGGGAGGCGTTGAAGAAGACCTTGTTTCGGGCATTCGCGGAGATGCCCTCCTTCAGGTCCCGCGGGAGCTGGGCGAGGTGCTGATGAGCGAGGACCATCGAAAGTCGGTAGCCGCGCGCCTCCGCGAGCATGTCCTCCAGCGGATACGGCAGCGTGAGGAAGTTGTGCGCCTCGTCGATGCTCAACGAGGCATCAATCCGCTGGTGTTCGGGAGTGCGGGCGCGCGCACTGGCGGCCTGCCAGGCTTTCGCGACGATGAATGAGCCGAGTAGACGGGCCGTCTCCTCACCGAGGGCACCTTTGGGCAGCCGTGCGAGGAGGATGCCGCCGTCCAGGACCTGGGCGAGGTCGAAGGTGGAAGGGCCCGCGGCGATGGCTCGGCGGGCGAAGTCGCGCAGCAAGAAGGCGCGGAGCTTGTTCATCACCGGTCCGACCACGGCCGCGCGGGACGGCTCGGAGAGCGACTCGTACCAGGCCCAAAAGCCGCGCAGCACTGGATCTTTGAGAGTGGGGACGATGCGCAGGCGGTAGGCGGGCTCCCCAAGCAGGCGGGGGACTTCCGCCAAGGTCACCAACTGGCCTGACGCGGCTGCGTATTTGAGGAGCGTGAGACAGGCCGCCCGCATCACGTCGTCCGTGCGCGGGCCCCAGAAGGCGCTGAAGATACGCCGGAAGATGCCGGTGATGTTGTCCACGACGACGTCGATGTCCGTGCCGTCCAGGACGTTGAGACAAGGCGGAGTGTGCGGATCGTCCGGATCGATGAGCACGAGACGGTCGGCGCAGGAGTCGGGCAGCCGAGCGAGGAGATCGGCGACCAGGTCACCCTTCGGATCGATGACGATGACGCCACGTCGGTTGTGTACGTCGTCGAGCGCGAGATTGGCGATGAGCGTGGACTTGCCGGAGCCGGTCGCGCCCAGCAGGTGCAGGTGATGCCGGGCGTCGGGCACCGTGAATCCGACGGAACGCCTGGCCCCGGTGTCTGATCGCCCCAGTGGCTTCACGCCGTTGCCCCGCACAGGTTCGGGCACGGTGGGCGACGGGAGCACCGATCGGGCGCCCGCCCGCTGCACGCCAGGGGCGTCCGGGTCGGCCGGGAGGTGGGCGAGGGCGGCGAGTTCGGGCACCGACAGCAGGCTGCTACGGCGGGGGAAGCGGCGTAGAGCGAGTGCTTGGTGAGAATTCGTGAGGCGTGTGCGGACGAACCAGTTGCGGTCGGCGTACAGGCCGAACGCGGAGGCCAAAGCGTGGGCCCGGCCGCGTACGACGTCCTGGCCTCGCGGCGTTTTCGGAGCGCAGGCCGCGGCGTAGGTGATGGCTGTCTGCCACTGCGGACCGGCAAGTTTGGCAGCCGACTGACGTACGGCGGCACCGTGCTCGGGGTCCTGCTTGCCCGTGGCAGCAGGCTGGCGTCGGTGGATGAGGAGCGCGGTGAGGGCCGGGAGCCGAGGTGAGGTGTGTCCTGCCTTGAGCCGACGAGCCTGGCGGCGGACCCGGCGCAGGGCCGAGCCGGTGGCCGGGCGAGCCAGGATCTGCACGCAGGCACTCTCGCCCTCGGCCATGCCGGTGGCGGCCTGCAGCAGCGCCCGAAGCGGATCCGCCTTGTGGTCGTAGCGAAGTGGAAGTGCGTCGGGGCGGGCGAGCCGCAGTCGGCCGGCGGTGGTGGTGTGATCGTTCGGGATGGGAGCAGGAGGGTCGGTGACGCGGGTGTGGGCTCCGGGCCAGGCGGCCTCCACCGCTCGGCGAACGAGCGGCAGCGGAATCGAGGCGGGGGTCCACATGCGGATGGTCATTCCGACGCTGTCCCAGGCGTATTCGAGGCTGAGATGCGGCTGGCCGCTGATCAGCCGGCGCCACCAGGGCCGGAGCAGGCCGGAGAGTTGGGCCCAGAGGACCTCTCCGCCGCGCTCGGCGACGACGGGCGGGGCGAGGATCGTGATGCACCGCGCGTCATCGGCGAGAGCGCGGGAGCGGCGTCGATCGACCACGCGGTACGCCGATACACCTGCACTCACTGATGCCATCGCGGCTGCGATGAGGACGGGAGCGTTGCGGCCTGCCCACACCAGGGCAGGGCGGGTCAGCTGGGCCCACAGTTGGCCGGGATCGCTGAGGAACTCCGACAACAGGCCGCCGGGTTGGGTCGCTACGAGCAGCATCGCGGTCATAGCTCGGCCCACCCGGTGAGTTCGGAGGCACCAAGTGGGCAATCGACGTATGGATCCTCAGACTCCGCTGCCTCGGTGCGCTGCGCGGCAAGCTCAGCGGGGTCAGTAGTAATCACTTCGTGTTCTCCCGGCGCTGCCACGCTGAGAAGTGCGACTTTGTGGCGCTGGCCGGAGAGCAGGAGGATCTCGCCCTTCCCTGCAGACAGCAGGAAGGCCCGTTCCCCGTGGGAAAGATGGAAGTTGTCGCTGATCGTGTCGATGGCTTGAGGGGCCTGGCGGAGGAGGATCTGGGTGGCGGAGTTGGCCACCACCGCCCGGCCCAGTGGCGAGGACAGGACGTCGTCGGCGTCCTGCGTCACGACGGCAAGGCCGGTCCAACGTTTGCGCGACGCCTTCGCCATACGGAAAAGGAAGCGGGCCCCTGCGCCTTCGCGCATCAGCACCCACGCCTCGTCGACCACCACCAGGTGCTTGCCGGTTCGGTCACTGCGGGAGACCTGCCGCCAGATCGCGTCCAGCGCGAGCAGCATGGCCGGCGCTTTGACCTCCTCTGGCAGGTCACGCAGGGCGAAGACCACCAGGTGCCCGGTGGCGGGCGTCGCACTGGGGCCGTTGAACAAGCCGGCGTGCGAGCCGCCGATGTACGGAGCGAGCCGGTCGGCCAGTTCGGTTGCTGCGGCACTTTCGTCCTCGGCGAGTGCGACTGCGAGATCAGCAAGAATGGGAGGCGTACGGCGCCAGGTGCGTGAGTCCGTCGTGATCCCCGCTCGTGCGTAGGCCGCGAGAATCCCGCGGTCGAGGGCCGCTTTCTGCGCCGCAGTGAACTCGGTGGTGAGCAGCACAGCCAGGAAGGTGTGGAGGAACAACACCCGGCGCATGAGCAGGTCCGGCTCGGTTCCCAGAGGCAGGTCGAAGGGGTTGATCCTGACGCCCGTAGCACCGAGCCGCAGCACATGGCCGCCGGCGGTCTCGGCGAGCCGGACGTATTCGTTCTCGGGGTCGACCACCGATGCGGTGACACCGGTGAACAGCAGCCGCAGCAGCTCCAGCTTGGTCAGATAGGACTTGCCTGCGCCGGAGCGGGCCAGGGTGATCGAGTTGTAGTTGTCCTGAGCAAAGCGATCCCAGATCACAGGTGCACCGGATGCCGAGTTCAGTCCGTACAGGACGCCGGTCGGTGTGCCGTCCGCGTCGACGGCCGGTGGCAGGTCAGGGCTGGTGAAGGGGAAGCAAGCGGCAAGGGCGGCGGTGTCGAACGTACGGCGGACCTTGAGGGTGTCGATGCCCAGGGGAAGGGTCGACAGCCAGCCTGGAAGCGCCCGATAGGTCGTGGGAGCAGTGCTGATGAGGAGGGACTCGGCGATGGCCCGTACTGCGGAGGCCTCGGCGGCGAGCGTGTTCTCGTCGCCCGCGTGGATGGTCAGGTAGAGGCCGACGCGGAAGAGCTTTCCTTCGCCGCGGGCGATCCGGTAGGCGAGGTCGGCGGCGTCTTGGGCGGCTGCTTCGGCCTCCGGGTCGTCCAGTTGGCCCTTCTCGAAGCCAGTCCGCCGGCCTGCCTCCAGCCGGGCGCGCTGCTTCTTCAGCCCGGAGGCCGCGACGGCGTTGGGGACGGGTTCGATGTGGAGAGCGACGTCGAGGCGACCGGGATAGTTGAGCAGGGGCGCCAGCCAGCCAGGGCTGACCTCGGCCGGGTAGCCGGTCGCCACCAACGTGGTGACCAAATGCGATCCGACCGCGAGGCAGCGGGCGTGTACCTCGATCGCTTCCGGTCCTGCAATCTCGATCAACTCGCGGGCGGAGACGGGTTGATGACTGATGTGACCGGTCCGGGAGGACCGGCGGGTGCTGGTCAGCCGGAACACGGCTCCTCCGTCTCTGCTCCATGCTCGTTGCCGCCGGGGAGGGAAGGATCGTCCGGATTGCAGGCGCTGGTGACGAGGCTGGCGGCCTGTGGGGCGTCCAACACGACAGTTTCGATCTCGGCCGCTGCCAGACCGCGTGCCGCTTCACTGATCCGTTGCGCTGCACGACCTCCGGCGTCGGAGGCCCCGGCGGTACGACCTTCGCGTGTCACGATCACGATCTGCCGTGCGGCCAGATCCCTTGCTTCGGCGAGATCGGTCAGGAACGAGGCGTGTGCTCGGGCGGCACTCTCCAACGCAGGATGTGGCAGCTCCGGTGCGATGTGGTGGATCCGGTCCACGAGAGGGCCGAGGTTGATCCGGTGGGAGCGGAGGAGGATCTGGGTCGGCCCGGTCAGAGAGTTGAGCCAGCGGGCGAACGCGGCTGTCAGGCCGTGCTGTTCGGCCCCGGAGCGCAGGTCGAGGTTGACCGTTGAGCAGGTGGCCAGCGCCGCTTGGCCGTCCCGTCCCAGGTCCAGGACCCCCGTGTCTGTGACACCCTCGTACGGCATGCGCATGGCTGTCGGCGGCCTGTCGGCAGCACCGGCGAACTGGGCTCTCACAGAGTCCGGCAGCGGCGGAACACCTTCCGGAGCGTGAACACGCTGCTTGGGCGTACGAGCATGAGCGATCCCGGCGCGCAGGAAGCGGTCGAGGGTCAGCCCCTCTCGGCGTCCAAGGGCAATCGCCGTACCCATCCCCGCGATGGGGGTGACCAGCACCAGGTACGCCAGAGGCGCCATGAACGGGCGAGCTGCCCAGTAGCCCCCGTACAGGACCAGCGCGAACACGGCGAGAATCGCCGTCTGACGAGCGGACAGCGGACCAAGAATGCGGTCTTCGCGTTCGATGTCGGCGGGAATGCGAACCGAGTAGTGCTCATACGAATCATCGTTGGGGCCGCTCACGGCGGTCACCTCCCGGACGGGCGCTAGGAGCGCGGACGCTCAAGGGGCAGCCGCAGCTGCATGGGACGTGCCGGACGCACACGCACTCGGGGCGCGGGGATCGGTAGGGCCAGCTGCCGACCGGGAGACCTCGGCTTCGGTTGCGATTGCGGTGTCGATCGCGACGTGGCGTCGGTTTGCCGGGCCGGAGAGCTTGAAGGAGGCAGGGTGCTTGGAGGTGGCGGAGCGATCGGTCTTGGGACACTCGGTCGGCGCGTTTCCCTGGCCGGCTGCCGCCCCTGGCCGGGACCGGGTCCGGAGCCTGAGGGGCGGCCCGGCACTCTGCTCACCGGTATCGGCAGCTCCAACTGACGGGTGATGCGGGCCTGTGAGGGATGGACCACCGAACGTGGGTTCTCGGGCCCCCTCTTCGTTGAGGTGGGTGCGGTGCGGTGTGCCGGTGCTGCTGCCCGCGAGCTGGCGGTCGGTGACGACGACGGGGTTGGCGACGGCAACGGCGCTGGCTTCGATGTCGGCTCAGCGGCAGTTCGGCGGGCCGCCGGACCATTGGCCCTGGGAGGGCGGCGGGGTGTGGTCGGAGCCGCCGATCGTCGGCCCCGAACCCCCTCAGCCAGCGCCCGGCCGCCACGCAGCAAGAACCCAGCCGGTCCTCCGAGTGCTGGAAGTGGCCCGCGGCCGACACCAGCACCCGGGCCGCCTCCGCCGCCATGGCCGCCCCCGCCTCCACCACGTGGACCTCCGCCCCCTCCGAAACCGCCTCCACCGCCGGGCCGCCGGCCTGGGCCGAAGAGCCCCGGCATGGCCCGGCCAAGGAGTCGCCACATCGCGATGGTCTGCACGATGCGCACAGGCATGGGCATCTGCGGGCTCACAGGGGTGGCACGAAATACGACCCGCATGCACCAGCCGGGGATCTTGAACAGCACCCAGAACAGAGCAAGACCGGCCAGCATCGTGCCGAGCTGGTTGGGCTTGGGAAACCCGAGCAAGGTGGCACCGGGCGCGAAGAACAGCTTCAAAGCGACGATGAACGTCATCGACTGGGCGACCTGGATGGTCAGACAGCCTGCGAGGCCACGCCACCACAGACGCGCCACAGGGTCCGTTGCCGGATGGGCGTGGCAGGAGAGCGCGACTGGGGCGGCAACGGCCAGCACGGCGATGAGCGCGACCCGCACGATGAAGCCGATCACCACCGCGAGGATCATGATGATCGTGACGACGGCGATCAGAAGCAGGTACAGCTTCAGCCCCGCGACTCCGCCGAGTGCGAAGGGGACGACCCGCTCCACCAAGCCCTTCCCGGCATCGCTCATGTCGGTGCCCAACACGGCATGCGAGAGGGCGTTCGCGACGCTGATGGCCTTGCCCATGACGGTCAGAGACATCGACGCCGCGATGATTCCGATCAGCAGCCGTGGAGCGATCTGCTTGACGGCGTACCGGGTCTGCACGGTCTCGTATCCCATGACCGTGACGCCGCCCACCGTCACGAACAGCACGTAGATTCCGGCGGCCATAGCGAGTGACCCCGCCCACAGGCGCTTGATGTCACCTTGCCTGGTGACGTCAGGCGTGGACAGCAGCGTGTCGGCGAGGACTTCCCGTAGAGGCTTCATGGCCTGCTCGATGAGCATGCCGAGGAACGCCGTGATCCCGTTCACGATCATCCCTGGGACATCGAAGAGACCCCAGGTGGTGCCCTTGTCGCAGGGAAAGCCACCCACCTCACACGCGGGTGGAGTCGGGCCTGGGGTCGGCTCCGGCTCCTGCGGCCGGTCATCAGGGCCTGGTGTTGGCCGATCCGGGGGCGGGGTGGGGCCAGGGGCCGGATCGGGCTGGGGCGAAGGTCGCGGCCCGGGGGTGGGGCCAGGCCCCGGCTCGGGCTCGGGATCGGCAGGGAGCACGCTTGCGGCAACCGGCGCCGCAGCTGCGTACGCCACCGAAGTGGACGGGGCAGCCTGCAACAGCACGACGCCGACGAGCAGAAGCCCACGAGTGATACCGCTCAGGCGGACTTTC
Organism: Streptomyces monticola; assembly: GCF_042665355.1. NCBI lineage: Bacteria > Bacillati > Actinomycetota > Actinomycetes > Kitasatosporales > Streptomycetaceae > Streptomyces > Streptomyces monticola. Next base: position 33,861 of record NZ_JBHTCF010000009.1, on the reverse strand, counting down.
ATCACCCGGCCCCCACGATGCTCTTGAGGACAGTGAGCAGAACCGGGGCAAGAATGGCGAGGCCATAGCCGATCGCCGCCGACTTCAACGCTCGCTTCGCTCCTTCGACTTCGCCCGGGTCGCCGCCGGCCATCAGATAGCGCACTCCGCCGAATGTCAGGAACAGAGTGGCCAGGCCCGCGAGGATTCCCACGATCCAGTTCCGCAGATTCGAGATCACCTCCGGCACCGTGGCCACCGCCCACGAGGCGGGCGGGTCGGCGAGCAGCGCGACGATCGCAGCCGCAGCCACGAAGGCCGTACGAGCCAGCCGGCGGCCGTGCCTTCCATGTGAGTGGGACACGTGCAACACCTCCTCCGAGACCGGATGCGCGAAGTCGAGACGTGAGGGAAGGACGCCGCAGTGGGTGTGCGGGGGCAGCGCGCCGGCACGCGCACCTCCTCGCAGGAGAGGGGGACCGGCAGGCTTCTCGGGTGTCAGCACGAGACGCTGCACACCCACCACGGCGGAGAGCCGCGATGGCACGGCGGCTCTCGTCTAGAGATGGGAGAGCGTGCCGTCGTCTTGTGCCACGGCGCTGCGCGCCCGCAGCCACTCCGCCAGCCTCTGCTCGGCGTCCTGCCGTTGCCTGTACAACTGGCGCAGCGAGCGGCCGGGGCCGCCCACGAGGTCACGCATTGGCGTTCCACCCAGGCGGCTTCGGGCGACCAATTGGGCTTCTTGGAGCGTGACTACGTGCTCGTGTACGGCCATAACGAGCAGCCCGTACTCGTCACCCGCATCCTCTGCGGCAAAGGCGTCCGCCACATCAGGGACGAGTCCTCGCGCGAGGTCCTCCACGTCGTCAAAGCAGTCCACGCTCACAGCGCGCGCCGAGCGAGCCGCCGCGTACAGGACACGATGCCGCGCTCGGTCAACGGCCCGCGCCAGACACCGTTCCAGCTCCGGGTCCCGCCAGTCGACGACGCACAACTCCTCGGTGAGCTCCGCGAGCATCTCCTGCTCGATCTCGCAGCGATCCACACACCCGTGCCGGGGCACGCGCACCAGGAGCCTCCGCATACGCGGCATCATCATTCCCAGAGCAGCGGTCGACCACGGCTCAGCGAACTTCTGCGCCCGCCGCACGACTTCCGCCCAGATCCGGGCGCGATCTTCAACCGTCGTGCTCGGGTGCGCCAACCGCCCTCGCATTCGGTCGATAGCCACCTCACCCGACGGCGCACTCGCTCGGAGCAGATGGCCGGGCAGGGTGAGGGGCGTCGCGCTGCGGGCGAGTTCGAGGAAGGCCGCCTCGACGGCCTCAAAAGGAGTAGCTCGCGCCGAGTAGGCGACGGGCAGAGGGGCGGATGTACGGTGCATGGCGAACTCCCAGGGAGCCGGGCGGTTGGATCGCCGCCATCACGCCAGCCCGCCGCGCCACTTCAGCGCCACCGCCGAGCCGCCCCCGTGCCATCCGAGAGGCAACGGCCTCACCCGCGCGATGACCCGCAGTTGGCCCGTGGCCCTGCTGATCACCTCACTCGTCCGATCGGACCCCGGAGCCGCCCAGAACATAAAGATCTTGAAACTTTTGCGAGAGCACGAGCGGCCGAGGTAACCAGTCACCATCGCGATCGCGGGGTGGCTCCCAGATGGCTCCCGACTGGCTCGCACCGCCCACGACCAGCAGGTTCCTCCTCAACTCCCCCGGAGATGGCGAAAGCACTTCCGTCCATCTCCCATTACGGATGTCAGCACGTCACGCCAGGCACGCGCCGAGCACGCCGACTCATGGCGCCTACGCACACCCCCGAAGTCCCCTGCACCCTCTGGCTTCCCACTCCGGATCAGCCGCCCACGGCACCGGATGACGGAGCAGTACTGCCCGCATGGGCCATGGCCAAGATCCGCAAGGAGTTTGTGCAGTCGAGCCGTGACCGTCTTCCATGCATCGTTACGAAGATCGCCATCCAGGACACCGAGCCGGGCATGGACGCACGCATGCCCTGCACCAACTACCCCGAGGCGGCCACCAGCGACGGCGCCGTGGACAGCCCGCGCCTGCTGCTCGCCGAGCTTCACCCCGACACGCTCCGCGCCCCCACCGAGGACTGGACGGCCGCAGGGTACGCGTCGTCCGGCGGCATGGAAGACGGCTGGCCCGGCTTCTTCCACCGCGCCCACCATTACCTGCGCCACGGTGAACTGCTGCTCCTCGCCACCCGTCAGCGCCGCGACGCCGGACGCCTCACCGATCCCCTCGGCTCGCTGATCGCCTGCGCGCGCACGGCAGGCTTCCGCTACCTGCAGCACATCGTCATCATCCACGGCCACGCAACGGGCAACCAGATCGTCCCTACCCCACCGGAGAACGCCCCACCGGGCCTGATCCACAGTGACCTGCTCGTGCTCAGCTCCCAGGGGGTCCGGCCGTGACCGTGAGCCTTGCCTCGGTATGGAACACCGCCCCCACCTCAGCCCCCGCCCAGCGCAAGGACCGCTACGTGCCCGGGTCCTCCGCGCACCCGGCCAAGATGCTCCCGGTCCTCGCCGCGCACGCCATCCTGGCTTACACCCGGCCCGGCGAGACGGTCCTGGACCCGATGTGCGGAATCGGCACCACCCTCGTCGAAGCCATTCACCACGGCCGCAATGCCCTCGGGGTGGAGTACGAACCCAAGTGGGCCCACCTCGCCCGCCGCAACGCCGTCTCCGCCATGCTCGACGGCGGCAACGGCCACGGCTCGGTCGCCTGCGGCGACGCCCGCGATCTGCCCGCTCTGATCCCCGCCGAACACCATGGCAAGATCGCGCTCGTCCTCACCTCACCGCCGTACGGACCCTCCGTCCACGGACAGGTCCGCTCCAGCCGCGAGACCGGCCAACGCGGTGTCGTCAAAAGGGACTTCCGCTACAGCCACGACCCCTACAACCTCGCCCACGTCCCCACCGACGCACTTCTGGATGCCTTCACCGACATCCTCACCCAATGCCGACGTCTGCTCCGGCCCGGCGGAACCGTCGTAGTCACCACCCGGCCCTGGCGCGAACGCGGTGAACTCATCGATCTGCCCAGCGCCGCCCTCGCCGCCGGGGAAGCCGCCGGCCTCATCCCCACCGAACGCAACGTGGCTCTCCTGGCCGGCATCCGCGACAGCCGACTGATCCCGCGCCCGTCGTTCTTCCAGATGAAGAACGTCCGCGACGCCCGCCGCCAAGGCACCCCGCTCCACCTCATTGCGCACGAGGACGTGCTGGTGTTCACCAAAGCCGCTCCTCCGGCTGGGACTTGCCGATCCGAATCGTCCCGCGGAAGCTACGAGCAGCACACTTACTCCGCCCGGAAGCCGCCCACCGCGGCCACGTACCGCTCTCGGACCAGCACCGGTAGGCATCGTCATGCCCTATGACGGCCACAACTCCACGCTCTGGCCGAGCCATTTCACGCTGAGCTTGTATCCGGGAAACGCTGGTGCAGAGCCGCCCCGGCAGGCAGAACGATGACCTCTCGCCCGCGGCCCGAGCAACCGCCTGCTGACTTCCGCGTCGTATTCGAGGTGATCGAGCCACCGCTCACGCCGACCGCCGCCGCGACCCTTCTGCGGATGATCAACAGGCACATTGAGCGGGCTGGCTCTCTGACCCCAGACCGTCTATCGGTGGACGCCGACGTCGACGACCAGCGAAATGAGCCCGACCGGTGACGAACGAGAATCCTCCCGTGTGGCTGCGCTCCGGCCGGAATTCCTCACCGTCAGGAACCGCGGTGGCACAAACCCCGACCCGGTTCGCCTTCTGCGGGCGCGTCTCCACAGAGGACCAGCAAGACCCGGACGCCTCCCGCCTGTGGCAACTCCGCCGGGCCAAAGCACTCATCGAGCCCACCGGTGGAACGATCGTCACCGAGTACTTCGACATCGGCCACACCCGCGCCCTGCCCTGGAAGCGTCGCCCACAGGCCTCCACACTCCTGAGCACCCTCCCGAGTCCGAACCGGGACTTCGACGCCGTAGTGATCGGCGAACCGCAACGCGCGTTCTACGGCAACCAGTTCGGCAACACCTTCCCGCTCTTCGTCCACTACGGCGTACCACTCTGGGTGCCGGAAGTCGGCGGGCCCATCGATCCCGAGAACGAAGCCCACGACCTGATCATGTCCGTCTTCGGCGGAATGTCGAAGGGCGAACGCAACCGCGTCAAGGTCCGTGTCCGTGCTGCCATGGCATCGCAAGCTGCCATGGAAGGCCGCTTCCTCGGCGGGCGGCCACCGTATGGCTATCGGCTCCGCGACCTCGGCCCCCACCCCAACCCAGCCAAGGCCGCCGACGGCAAACGCCTCTACGGCCTTGAGCCGGACCCGGTCACCGCGCCCATCGTCGCGCGGATCTTCACCGAGTACCTGCGCGGCCTCGGCATCTTCGCCATCGCGGAGAACCTCACCCGCGACGGCATCCTCAGCCCGTCCGCGTACGACCCGGCTCGCAACCCACACCGCGACACCCGCGCCTGGGCCAAGAGCGCCGTCCGCGCGATCCTGACCAACCCGCGCTACACCGGCCGCCAGATCTGGAACCGCCAGAGCAAGTTCGAGGCTCTCCTCGACATCGACGACGTATCCCTCGGCTACACCACGGCGATGCGCTGGAACACCCAGGACAAATGGATCGTCTCCAAGGCCATCGTCCACACCCCACTGGTCGACGACGAGACCTTCGCCCAAGTGCAAGACGTCCTCGCCACCCGCGCTCGGAAGAGCGCACCCCACCAGCAGCACCGCACCCGCAACCCGTATCTGCTCCGCGGACGCATCACCTGCGACGTATGCAGCCGTCGCATGCAAGGCCAGTGGTCCCACGGCACGGCGTACTACCGGTGTCGGTTCCCCGAGGAGTACGCCCTCGCCAATCGGATCGAACACCCTCGCAACATCTTCCTGCGCGAGTCGTGGATCACACCGCCCCTCGACGATTGGCTCGCGAGGGCTTTCATGCCGCACCGCATTGACAACACCATCGACCTCATGGCCGCCGCACAGCCGGACATCGAGACCCAGGACGCAACAGAGACCGCCGCGCGCGCCATGATCGCCGACTGCGACGCCAAGCTGGCCACCCACCGCGCCGCCCTCGAAGCCGGCGCCGATCCCAAACTCGTCACAGAGTGGATGACCGAGACTCAGGCCAAGCGAGCCCGCGCCGAAGCCGAGCTACGCACCGCCAGCCGCGGCGTAGACGTCCGCATGAGCCGCGACGAGATCGCCCGGCTCGTGCGCTCCGTCAGCGATCTCGGCGCCGTGATCCGGCAAGCCGAGACCCAGGACAAGGCCGATATCTACCGAGAGCTCGGGCTTGCGCTCGCCTACATTCCTGGCCGGACGATGGTGCGGGCCGAGATCCATCTCGACCCGCACGGAAACGACAAAACCCCACGGCTTCAGAGAAACCGTGGGGAAATGGTCTGTGTCCGAGGGGGGACTTGAACCCCCACGCCCGATAAAGGGCACTAGCACCTCAAGCTAGCGCGTCTGCCATTCCGCCACCCGGACCGGTGACCCGCGGTTTCCCGCGGCGACGTGGAAAACCATAGCAAACATTCGAGGGCCCCCGATCACACCCCGGTAGGGCCTTCGACGCCTCGTGAACGGCGTATTACGGGCGGTGCCCTGCCTTGGGAGGTGAAGGGTGGGCGCGGGAGGATGAGGGGGACCACCAGCGGCAACTCGGGAGGAAGCAGCGTGAGCGAGTCGAGCACGGGCCGGAAGGTCACAGGCGAGGACGAGGTCGTCGACCTCTGCCGCGACCTGATCCGGATCGACACCAGCAACTACGGCGACCACTCGGGGCCCGGTGAGCGCAAGGCCGCCGAATACGTCGCGGAGAAGCTCGCGGAGGTCGGCCTCCAGCCGCAGATCTTCGAGTCCCACCAGGGCCGCGCCTCGACCGTGGCGCGGATCGAGGGCGAGGACCGGTCCAAGCCGGCGCTGCTGATCCACGGCCACACCGACGTGGTGCCGGCCAACGCCCAGGACTGGACGCACCACCCCTTCTCCGGCGAGATCGCCGACGGCTGCGTCTGGGGCCGGGGCGCGGTCGACATGAAGGACATGGACGCGATGACCCTCGCGGTCGTACGCGAGCGGATGCGCACCGGGCGCAAGCCCCCGCGCGACATCGTCCTGGCCTTCCTCGCGGACGAGGAGGCGGGCGGCACCTACGGCGCCCGGTATCTCGTCGACAAGCACCCGGACCTCTTCGAGGGCGTGACCGAGGCGATCGGCGAGGTCGGCGGCTTCTCCTTCACCGTGAACGAGAATCTGCGGCTCTACCTGGTCGAGACCGCCCAGAAGGGCATGCACTGGATGCGGCTCACCGTGGACGGCACGGCCGGGCACGGGTCCATGACCAACAACGACAACGCGATCACCGAGCTGTGCGAGGCGGTCGGTCGTCTCGGCCGGCACCAGTGGCCGGTGCGGGTCACCAAGACCGTGCGGTCCTTCCTCGACGAGCTCTCCGACGCCCTCGGCACCGAGCTCGACCCCGAGGACATGGAGGCCACCCTCGCCAAGCTCGGCGGTATCGCCAAGATGATCGGGGCGACGCTCAACAACTCCGCCGCGCCCACCATGCTCGGTGCCGGGTACAAGGTCAACGTCATCCCGGGCCAGGCCACCGCCCATGTCGACGGCCGCTTCCTGCCCGGTTACGAGGAGGAGTTCCTCGCCGACCTCGACCGTCTGCTCGGCCCGCGTGTCCAGCGTGAGGACGTGCACGCCGACAAGGCCCTGGAGACCGATTTCGACGGCAAGCTGGTCGACGCCATGCAGACCGCGCTCAAGGCCGAGGACCCCATCGCGCGGGCCGTGCCGTACATGCTCTCCGGTGGCACCGACGCCAAGTCCTTCGACGATCTGGGTATCCGCTGCTTCGGCTTCGCGCCGCTGCAGCTGCCGCCGGAGCTGGACTTCGCGGGCATGTTCCACGGAGTGGACGAGCGGGTTCCGGTGGAGGGCCTCAAGTTCGGCGTGCGTGTGCTCGACCGGTTCATCGACGCTTCCTGAGCAGCCGTTTCGTACCTGCGCCGGTGCTGCCTCGCGCCCACGTTTCCGCGTACCGACTGCTGAAACGAAACTCCAATAATCGCCAGCGCGTGCGCACTTGACTGAAAAGAGTGAAAGGAACCATAGGCTCGTAGCTCGAATCCATCCTCCTCGTTACAGGTGGTGCAGTCCGCGGCTGGGACTGCATTGCCAACAAGGAGGAATAATGATCAAGAAGGTCGTCGCTGCTGCGGCTGCCACTGGTGGTCTGGTGCTCGCCGGCGCGGGTATGGCCGTCGCCGACTCGGGTGCCCAGGGTGCTGCTGTGAAGTCCCCGGGTGTCGTCTCGGGCAACGTTGTTCAGGTGCCCGTGCACGTCCCGGTGAACGCCTGTGGCAACACGGTCTCCGTGATCGGGCTGCTGAACCCCACCTTCGGCAACACCTGCACCAACGCGTGACGTTGTGCCTCACCCCATGAGGGTCTGAGTCCGCCGGCCCCGGAGTGCGATCCATGCACTCCGGGGCTGTTGGGCATTCGGCGCGCGTCCCACCGCGTGGGGCGTGCGCACTCCAGTAGGTCAAAGGCAGGGAAGAACCTATGCGACAGGTCACGCGCAAAGGCCTGATCACAGTGGCGGCCGCGACCGGCGTACTCGCCGTGACCGGCGGGTACGCACACGCCGACTCGGGCGCGGACGGCAGCTCGGAGCGGTCGCCCGGCGTCCTCTCCGGCAACAACGTCCAGCTCCCGGTGGACGCTCCCGTGAACGTCTGCGGGAACACCGTCAACGTGATCGGACTGCTGAACCCCGCGACGGGCAACAGCTGCGACAACACCTCGGGCGGCGGCGCCCAGACGGAGAAGCCGGGCGGTGCCGCGGCGGAGGGCCGCAGCAGCGACTCGTCCGGTGTCGCCTCGGGCAATGCCGTGCAGGTGCCCGTGGACGTCCCGGTGAACGTCTGCGGCAACAACGTCACGGTCGGCGGCGCGGGCAACGCGGTGGGGGGCAACAGCTGCGGCAACGACTCCGGTGATGTCACGCCTCCGGGCAACGACACCCCGGAAGAGCCGCCGCAGCAGCCGGAGGAGCCGGGCGAGCCGGAGGAGCCGGGCGAGCCGGAGGAGCCCGGGAAGCCGGACACCCCCGACAGCCCGAACACGCCGGACAGCCCGAACAGCCCGAACACCCCGGACAGTCCCGACAGTCCGGTCGAGCCCAACGAGCCGGGGACGCAGATCGTCACCCCGCCCAAGGGCTCCTCGCACCTCGCGCAGACCGGCAGCGACGTGCCGCTCGGCGTGGTGGTCCCGGTGAGCGCGGGTCTGCTCCTCGCGGGCGCCGTGCTGTACCGCCGGGCACGCCAGGAGGCGTAGCGCGGGCAGAGCACGACAACGGAGTGGGCCCTGCGGCTGCGGGGCCCACTCCGTTTGTGCAGGGCGGACATACGTCGCACTCGTACGCCCAACGCGCGTGGCCGCCGAGACGGACCACACCGCGTACGGCATCCGTCACCAGGTGGCGCGCACCTGGCGGATGATCCGGCGCCGCAGCCGCACCTTGCGGCTGCCGTCCCGGCGAAGGCTCAGTCGGTCCAACTCCCAGTGCCCGTACTCCGCGTGGTCGGTCAGGAGGCGGGTGGCTTCCTTGCGTGAGACCCCTCGGGGGACATACACGTCGACAAATTCGTATTCCGGCATCGCATCTATTGTGCGGGCAACGCCCAGGTACGGATAGCGTCTGCACTATGTCTGATGCTGCGCAGCCCAGTGCTGCCGAGGTACGCGCCGCCGCCGAGGCGGTCAAGGCCGCGCTCGACGCCCACCTGGCGGCGGTCGAGCAGAGGTCGGGGGAGGACGACCAGGCTGTCTACGAGGCGTTCAACCAGCTGGCCGCGGCGGCGGAGGCGTACGACGAGCTGCTCTACGACGCCTACGACGAGGTCACGCCCTTCGAGATCCCCGGAGCGGAGGACACCCTGCCGCCCTACAAGGGCCCCGAGGAGCCGAACGCGCTCAGTGTGCTGATCCGCCGGGACTACACGGTCGTGGAGCCCCAGCGGCTGCGCGCCCAGGCGCAGCGCGTGGCCGATCTGGACGCGGACACCACGGCGGGCGAGGCTTCGGCCGCGGGTGTGGTGGGGAACAGCGTGCATGCCGCGCTCGGCGTCCTGTTCGGTGAGTTCGAACCGGATGAAATCGCCTCGCGCCACAAGGAGTTCGGGCTGGAGGAAGGTGACTCCACGCTGTGGGTGACGGCGACGGACGAGCCGCCGGAGCCGGGGGAGTGGCTGGACGTGCCCTTCGACCAGGCCGACCCGCAGCAGATCGTCTGCCGCTTCGACGTCAGCGCCGTCTTCGACGAGGAGCTGGGGGACGATGACGAACTGGACGACGACATCGAGGACGAGGCCGAGGGCGAACTGTCCGATGCCGACGGCGAACTGGACCTCGGCGACGACGATCTGGAGCCGCTGGACGCGGACCGCTGAGCGCGGACCGCTGAGCGCGGACCGCTGAGCGCTCCGCGGGAAGCCCGGTGCATCATCTGCGGGTGCGTCGTGGCTGGTCGCGCAGTTCCCCGCGCCCCTTTTGGGGCGCTGGGGATGACGCTCGGCTCCCGTCAGGGACCTGACGGGAGCCGAGCGCCGTATCCGGCGACCGCGTCCTGGAGCTACGTCCGCGGCTGGTCCGCCGACGGGAGCTGTGCGCGCAGCAGCGTCTGCAGCCTGGTCGTCCGGGGCTTCGCCGGTACCTCCGCGACGGCGCGCGGCAGGGCCTGCTCCACTCCGTGCACCACGGACAGATGCCGCTCACCGCGGCTGAACGCCGTGTAGACCCACGCCCTGGTGAGTCCCTGCGCCGCGTCCCCCGGCAGCACTGCCACCGCCGCCGGCCAGCGCTGTCCGGCGGCCTGCTGCGCGGTCAGCGCCCAGCCGTGCCGCACCGACTGCTCGACCCTGTCCTTGGGTACGACGACGGGGTCGCCCTCGCACTCCAGGTGCAGGCCTTCCGCGTCGGCGCGCACCACACGGCCGAGGCGGGTGCGGCCGGACCCCGCGGTGGCGTAGGCCACGCGGTCACCCGGGTCGAAGCCGCCGAACCGGCCGGGGCCGGGGTTGAGGCGCTCCTTCAGTGCGGCGTTCAGCGCGCGGGTGCCCGCCGCGCCGCCGTGGCCCACCGTGATGACCTGAGTGGCGTCGGCCGGGAGCTGGAAGGCCCGGGGCACCGAGTCCGCGACGAGCTGCACCGTGCGGTGCACCGCCTCGCCCGCGTCCCGCACGGGCACGATCACCACTTCCTTGCCGGGGGCGGCCACTTGGTTCAGCTCGCCGATGCCGATGCCGGAGACCAGCTCGCCGATCGGCCCCTCGTCGGGGGTGCGGGAGACGACGACCGGGCAGCCGCGGGCGGCGAGCACATCGGCGAAGACCCGGCCCGCGCCCGCGGACCACAGCACGCCGGGGTCGCCGCTGAGCAGCAGCCGGGCGCCGTCCGGCAGCGACTCCACGAGCATCGCCGCCGTCTCGACGTCCAGCTGTGGGGCGTCGAGGACGACGAGCAGATCGAGGGCCAGCGCCCCCTCGGAGTCACGGCCGGGGCCCTCGGCACCGGACAGCAGGCCGTGGACGGTGACGACGGCGGGCGCGGTGTCTGCGGCCTCCGGCGCCTCTTGGGGGGATGCGGCGGCCAGGCTCCGGGCGAACACCCGGCGGCCGTAAGCGGTGTGCGCGGCGGCACAGACGCGCAGGCCCGCGGACGCGGCGGCGGCCACCAGAGCGGCGGGCTCGGCGCGCGCCGCCTCGCCCCCTGTGTGCAGGACCAGGCTGTGTCCGGCGACGGCGCGGATCAGCTCGGCCGTCGAGCCCTTGGCCGCATCGGCGGCGGAGAGCAGCTCCGAACGCTCCTGACTCTCTTCCTTCACAAGGGAGTTGACCACTCGGGCGAGCCCGTCGGCGAGGCTCTCCTCGGCGAGTGCGCAGCGCTCCAGGCCGACGAGGACGCGTACGGGCTGCTCCTCCTCGTCCTGCTCGTCCCCCTCGGACTCGGCGCCGGAAGCAGGCGCGACCGGGGCCGGGGCGGCGGCACCGGGGGCCTGGCTGTCCAACGCGTCCTGGAAGACCAGGAGATCGCCCTCGGAGATGGCGCTCTGCACCGCGGCGTCGGGGTCCGACACCGCGTACCGCCCAAGGGCCGATTCGAGGGTCGTGGCGTCCAGGGCGGTGTGGCCGGCGACGGCGGCCTGCTCCAGGAGCCAGACCGCGACCGCGCGGCTCCTGCGCTCGTCGTCCGGGCCGCAGGCGTCGCCGAGGAGGGCACGGGCGAAGCCGTCGGCCTGCTCCGGGCGCACTCCGGGCACCCTGAGGAGCCGCCAGGGGTCCTCGCGCAGCAGGGTGTCCGCGCCGTCGCCGAGCGCCGCTGCGGCCGGCTCGGCGAGGGCGCCGGGGGCGCCGCCCTCGGCGAGGACGGCACGGACCGTGCCGACGGTCTCCGCGGCGGGCTCGGCCGGTGTCCTGACCGGTGCGGGCGGCTGCGGCCTGCGCGCCTGCTCGGGGGCGGGGCGGCGGGAGGCGGGCTCGGCCGCGTCGAAGACCCGGGATGCGGGCTTCTCGCCGCTCTCCACCGCGCGCACCGCGGCGAGCAGATCGGCGGCCTTGCCACTGAGCTTGGTGCCGCTCGCGACCGGCCCCTCCTTCTCGGCCTTGCGCCGCTCGATACGCTCCCGCAGCTCGCGCTGCGCGGCCAACTCGGCCTCGGCTTCCGAGACTTGCTCCCCGGCTGCGCCGGCATCGCCTGTGGTGGTCTGCTCGTCCGTGGAGACCACGTCGGCTCCACCCTGTGCGGCGGCCTGCTCGTCCGTGGAGGTTCCGTCGGCTTCGTCTTCGGTGGCCTGTCCGTCCGTGGAGGCCCCGTCGGCTCCACCCTGTGCGGCGGCCTGCTCGTCCGTGGAGGTTCCGTCGGCTCCACCCTGTGCGGCGGCCTGTCCGTCCGTGGAGGCCCCGTCGGCTTCGTCTTCGGCGGCCTGCTCGTCCGGGGACGCTCCGCCGGCTGTGTCCTGAGCGGGGTGCTCAGGCTCGGAGGCGGCCTCGGCTTCGCCCTGGGCGGCGGGCCGTCCGTCCGTGGAGGTCGCATCGGTCGCGTCGGCCGGGTCCTGGGCGGACCGCTCGGGCGCGGAGGTCTCGTCTGCCCCGTCCCGCGCCCCGGGCACGTCGGCTCCCTCGGCCGCGGCCTGTGCCGCGCCGTCTTCGGCGCCGGGCTCGTGCGCGGGCGCCCCGGTCTCCTCCGCGGCAGCGGACTCCGTACTCACAGCGTGCTCCAGTCCTGGTCGGGGTAGCGGTGCACGGGCGCCGACACATCGTCGAGCGCCTGGCAGATCTCGTCAGGAAGACTAAGGCTCTCCACTGACAATGCCGCCGTGAGCTGCTGCGCGTTGCGCGCGCCGACGATCGGGGCGGCCACTCCCGGGCGGTCCCGGACCCAGGCGAGGGCGACCTGGAGCGGGGTGGCCGCGAGGCCGTCAGCCGCCGTCGCGACCGCGTCCACGATGCGGCTCGCCGCGTCGTCGAGATACGGCGCGACGAACGGCGCCATGTGCTCCGACGCGCCCCGCGAGTCCGCGGGCGTCGCATGGCGGTACTTGCCGGTGAGGACCCCGCGCCCGAGCGGTGACGACGGCAGCAGGCCGACGCCGAGGTCGAGCGCGGCGGGCAGCACCTCCCGCTCCACGCCCCGCTGCAGCAGTGAGTACTCCATCTGCGTGCTGGCGAGGCGGGTGCGCACACCGGGCGCGGCGAGCTGCCACGTCGCGGCCTTGGCGAGCTGCCAGCCACAGAAGTTGGACACCCCCGCATAGCGGGCCCGGCCGCTGCTCACCGCGATGTCCAGGGCCTGAAGCGTCTCTTCGAGCGGGGTTCCGGGATCGAAGGCGTGCACCTGCCACAGGTCGACATGGTCGGTGCCCAGACGCTGGAGCGAGGCGTCCAGGGCGGCGAGCAGATGGCCGCGCGAGCCGTCGAAGCGCCGGTCCGGGTCCGGCACACTGCCCGCCTTGGTCGCGATGACCAGATCACGGCGCGGCACCAGGCCCTCGATGAGCTGGCCGAGGACATACTCCGCCTCCCCGTCGCCGTACACATCGGCTGTGTCGACGAGGGTGCCGCCCTCCTCCCAGAAGACCTTCAACTGGTCGGCGGCGTCGTGCTCATCGGTGTCCCGGCCCCACGTGAGGGTGCCGAGGCCGATCCGGGACACACGCAGGCCGGTACGGCCGAGATGCCTCTGCTCCATGGGCGCTGAGATTACTGGTCACTTGTCGCACCTGTGTTGCCCTGTGGACAACCGGGCACTGACGGATCGACCAGGGCGCGCTAGAGTCCGCGGGACAAGGACGTTACTGATCGGTAAGGGGATCGGCCCATGCGACTCGGGATCAACCTCGGCTACTGGGGTGCCGGGATGGACGCGGACAATCTCGCCGTCGCCAAGGAGGCGGACAAGCTCGGCTACGCGGTCTGCTGGGCGGCGGAGGCCTACGGCTCGGACGCCGCGACCGTGCTCTCCTGGGTGGCGGCCCAGACGGAGCGCATCGACGTCGGCTCGGCCATCTTCCAGATCCCCGCCCGACAGCCCGCGATGACCGCGATGACCGCGGCCACCCTCGATTCGCTCTCCGGCGGCCGCTTCCGCCTCGGCCTCGGCGTCTCGGGCCCGCAGGTCTCCGAGGGCTGGTACGGCGTGAAGTTCGACAAGCCGCTGGCGCGCACGCGCGAGTACGTCGAGATCGTCCGCAAGGCCATGAGCCGCGAGCGCCTCGCGTACGAGGGCGAGCACTGGACACTGCCGCTGCCGGACGGCCCCGGCAAGCCCATCAAGCTCACCGTGCACCCGGCCCGCGAGCACATCCCCGTCTACATCGCGGCGATCGGCCCGAAGAACCTGGAGCAGACCGGCGAGATCGCCGAGGGCGCCCTGCTGATCTTCCCTTCGGCCGACCACCTGGAGGACACCGCGATCAAGCACATCCGGGCGGGCCGCGAGAAGGCGGGCCTGACGATGGACGGCTTCGACGTGTGCCCGACGCTGCCGCTCGCGCTCGGCGGCTCCGACGAGAACTCCGTGTCCGCGCTCGCCGACATGTTCCGGCCGTACACCGCGCTCTATGTGGGCGGTATGGGCAGCCGCAAGCAGAACTTCTACAACCAGCTTGCGCAGCGCATGGGTTACGAGAAGGAGGCCGCCGAGATCCAGGACAAGTACCTGTCCGGGGACAAGGACGGCGCCGCCGCGGCCGTACCGAAGGAGCTGATCGACTCCACTACACTGCTCGGCTCGGTCGAGCGGATCGCGGAGCGGATGCAGGCCTACGCCGCGGCCGGGGTCACCACGCTGACGCTGGCTCCCGCGGGCTTCACGCTCGACGACCGTCTCGCCTCGCTGCGCGCGGGCAGTGAGGCCCTGGAGCGCGCCGGACTGGCGTAACACGCGGGGGATGATTTCTGCGGCCGTGGTGGGGGCTCGGGGGGTCTTCCCCGCCACGGCCGACACCTGTTACAACGCCTCACGGACCGGTCGGTTACGGCCCGTGGGGTTCGGTGCGTGCGCGTAGAGCGGCTCATCCGTAGTCCACCTTTCGGCGGAGTTGTCCGACACAGCTGTTGCCCTGCACCTCCCCTCGCATTTGACTCGTTCTTTGCGGAGTCATGTGCGGGCGCGCCTGTGGAGGTGGCAGTGATGCTTTCGGCCAAGAGCTTGTTCTCGGAGATTCTCGACAACGACGAGTCCTTCCGGCTCTTCTGCTCCATCGCGGCCAGCGGGGAGTCCCAGGGCGGCTGGGAGAACGCCAGGATCGCGGCCCTGGTGCCGGAGAGCCAGCGCGCTCTCGCCCCGAAGATCACCCGGCACGGCGCGGACGAGGACAAGCACGGGCGGATCTTCAACGCCCTCCTAAAGAAGCGCGGTCTCGAACCGTGCGAGATCCCCCACGAGACCGATTACACAATGCTCCTGGAGAAGAACGGCATCGGCCTCGCGCACGAGCAGCTCAAGGCGGACAAGCCGCTCAGTGAGCAGGACATCATCACCTACCTCGCCCACAGCCGGGTCACCGAACAGCGGGCCTCCGAGCAGATGGACCTGCTGCGCAAGCACTTCGCCGACCACCCCGACCTCGGCCGCGCGGTCAAGATGATCTCCAACGACGAGGACAACCATCTCGCCTACTGCCACGAGGAGTTGCTGCGGTTCGCCCGCGCCGGCCACGGACACGACATCCAGCGCATCCTGCACGAGTGCGCGCACGCCGAAATCCGCATCTATAGGGACGTCAGTCTCGCGGTCATGGATCACATGGGCCGCATCCTGGGCTGGCCCAAGGCCAAGGCCGGAGTGCTCGCCGCCGGTATCCACGGTGTCTACGCCTACGAACGCGTCGGCGGCTGGCGCCGCATGGTGTCCCTGAAGATGCCCGAGCGGCGCAACGCCCTTGGCGGCCCCGCCACTTCGTCCCCCGAGTTCGCCTGAGCGCCCTGCAGCGAATGCGCCCGAGCGAATCCGCCCGAACAGCGAATCCGCCTGAAGACCCCGCCGGAAAACCGGCTCTCTAGAGCCAGCCGCGCCTCTTGAAGAGCCGGTACAGGCCGTAGACCGCACCCACCATGAGCACGATCACCGCGGGATAGCCCCAGGGCTGCCGCAACTCCCACATGTGCTCGAAGTTCATTCCGTACACGCCCGCGACCATGGTGGGAACCGCGGCCATGGCGGCCCACGCCGAGATCTTGCGCATGTCGTCGTTCTGCCGCACCCCGGTCTGCGCGAGATGCGCCGCGAGGACATCGGAGACGAGACGGTCCAGGCCGTCCACGTTCTCGTTGGCGCGCGTCAGATGGTCGCTGACGTCACGGAAGAACGGCTGCGCCTCCTCGTGCACGAACGGCACCCCGGCGTTCGCGAGACGGTTCATGGGCACCGCCAACGGCACGGTGGCACGGCGGAATTCGAGGACCTGGCGCTTGAAGGAGTAGATTCGCGCGGCGGTGTTGCGGCTGTCGCCCCGGCCCGGCTCGAAGACCTCCTCTTCAAGCACGTCGAGGTCCAGGTGCAGCTCCGCGGCGACCTCGATGTAGTGGTCCACCACGGCGTCGCTCACCGCGTAGAGGACCGCCGTGGGGCCGTGCTTGAGCACCTCGGGCTCGGCCTCCAGGCGACGGCGTACGGCGGCCAGCGGCGCGCCCTCGCCGTGGCGCACCGTCACCACGAAGGAGTCGCCGATGAACAGCATCACCTCGCCCGAGATGATCGTGTCGGCGTCGTCGTTGTAGACGATCGGCTTCAGGACCACGAACAACGAGTCGTCGTACACCTCCAGCTTGGGCCGCTGATGTGCCTTGAGGGCGTCCTCCACGGCCAGCGGATGCAGCCCGAACTCCGCGGAGACATGGTCGAACTCCCGCTCCGTCGGCTCGTGCAGACCGATCCACAAGAACGCGTCGGCATCCGCCCTGGCCTCTTCCAGGGCATCGCTGAAGTCCTGCGGGCCCTCGGTGCGACGGCCCTCGCGATAGATGGCGCAGTCCACGATCATTGCGGGCATTCTCCCGTGACCCGCGCTCGAACGCATCCCCGTCGTCCCCGTCGTCCCCGTCGTGCGTGCGAGCGGCCCGGTGGCCCGCGCGGCGGGCGGCTGCCGGGGACTTGACCTGGAGGCCTAGGGTGGCAGCCATGCCCACGCTGATCCTTGTCCGGCACGGCCGGTCGACCGCCAACACCGCCGGTGTGCTCGCCGGACGGACCCCGGGTGTGGCCCTCGACGAGCGCGGCACAGCACAGGCCGCGAGCCTGCCGGAGCGGCTCGCCGCCGTGCCCCTCGCCACCGCCGTCACCAGCCCGCTGCAGCGCTGCGAGGAGACCATCGCGCCGCTGCTCGCCGCCCGCCCCGGACTCGATCTGCACACCGACGAGCGGATCGGCGAGTGCGACTACGGCGACTGGTCGGGCCGTAAGCTCGCCGAACTCGCCGACGAGCCGCTCATGGAGGTCGTGCAGCAGTACCCCACGGCGGCCGCCTTCCCCGGCGGCGAGTCCATGCGGGCCATGCAGCACCGCGCGGCGGAGGCCGTACGCGAGTGGAACGCGCGCGTGGAGCGGGATTTCGGCGCCGACGCCGTATACGTGATGTGCTCGCACGGCGACATCATCAAGTCCCTTGTCGCGGACGCCCTGGGGCTCCATCTGGACCTGTTCCAGCGCATCTCCGTGGAGCCCTGCTCGGTGACCGCGATCCGCTACACGCGCCTGCGCCCCTTCCTCGTACGCCTGGGCGACACCGGCGACTTGGGCTCGCTCGCGCCGCGTGAACACGCCGCCGAGGCCAAGGACGGCGACGCCGCCGTGGGGGGCGGTGCGGGCGCACCGTGATCGTCGCCCGCAGTA
This sequence comes from Streptomyces monticola, assembly GCF_042665355.1. Classification (NCBI taxonomy): domain Bacteria; kingdom Bacillati; phylum Actinomycetota; class Actinomycetes; order Kitasatosporales; family Streptomycetaceae; genus Streptomyces; species Streptomyces monticola. The sequence goes on along the minus strand of NZ_JBHTCF010000009.1, from coordinate 16,408 downwards.
GGGTGACCCCACGTCGTCTGCGGCGCCGCCGCAGCAGTATCCGATAGCTAGGGAGAGGCCAGGACGTGTCCCGTCAGGTGTTCCTCTACGACCCGCCGGAACGCTTCGTGGCCGGCACGGTCGGGCTCCCCGGGCGCCGTACGTTCTTCCTGCAGGCCTCGGCCGGTGGCCGGGTCACCAGTGTCGCCCTGGAGAAGACCCAGGTCGCCGCCCTCGCCGAGCGCATGGACGAGTTGCTGGACGAGGTCGTACGCCGCAGTGGCGGCAGCGCCCCCGTGCCCGCCGTCGCCCCCGCCGAGATCGCCGACAGCGCGCCACTCGACGCCCCCGTCGAGGAGGAGTTCCGGGTCGGCACGATGGCGCTCGCCTGGGACGGCGAGGAACAGCGCATGGTCGTCGAGGCGCAGGCTCTCGTCGAGCTGGACGCCGATGACGACGAGGACCTCGCCGAGGCCGAGGAGCGGCTGCTCCAGGACGACGAGAACGGCCCGCCCATGCTGCGGGTGCGCCTCTCCGGCACGCAGGCCAGGGCCTTCGCCAAGCGCGCCCTCGACGTCGTGAACGCCGGGCGCCCGCCGTGCCCCCTGTGCAGCCTGCCGCTCGATCCGGAAGGACACGTATGCCCGCGCCAGAACGGATACCGCCGCGGCCTGTGACCGCTGGTGCCGAGTTCGCCGAGGTCACAGAACTGCTGACGCACGGCGAGCTCACGGTCCTGGGCCGCATCCGGGAAGCGTCGAACGCCGTGCTCGTCTGCACCGTCGCCCACAAGGGCGAGCAGGCACAGTGCGTGTACAAGCCGGTCGCCGGGGAGCGGCCGCTGTGGGACTTCCCCGACGGCACGCTCGCCCAGCGCGAGGTGGCCGCCTACGAGGTCTCCGAGGCCACCGGCTGGGGCCTCGTCCCGCCGACAGTCCTGCGCGACGGGCCGCACGGCGAGGGCATGTGCCAGCTGTGGATCGAGCCCCCCGCGGACGAGGAATCCGCGCCCGAGCTGCTGGCCCTCGTGGACGGCGACGAGCCCGGCGAGGGCTGGAAGGCGGTCGGCTTCGCGGAGGTCGGTGAGGGACGTACGGCGCTGCTCGTGCACGCAGACGACCCGCGGCTCCGGCGGCTCGCCGTCCTCGACGCCGTGATCAACAACTCGGACCGCAAGGGCGGCCATCTGCTGCCCGGGCCCGAGGAGCGGCTCTACGGGATCGACCACGGCGTCACCTTCCACGCCGAGGACAAGCTGCGCACGCTGCTGTGGGGGTGGGCGGGGGAGCCCCTGACGGCGGAGGCGGTGGCCGTTCTGGAGCGGCTCGGCGCGGAACTGGACGAGGGCGGGGCGCTCGCGGCCCGGCTCGCCGGCCTCATCACACCCGTCGAGGTGGCCGCGGTGCGGGCACGGGTGGCCGAAATGCTGAAGTCGGGCCTGCATCCCGTACCGAACGGAAACTGGCCCGCGATTCCCTGGCCCCCTGTGTAGCAAGGCCCCCGCCACCGTCCCGGGCTGCGCCAAGCACACCCCGTACCGTCGCGCAAGAGTGCCTTACCGGCCAAGAGATCCGGTCCGGTTCGTATCCGGAAGGTGCGTCCGGTTAGGCTCGAACCATGCATGCCTGGCCCGCTTCCGAGGTCCCCGCCCTTCCTGGCAAGGGCCGCGACCTCAGGATCCACGACACCGCGACCGATGGGCTCATCACCCTTGACCCCGGTCCCGTCGCCCGTATCTACGTCTGCGGCATCACTCCGTACGACGCGACCCACATCGGTCACGCGGCGACCTACAACGCGTTCGACCTCGTGCAGCGCGTGTGGCTCGACAACAAGCGGCAGGTGCACTACGTCCAGAACGTGACCGACGTGGACGATCCGCTCCTTGAGCGGGCCAACCGCGACGGCCTCGACTGGACCGGCCTCGCGGAGCGCGAGACGGCACTGTTCCGCGAGGACATGACCGCCCTGCGGATGCTTCCCCCGCAGCAGTACATCGGCGCCGTCGAGGCCATACCGGGGATCATCCCCATGGTGGAGCGGCTGCGCGACATGGGCGCCGCCTACGAGCTCGACGGTGACATCTATTTCTCCGTCGAGTCCGACGCCCACTACGGCGAGGTCTCCCGTCTCGACGTCGCCACCATGAAGGCGCTCTCCGCGGAGCGCGGCGGCGACCCCGAGCGGCCGGGCAAGAAGAACCCGCTCGACCCGATGCTCTGGATGGCGGCCCGCGACGGCGAGCCCAGCTGGGACGGCGCCAGCCTCGGCCGCGGCCGGCCCGGCTGGCACATCGAGTGTGTCGCCATCGCCCTGGAGCACCTGGGCATGGGCTTCGACATCCAGGGCGGCGGCTCGGACCTGGCCTTCCCGCACCACGAGATGGGCGCGTCACACGCCCAGGTGATGACCGGGCAGCATCCCTTCGCCAAGGCCTATGTGCACGCGGGCATGGTCGCCCTGGACGGCGCGAAGATGTCCAAGTCCAAGGGCAACCTGGTGTTCGTCTCCAAGCTGCGGCAGGACGGCGTCGACCCGGCGGCCATCCGGCTCGCGCTGCTCGCCCACCACTACCGCGCGGACTGGGAGTGGACCGACCAGGTCCTGCAGGACGCCGTCGACCGGCTCGGCCGCTGGCGCGCAGCCGTCTCCCGGCCCGACGGCCCCGACGCCGACCCGCTCGTCGAGGAGATCCGCGAGGCCCTGGCCGCCGACCTGGACGCGCCCGCCGCACTCGCGGCGGTCGACCGCTGGGCCGCACGGCAGGAGTCCGAAGGCGGTACGGAAGAGGGCGCACCCGGAGTGGTGTCCCGCGCCGTGGACGCGCTCCTGGGTGTAGCGCTGTAACACGTACGCAGGTGCTGTGACGCCTGCGCAGGTGAGGCGCCGGACGAGCAGGGCTCGTCCGGCGCCTCTGTGTCTGTGCCGGTGTGTCTGTGCCGGCCGGCTACTTGTTGACCACGATCGCCTGGATCGAGTTCGGGTTCGCGCTGTCGAAGAAGCCGATCACCTGGTGTCCGGCGATGAAGCCGCGCTGCACGACGTCCTGCACGATCTGGCTCGGATTGTGCAGCTCACGCCAGATGTTGTTGACGAGCAGGAAGAGGATCGGCGGCTGGCCGGGCAGGGCGTCGACGACGTTCCAGTACCGGGTCGCCACGCCGCTCTGGATCGCCTCGGCGCCGATCTGCTGCCCCAGCTGCTGCAGAAGCTGCTGATACGGCTGCTGCTGCCCCATCTGCTGCAGCTGCTGCTGGAGCTGCGGAGGCAGCATCTGGCCCATCTGGCCCGTCTGCCCCATCTGGCCCTGGCCGCCCTGGCCGTACATCTGCTGACCGGGCTGCTGCTGGCCCTGCTGCTGTTGCGGCGGGGCGGTGCTCACGCCCTGCTGGCCCTGCTGCTGGCCGAACTGGCCCTGGCCGAACTGGCTCTGGCCCTGCTGCTGGGGGATCTGCTGACTCATCTGCGGGGTGGTGCTCATGCGGGTGCCACCTTCCCTCATTGATTCAGTGATGGGTGCCGCGGGTTCAGCCGGCGATGACCAGGCCGACGACCTGGTCGTCCGCGAACCAGACACGTACGTCGGGCCGTCCCCCCGCGAAGGCGGCGTGCACCGCCTGGCGGGTCTCGGGGGACGGGTCGTTCAGGTTGCGCCACGCCCCTGCCACGAACAGCCGCAGGCGCGGCGGGAGTTCACGCGGGTACGGGACCAGTTCGTCCCAGTACCGCTCGGCCTGGCCCGTACCGATCGCCGACGGCAGCAGATGCGCGACGGCGGCCTTGATGTCGGGCCGGCTGCCGATCCGCTGCGATGCGGGCCGGCCCGGTGCGTCCTGCTGCGGCGAACCCGTCGCGCGCAGCACCTCACGGGCGCGCCGCGGCTGCAGCGGGGCCTGCCCGGCCGCTTTGAGCATGCCTTGCAGCGAGGCGAGGGCGCCCACCACGATCGGGGACGCGGAGGACGTACCGGAGAATGTGTCGGTGTACCAGGCGATCTCCTCGGCGCCGCCCTGCAGATCGCCGGGCCGGTTCCAGAAGCCGCCGGTCGTGGTGGTCTCACGGCCCCAGCCCTGGGCGTCCACGCGCGCCCCGTAGTTGGAGAAGGCGAGCCGGGAGCGGTCCGGGCCGTGGTCGCGGCCGTGAGTGCCGGGCGGGGGCGCGCCCGCGCCGACGAGGACGGCGCCGGAGAGCTCATTGGCCGGGTTGAACGGGTTGCGCCACCACTCGGGGAACTCATCGGGCCTGCGCTCGTAGGCCGCGTCGTCAAGGGACTCCGAGCCGTTGCCCGCCGCACCGACCACGAGGACACCCCTGGCCGTGGCGTGCCGGATCGCCGCGTAGTCGTCGGGCCACCATTCGAGGGCGATATAGCCGCGCTGGTCGTCACGTGTGGCGAAGTCGAACTGCGGGCCGGGGCGGTGCAGCTCGATCAGCACGATATCGCCGGGGCTCAGCCGCTCGGCCGCCTTGTGGATCGCCGCCGCCGAGCCGATGCCCGCGAAGGAGGCGGCCGCGGTGACCGTCTCCGGGACGATGCCCACGATGCCACGCTCGGCGCGTTCACCCCGCTCGGCCTGTTCTCCCCGTTCGCTCCGGTCGCCGCCGATCACACCGAGGACGGCGGTGCCGTGGTTGCGCCAGGCCAGGTCCTGCAGCGGTGTGCCGACCACGACGCCCGCCAGCTTCGCCGACAGGTCCTCGTGGCCCAGCTGCCAGGCGCCCTCGACATCGATGACGGTGACGCCCTCGCCCGAGCCGCCGGGCCGCTGCCAGGCCCAGTACGCGTCCACGCCCTCCGGGGCCGGACGCAGATAGCCCTGCCTGCCGGTGAAGTCGGGGGTGACCCGGGCGCCTTCCTTGCGTCGCTGGGAGTCGTCGGCGCTCTGCCCGTACTGCCCGTACTGGCCGAGCGTGGCGGCGGGTACGGCGCCGGGCTTGACGTAGGCCGTGTCGACTCCGGGCAGGGCGGCGATCCGGGACCGCAGCTCCTGGGCCCGTGACTGCTCGCCCCGCACCCGGTAGAACAGCGCCAGATCGGGTCCCGGCGGGGCCTCGCCCGCGGCCGCCGCGGCCTCGAGTCGCTCCTCACTGCCGAACAGCGGCTCCAGGGAGAGCTGTTCGTCGCTGAGGAACATATTGAGGGCGGAGACATCCGCCCCCGCGGCCGAGCGGACACCGTGCTCCTCGGCGCGCAGCCGGGCCTCGGCCCGGGCCACGACGATCAACTCCTGCTCGGCCCCCTGGTAGGTGAATCCCGCTCCGTCAGGTCCTGGTCCGGCGGCTCCCGGGTCGTGCGCCGGCTGCGCCTGCTCGGTCATCGCTATGCGCTCCCCTCGGATGTCGGCTCCGCGGTACTCGGCCTCGGCCGGCCGTCTGCTCAACTTGCCCGTCTGCTGACTCGCCCGTCTGCTCAACTGACCCGTCGGCTCAACTCGCCCGTGTGCTCCTCGCCTTCGTGGCACACCTTGCTACCGGGACCGCCGGGCGTCCACCCCAAGGTGAGCCAACTGTGTTTGAAACAAAGTTGAATGGGGAACCCCCTGCAATTCATCCTGAAGGCGATGTCACGGCATATACCGGCCAAAGCCTGCGGTGAAGACCGTCATGTGGTGGGGTATGAGCGGCCATTGACCCTTTTTGCCGGACCTCTTACCGGAAGGATGCGCAATGGATGCCATGGATCGTCCGGACCGTCGCGTCGCACGTCGAAGACTCCTCGGCGCGAGCGCGGCCGCCGCGGGTGCCGCTCTCCTCGGCCCGCTCGGCGCCTCCGCACGTGCGGCCGAAACGGCTCCCGCCGCCCGCCCCACCCTCATTCCGCTCCCGGACGGCTTCCGGCCCGAGGGGGTGACCATCGGCTCACGCCCGTACGCGTACTTCGGCTCGATCGCGCACGGCGGCGTCTACCGCGCCGACCTGACCACCGGCCGGGGCCGCACGGTGGTCGAGGGCCAGGGCCCGGGCCATCCGGTGATCGGCCTCAAACTCCACGACAGCGGACGGCTGTTCCTGTGCGGCGGGCCCAGCCAGGAGCTGCGGACGGCCGACCCGCGCAGCGGCCGGGTGCACACCATCGCCACGGTCGGCTCGGCCGGAACCTTCGTCAATGACGTGATCCTCACGCCGGGCGCCGCCTGGTTCACGGACTCCTTCAAGCCCCAGCTCTACCGCCTCGCCCTCGACCGGCACGGCACGCCCGGAGAGGTGAGCACCCTGCCGCTCGGCGGCGACTGGCAGCAGGGCCCCGACTTCACGGCCAACGGCATCGAGCGCACTCCGGACGGCAGCGCGCTGCTCGTGGTCAACTCCTTCGCGGACGGCGGCACTTTGATGCGCGTCGACCCGAGTGACGGCGTCGCCGCGGCCGTGGACCTCGGCGGAGCGAGGATCCCCAACGGCGACGGCCTGCTGCTGCTCGGCCGGGTGCTCTACGTCGTGCAGCAGCGGCAGAACGCCGTCGACGTCTTCCGCCTCAACCGGTCCGGCACCCGCGGCCGTACGCTCACGCGGATCACCGACGCGCGCTTCCGTATCCCCACGACCGCGGCGGCCTGGGGCGGCCGGATCTATCTGCCCAACGCCCGCTTCGACGTGGCCGAGCCGACCCCGGACACGGAGTACGAGGCGGTGGCGGTCGACCAGGTGTGAGGGCGGGGCGGTGAGCGCGCCCTGGTGTGAGGCGGGGCGGCGGTGCCGGCTCAGGCGTCGGTCAGCGGCCGCTCAGTCGCCCGAGCGCGGCTCGCCGTCCTTGCCTTCGGCCTTGCCCTTGTCCTGGCCCTGGCCTTTGTCTTTGCCCGTGTTGTTGCCCTTGTCCTTGTCCTTGCCGGCGCCGTTGTCTGCGGCATCGGCATCGGCATCGGCATCGGCATCGACATCGTCTGCGTCCTGGGCCGACGGGCCCTCGGGCTCGGCTTCGCCGGATTCGCGTACGTCACCGGAGTCACCGGCGTCAGTGGAGTCACCGGGCTCGGCGTCCCGGACGGCGTCACCGTCACCGTCGGACTCGCGGCCGCTCTCCGCCCCCGCCCCGGAGTCCCTGCCCTTCTCCGCCCCGGGCGCCGGCTCCTGCGGCAGGGGCTTGGGCGGACGGGTCCGCTCGCTCGGGGTGTCGCGCAGGAACGAGCCGGTGTCGCCGCCGTCCGTGGCGTGGCCGGGGACCGGGCCCGGTCCTGGGCCGCCGTCGCGCCGGCGCAGATACCGCTCGAATTCCCGGGCGATCGCCTCGCCGGACGCCTCGGGCAGCTCCGCGGTGTCCCGGGCCTCCTCCAGCGTCTGGACGTACTCCGCGACCTCGCTGTCCTCGGCGGCCAGCTGGTCGACGCCGAGCTGCCAGGCGCGGGCGTCCTCGGCCAGCTCGCCGAGCGGGATGCGCAGGTCGATCAGGTCCTCGAGGCGGTTGAGCAGCGCGAGAGTGGCCTTCGGGTTCGGCGGCTGCGAGACGTAGTGCGGCACGGCCGCCCACAGCGAGACCGCCGGGACGCCCGCGTGCGTGCAGGCCTCCTGGAGGATGCCGACGATGCCCGTGGGGCCTTCGTACCGCGTCTCCTCCAGGTTCATGGTGCGGGCCAGGTCCGCGTCCGATGTGACACCGCTGACCGGCACAGGGCGGGTGTGCGGGGTGTCCCCGAGCAGCGCCCCCAGGACCACCACCAGCTCCACGCCCAGCTCGTGCGCGAAGCCGAGCAGCTCGTTGCAGAACGAACGCCAGCGCATGGACGGCTCGATCCCGCGCACAAGGACCAGGTCACGCGGCTTGTCGCCGCCGACCCTGACCACGGAGAGGCGGGTCGTCGGCCAGGTGATCTTGCGTACCCCGCCGTCGAGCCAGACCGTGGGCCGGTTGACCTGGAAGTCGTAGTAGTCCTCGGCGTCGAGCGCCGCGAACACCTCGCCCTTCCACTCCCTGTCCAGATGAGCGACCGCAGTGGAGGCGGCGTCGCCGGCGTCGTTCCAGCCTTCGAACGCGGCCACCATGACCGGGTCGACCAGCTCGGGAACCCCCTCGAGCTCGATCACCCAGCGCCTCCTTCCGACGTGCCCTCGCGTACGCCCCAACCTTACGGCGTCCGTGGGGGCCCTCCGCAGCCCCCTTGCACGCCCTCTGCGTGCCTGAGTGCACAGATGCATCCCCAGGCGGGGCGCCATTCATCCGAGCTGTCATCGCCCAACCCCCTTTAGGGAAGGGGTTGTTGGCCCGTTGCGCGGGCATACGTAGGATGAGTTCAATCGTCCGATGACCGGGCCCTTCGCCCCGGACGCGGCGTGACCGCCGCCTCAGCCGCAGCATGGCCGTCACGGCCCGGCTGTCACGGCGTGGCCGTCACAGTGTGGAGCGCAACCACTGCTCCACGCTCGCGATATGCACCGTCGCCCACGACCTGGCCGCCTCCGCGTCCCCGTCGCGCAGTGCGGCGAGGATCATGCGGTGCTCGTACAGGGTGCGGCTCACGGCGTCCTCCTGGGTGAGGCCGCGCCAGATCCTGGCCCGGGTGGTCGGCCCCGAGAGCCCGTCGAGGAGTGAGCACAGCACCGAGTTCCCCGACGCCTGCACGATGCCGCGGTGGAATTCGAGGTCGGATGCCACCAGCTCCTCCACCGAAGGTGCCGCGCCCAGCGCGTCCAACTGGGCGCTCAGGGCGTCGAGTTCGCTCTCCTCGATATGTGCGCAGGCGATCGCCGTGGCGGCGGGCTCCAGGATGCGGCGTACCGCGAGAAACTCCAGAACCGTGTCGTCCCGGTGGAAGTCGACGACGAAACTCAGCGCCTCCAGGAGCAGCTGCGGATCGAGGCTCGTGACATATGTCCCGTCTCCCTGGCGTACGTCGAGGATCCGGATGAGCGCCAGAGCGCGTACCGCCTCGCGCAGCGAGTTACGGGAAAGGCCCAGGTCAGCGGCGAGTTCGCTCTCCTTGGGCAGTCGGTCCCCCGGGCGCAGCGCACCCGAGACGATCATGCCTTTGATCTTCTCGATCGCCTCGTCGGTGACAGCCATGGCCCGAACCTCCGGTCTCGCTCAGACATCCGATGTCTCACCCGGCATTATGCGGGTCCGTCTACCGTGAGGGCCATGAGTCTTCCCGCAGGCTTCGAAGCCGACTGCGACACGATCGTCCGGCAGACCGCACTGCTCCGCTCCCTTGTGCGCGACGCCGACCTCTCCGTCCCGGTTCCCGCCTGTCCCGGCTGGACCCTCGGCGACCTTTTGCGGCACGTCGGCGGCGCGTACCGCTGGGCCGAGGAGATCGTCCGTACGCGGGCCGCGGAACCCGTGCCCGACGACATCGTCAACGACGTGACGGGATACGGCGACAAGGATCCCGAAGCCCTCGGCGAGTGGCTCACCGAGGGCGCCGGCCGGCTCGCCGCGACCCTGCGCGAGGCCGGCCCGCACCCGCGGGTGTGGGCGCCCGCGCCCCCGCGCACCCCGCTGTTCTGGTCCCGCCGTATGGCCGCCGAGTCCGTCGTGCACCGCTACGACGCGACCCGGGCCCTGGGTGCGCCCCACGACCTCGACCCGTCCGTGGCGGTGGCCGCCCTGGAGGAGTGGATGGAGGTCAGCACGCTGCCGCAGGCCGTGGAGACCGAGGAACAGCGCCGTGCGCTCCGTGAGCCGCCGTGGACGCTGCACATCCACGCCACGGACGCCGGGGACGTGGGCGCGGGTGAGTGGCTGTTCGACCTGAGCGGCGATGCGATCTCGCTCCGGCGCGCGCACGAGAAGGCCACGGTCGCCGTGCGCGGGCCCGCCGTGGAACTGCTGCTGCTCATGTACGCCCGCCGCGGCCCCGAAGGCGACGGCATCGAGGTCTTCGGCGACCCGGCGCGGTTGATGGACTGGCGGGAGAAGACCAGTTACTGGACGCGCAAGAAGTGACGGCCCGCGGAAGCCATGCGTAAGGCAAGCCATGCGTAAGGCAAGCCATGCGTAAGGGGCGGCCGCAACAGCGACCGCCCCTTACAACTGCCCTATAGGGAGCGTTACTTCTTCAGCAGGTCCTCGACCTTGCCCCGCACCTCGTCCGTGGCCAGGCCGCGGATCGTCAGCGTCGTACGGCGGCGCAGCACGTCGTCCGCCGTCTCGGCCCACTCGTGGTCACGGGCGTAGACGACCTGGGCCCAGATCTCCGGGGCGTCGGGGTGAATGCGCTCGGCGAGCGCCGGGTCCTCGTTGGCCAGGCGCGCGATGTCGAAGGACAGCGAGCCGTAGTGCGTGGCCAGGTGGCGCGCGGTGTCGGCGGACATCCGCGGGCCCGGCGTACCCCCGTCGACCAGGAGCCGGTGCGCGACCGCGTCGGGGTTCGAAATACCCGGCAGCGGAAGCTTCTTGGGGAGCTGCGAGATCGGCTGCATGTCCTCGCCGAGCGGGTGCCCGGGCAGCTCGGCCAGCTTGTTCATCACCGTACGGCCGATGTGCCGGAAGGTGGTCCACTTGCCGCCGGCGACCGACAGCATGCCGCCGCGGCCCTCGGTCACGACCGTCTCGCGCTTGGCCTTCGAGGTGTCGCCCGGGCCGCCGGGAAGCACCCGCAGACCGGCGAAGGAGTACGTGATCAGATCGCGGGACAGCTGCTGGTCCCGGATCGAGAACGCCGCCTCGTCCAGGATCTGCGTGGTGTCCTTCTCGGTGACCGAGACATCGCGCGGGTCGCCCTCGAACTCCTCGTCCGTCGTACCGAGGAGCAGCATGTCCTCCCACGGCAGGGCGAACGTGATGCGGTACTTGTCGATCGGCGTCGCCAGCGCGGCCTTCCACGGGGCGGTGCGCTTGAGGACCAGGTGCGCGCCCTTGGAGAGGCGGATGGAGGGCGCCGCGTTCGGGTCCTCCATCGAGCGCAGGTGGTCCACCCAGGGGCCCGTGGCGTTCAGGACGAGACGGGCGCTGACGCCGAACTCGTCGCCCGACTGACGGTCCTTGAGCTCGGCGCCCGTCACCCGGCCCTTGGTGAAGCGCAGGCCGGTGACCTCGGCGTGGTTGAGGACGACGGCGCCCGCCTCGACGGCCGCGCGGACCGTCATCAGCGCCATCCGCGCGTCGTTCATCTGGTCGTCGCCGTACACCGCGACGGCCTTGAGGTTGTCGGTGCGCAGCTCCGGCACGTCCTGCGCTGCCTTCGACGGGGAGAGCAGATGCCCGACGCCGTCGCCGAACGCCGACAGGGCGCTGTACGCGAAGACACCCGCGCCCAGCTTGGCCGCGCCGTGCGGGCCGCCCTTGTAGACGGGCAGGTAGAAGGTGAGCGGGTTGGCGAGGTGCGGTGCCACCTGACGTGACACCGCACGCCGCTCGAAGTGGTTCTCCGCGACCAGCTTCACCGCGCCGGTCTGCAGATAGCGCAGACCGCCGTGGAGCAGCTTGGAGGAAGCGGAGGAGGTGGCGCCGGCGAAGTCACCGGCGTCCACCAGGGCCACCCGCAGTCCGGCCTGCGCGGCATGCCAGGCAGTGGAGATGCCCAGGATGCCGCCGCCGATGACGAGCAGGTCGTACGTCGCCTTCGCCAGCTGCTCACGGGTCTCGGCACGGCTCGGTATCGAACCGCCGGCCGGGTGCAGGCCGAGCGCCGGGTAGGCAGGGCCGCTCTGCAGGGTGGGGGTGCTCATGGGTTTTGCTCCTCGTCAGCTCGTCCTCGAGGCAGAGGGATTCATCAGCCCTCGTCCTCGATCCAGCCCATGGTCCGCTCGACGGCCTTGAGCCAGTTCTTGTACTCGCGGTCCCGCTGCTCCGCAGGCATACGGGGGGTCCACTCGGCGGCCCGGCGCCAGTTGGCGCGCAGGGCGTCGGTGTCCGGCCAGAAGCCGACGGCGAGGCCGGCGGCGTAGGCCGCACCGAGGCAGGTGGTCTCCGCGACCATCGGGCGCACCACGGGAGCGTCCGTGAAGTCGGAGATCGTCTGCATCAGCAGGTTGTTGGAGGTCATACCGCCGTCGACCTTGAGAGCCGCGAGCTCGACGCCGGAGTCCTTCGTCATGGCGTCGGTGATCTCACGGGTCTGCCAGGCGGTGGCCTCGAGCACGGCGCGCGCGATGTGCGCCTTGGTGACGTACCGGGTCAGGCCGGCGATCACACCGCGGGCGTCGGAGCGCCAGTACGGGGCGAACAGACCGGAGAAGGCCGGCACGAAGTAGGCGCCGCCGTTGTCCTCGACCGAGGACGCGAGGGTCTCGATCTCGGCGGCGGACTGGATCAGGCCCATCTGGTCGCGCATCCACTGCACCAGGGAGCCGGTGACCGCGATCGAGCCCTCGAGGGCGTAGACCGGCTTCTGGTCGCCGATCTGGTAACCGACCGTGGTGAGCAGGCCGTTGTAGGAGTTGACGGGCTCGTCACCGGTGTTCATCAGCATGAAGGTGCCGGTGCCGTACGTCGACTTGGCCTCGCCCTTGGCGAAACAGGTCTGGCCGAACAGGGCGGCCTGCTGGTCGCCGAGTGCGGAGGCGACGGGAACGCCGTCGAGGATGCCGCCCTTGGCGTGGCCGTAGACCTCGGCGGAGGACCTGATCTCCGGGAGCACGGCGAGCGGGATGCCCATCGAGTGCTCCACGATGCGCTCGTCCCAGGCCATCTCGTGCAGGTTCATCAGGAGGGTGCGCGAGGCGTTGGTGACGTCGGTGACGTGCACGCCGCCGTCGGTGCCGCCGGTCAGATTCCAGATGACCCAGGAGTCCATGGTGCCGAAGAGGATGTCGCCGGCCTCGGCGCGCTCGCGCAGGCCCTCGACGTTGTCGAGCAGCCAGCGGACCTTCGGGCCCGCGAAGTAGGAGGCGAGCGGGAGGCCGGTCTCGCGGCGGAAGCGGTCCTGGCCGACGTTGCGGCCGAGCTCCTTGCACAGCGCGTCGGTGCGGGTGTCCTGCCACACGATGGCGTTGTGCACCGGCTCGCCGGTGTTCTTGTCCCACATCAGCGTGGTCTCACGCTGGTTGGTGATGCCGATCGCCTTGACGTCGGCGGCGGTGATCCCGGCCTTGGTGACGGCCCCGGCGACCACGGACTGGACGTTGGTCCAGATCTCCTTGGCGTCGTGCTCGACCCAGCCCGGCTTGGGGAAGATCTGCTCGTGCTCGCGCTGGTCGACGGCGACGATCCGGCCGTCCTTGTCGAAGACGATGCAGCGGCTGGAGGTGGTGCCCTGGTCGATCGCGGCGATGAAGGGCCCGGCGGTGTGTGCGTCGGTCACTGTGTGCTCCATGAAGTCTTTGGTACGGCGGTGCGGTGTGCGCTCAGCTGGTTGCTGCGGCTCAGGCGAAGGCCACGTTGTAGATGCCGGCCGCTATGGCGCCGCCGAGAAGCGGGCCGACGACGGGGATCCAGGCGTACGACCAGTCGGAGCCGCCCTTGTTCGGCAGCGGCAGCAGGGAGTGCACGATGCGCGGGCCCAGGTCACGGACCGGGTTGATCGCGTAGCCGGTCGGCCCGCCGAGGGAGAGACCGATGCCGACCACGACCAGCGCGGTGATCAGCGCACCGCCCCAGGAGAGGCCCTTGCCGTCCGCGCTCAGGCCCTGGGTGAGGATCGCCAGCACGAGCACGATGGTGGCGATCACCTCGGTGGCCAGGTTCTGCAGGGGGTTGCGGATCTCGGGCGACGTGAAGAAGACACCGTGCACCGGGCCGGGGTTGGCGGTCTTCTGCGCGGCGACCTCGGGGTCGTTCAGGTGGGCCTTGAAGTGGCCGTAGTAGGCGATCCACACGAGAACCGCGCCGATCATCGCGCCGAGCAGCTGGCCCGAGAAGTAGGCCGGGGTGTCACCCCAGGTGGGGGCGCCGTCACCGCCCTTGATGATGAGGCCGACGGTCACCGCGGGGTTGAGGTGCGCGCCGGACTGCACGGCGATGTAGGCACCGGTGAGGACCGCGAAGCCCCAACCGAAAGCGATGGCCACCCAACCGGCTTGGAAAGCCTTCGAGCGCTTCAGCGTGACGGCGGCGCAGACGCCACCGCCCAGCAGGATCAGAACAGCGGTACCGATGGTCTCGCTGATGAAGATGTCGGAGCTGGACACCCGCGACTCCTTTGTCCTTCGTCCAGGGGAAGGCGAACCACGGGTCCCGCCGGTGGTCCGCGCCCTCAGGGTGAGGGCGTATGCCCGATCCGCCTTGCCACACCCTACCTCGCATTACCGGTAGGTGTTCGACAATGCCGACCGTTGAACGGCAGTTTTCCGCCAGGGTTAACTCGACGTCAAGACTTCTGTGACGGTAATCGCGATCGTTATCCGTCGCCTTGAGGCGCGGGTCACGGGGTGACTCGCGGCGGGCACGGAGGGTGCCTGTCCAACTGGGGAAAACGCCCGCCCGCAGCGCCCGGGAGCACCCCGGAGCGCCCTGCGGCACCGTGCCTCAGAAGCGCCCGGCGCCCAGGTCACGCGACACCGCGCGGGCGCAGTCGCGCACCGCCGCGACCAGCTCGGAACGCAGCTCGCCGTCGGCGCAGACCCGCTCCACGGCGCCGGTGATGCCGACCGCGCCGACCGGCATCCGCCGCCGGTCGTGGATCGGGGCCGCGACGGAGGCCACACCGTCCCAGGTCTCCTCGATGTCGGCGGCCCAGCCACGCGCGCGGGTCAGGTCGAGGACGCTCTCGAAGGCGTCGAGCGCGGTGACCGTGTGCGGCGTGTAGTCCTTCCGCTCGGCCTCCACGACCTCGCTGTGCGCCACCGGGTCGTAGGCGGAGAGCACCTTGCCGAGCGCCGTGGAGTGCAGCGGCTGCATCGCGCCCACCTCGAGCACCTGCCGGCTGTCGTCGGGCCGGAAGACGTGGTGCACGATCAGGACGCCCTGCTGGTGCAGGACGCCCAGGTAGACGCTCTCGCCGCTGGAGCGGGCCAGGTCGTCGGTCCACACCAGCGCCCGGGCCCGCAGTTCGTGCACGTCCAGATAGCTGTTGCCGAGGCGTAGCAGCTCGGCGCCCAGCTGGTAGCGGCCCGAGGCGGCGTCCTGCTCGACGAAACCCTCCTGCTGCAGGGTGCGCAGGATGCCGTGCGCCGTGCCCTTCGCGAGGCCCAGTGCGGAGGCGATGTCGGAGAGGCCGAGGCGCCGCTCGCCGCCCGCGAGCAACCGCAGCATGGCCGCCGCGCGCTCGAGCGACTGGATGTTCTTCGCCACGCGTCAGCTCCCCTTCCTGTCCCTCGGGTCCGTGCCCTCGGGCACCGTCCGCGCCCCGCGTCCGGCTCTATTGCGGGCCCCTTTTGCGTGCGGGACCTCCGCCGACCCGGTCGTTCGACAATGCTGAACACTATCGGCCCATGCCGACCTTGTCCTAACGGGTGGGCCGGACTCTTTCCGCGGCTCTTTTCTCAGCTCTTTCCTCCTGGGCCACTCGCGCGGACCTGGAGCGGTGACTGTCTGCTTGCTGGACGTCTTCACAGAAGGACCTTCGTCCCGGCTACCCTGACCGCGTGCGCCTTCCGCCGGGAAGACGCAAAGCCGACAGCCGTCGCACTCCAGGGAGCTCATCCATGGCCTCGCAGCCGACCCCCGCAACCGCCAGCCCGAACCGAGCAGACGCTCTGCGTACGGCCCTTGCCACCCGGGTGGTGGTGGCCGACGGGGCGATGGGCACGATGCTTCAGGCGCAGGACCCCTCGATGGAGGACTTCCAGCAGCTGGAGGGCTGCAACGAAATCCTCAATGTGACCCGGCCCGACATCGTCCGCTCGGTGCACGCCGAGTACTTCGCAGTAGGTGTCGACTGCGTCGAAACCAACACTTTCGGGGCCAATTTCGCGGCCCTGGGGGAGTACGACATCCCGGAGCGGGTCTTCGAGCTCTCCGAGTCCGGCGCGCGGATCGCCCGTGAAGTGGCCGACGAGTTCCACGAGTCGACCGGCCAGGAGCGCTGGGTCCTCGGCTCGATGGGCCCCGGCACCAAGCTGCCCACCCTGGGCCACGCCCCGTACGTCAAGTTGCGCGACGCCTACCAGCAGAACGCCGAAGGCCTGATCGCCGGTGGCGCCGACGCCCTCCTGGTGGAGACCACCCAGGACCTGCTGCAGACCAAGTCCGCGATTCTGGGCGCCCACCGCGCCCTGGAAGCGACCGGCGCGAACCTGCCCATCATCTGCTCGGTCACCGTCGAGACGACCGGCACGATGCTCCTGGGCTCGGAGATCGGTGCCGCCCTGACGGCCCTGGAGCCGCTCGGTATCGACATGATCGGCCTCAACTGCGCCACGGGCCCCGCCGAGATGAGCGAGCACCTGCGCTATCTGGCCCGCCACTCGCGCGTACCGATCGCCTGCATGCCCAACGCGGGCCTGCCGGTCCTCGGCAAGGACGGCGCCCACTACCCGCTGACGGCGTCCGAACTGGCCGACGCGCAGGAGACGTTCGTCGGCGAGTACGGCCTGTCTCTGGTGGGCGGCTGCTGCGGCACCACGCCCGAGCATCTGCGGCAGGTGGTGGAGCGGGTGCGCGGCCTGGCCCCGAGTGAGC